>NZ_JABXKP010000026.1 GCF_017114985.1 Nostoc sp. JL33 | reverse complement strand
CCCCACTCCCCACTCCCCACTCCCCACTCCCCACTCCCCACTCCCCACTCCCCAATGATTTTACTAAATCCCGGCCCCGTCAATTTGAGCGATCGCGTCAGAAATGCCCTCTTGCGTCCCGATTTGTGTCACCGTGAGGTGGAATTTTCCCAACTTCAAAGCAGAATCCGCGAACAATTACTTCAAGTTTATGGTCTTGGAAGCCATCGCTGGGCAGCAGTTCTCCTCACCGGTTCTGGTACCGCAGCGATGGAAGCAATGATCAGCAGTCTAGTACCCACAGACGGGAAATTGCTGGTAATTGAAAATGGTGTATATGGCGAACGACTATCCAAAATTGCTAAAATCCACGGCATTGATTACATCACACTTTCCCATCCTTGGGATGCCGAAATAGATATCAACGCTTTAGTCAAACTTTTAGATGAAAACGCCGATATTACTCACCTTGCTGTCGTCCATCACGAAACTACTACCGGTCGCCTAAATAATTTGGTGGAACTTGCCCCTATTTGTCAAGAACGCCGCATCAAACTATTAGTAGATGCAGTCAGCAGCTTTGGTGCTGAGGAACTAAATTTTGAAGCATGGGGAATCACCGCTTGCGCTGCGACAGCCAATAAATGTCTGCATGGCGTCCCCGGAGTATCCTTTGTGATCGTGCGACGGGATGCACTGCCGTCATTAGACACAATCCCCCGCACCTTATATTTAGATTTAGGAACCTATTGCCAGCAGCAAGACCGAGGCGGCACACCTTTTACACAATCAGTACAGACATTTTATGCTTTAACAGAAGCTTTGCAAGAAATGGCAGAAGCAGGAGGTTGGCGTGTCAGACACAGCCATTACAACCAACTTGCCAGCTTAGTCAGAGACGGGTTAGCCTCAATCGGAATTAAACCTCTACTTCCTCTTGGCAGTTCATCCGTTGTCTTGAATGCCTACTATTTGCCAGACGGTTTCAGCTATGAAGAATTTCACGACCAACTCAAAGCACAGGATTATATCATATATTCTGGACAGGGAAATTTAGCTCAATCTATCTTCCGAGTCTCGACAATGGGAGCTATTACCCATGCTGATATGGAACGCTTTGTTGTTGTTGTTAAACAAATATCAAAATAGAATTCAGGAGTCAGGAATCAGAATTCAGCATAAATTAGAGTGGGACTGTCGGGTAGTGCCATAATACTCGGAACCCCAAAGAGCCAAAGCTACGCTTTGTCTCCCCTCCCCGCTTGCGGGGAGGGGTTGGGGGTGGGGTTCTTTTATTATGGGTAATTTGGCGGACATGATATGGCTTCTAAATTCTTCTTCAACAATTACGAAGTATTTTAACAGGGCATCAAAGCATTAACTCTCCCCAGTACTGCCATATCTTCTTCATCTAACTCCGTCGGAATACCACTGCGAATCAATTCCGAAAAGTCTTCATTGGGAACCATAACAGTCAACGTGTACAAGCGAGTAGAACCAGTATTTTTAATCAAATGAGTACCAGTGGGAGGCACTAATAAACTATCTCCAGCTTTGATCGTGGCACTCTTGCCGTCACACATGGCGATCGCTTCCCCTTTGAGGACGAAAAACATCTCCACCGCCCACTGATGGCGATTTGGGGGTGTTTGTCCACCAACATCAAAAATTTCTATGCAGCAAGTCAAGGAAGTATTAGCATTTGTGGAATCGAAGATAATTGCTAATCGATTAGAGTCGTTGGGACTGATGCGATATACTTGGTAATCTTTGGGAGATTTGATAACCGGAATTACACAACTAGTAGCGGACATTTATTTATTCCCTCTGAAGTTATCGATGGGTATGAAAGTTCCTAAAATCCAAGTCTTGAATCACAGAATTTTAGATTTTAAATTTTTGATTTTGGATTGAATAATTCAAAATTGTCTGAGAGCAAGCGAATTTAAACGCGAGAAAAAATCTAAAATTATTGAGCGAAGAAAGAGCATTCATGCATGGGATCAATCTAAAATCTAAAATCCAAAATCCACAATTGATTCACTCCTCACTCTTTTGCAGCGCTATTAAAATCTCTTGCGAGTCAGTGACAAAACCGAAGCATTGTTTGACATTGTACAATGTCGCCAGCCAACAATATTCAGGAGAAGTGGTAGCGGTACAGTCTTTAACTAATACGCAGTCATATCCTAAGAAGTTGGCATCACATAAGGTGGTTAGCACACATTGATCAGCATTAACACCAGCAAAAAATAATGTAGTCCTTCCGAGATTTCGCAAGATACTATCTAAGGGCGTATCCCAAAACCCACTCATGCGGTATTTATCCACACGAATATCTTCGGGAATCTGTTCTAGTCCGTCTACTACTGCTGCTGCCCAACTACCTGCCATGAGTACTCTAGCACCATTGCTTGGCAGTGGATCGCCCAATCCTACACCCTCCCCTGTAGGATTATAGACGTGGCGCGAACCAGCACTAATATTGAGCAAGTCGGGACGATTTCCCCAATTTACCCAAATGACTGGAACACCAACCTCACGCAGTTCTGGAAGTAAGTTGTTCAAAGGTTCAATAGGCTGACGCGCCGGACTTACGTCCACGCCGATATGCGCTAACCAGCCATCAGGGTGACAGAAGTCGTTTTGCATATCAATGACGAGGATAGCAGTTTTTGCCAAGTCTAGGCGCAGGGTTTTAGTTTCTGTTGATAAAATAACGGGTTGTGGGGTCTTTTGAAGACGAGTGATATCTGCGATCGCATCATTCACTGTCCACGCATTTGGTGCAACTCCCAATGTCCGTAATGGTAAATTCATAAAATCGCAATACCCAACACCATTTTCTATTTTGTAACTTGAATTCAGTCGAGAATACAATTACTTAATCAAGGTTAAATATGCTAGATTTCACCATCCAGAATGTTTTGATTGCCGTCCGTGATGATTATGCAACGGTAGATGTACAGATTGTAAATGGTGCGTTAGCGAAGCTCGCCGGAGGCATCGCAGCCATTGCCCCTAATCTAGAAGTAATCGGCACTGCGATCGATGGTAAAAATAAGCTACTGCTACCTGGATTTTTCAACGCCCACACCCACTCCTCAGAGATGTGGCAACGAGGGATCATGTCAGTTTTCCCTTTAGAATTATGGTTGGCGGAACTGTATGATTTTGCCCCCCTCGATCCCGAACAGGTTTATTTGAGCGCTTTGGGTACTGCGGTGGAAACCCTACTTTCTGGTGGGACGAGTGTAGTAGATCATCTGGTGTTAATTCCCGGACTTGAGTTAGAAACGATCGCCATTGCAACTCGCGCTTACAGAGAAGTGGGAATTTGTGCCTTTATCGCCCCCTTAATTCAAGATGAATCCCTCACCGCAGGTATGCCATCTGGGGAATCAGCCCAAACCCATGAACCTTATTTTCGCACAAGAGCGGCAACATTGGAAATCATCGAAGAGGCGGTGAGACAGTTTCATCGTCCAGATGAGGGTGTAAATATTTTAGTTGCACCAACAGGGATACAATTGTGTACTGATGCTTTATTTGAAGGATGTATCCAGTTAAGCGATCGCTATAATCTTTGTCGTCACTCCCATTTACTCGAAACCAAAGCACAGGAAAAACTCGCCCAACAAAAGTACGGTTGTACTGCTGTAGAACATTTGAAAAGAATCGGGTTTTTGAGCGATCGCACTTCTCTAGCCCATTGTGTTTGGTTAAATGATGCTGATATCGCCATTCTCGCCGAAAGTGAATCTACAGTTGTTCATAATCCCCTAAGTAATCTGCGTTTAGGTAGTGGCATCGCCCCTATTTTAAAATATCGCCAAGCTGGAGTAAATGTAACTTTTGGTTGTGATGGTGCTTCAAGTAATGACTCGCAAGATTTACTAGAAGCCATCAAAATTGGTTCTATCTTACATAATGTTACAGACTCAGATTATCAACACTGGATTACACCCCGACAAGCAGTAGAAATGGCATCTTTGGGAGGTGCAAAAGGACTGAATATAGCAGATAAGCTCGGTTCATTAACCGTGGGCAAACAAGCAGATTTGGTACTTTATGACCTGACCAATTTATCATTATTACCCCGTACAGATCCGATTGGCTTATTAGTCTTAGGTCGTCCCACGAATGTTGTTAATAGTGCTTGGGTAAATGGTAAGCAAATTGTTGCTGATGGCAAAGTTACCACAATTAATGTTAACGATTTGCGGCAAGAATTATTTAACCGCAGTCAATGGGAGACAAAGCGTAAGTCTGAAACCGTCGCGCAAATTGAAGCACATTATCGCACAGTCATGGGGTTGTGAAACACAATTCAAAATTCACCCATTCTTGCATTAAAGACATTTTGCCTACGGCAAGCCAGGGATTTCCAACAAATAAATTACTACTAAGCTGTTCCACATTTAACTTGCTCCCATTAGGGCGGGCTTTCCGGCCCACCCCACAAGAGTTAGGTTTAATTAGGTTATGCAATTTAGATGTTTTTCAGCTTACTTGTGAGGTGGGCGTCTCGCCCGCCCATAGCCAAAGGCGCTCGTGTCGCCCACCCCACAACACAATCAGTAAGTATTTTTTATTTATTTTTGAATGTTTGAATTGTTATCAGTCCGTAAACTCCTCCCAAGGTGTGAAAATGCGGTTTTGGAGTCCAAATAGCTGTTTAAACTTTTTATGCCCCCCTACCGGATTGAAATTTTTAGAGAATACATGGTCTACTGAGAAACTAAACCCTTAAATAATTTGGCTGGAAAGGACACTTAAATATGAACACAGTAGCGTTCAGGGATATTTCGTCCTTCGGCTGGCTGCACTGGATAATACAGCCGCACTTGGCTATGCATATTCCAGATGGCTTCTTGAAGTTACCCGTTATCCTTGTCACCTGGATAATTGCCATCGGTTTAATTGCAGTAGCGATTAAGCGATCGCAGGCAGAATACCAAGAACGAGCTGTACCTTTAATGGGGGTTTGTGCAGCATTTATCTTTGCAGCACAAATGATAAATTTTCCGATTCCTGGCGGCACTTCTGGACACCTTTTGGGCGGAACCCTAGCCGGAGCTTTATTAGGGCCGTGGGCTGGATCACTAGTGATGGTGAGTGTGTTCATCGTGCAGGGTGTTCTGTTTCAGGATGGTGGACTGACGGTATTAGGAGCGAATATCTTTAACATGGGATTAATCGGTACATTTGGCGGTTATTATCTCTATCGCACAGTTAGATTTGCTACAGGGCGCGATACCTTGCGAGGAGTGGTAATTGGGGCAGCGATCGCAGCTTGGACAAGCGTGGTGGTAGCTTCAGTTGTGTGTGCCTTAGAACTTGCTTTGTCGGGAACGATTCCTCTAGCGGTGGCTTTGACAGCTATGGCTTCTTGGCACGTCGTAATTGGCATTGGCGAGGCGCTGATTACTGTAGCAGCACTGAGTTTTATTTGGCGGACTCGACCAGACTTATTTTATGATCCGCCCCGTCAGACTAAATCATCTGCGTCTCGTCCCATCTCCCGGTATTAAAACGTATTTATGGAATCACGACTGAATGCTTATGAGTAGCAACCTCTCGCAATCGCGCAACCGGGCTTTTGTCATCGCTGGCTTAGGTATTGCTCTGCTGATTGCAATTTTCCTTTCGCCACTGGCTAGCAAAAATCCAGATGGACTAAATAGAGTCTCAAAAGACCTGAAGTTTGACAGCAAAGAATTAGAACAGAAACCCGCTCAGAAATTACCCTTTTACAGCATTTTTGATCAGTATGCTCTCAGAGGTGTACCATCTGCGATCGCCACACCATTGGCTGGCTTAGTGGGAACTTTAGTAACTTTTGGTTTAGCTTGGGGTATTGGCAAATTAGTTGTGCGTGGATCTACTTCACCTTCCACAGAGGATGATGCTTATTCAGACTCAGATGCTCCAGATTAAATACAGATAGGAACTTAACTGAATGCTGCTACACGTTGGGGCATTTGTGCTGGATGTCGATAGCAAACAAGCTACTCCCTGGCACAAACTCGCTCCCCGTACCCGGATACTGTGTACATTGTTGTTCGTGTTTGCCATTGTCCTAACGCCAGATGGGCATTGGTGGACTTGGGCTTTTTATGGATTAGCTCTCTTTAGTCTGATATTACTGAGTCGAGTCACCCTACTAGTACTAGCGAAACGGTTGGCAGTAGAATTTACATTTATTGGTGTCGTTCTCCTGGGTACTTTGTTTCGGGGTGGCGGCGAGGTGTTATGGTCTTGGGGGCCATTACAGATTACGACAGTCGGGCTAACTATCTTGGGTAGTGTGACGATTAAGGCATTACTATCACTGTTGATACTGAACTTACTGACTTTAACAACTTCGGTAACGGCACTGCTTCACGCCCTGCTGCAACTGAGAACTCCACCACTATTGGTAGCAATTCTGGCATCTATGTATCGCTACATCAGCGTGTTAATTGGCGAGTTTAACGCTATGCGTCGAGCAGCCGAGTCCCGAAACCTGATGACTAACAACCGCTCTATCCGTTTAATTTTTGGCAATATGATTGGAGCGCTGTTTATTCGCACTTATGACCGGGGAAATGTGGTTTATCAGGCGATGCTATCACGGGGTTATCAAGGAGTACCACCAATGATGGAAAAAGTTTCCTCAGGGGGACGATCTGACGTTGTGGCTTTGAGTATAACTATAATTTGGGCGCTGTTTGGTCAGGCTATTTACTGGCGGAAATAACATTTTTTTACGTTGTCTTAATGCATCATAATCCAATATCAATTCAAAATCTTAGCTATACCTACCCTGATGGGACTCAAGCTTTGAGGGAGATTAATTTGTCTATCAAAGCAACTGAGCGAGTCGCATTAATTGGAGCCAATGGTTCAGGAAAATCTACGTTGCTGTTACATCTCAATGGAATTCTTATGCCTCAGTCGGGACAGATCACGATTGGAGAATGTGCTTTAACTGTTGAGAATTTGCGAAACATTCGGAATTTTGTCGGGTTGGTATTCCAGAATCCAGATAATCAGTTATTTATGCCAACAGTTTGGGAAGATGTTGCTTTTGGGCCGATGAATCTGGGTTTACAAGGTGAGGAATTAGAAGAGCGAGTTCTACAAGCGATGGCAGCAGTTGATATTGATCCCCAATGGTATGGGCAACGGTATACGGATAATTTATCTGGAGGTGAAAAGAAACGGATTGCGATCGCGGGAGTTTTGGCAATGAACCCACAGATATTAGTATTTGATGAACCCTCAGCTCAATTAGATCCCCGTTCTCGTCGTCAATTCATTGAGTTGCTGCAAAGCTTACCTCTGACGCAACTGATTGCAACCCACGATTTAGATTTAGCTTTGGATTTGTGCGATCGCACTGTTGTTCTCAGTCAAGGTCAGATCGTGTATGATGGCGAAACTGAGAAGGTAATGACCAACCTAGAGTTTTTGCTTGGGCACGCTTTAGAGTCACCACTAAGCTATAGTCGCCCCTACTGTCTGCTGGAACATGCACCTGTGAGATCATCTCAATACAGTCACAATCAGTAATTACTTAAACATCCTGAAGAGGAGTTGCATATTGAGATAGTAAAGCCAATACGGTTCGGTTAAGGTACACAGTACTTAATGATCCCCCTTAGTCCCCCTTAAAAAGAGGGAAGCCTGCTGATAAATACAAGGAACTGCGTCGCCGACTCAAAAAAACAGTCAAGTTGGCTGAAGATAGTCTGCGGTTTTACCCTCTCTCAGGCCATACTTTAGAACAGGTGGAATGTTGGGGTGTGGGCCCACCTGTTACAGAATTTCCAGGTTCGCTAATTATTTAGATTGGTTGCGAGGGGGTCTGGAAATCGCTGAAATGCTGATTGTATCGTTGACCCCCTCGCCGCCTTGTCTTGTAAGGGTTTCAAGGATTTTTTTGACCGATGTTTTTGATTTTGCTGTCTCAAATTCTCATCCCCTCGCAAACTGCCTCTAGACTCTTGGCTAGATAAGGGTTTAAAATCGGGGAGTCTCCACTCGCTGGAGAAACTAATTGAATGGAAACAACAAAGGTATCTACTTTTAAGGATTGGTAGAAAGGTAAAGTAAGTCTCCACTCGCTGGAGAAACTAATTGGATGGAAACTTAAGCATTCTGCACCATCCATACTAAAAAACCTAGTATCTGATCTATTGGAGGTAGTGGGTAATCCGTCAAGTCGATTTCTACTATTTGTTCTACTAACTTGAGGAATCGCCACTGGGTTCCGTTTGTGATGCTCCCATACATGGCTGATGTGGGATTTCCCTTGAATTCATTAAATCGCTGGGCGGCCACCATTTCAGCAATGCATTGGCCTATTCCAGCATTTAAATCACCTCTTTTCGCCTCTACAATTACTACCGTAGGCGCTTCAATTTCTAGTAATTCAGGAGAACGGCTAATTAAAAAATCGCATCGGCCATTTAATCCAACTGTTGCATCTACTGTAAAATCTTGACCAGAGAAAAGGCTGATTTTGCGTTCTAATATGCGACGAACCTCTACCAGTACAGGGCTAATTATTAACTCAGAACGGGCTTTCTCATTGCCTGTTGCTACTGCCAAAGGGAGGTTTTCATTGAGTGATTCTTGTAAGTTGGAACTAGGGCTAATTGGCTCTATCTGTGGTAAAAAACGATCGCCCTCACGAGTAGAAATGCCAAAAGCACTCTTTACCTTGCCAAGTGTAAATTCGTTATATGCCATTTTGGCTCCCTTGCAAAAACAGCCGACCTTTAAATCATTCTAAGTTAAAGAAGTCGGAAGTTGGAAGTACAGTTTTGTAACGGAGATAAAGACAAGAGCCACAAAACTTACGGCTTCTCTTGTAGCCGGGGACTTAAACCCACTGAAGTTTGTTAATTGCAGAACTTACGCAAACAATAGCTGAAAAGAATGATTTTTAGGTAGGGGCAATACCCTGCGGGAAACTAAAGCTATATGAATTGCCGCTACCGCGTGTAGTTTTGCGTAAGTCCTAAATTCAATGGAAACATATCGCGGTGTAGTTCAAGTGTTTTAAATTGGGTGTCTCCACTTGCTGGAGAACATATATAAAGAACTTGCCCTCTCAGCAGGGCTTTTTTGTTACTTTAGCTTAACTGACTGCGAAACTTACTAATACTAATAGTTAATAACACAACAGCAAAGGCAACTAAAACTAAAACATTCATCCACAGTACATCTAAACCAACGCCTTTGAGCAAAATACCTCGAACGATCGCAATATAATGGCGCAGGGGATTCAGTAAGGATAGGACTTGAAAGAAGGGAGGCATAGCTTCAATCGGTGCGATCGCCCCAGAAGTTTGTACCATTGGTAAATTAATAAAGAAAGATGTCAGGACTACCTGTTGTTGGGAACTACTCACAGTTGCTAACATAATTCCCAGGCTAATCCCGACAAATACATACATACTTGATAGGGCAAAAAATAGCAGAAAATTACCTCGAAATGGTACATGAAATATTACTGTTGCTAAAGTGATAGCTAATAAGACATCTCCCATTAATAAAAATGCTAAAGGGACTATTTTCGATAGTAATATTTGCCAGTTAGCAGCCGGAGTCATTAATAATTGTTCTAAAGTTCCCGTATCTTTTTCCCGGACAACAGTAATTGCTGATACTAATGTGCCAATTAATGTTAAAACTAAACCCATAACTCCTGGTACAAAAAACCAACTACTCGTCAGTCCGGGATTGTAAAGAAATACAACTTGAGGTGAGACTGGGGGGCTTGCTTTACCTTGGGTTAATTGCAGATTATATTGCTGGATAATTTGATTCATATAATTTCCCGCAATCCCGGCTGTATTAGCATTTACAGCATCGATAAATACTTGGATTTCTGCGGATTTTTGTGCCAGTTGACGCGGAAATTCGGGAGGAATTATTACTCCGACATCTAGCTTTCCTTCTTCTACCTGACGACTCAATACTTTTTCACTGTTTGGTACAGATTCTAAAGTGAAAATTTGATTTGATGTCATGGCTGAAACTAACTCTCGACTGGCGCTGACGTTGGCATAGTCGATAACACCTAATCGTAAGTTATGAACATCAGGATTCAGGATAAAGCCATACAGTAATAATTGGACTGTCGGCGGGATAATTAACAAAACAATTAATTGCTTATTGCGGAGAATTTGATTAATTTCTTTCCGCACTAATGCCCAGAATGGACTATCAAATAGTCGCTGAATAAGTTTCATAATTTTACTGTTTAACGAACCGCAGAGGCGCAGAGAACACAGAGAGGTTAATTTGGTAATTGCATTCGACTTAAAACTCGGCGTGATACATTGAAAAACACTAATCCCAAAGCTGCAAGCATCAGTAAATCAAACCAAACTCCGGCAAATCCTGTACCGCGCACGAAGGCATCACGAGTGATATCAATGTAATAACGCGCCGGAATTACGTTAGGTAGTAGTGATAAGGGGAAAGGAATATTGTTGAGGGGATAAATAAAACCTGAGAGTAATAAGGATGTGATAAACCCTACGAGGGAAACGCCTTGTACAGCAGCATTTTGGTTACTGCTACGGACTCCTAAAAGTAACCCGAAAAGAACGCTATCTGTCAGGAATAGTAATGTGCCAAGTAGTAATGTTATGGGGTTGCCAACTATGCCAAGATGGAAAATGATTGAGCCTAATATCATAACTATTAATGCCTCGGCGATAGCAATTAATACGTATGCTAATCCTTTACCAAGTAATAGTTCAGTGGCACTAATATTAGAAGTGTAAACTTGTAAAATTGTACCTTTTTCTTTTTCCCGTACCATTGCGATCGCAGACAGCAATGAAGGAAAAATCCACAGTACAACGCCGTAAGTTCCTGGTACAATATACAGCGATTCTAATCTACCAGGATTAAACCATAAACGCATTCGTGCTGTAATACTATTAGTAGCAGGTATCAGTCCATGCTCTTGCATGAAAAAGTTTGTGACTCTCTGAATACTATTTTTAATTACACGGGCATTGTTAACATCAGTTGCATCAATTAATACTTGCACATTTGTACTTCTTCCTGCTTGAATATCGCGGCTAAATTCCGGCGGAATAATTACAGCCGCTTTGGCGATTCCTTTATCTATTGCATCGCGTGTGGGATTGCCACCAGACCATTGTTTAGGCACAAATTGATTAGTGGCATACAATCGTTCAATATAGCTGCTACTTAGGTTTGTGCGGTTGAAATCTTGTACTATTAGGGGAATATTTTTACTTTCTAATCTAATAGCGAAACCAAAAATTAATAGGGTGATAAATGGTAATAAAAATGCTAGTGCCAACGTCAGGCGATCGCGGCGAAATTGGGCTATTTCTTTCACACATTGAGCAAAAATTCTTTTCATATAGTAATCCGCTTTGATTATTGAACTGACTTGCTTAGGCTGGGAGTAGGGAATAGGGAGTAGGGAGTAGGGAATAAGCCTTTTCAATTAGTACTTAATTTGTTCAAAAATCAAATAATAGTCCTATATATATTAAGTAAACTTTCTCCCCACTCCCCACTCCCCACTCAATTCCTATCCTTGCGATCGCTGTACTATACCAATAAAAGCATCTTCTAAAGAAAAAGGAATGGGACGTAAAGAATTGATGGTAATTTGATTAGCTTCTAAAAGTTGAGTTAGTTGATTTATCTCCTGTTCGGGATGATCGAGAACAACATGTAAACTATCAGCAAAAATTGAGACGCGCCAAGACTCGAAGTGTTCTTTGAGTATATTGGAAGCTACTTGGTTTTGATTAACAATGATTTCTATTAGTTGTCCCGGTTGCGAGGCTTTAACAGAACTTGGGGAACCTTCAGCAACAGTTTCTCCTGCAACCATAAAACTCATGCGGTTGCACTGTTCAGCTTCTTCTAAATAGTGCGTCGTCACTAAAATAGCTGTACCATTGTGGGCGAAGTCATTAATCAGCTTCCAAAACTGACGACGCGCTAACGGATCTACCCCCGATGTTGGTTCGTCTAAAAATAAAATATCTGGTTCGTGCATTACGCAAGCACCGAAAGCAACTCGCTGTTTCCAACCTCCAGGTAGCTGCCCAGTAATCATATTTGTTTGTCCTTCTAAGCCACAGGTAGCAATTACCCAATCAATTTTTTCTCGTCGGAGTTTGCGGGGTACGCCGTAAACTCCGCTATAAAATTCTAAATTTTGCAGAATAGTTAAATCGTCGTAGAGGGTGAATTTTTGACTCATATAACCAATGCGTCGCCGTAAGTCTGCACTCCGCAGATTTCCGGTTTCACCACCCAAGGAAATTTCACCGCCGCTTGCTTCTAATAATCCACACAGCATTTTAATTGTGGTGGTTTTGCCAGCACCGTTAGCACCTAATAACCCAAAGATTTCGCCGTAGCGTATTTCGACGTTGACATCTTTAACGGCTTGGAACTTGCCAAAGATCCGGCTGAGGTTGTGGGCATAGATGGCTACTTTTTTAGTCTCTCCCTGTCCTCTTTTGCGAAAACGAGGAAATGGGAAAAATTGCGGTACGGAACCTTGTTGTCGCAGGCGCGTGACAAAGACGTTTTCTAATGTGGGTTCACCATGCTCGATACTGGGAGAAGGTAACTGATGTTGTTGCAGTAGTTCGCGCACTTGGATTTCGCCGGAATTTATATCTTTGACGAGGACATCCAAGCGATCGCCAAAACTTTGCACATCTACTATATTTGTTTGGGTAGTCTGGGAGAGTATTTCTTCTGTCGCTTGCAGATTTGCTGTTCGCACTTCTAAGCGATGCAAGCCTAAGTTAGCCCGTAAGTCTGCGGGTGTGCCAATTTCATGAATTTGCCCACCGTACATCAAAGCCACGCGATGACAGCGTTCAGCTTCGTCTAAATATGGTGTCGCGACTACAATTGTCATCCCCTCGGCTGACAACTGGGCTAGCACATCCCAAAATTCCCGGCGGGAAACTGGATCAACACCCGTGGTAGGTTCATCTAGTAACAAAACTTCTGGTTGAGAAACCAAAGCACAACATAGCGCCAGCTTTTGTTTCATCCCACCAGAAAGTTGTCCCACCAAGCGATCGCTAAATCGCTCTAAATTCATTAATTTTAAATATTTATTGCGACGTTTTTCTAATAAATCGTCTGCTACTTGCCGCAACCCTGCTGCATAACGCAAGTTTTCATCAATGCTCAAATCCAAATACAGCGAAAACTGTTGGGTGAGATAACCTGTGATTAATCGGGCATCTCGTGCAGGTTGATTAAATATTTGTACGTCTCCCGCCGTTGCTTCCATCACACCGCCCAAAATGTGAAAGGTGCTAGTTTTTCCCGCACCGTCAGGGCCAATTAATCCAAACATTTCCCCTTTTTTGACACTGAAATCAATTCCCCGTACAGCAGCTAAGTTTCCATAGTGCTTGTGCAAACCATGAACTTTAATTGCTGTGGTTGGCAGACTAGATGATTGCGGTGAGTTTGGAGTAACTACTGTTCTTTGCTGTTGCATCATTTAGCCTTTTAGCTTGAGAAAGTGGTGGAGAATTGAGGGTGGAGAATTGAGGGTGGAAATTTAAACGCAGAGGGGCGCGGAGGGAAGCGCAGAGGTACGCGGATAATTTGCGAGGAATTAATGAAATGTTGGACTAAGTAAATATTTGCTTTGTTGTTCTTTTATCTGCTTTCTGTTTTCAGCTTGATTTCGGCATCTGCTGGCATCCCCATTTTGGCGCAGGGTAAATCTGATTTAGTGTAAGGATTTTCGGGGTTAAAGCAGTTATCAGGATTTTGAACTTTGATCCGAATTCCTATTACTTGTCTGACTCGATCTTTTTGAAAGTAAATATTCTCTGGTGTAAATGAAGCTTGCGGATCGATGGCAATTACTTTACCTTCTAATGGTTTATCTGGTGCAGAATCAATCAAGATTTTCGTTGTTTGTCCTAGACGCACTCTGCCAATATCGCCTTCGGGAATAAAACCTCTAAAATACAATGTCTTGGGATCAACAATTGTCAAAATATTAGTCTGACTGCTAACTATTGCACCTGGTTCGACACTCCGGGCACTCACTACTCCATCTAAGGGACTAACTACATTTAAATCTTTTTTGGAGTCTGCAATCTGGGTGAGGATTTGCTGATTTGATGCTTGGGCATCTTTGACTTTTGCACCGGCAGAGTTAACTTTCGCCTGTGCAGATTTAAGTTGAGCATCACTTTGCTGCTGCTTTCTGACTAATGCTGTTAACTGGGCGTTGCGAATATCAGGATTGAAACCTGTAGTTTTAACTTGAGTTAACGCCCCTGAGGTAGCACTTAACTGTTGACGTTCGGCATTAACTGCTGCAACTCGTGCTTCTAGGGTTGCGATCGCAGTCTCAAGGGTGGTTTGTGCTTGATCGAATTGTTGTTGATTTATCGCCCCTTCTTTTACCAATTGGGCATAGCGATCGCGGTTGATTTTTGCTAAATTAACTTCTGCTGCCGCCTGTTTAACTTGCGCTTGTGCTTGCACTAATGTGGCTCTGGCTGCTGCTACATTTGCTCGTGCTTGCTCAATTCTTCCTTGGGTATCCCCTTGCGACTGCCGAAAATTCAGTTTGGCTTCGTTAATTTGGCTGTTAATTTCTTGAATTTCTCTGACGACTTGCTCGACATCTGAAATTGCCTGCTGTTGATCATACTTAGCAGATGTCACCCTCGCTTGGGCACCAAGTAGTTGCTGTTGCAGCAATTGATCGTCTGTGCTGTCTAGCTTAACTAACTCTTGCCCCTTTTTAACTGCTGCCCCTTCCCGCACGACAATTGACTCAATTCTTCCAGAACGCTTGATCCCAATCTCGGTTTCATAACCCTCAATCCGTCCGCTAACTTGCAGTATATTCACTGATCCTTGCGGTTGACTGCGCCACACAGCGTAGCCAATGCCACCCACCACCAGCAGCGCCCCTATCAGTAAAAGGATCGGTTTCTTGCGGCGTTGCTGCTTCGATACTGGGGCATCTTTAAGATTTTCCGGGGATGTCGGGATAGTCTGAGTCATGGTAGCAGCCTGGATTGTGAAAAATATTTTGTATAAGATAATTGAGAATTCTGGATTCTTTGTCATCATACTAGACTGTATAGTATGATCTGACAAGATATGCGTCAAAAAATTTACTCTTCATGCTCAAAAACCCTAGTTCCCAACTAGAAAATCCTTTACCTGCGATCACTCCAAAACAGGAGCAAATCTTGCAAGGAGCTATACGGGTATTTTTGAAGGAGGGTTACGCTAGAACAAGTATGGATCGTGTCAGCGCGTCGGCTGGAGTGTCGAAGCAAACAATATACAGTCACTTTCAAGATAAAGAAGGGCTGTTTAAAGCGTTGATAGAACGGTTGACGATCGCTTGTTTTCAAAGCATTTTTTGTACAGAAAAATTGCACGGCGAACCAGCGATTTTGTTGCGTCAAGTTGCGGAAATTTATTTAACTAAAGTCGCTGATAATCCTGATTATTTGGCATTGTTGCGTTTGATTATCACCGAGTCACAAAACTTCCCTGAACTAGCCAAACTTTATACCCAAACTGTTGTGCAGCGCGGTCGGCAAATGCTGAGTCAGTATTTCGCATCTCATCCAGAATTAGGAATCACCGACCCAGAAGCAATGGCTCAGATTTTTTTTGGTTCGCTGGTATCCTACGTGATTGTACAAGAAGTTTTGTATGGAAAAGAACTGATGTTTTTATCACGCGATCGCCTGCTAGACAGCTTAATCAACGTGGTCATGAGCCAGTCCCTAAATACGGAAATACACCTTTCTAGGTGATTCGTAAAATCTGTTTTTTGGCGTTTAAATTTCCATCTGTAGGTAATAGTTAATGCAGTTATAGCGGTTCCCAACCTAGTGAGGTACATCATAGCCCCCTCCTGGCTTGCTCTTAGGGGGTTGGGGGTGGGGTTCTTGTATCCTCACAAGGGACGAGAACCGCGTTAGTTAATTTGCCAAATATGTATAGTGCTATCTTCATTGCTACTAGCGAGAGTTTTACCATCTGGGCTAATAGCAAGCCCTAAAACAGAACTGGAACCATCTTGAAAGGTATGCAACAGTTTCAAAGTCTCTAAGCTCCACAGTTTAATACTGCCATCAAAATTGCCGCAGATCAGAATTTTTCCATTGGGGCTGATCACAAGAGAATCAACTGAACTAAAATTGTCAGTAAACTCATGCAGCAGTTTTCCAGTTTGGAGATTCCATAACTTCAGGGTGCTAATTGCCCGACTTCCAGAAACTAGCTGACCAAAACTGCCAGTTACGAGCTTTTTGCTATCTGGAGTAATCGCAATAGCATCAACTGCGGTTTTGTGTCCTTTGAGAATATGGCGTGTTTTTTTAGTTGGCAGTGAAATCAGCCTAATTGTATTGTCATCGCTACCCCCAGTACTTACAAGGGTTTGCATATCAGGGCTAAATGCAACCTTACTCACAAATTCTGAATGTGCAGTAATAGTATCAAGCAACTTAAGCGTATGTAAATCCCAAAGCTTGATTGTGTGGTCATCACTGCCACTAGCAATCAATCTATTATCTGAACTAATAGCAACGGTTTCTACTGGCTGTGTATGTCCACTTTCGATGTTAAGCGTAAGCATTAATTGAGTGCGTAAATCCCAAACCTTCATTGTTGGGGTAGTTATTCCACCACTTACAATCCGCTTGCCATCTGGACTAATCGCAATTGAAGTAACACCATCTGAATGAGCATCTAAACTCAGCAGCAATTTACCGCTACGTAGATTCCAAACTTTAATTGTATCATCTCTACCTCCACTAATCAGGGTTTGCCCATCCGGGCTAATCACAACTGCTGGGACACCAAAAGTTACTTTTTTATGCCCAGTCAGTGTGTAAACAAGTTGAAGATGTGATTGGGACTGAGTAATTGTACTCCTACCAATGGGAGGATTTGAACTGGAAGAATGTACATCAATGACAATCACAGTGAGATTTACTGCGATCGCTAAGGCTGTAATAGCTGGTTTGGATTTGAGGAAATTCAATAATTTCATGGTGGTGAGGAACGCAATTATATAATATGGTTCCCATTTGATCGGGCGCGATGCCTACGGGGGGTACGCCATCGCACCCCATCTGATAGAGACCCTACGCCTTTATTCTTTTAGTGAAGGGAATTCGGCAGTGAATCTGAGTATTAGCAGCTTTTTGAATGAAAATACTGTACGCAAATACGGCTATTACAATGAATGTAAAGTACCCGCAAAATATTAGCTTTTAAATTTTTCAACCTACTTATATCAATAAATACTTCTAATAATAGATGACTTGGTGATCGAGAAAGGGATAATGCTAAAAGACCTAATATTCTTAAGACCAATTACTGACTAGGAGATTATTTTATGAGAACCAGAAAGCTAGGGAAACTTGGGTTGGAAGTTTCAAATATCGGACTTGGTTGCATGGGAATGTCTGAGTTTTATAGTGGTCGTGATGAAAGTGAGGCGATCGCTACAATTCATCGAGCGTTAGAACTTGGGGTTAATTTCCTTGATACTGCTGATATGTATGGGCCGTTTACCAACGAGCAACTAGTAGGCAGAGCAATTAAAGATCGCCGAGAGCAAGTAGTGTTAGCAACCAAATTTGGCAATGTCCGCACTGAAGATGGTGGTTGGAAAGGAATTAGTGGTAAACCAGAATATGTCCATCAAGCTTGCGATGCCTCGCTAAAACGTCTGGGAGTTGAAGTGATTGACCTCTATTATCAACATCGTGTAGATCCAACCGTACCCATTGAAGATACTGTCGGGGCAATGGCAGAGTTAGTCAAGCTTGGTAAAGTGCGTTATTTGGGGCTTTCAGAGGCTGCTCCTGCCACGATTCGACGGGCTTTTGCAGTTCACCCGATTAGCGCACTACAAACAGAGTATTCTTTGTGGAGCCGCGACCCAGAGGATGAAATTCTACCTACTGTGCGGGAATTAGGAATTGGATTTGTTCCCTATAGCCCATTAGGAAGAGGGTTTTTATCAGGTGCAATCACCAGTCCTGATGATCTTGCACCTGATGACTATCGAAGAAATTCTCCTCGCTTTCAAGGTGAAAATTTCTATAAGAACCTGGAATTAGTCGAGCAAGTCAAGGCAATTGCCACCGAAAAAGGAGTAACTTCTAGTCAGCTTGCTTTAGCATGGCTATTGGCTCAAGGAGAAGATATTGTGCCAATTCCTGGTACAAAACGCCGTACTTACTTGGAGGAGAATATTGCCGCTACTGAAATTACCCTGACTGAACAAGAGTTGAATCGACTTGAAGCAGTTGCACCAAAAGATGTGGCAGCAGGCGATCGCTACCCTGATATGACTACTGTTAACCGTTGATCCACCTGAGTGCTGGAGTATTTTTTCTGATTCTGCTTTTGATCAGCGTAGGCATCGCTCCCCGACTTTTTTCGCTTGAATGGGGGCGATGCTTGCGGCGGGCATTTAGACCTTTGTCTGTCAACTTTTCGGTAGAAAAAGACGATAGGATTCGCTGTCCATCAGAATTCTGTAACCCAGCCACATCAGCACAAAAGGGAAAATCTTGCGAGCATAACGGCTGAGTACCAAAGCAATACCAGGTAGATGTGTCAGACTATAGGACATAAACAGCCAGCAGGAAACAATCAAATAGCAAACAGGTATGATTACAGACAGATTTTGGATTGAGCTACTAGCAAACAGAGGAATATAGATCCCAAGATTGTTACCGCCGTTGGAAATCGTGACGGCAGAGACGCGATAAGTCTGCGGATCGCGGATTACGTCCCAGAGCGATCGCTTTCTAGAATCAAATCCTCGAAATTTAGAGTTTCTTTTCAGATTGGCTGACTTATCTTCGGCTGAGTCATCCTTATTAAGGTTGAGCAAATTGTTCAAGCCAATGAGTATCGGCAGAATCCCTAGTAGACCAATCCAAGTCTCAGGAATTGCTAGACCGAGTAAGAAACCAAACAAACTTACTATCACTAATGCCGTGAACCCTAAAAGCTCACCAACCACAACATGCTTAGGACGAAAAGTACGATTAACCTCACTGAAGAAGGCCGTTAGATAAATATTGTCGTCAAACGTTGTTGCCACAGCCGTAGCTAGCCCGATCTTAATTGTTGCAATTAACCAAACCATCACCATCCCTCACTCAACACCTGTTTAATCACCGAAACTAGCGATCGCTCAACCTTGGCAATCAGCCCCCCAATATCGAGAAATATTAATATGAAAACGCGAGTTTTCCGCATCGGGTGTGACTCGACTTCCTATTTCTTCAACTTAGTTAGTTATAATACAGGACTTACACAGCAAAACCACCCATAGTGGGGATGGCGCATTACGCTGCGCTTTTCTTACAGCTATTTTCGTCTTAAATAGACCACGCACTAGGGGCACAGCAATCTTTACTACGATAGATGTGGTTCAAATACATGAAAACTGCTCTCAATGCCGCAAGCTATATACATCCTACATATAGAATATTTGCATAAGTCCTAATAATATATAAATAGCCCCAAAAAGTCTAACACTCTGGCTGTATTCTCGTATTTAATCCGCCATTCATCCCAGCCATCAATTATTTTTATGGAATTACTTCGAGGATCTAAGTTAGGTCGGCGTAAATAATTATCAAGTGGTACTTTATCTTTTATCTCCAATCCATCCGGCAATATCCATCACCTATGTTTATCAAAGGAGCCATTATGATTAGCCGTTTGAGTGACCTTCTGCCTAAACGCACAGGTCAAAACATCTTACGGTCGCTCAGATCAGCCAGTCGTAGATCGGCTACCTACAGGTTTGCAGTTCGATTTTGCATCGGCCTTGTCTCGATTTTGGTCTTGACTCTAGTTTTTGACGGTCATGCTATTGGCGCTTCTGAATCTGGCAATCAGATATCCTCTGTAATGAATCAGTTCAAACTACCCAAAAGCTCAATAATGCAGCTACTGGAAGCCGTGGGACTGTTTATGGGGGGGATAATTTTTTGTATAGTTTTGGATCGCTGGTTTTCTAACCGTTCGGCTGGATCTAGCAACACGCCCTTAGCAGAGCAAGCACGGCGGCTCAAACAACTCAAAATCGGATATCCAGAGGGGATGACAAATCTGGAAGTTCTCCGTGCTCAAGGTTTGCTCGAAAGGCGTTTGCAACCATTTGGGCTGAGTGTCACCTGGTCAAGCTTTTTATCAGCCTCTTCTCTGATAGAAGCACTCAGCAACGGGACGATTGACTTCTGCGGCGGCGGCGGCACGGCCAGCATCTTCTCTCAAGCGGCGGATCATGTGTTTGTGCGGGTGGCTAAAGAAAAATATACCTCTCCCAAAGGTCAAGCGATTCTGGTACCGGAAAATTCGCCGATTCAGACGCTTGCCGACCTGAAGGGTAAGAAGATAGCTTTTGACAAAGGCTCAAGCGCACATTATGTGCTTGTGCGATCGCTGGCAAAAGTAGGACTCGATTTTAGTGACATTGAGCCAGTTTATCTGACACAACCGGAGGCGCTGCCCCAATTTTGCCGGGGTGAGGTCGATGCTTGGGTGATTTGGGTTCCCTACACAGCTACTCTTGCCCGAAGCGCTTACCCAGGACGATCGATTGCAGACTTAGAGAGCATATTTGGTGACAAAGCCTCCATAGAAGTTCCGACCTATTACTACGCGATTCCAGAACTGGTACGCGACTATCCCGACCTGCTCAAGGTGATTTTAGAAGAGGTAAACGAAGCTGGAACTTGGGCTAAGAGACAGGAATTAGAAGCGGCTCAACGATTGGCAGAGCAACATGAAATCGATCCATCCATCGTAGGAACTTTACAGCAACGTAGTGGTGAACGCGCTATCATCCCGATTGACGACCAATCCCTGAATGCCCTACAGCACCAGGCAAATATGTTTAGAGATATAAATCTGATTCCTGAGCGGGTGGATGTGAAAGATGGAACTTATAGCTTGCAGACCAAGCAAAACTGGACTTATTAATTGCAGAAGTGATTAGTTAAAAATAGACATAGCAAACTTCTTGCAAATATTCGAGGAGCGTCTCGTTGGCGCAGCCTCTCCAAGAGTTGAAAAGCGATCGCTTGCGGCTTGAGATTGCCACACTCCGTACCCTTTTCTTGACAAAGAGGCTGCGCCAACGGGTTCTCCAAAGGAGTACGCAATGACAAAAGTATTTAGATAGATAAATTTAACAGAATCCCACATCTAGCATCCATCAAAAAATATTGCTCCAGGGTTGACGTTTGCGTGTTTCGCGCAGTCTGTAGCAACTTCTGCTTTAAGAGTAATAACTTCCGCCTTGACGTTTGCGTGTTTCGCGCAGTCTGTAGCAACTTCTGCTTTAAGAGTAATAACTTCCGCCTTGACGTTTGCGTGTTTCGCGCAGTCTGTAGCAACTTCTGCTTTAAGAGTAATAACTTCCGCCTTGACGTTTGCGTGTTTCGCGCAGTCTGTAGCAACTTCTGCTTTAAGAGTAATAACTTCCGCCTTGACGTTTGCGTGTTTCGCGCAGTCTGTAGCAACTTCCGCTTTGACGTTTTAGTATTTCGCGCAGTCTGTAGCAACTTCCGTCTTACAAGAAGCTGAAGCAGACTTAGAGAAAGCAAAACAAGCAGTTGAGGCAATGATTTTAGGCATTGAATAAGCTGACAGTTGTGGCAAAGTTTTGCGAACTCTAAACTTTGTAATTGAGACAGTACTTTGCTTTGTGGATTATGAGGCGCGATGGCTTCGCCGGTTCGCAAAGCGACCATCGCATAGGTTCAAATGATACCCGCCTTTGATTTGATCAAAGATGAAAATTGAACTAGCGATCGCAAAGCAAAATAATTACCAAATAATTGTTACCAACTTTGCAGCAAAAATATTTTGATCGCAAGTTAATAAAGCTACTTGATTTCTTTGACTCTCTACAACTAAAGCTGTTGATACAATTTGGCGATCGTGCATTTCATTGATAGAGGTTAGTTCTACACTTTTTTCAATGACATCAGAATCCAGTGGATGTATAAAGACTCGTTTATCATTCTTAACAACCTTTAACAAGGCATCAACAGAAGGAATCGAAGTTTTACCACGACTAACGATCCATACCGACTCCGCCAAGGCGATCGCAGGCAAAATTAATTCACTGGTTGCATCGGAAAGAATAGCTTTTACAATAGGGCTTAAACGAGAATTACCTTCTAAAAACCAGATTAGAGCATGGGTATCAAGTATATATTTCATGTTGATTTCTTCAAGCCCCACACTCGTCAGGGCAAACGCATCTAAATTACTCTTGATCACAACGAAGGTTAAGAACTAACGAAAAAATCAGGATTTCGCGTTTGATTATTTTTTAAGCTCCAAAGCGATCGCCTAAATTTTTCGCAATAAGCAAGAGTTAATGACATAACTTTTATCTCTATTGAGAATATACTTTGCTTATTGACATGATGCGGCCGCCCTGCCACACTCGTGACTTCCAGTCATGAGTTAGGCGTTCTATATTGCGCGTAACTTCGTGTTAAAATCAAAGTGTATCGTAACAATTGCAAAAAGTTGCCAGCCATCCAAAAAGCATTTAAAGTCACTCTCATACCTACACACAACCAAGAAGTCTTAATCAATAAGACTATTGGTTGTGCAAGGTATGTGTACAACCGCTTTTTGGCATTAAGAAAAGAGCTATATAGTACTGAGCAAAAAACCTTAAATTACAACGCTTGCAGTCAGCAACTAACTGTACTAAAGAAAGAAATTGAATGGCTCAAGGAGGTAGATAAGTTTGCCTTACAGAACTCACTCAAAAATTTAGAGACGGCGTACAAAAACTTTTTTGCTGATTTAAAGAAGGCCAAAGGGAAGAAGGGTGTAGGTTTTCCTAAATTCAAAAAAAAGCATGGATGTAAGCAGTCTTACAAAACTAATCTGACCAACGGCAATATCCAGGTAATAGAGAATCGCTTAAAGCTTCCGAAATTAGGATGGGTGAAGTTTCACAAATCTCAAGACATTAGCGGGAAGCTTGTAAACGTTACCATAACTCGCACTTCCAGAGGTAAATACATTGCTAGTATTCTGTGCGAAACAGAGATAGAAAAATACTCTCAAGTCACTGAAAATATTGGAATAGACTTGGGCATAAAATCTTATCTCGTCACTAGCAAGGATGAAGTTGTAGATAACCCGAAGTATTATAGAACTCAAACTCGTAAGTTACGGAAGGCACATAAGAAACTATCCCGCAGTATAAAAGGTAGTAGTAACCGAGCCAAAGCGAAAGTCAAGCTGGCACGGGAGAGCGTTCGAATTACGAATCTCAGAGATGACTTTTTGCACAAGCTGTCAACTCGTCTAATCAAGGAAAACAGCATTATCTGTATCGAAGATTTGCGAGTTGCTAACATGGTGAAAAATCACAAACTAGCACTGAGTATTTCAGACGCTAGTTGGTCAAAATTTGTCGCTATGCTTGAATATAAAGCTTTGTGGCATGACAGAATTGTACAAAAAGTTGGCACGTTTTACCCGTCATCTCAGACTTGTAATCATTGTGGTTTTATTAACCCATTGGTTAAAGATTTAAAGCTGCGTGAATGGTCTTGTCCTACTTGTAGCAATTACAATTTGAGAGACAATAATGCGGCTTTGAACATCTTGAGTGAGGGATTAAAACTTTTAACAGCAGCCGTCGGTGCGCCGGATGCTTTAAACGCCTATGGAGAATCTGTAAGTCCTGGAGTAATCCAGGCAGGACTCGTTGAAGTAGGAATCGCGTGACTTCTAGTCATGCGAGGTTCAAAGATTCATGTCTAACTCAGAGCCTCGTCAGCATCGCCATGAAACTCAGCATCTTTGAAATCAGACTCAGTGGATTGCTGAGAACCTGAAAACATACCAAAAGACATAAGTTCACTATCTAAACTGACTGATTTAGAAGTTAAAAAAGTTACAAAAACTTGGCTTTCAGTAATATTTTGTGGCACTTCAGCTAATTCGATTTTGCCGTTCCTGTATATTCCTTGAATTGTTTGTAACATAATGGGTTGCGTTGAGTAACTTGAGCGATCGCTAATAAATCATGGCACTAAAACATTTTAGCTAAAATTTGACGGACTCAAAACCTTCTGTATGCTGTAATATTAGTTCTGAATGGCGCGATGGCTTCGCCGGTTCGCAAAGCGACCATCGCATAGGTTGAAATGATACCCGGCTTTGACTTGATGAAAATTGAACTAGCGATCGCTATTCATCAATCAATATTTAAACCTAACCTACAGCAAACTCCGTATCAGAGCGCACCCTAGCAGGTTGAAAACCTAAAACTATATCTTGATGTGGTACACCTAATTTTAATAACTCATAGGCGATACCATCTTCCGTACCATCATATTGAATCCAAATCTTGCCATTCTTAATATCCAAATGTAGCAAACATCCATAATCCCTGATATCGTTCCGCTTCCAACCCACATACACTAATTGATAGCGATTGCGCTCCGTATCAAAAATAGGTTGAGCCTCAACATCTTTATCCTTTGCTGATTTCATCGAGCGATCGGCTTTTGCTTGGATTAGTTGTTGAATATATTGCCTGTAGAGAGCTACTTTATCCATTGCTCAATCGTCTCCTTTTCTAAGTCATAAACTAAAAGTTTAATTTGACTGCGTTGTACCACACTATTAATAAAAGCTAAGTTAAAAAAGGTTTGATAAACAAAACGAGGTACTGCTAAATATAAAATTCGCTCTGGATCTTCATCTTCTAAAGCATAGCGATAATCTAAAAACTGTCCATGCGCCAAATGAAAATCAGAAATCCTTGAGGGACTAATAAAACTTTTCACCTCAACCGCAATTTTATCATTTCCCCTTTGGGCAGCGATCATCTGTTCCGCCCCAATGTCTATATACATTTCAACCCCACCTATACGCAATTCGTATGGATCGTGAGTTATTTGCCATCCGTCTTTTTCTAGAGCGCGTTTAACTTGCTCGTGATACAAATCTTTTGCCATATTATGGTTTGCGTTGAGGAACTTGAGCGATCGCTAATAAATCATGGCACTAGAACATTTTAGCTAAAATTTGACAGACTCAAAACCTTCAGCGCCATCGCCAACGCTATGCACGAAAAACCTATGGTGTATAGCATCCGCGATCGTCCGAGTTACAAGATTGCGATCGCTTTGCATCAATCATTTTTAGGCGATCGCAGAGCTTGAAATGATACCCGCCTTTGATTTGATGAAAATTGAACTAGCGATTGCAGTTTAAATCATGAGTTTAAAAAATAATACTGTAAACCCAACCATCAACAACAAATGTGGCAGATTACTAAACAGCGATCGCTTGATATAGAAATAGGTAGATTTTTCCCCAGTCCTAAAACCTGTTCCTGTTGTAGGCATATCATAGATACATCGCCACTTGATATCAGAGAATGGGATTGTCCGAGTTGCGATACTGATCATGATCGTAATGGAAACGCCAGCCAGAACATAAGAACAGAAGGCATTCGGATATTATCTCTGGACGGAGGGAAAGAGAGTTCTTGCCGAGTCGAGGCCAAGTAAGACCAATAAACTGCAAAGTGGAAAGGCATTTGTCGATGAAACCGGAAGCCCGCACCCAATCTGTATTCAGATGGGTGTTGGGTAGTTCACTAGAACTTATAGAACTCACACGCGATTCAAACACTTGCTAAAACACTCGAATACCATCGGTATAATTATAAGTGCGATGCCTACGACGGCAAACTACGCCCTGGAATTGGGCAGGTATGCTGGGAGCAAAGCCAAATATCGTTTAGTTTAGAAAATGCGAACCCTTAATTTAAAGTGTCAAGTTTATATGTGATAAATATTACTAGTATTCCATTTCAAGTTCGAGCGGTATTAGATGAACAGGCGAAAAGAAAAATTAAATAACTTTAAATTTTATGGATAGTCCCTTCCCCTTAGAGCTTCCCCAAAGCGCCTTAGAGCCACTGTTAGCATTGCGAGATTACTACGCACCCAAAGTTGAAAAGTACGAAAAACTATATACCCAAGCCAAAGCCAATCTCACTCACGTAGAAGCTTTGTTATCTAACTGGTCTTTTGCCTCGGAGGTAGCCGACAAACAATTCAAGCCTCAAAAAGAAGAAAGTTCGTTATTATTTCTCACTGATAACTCTGATATTAAACTGGAAGAACCTAGCCCTGTTCAACTCTTGCAATTGGACGATTCCGAGTCTGGAGAATTTGACGCAGCTACTGATACTCTGGAATTACCACCACCCATATTACCACTTATAGAAACATCAACTCAACAGCGATCGCTATCTGGGGTAGAGATTGTTATGTTGCCAGAGTATCAATCTTTAAGCCGTGCCGAAGCGATTGAACGGCTGTTGGCAGAACAGATTGGCACAATTGTTCACATCGACGTTATCGTGCGATCGCTCTATGGAGAACTAGAGCCAGATATCTTCAAACTAGTTAAAAATCGAGTTCAATCTTCACTTACCCAGAGTAGAGAAACCCATAATTGGTCATTTGTTAAAGGGAAGCCTGGGTATTATACTCTAGATTCACGTTTGCTTACCTCTAATCAAACTAAAAATTTGTTTGGGCAAAACAAGCACAAAAATCACAACTCGTTTCGGGAAACAAAACCTCAAAAAATACCAAAGCTTGAAGCATTTGAAGGGCTAATTTTGATTGATGGCATTTCCAATTTTTTAGAACAAAATTCTTCAAAAATTTTCAGTATTAATGAAATCATTGAAGGGCTTTATGGAAAACTTGATGAACATGAACTTAAACAGGTAAAAGGCGGCGTGCAGAAGGAATTATCGCGGGGTTATCGCACAGGGCGATTCTCTAGAGTTCCCAATCAAATCGGTTTTTATACCTGGAATTACGAGTTAATCAGGAAGTAAAACGAGTGAGGCGATCGCATCTCTATCTGATCTCTATCTGATAATTAGTTCAATCTTCGTGCGATCGCCTTTCAATTCAGTATTAAATTATTCTTACGGCTTGATTGTTGTTGTTTACAGCAATTTGAAGCCGAGGTTATTCAGAACTTCACGCAAGCGATCGCGTCCTTTGAGTGATTCTACGGTTGCGATCCGTTGGGCTGAGTGTTCTGACCAATCACCAGCAATATTCATCTTTTGTTCAGTATAGAATTCTTTGATGATGTCGTTGTAGTGAGCGATCGCTTCTTCTTGTTCTGCCAATTTATAGGTTTCACGGTGCAGCACAGCTGACTGGGGCAACCTTGGCTTAATCGCTGCTTCTACTTCAGGATTCGGATAACCCACACACAACCCAAATACAGCATACACAGAGGAGGGCAAATTCAATATCTCTGCTACCTCTTGCGGGTGGTTGCGGATTCCACCGATATATACTGTTCCCAAACCGAGTGACTCGGCTGCGACTGTTGCATTTTGTGCCGCCAAAGCTGCATCGATTGTTGCTGTCACAAACATTTCCAAGTATTCTAAACCATCATGAGATAGTCCGCGACTGTCAGCAACACGAGCTAGACGCGCTAAGTCTGCTAACCAAACCAAGAATAAAGGCACTTGCTTAATATGTGCTTGATTTCCCGCTAGCTTAGATAACTCCTCTTTGCGCTGTTCATCTTCGACTGCTACCACACTCCAGGTTTGCAAATTAGAGGAAGTAGATGCAGATTGGGCGGCTGCAATTAGTAACTCCAGAGTTCCCGGTGGTAAAGGATCAGATAGGTAAGACCGGATTGAACGGTGAGATAGTAATGCTGTCAGCGAATCATTCCATTGAATTTCGGGATTGAAGGGGATTTCACCGTAGCGCGATCGCAGCAGTTCTGTAGGATTAGTCATAATCAATTCCAAAATTTTCAGATATTTTATCAGGACGACGTAATACCCCAGACCTCTACAGGATGGGGATGTAAGACCGCCACCCACGGAGGTGGGTTAAAAACCCTTGATGAGTGTATTAGTCCACGGAGGTGGACTTTGCTTTGTGTAGTAGCGAATTCTATTCGCCTAGTACTTTTCAAACATCCTCTTACAGCCAATTCATTAGACCTCTTGCATAAGTCGAATAGACCCCCCTTAATCCCCCCGATATATTGGGGGGAAACTTGAAATCTTGCCCCCTCCCCAATACATCGGGGAGGGGTGATTCAAGGATTTTTGCAAGAGGTCTATTGTACTAGTTTAAGTTTTTGGTGAAAATGCAGCATATTCTTCTTTTGTCAACATTGCATCCTTCACATTTACCTCTTTGGGAATTAACTTCAATTTATAATATGTATCTGCAACACCTTGTTGTAGATTTATCAGATTGTCGTCAATTGGTACAAGACCAAAAGTCCGCCGATTAGTTGCTTTTTTCATCGTTTCTAGATCAATTCCTAACACAGGTGCTAGAGTTTTCGCTACTTCTTCTCGATTCTGTTTAGACCATTCTTCTAGATTTTGAATTTCCTCCAGTATTGTCTTGACAGTTTGGGGATTTTCACTGATAAATTTGCGAGTCATCAAATAATATCCTCCCTGTTTATTAATCCCTGTGCCATCAATCAGGACTCTGGCTTTAGTTGCCTCTTGAGCTGCTGCATAGAAGGGGTCCCAAATTACCCAGGCATCCACACTCCCTTTCACAAATGCAGCACGGGCATCAGCCGGAGCCAAATATTTAGGTTCAATGTCTGTATATTTTAACCCGGCTTTTTCTAAAGCTTGGACTAACAATAAGTGAGCGCTAGAGCCTTTTTGAAAGGCAACTTTTTTACCTTTAAGCTCAGTAACTTTTTGAATTTGTGAATTTTGAGGAACAAGAATTGCTGAACCAGCCGGACTAGCAGCAGTACCAACAACATAAGTTAGTGATGCCCCCGCTGCTTGGGCAAATATTGGTGGTGATTCTCCTACAGGGCCGATGTCAATACTACCCACATTCATCGCTTCTAGTAGTTGGGGCCCCGCTTGAAATTCAGTCCACTTTACAGTGATACCTTCTGGTGCCAAACGCTTTTCTAAAACACCCTTAGTTCTAAGCAAAATGGTCGATTTTTGATAACCAAATTTGACTACTGTTGCTTTACTGGAAGCAGAATTGCCAACAGATGTAGCGCTGGGATTAGGAGAACTAACAGTCGATGTCGATGAACAGGCGGCAAATAGCACGCTCAAAAACAGCCCTGTAACAAAAGCCCCCACTATTGGCAAAGAAGAAGAGAAGAATAATTTATGTTGATTGTTAAAGGGGATATTCCTGAATTTTATCAACGATATCCACTTGCTAATTAAACGGCAAAAGGCTTGGTTAATCATCAAAATGATTTCTTGGAACTATATAAATACTATAAACTTATAGGTTTACCGGAGTATATAAATAAATTTAGCTGCCCAGATCCAGCCACCATCTCAATTAACCAGACAAGGAGCTTAAGCTCCTTGTTCAAGGTAGGCAAACTGATACAACAGAGTCTTAGTGCCAAAAAGCACAGCACTAATTCAGTAAATCAGGTTCTTCGCGCACAATCCTGTCGTAAAGTGGCTGGAAACTGAACCACCCACTTGTATGTGACCCCACTTGAGTTTGTGTTAAACGGGCTGTTTCGTGTTTGATACTAGTGGGTCTACCCGCAGCTTCTGCCAGCAGTTGGGCTTGGCACGATCGCTCTAAGCTAATGTACCAAAAGGCAGCTTCATCTACTGTATGTCCCACGGTTAAAATGCTGTGGTTACGCAGGATTATGGCTTTGTTTGGCCCCAAGGCTTGCGCCAGTCGCTGACCTTCAGAAGTTTCTAAAACAACACCTGTAAAATCATCAAATAAGGCATGGTCTTCATAAAAAGCACAAGAATCTTGAGTCAAGGGGTCAAGGAGACGACCTAAACTAGACCAGGCTTTACCATAAAGTGAATGGGCGTGAGCCGCCGCGATCACATCAGTTCGAGCTTCATGAATCTGAGAATGGATGGCGAAAGCAGCTCGATTCACCTGAGCATCGCCTTTAACCACCTCACCTTCTCTGTTAACCAACAGCAGGTCAGAAACTCGGATATGACCGAAGTATGTCCCTAATGGATTAACCCAGAAATGGTCTGTAAATTCTGGATCACGAGCCGTAATATGGCCTGCGATTCCCTCGCTGAACCCAAATTTACCAAACAGGCGAAAGGCAGCAGCTAGGCGTTGCTTACGGTGCAGACGTTCGTCTTCAACTCGCTCGAATACAGGGGGTTGTGGTCTATCGTACCTGGGCATGTTCTTTTTCCTCTTCCTCTTTACAGGGAGCGTTGGAATATCCAGAGCGAAAGGATTTGACACTATGAGATTCTCTTATAAACTGGTGACGCAAGATGCAACCAGTATCATTACCGAGAAGATGGATAGATACAGATGCGCTCTGGGATGTGGTTTTGACGGCGTGGATATCACCATCTGGGGGTAACAGGCGGTAGATATCGCCTGCTTGAAGCGATCGCACTTCAGTTACTTGTAATTGTGCGTGTCCTTCGGCATCACCGCTATCTACACGGCGATAGACTGTTTCTTCTTGATTGCCTTTGTATAAACCAATCAATCCCCAGGCTAAATGGTCGTGGATGGGAGTTGTTGAACCTGGGGGAATCACCAAACTGAAGACTGAGAGGGAACGGTCTTTGGCGCGATAAAGTAGCCACTGACCAATACCGCCGCCCATCCTGCTTTCAAGATTGATTTGGGCACACTTTTCAGGTAGCCATTCCTGTTGGGCAAGCAGCTCTTGAAAATAGGGTTCTAGTCTAGCGAGAGTTTGTGTGCGATCGTCAACAGTGCTAGCGCTAATTTCACGCACTGTTGCTACAAAGGATCGTAGTTCTTGGCTCAGGGTAAACCATTGGTCTTCTGGCAATGGTTCCAAGATCGTGTGGTTCGTCATCTATATTCCTCGTTTTGAGAGGCGACTAAGATTAACTAATTACTAATTCGTAATTTGTAGTTAACGAGTCCGCGTAGAGAGCGCGTCTGGTAGAGAGCGTCATTACGAATTACGAATTATTTTAATGCCAGGGTGAATCTTGAAGCCAAGTTGCTCAAGTTTTAGATGAGAAAGGGACTCCTTGAGAATGATAGTAAAGGGATATCGCTGGAATACGGTAGCTTTACCTTGTGACAAGAGCAGCCTAGCACGGCTGATGCGTACTGGATATAACGGTTGTTGGTTGGCATCGAGAATAAATACTTTGCTCATGTATGATACTCCTTACGAATTAAAGTTGTTAAAAGACTACCAAAAAATCAATCATCCAATCTTCAGCTAAGGGATTTCCAATAAATAAATTATTCAATCTTGTGGGGTATTTTTTAATTGGAAATTTCTAAGCGACAACAGTGGCTTGTCGCTCCCGGCGTTGCACTTCTGCCCGGACTAGCGGAATCAGATCACGACCGTAAGCGATCGCATCTCCTAATGGATCAAATCCCCGAATCAATAGAGTAGTTACCCCTGCATCATAATAATCCACAAGGGACTCTGCTACTTGCTCCGGTGTACCAACAAGGGCCGTAGTATTACCATAAGCACCAGTAGCGGCGGCAATTGGCGTCCACAAGCGCTTATCGAAAATTTCGCTTTCTTGGGCAAACTGTAATAAACGACTGGAACCCACTGCTTGCGGACGTGCTGAATTCAAGTAGGCATTTACTGGTAGCTGATTTTCTGTTTTTGCAGCCCGAATTTCCTTAACACGGGAGAGAATTGAGTGCGCCCGTTCCCAAGCCTTCTCCTCAGTATCACCTAGAATCGGTCGCAGTGAGACACTAAACCGTGGCGATCGCCCTGGTGGTGTTACGGCTTTTACTTCGCGTATCCGTTCCTTAACCGCCGCAATCGGTTCTCCCCACATGGCGTAGACATCACTATGCTTTGCACCTACAGGTACTGCTGCACCAGAAGCACCACCAAAGTACAAAGGTATGTGCGGCTGTTGTAAAGGCTTCACATCTGAGTAAGCATCTTTCACACGGTAGAATTCGCCCTCATAGTCGAAGGGAGTATGACTCGTCCACACCCGGCGCACGATATCGAGGTACTCATCTGTACGGCGATAGCGAGTATCGTGGTCAAGCCAGTCACCATCGCGTTGCTGTTCGGCATCGCTGCCACCTGTAATAATGTGTACAGCAATGCGACCATTAGTAAAATGATCCAAAGTTGCTGTCTTGCGTGCCAAGAGTGTAGGAGCCACGAAACCAGGGCGGTGGGCGATTAAAAACTTCAACCGTTCTGTTGCCGCCGCTGCGAACGAAGCCACAGTTAAGCCATCGGGGCCAGTTGAGCCATAACCAACCAGTACCCGATCAAAGCCTCCATCCTCATGTGCCTTAGCAAACTTGCGGACATAGGCGGGATCTATCGAACCGCCCGTGATCGAAACTGTCGGACTATCTAACTCAGATATTTGTCGCGTTCCAATCATCCCAATAAATTCAATCGGCATATTGCATTACCTCAAAAATTACAAACCTTATTTGGAAATGGGGCATTGGGCATTGGGCATTGGGAATCGGGCATTGGGCATGGTTATTTTCCTTCTCCCCCTTTTCCCCTTGCTCCCCCTTCTCCCCCCACTCCCCACTCCCTGCTCCCCTGCTCCTACTTAACCGTGGGGCAAATAGTCGCAGCAACATCTACTCTTTTCGGTAGAATCTTTTGCTCTAGCATCCAGTTAGCAGTCTTCTGAATTTTGGCAACGTCATCAGCATTAGGTGCGACAAGTAGCTGTGGCCCTTGATTCTCAGTTACCCGCTTGGCTACGGCTGGGGAGATTTTGATGTCCTTGACTAGAAATTCGGCTGATTTTGCCGTATTTACATTCAACCAATCGTATTCCTCGCCTAAAGCGGTAAAAGCAGCTTTCACGGCTTCTGGAGATTTAGCCGCAGCCTGATTACGCACAAGCATTACACTGTAAGTAGGCGCTGGATGGGTTGTGGTGATTCTCCTAGCACCATGCTCTAATTCGGCAACTGAGATATATGGTTCCCAAACTGCCCAAGCGTCCACAGTTCCTTGGTAGAGGGCGGGTGCAGCATCAGTTGGAGCTAAGAAAATGCGCTGAACTTTATCTTTAGAAATGTTCTCTTTTTCCAATACTTTTAATAACAGGTACTCACCTGCACCAGCCTGATTGACAGCAACTTTTTTACCTACTAGGTCAGCGGGTTTACGGATAGGAGAATCGCCACGGACTACGATCGCACTGCTTAATGATTCAGGTCTGGGACGCTGGACAGCCCCAATGCAAAGCTCCTGACCGGCAGCAATAGCTGACAATCCAGGGATGTCTCCGCACCCGCCTAGATCGGCTTGATTAGCGCTAATTGCTTGGAGTAAGGTAGCACATCGGTCAAAGGGACCAGCCCATTCAACTTTAATATTCTCAGCCGCAAGCTTCTTTTCTAACTCTCCTCGTTGACGTGCAATTGGTACCACACCTCCCTTTTGGTATCCTAGACGAATCAGACTAGTTTTCTCTTGAGTCTGGTTACTGACATTTTGAGCAGTGTCAGTATTTGCAGAGTTACTGGGAGCGCAGCCAGAAATCAACAAACCTAGCCAGGAACTAGCAACCCATAAGGCACTAAGGGACTTGACTGAGTGTTGTGGCAATAAAAATAAGAACTTTTTGAACTGATTCAACAACTTTTTTATTACTCCTTTTATTAAAGAAAAGATCAGAATGAGAGTCTAGAGGCCAACTCCAGCATTCTCGTCTTTACCGCTCATTAAGGATTTTCAAGGAATAAATAAATCATTTAATCTGGTGGGGTAGTCTCACAATCAGTAGTTGGATATTTTTTATTGGGAAGTCTCTTAGCTGTGATCTTAGTTCCTCTAAATACGGCAAGTCGGTCGGATAACCGTTGAATGTACTACAACCAGAAATTATCACATACAAATTTAAAAAGCAATAGGCTAGCTGTTAGGGTAGACAAAGCCCAGCTTTAGCTGTTTGGGGTTCTTGGGGTTTGATCTGATCCGTCAAAAGGGCGTAATTGCTTGTAAATGCAGGGTTTTTTCTAACTGCGGATGCTCGAAGCTCAGTTCTCTGGCGTGCAGATGTAACCGACTGGTAACTGCACAGCATCCATAAAGGCGATCGCCTAAAATAGTAACCCCAAGCCCTTGCGTATCAGCCGCATGAACCCTTAATTGATGGGTGCGTCCTGTTAACGGCGTAAATTCTACGCGGGTGTAGTCCCCTTCTGTGGCCATTACCTGGAAGTGTGTCAAGCTAGGTTTGCCGTGCTGCCAATCAACTTTTTGATTAGGGCGATTTTCCGGATCTCCCCATAATGGCAGGTCAATCACACCTTGGTCAACTGTCACAGCACCGGAAAGGATGGCTTCATAAACCTTGTGAATCTGGCGTTGCTGAAACTGCTGGCTAAGTTGGCGATGGGTTTGGCGATCGCGTGCCAACAACAAAATACCAGATGTTTCCTGATCTAAACGATGCACAGATGCAAGCGCCATGCCATCAGCCCTAAGATGACGTAAGCGACTCAAGACACTATCTTGGCGATCGCGATAACGACCAGGTACCGAAAGTAGCCCAGCAGGTTTGTTTACAGCAATCAGCCATTCGTCTTCATAAAGAATGGGGATCTCTCCTTTAATAGGGGAGAAAGCTGGGGAGTCAAACACATTGGATTTACGCAAATGTGTTAATCTATTTAACAAGAGTGGGCTTGTTGTGTGAAAATCCCTATTAGGGATTGAAATAGGTTTTAATCCTGAGAGCAAAAAGCCCATCAATGGCTGACATCGCTCGGCACACGCTCCGTAAAACTCTCCCTGAATTTTATCCTGATTTACGGAAGATGCACCCCACCAAAATTCTGCCATTGCCAGTGGTTTGAGATTATGTGTTGCCGCATAATGGAGCAACTTTGGGGCACAACAGTCTCCTGTACCAGTGGGCGAACCTCCTGGCATCAATTGCTGTAATGATTGCGATCGCCCGGAAAAATTAGTCAGGCTGTAACTAGTGTGCATCTGAGCTTGCAATTGACGCGACAGTGTTTTACGCTGTTGTTTGAGTTCGCTAATTCGCGCATCCGTTGCTGCAATTAACTGTTGCAGGGGCTGTAATACTGCATTTTGCTGGCGTTTAAGTTGCCGCCGTTCAATTCCCTGCTGACGACTCTCTTCGTCGAGTTGTTCAAGAGCAATAGTCAGTGCTTCTGGAGTGAGTGTATTGCAGACTTGCTGACGTTTTTTTTGTCGTTGATGTTTGCAATGGCGATGGCGATCGCTCATTGCTTGTAATTGTTGCTCAAACTCATCAACCAGGGTTTGGTACTGCTGGCGTTCGGTGAGTTGCTTCAAGGTAAGGAGTTCTTGCTTTATCGCGTCCAACTGTGCCAAAGTGCGGGCTTCCTCTAAAGCAACTTCGTCTCGTCCTGGAATTGGCGGCACCCAGCCCTCAACCACACTGCAACCATTCAAAAGACCGGAGAAGGCTTTGAGTATTCGTTGTTCGCCATTAGGCAGTTCAACCAATAGTATTCCATACATCTTGCCTTCACGAGAATAACAGTCATTATTGCTAATATGTTGCATTAGTCCCTGAGCGATCGCTTCCGATATTGAGGTGCGGGGTAATTTCAGGCGACCGCCACTTTGAGGACAACGCCCTTCGTAATAATAATTACAAGATGAGTCGCTAACAGCAAAATCGCTGTTGATGAAATCTGAAAGTGCGTGCAGAACTACCATACAAAGTATGATTACAAATCTAGCTAATCCTAATATCTGACATAGTAGCAAGGTAGTGCGATCGCCTAGATTGGGCGGGTATGCGATCGGAGTATCTCAGTGAAAGCAAATATACCAGATGAGAAACAAGATTCTTGCTCCCTCTCCTTAACAAAGAGAGGGTTGGAGTGAGGTTTTACAAGGCTTTTTACACTCATTGAGATGTTCCCGTATGCGATCGCCTTTTTTAAACAGACATTTTCAGGTTTTTATTAATTATCCTGCGATGCCTACGGCGGTAAACTACGTAAATAGATCATGCTGTAGGGGCACAGCAATGCTGTGCCCTTACGAAAGATATGGTTTTTAACCTTGATTCATATTTGGTATTTCTTGTTAATGCGTAAGTCCTATCTTTATTAAATCCGTGTTCTTAAGCAGCGTTTATTCTTTGCAAACCAGTGTAAATATTGAACCGTTCCCCGCGCAGGAATCCAATTAAGGTAATTCCGAATTCCTTGGCGACAGATACCGCTAAACTACTAGGAGCGGAAACAGAACAAACAATAGGAACTCCAGCAGTTGTAGACTTTTGCAAAATCTCAAAACTAGAGCGTCCACTGACTAGGACAATACAATTATTTAAAGGTAACTCGTCACTGAGCAAAGCTGTACCAATCAATTTATCCAAAGCATTGTGTCGCCCAACATCCTCCCACAGGTTTAACAGTTGTCCTTGAGTATCGAAAATAGCCGCAGCGTGCAAACCCCCTGTAGCAGTAAAGATACCTTGAGCAGCCCGGAGCTTATCAGGTAGGCTATAAATAATCTCAGGTGTTACCGTTGGGCCAGAAGGAATCACTGGACATCCCCGCATACGCAAAGCCTCAAGGCTAGCTTTACCACACACCCCACAGGCGCTACTAGTGTAGAAATGACGTTCCAAAGGCTGTAAGTCTGGAATCAAGCCATCCCGCAATTCTACATTTACGATGTTATGGCGCTGTTCACCATCCACCAATTCATCCACACAGTAACTGATACGTCGGATATCTTCCCTGCGGCTAACGACTCCTTCACTGTAGAGGAAACCAGCAGCTAGTTCAAAATCTGCCCCTGGTGTCCGCATTGTTACAGCTACCGTCTTCTGGAGAGGGACGAGGCGAATTTCTAAAGGTTCTTCAGTGGTGAGTTGGTCTAAACGCGATCGCATTTTACCATTTTCCACAACCCAGACAGTGGCTTTTGTCTTGCTTTTAGTTGCCATTTTCATTTTTATGAGAGTTGGTGAATTTAAATTTTGATACTAATCTGGGAACAAAGTAATGCTATTTGTATATCAGATGTCAGGTTGATGCTCACCAACTACTTTGTGCAGTTGAGCTAGATTGGCTCGGTTTCTGTTTAGTAAGTAAAATGAACCTAAGATTTTTGGCTTTCAGAAAAATTTTATTTGCAATAGTCTTTGTGATTTCCCTTGGTTTTACAGGATACTTAGTGGCTAATAACATTAGTCAGAGAGTAATTGAAAAATCTCTTGCTAAACAAGTCATGTCTACCTCCACCGTAGGAAAAAGTTCTCAACTACAAAGACTTTTAAATCAGATAGTTGTAGAAGAGAAAATCCCTGGTGCAGTAATGTATATTTCTACACCTAAAGGTTCTTGGCTGGGAGCATCTGGTGTGAATAACTTGTCAACTAAAACCCGGATGAAACCCACAGATGGCTTTTCTATTGCCAGTATGAGTAAAACTTTTATGGCGGTGGTTGTGCTGAAATTAGTCGAGCAAGGGAAGATACAATTAGATCAGGCGATCGCAACCTATTTACCAAGAGACATCAGTCCTCATATTATCAACAGCGACAAAATTACTGTTCGTCAACTGCTCAACCACACCAGTGGTGTTGCTGAATACCTAGATACAAAAAAGTTTATTCAAGCTACAGCGAAAAGAAGTCGCTCACAGCCTTGGACAGCCAGAGAAGCTATTCAGTATATGTACGGGGAGCAACCACAGGCAAATCCTGGAGAAAAATTTATTTATACTGATTGCAACTACATTCTTTTGGAACTGATTGTTGAAAATATCACTAGGGGAACTCTCGCACAAGCCATCCGCAGTCAGATTTTAAAACCATTGGGATTAAAACATACCTTCACGGAATTGCGCGAACCGGCAATTGGAGAAGTAGCTACAGGTTATGGCGATCGCCATAAGCATGGTAAGCTAGATAGCTACGCCAAAGTCAATGATGGAAATGGTTTAGGAGATGGTGGATTAGTTTCAACAGCAGAGGATTTAGCCAAGTTTGCCAAAGCCTTATTTGTCAAAAAAACCTTACTTTCCTCGAAGATGATCAAAGAAATGTTGAAATTTAAAGATCATGGCGAAGGCTATAGCTATGGGTTGGGTGTAGAACGGTTTTCATCTCCTTTAGCAAAAGCAATTGGGCATAGTGGTACAGCTTATGGCTTCGTAACATTGCTTGCATATCTCCCCAATCAAAATACCACCATAATAGTGCTGCTAAACAATCAGGATGTTGATATTAAATCAGTAGCTAGGACAGGTCTAGAGGTTGTCGAGAATCATTGATACTAATTTGTAATTATGCTTGTAGGGCTGGCATTATAATGTTCACCCTACTGGTCTGATAAAATTTCTGGGTCAATATTCAGTTCTTAATAATTGGTGTTTCTAATAAAATAGTAACTACACGTTTCTCATGATAGAAAATAAACAACAAGAGATGTTATATTTTCTAAATTAAATCTACATATTCTATTTCTTATTTCTGGGAAAATTTCGGGGGTGCGTAGTTTACTGCCGCAGGTATCGCTATACTAGAAACATAAATTTCATCTATTAACTGTAATGACGATTAAAGAATTGCTATTACAAGAAATTGACAACACTCCAAACGAAGTGCTAGAGGATCTACTTGGGTTTTTGAAATCACTCAAAACAGCCCCAAAACAGCCACTAGCCACATACAGAGAACTCTTAGAACGCATTGATTACCTAGAAACAATAGTAGGTATTCGTAAAGGACTAGATGAGTTTGAGCAGGGTGAAGGAATTCCTGCAAAGCAAGGCTTGGCAACCCTACAACACAAACTTGGCATTCCGCCTCGCCCATGAGTTACCAGGTTCTCATTCAACCCACTGCCTTTCAAGAAATCGAAACATCCTATCGTTGGATGTGCGACAACCTGAGTGCTGAAGTAGCCAACAACTGGTATTACGAACTTCAAGACGCGATCGCTTCACTTCAAGAATTTCCTAATCGCTGTAGCATAGCACCAGAAGCATCAGTGATTGGTCGTGAAATTCGGCAACTCTGGGTTGGAAAACGAAGAAAATATCGAGTTTTGTTTATCGTTGAAGAAAATGTTGTAGCAATTCTTCATGTTCGCAATAGTCGCCAATCTTATCTAGGTGAAGAATCTGAGTAATTTTTGTCAGCGTTGCGATCGCTTCTCCGTGTGCGTCCAGAGCAACTGCCCAGGCGATGGACATGGCTGCTAGTTTTGAGGTGATATTAAGTTGAGCGTAGCAGTGGGAAATCGTTAATATCAGGTTTGTTTTTCCAGACGCACGATCGCATTATAATCAGGAACTCCTTGGAGCGATCGCTTAGAGTCAAAGACGTTACTTAGCTTTCATATACATCAAAGCAGGCATTTTTGTAACTAGCAACCTCAGTTATCTATATCTGTCTTATGTAGTAAGTGCTATTCATACCCTAAGTAGGGTTATCCATCTTCATTTGTTCGTTAAGTTATATGAAGCTACTGAAAGCAAATTTTCCCAGTAACTGAACAAATCAGAATACCCTACTTAGTTGGAGTTTTTTATGACTTACACAGCTGATGAAGCAACAAAACCAGCTTTAGAAACTTTTCAAGGCTTTGATGTAGATACTCAGCTAGCCCTACTCTGGTTCGGTTACCTCGATCTTAAAGAACAGCTAAACCCGGCACCTCCTGAAAGCGTAGAAGCTATAGGTAAAGCAGTGTTCGACCAAATCCAAGAGTTGTCTAAAGAAGATCAACTGCAAGCACAACGGGACATTATTAATGGTGCAAACCAAACCTATAATAGTCTAAGCCCCAATGCCAAATTAGACGTTTGGCTACTGCTAGCACAAGGAATGGACAATGGAAGCGTCATTCAAGTGCCGTCCGATTATCAACTACCTGGTGAAACGGATGAATTTGTCGCATTGATCAAAAAGCTAGAGTTTGAGCAACGGGTTAATTTTATGTTGAGTGTGGTGCAGGCGTTCGGTTAGTTAAGTCCAAAAACTCTCAATATCTAGAATTGGGGATAACTGAAAGTAAATAGATCAGCCTGTAGGGGCACAGAAAAAGCTCATACGTGTCAACTTAACGTAAAACCCATGTCCCACAAGGAACTGAAGTTCCTTGGCTTTTAGCTCAAGTCATCTTCATATGACTGGATAATCCGAAAAATCTTTAGTCTACTTGAGTAGATTTTAGCTAAAAGCCAAAGAAATTTATTTCTGGGCGGGCGTGGAAGCCAACTTAAGCGAAAAATCGCTTAAGTTGACACCAATGTGCAATGCTGTGCCCCTAGAATAGATGTGGTTGAAATAAATTGGGAAAATGAGACTTGATTTAGATTTTTTCCAACCGCACGATCGCATTATAATCAGGAACACCTTCGAGCGATCGCTTACTTTTATCTAGTAGCACATTCCCTTCTGGCCAATGTACTTGCAAGTTACCTGACTGAATTGGCGCAATATAGACTTGACAGAACAACTCGCCTAAATCATTCTTGAGAATGACGCGATCGCTATCTTTTAAACCCAACTGTGCCGCATCAGCAGCATTCATTAACACCGCCTCTCGCACTGCCCCAGTAATTGCATCCTTACGTTCCTGCACCATACTATTAAATTGTTTGCCTCGCCGCGTTGCTAATAAGAAATTACCCTCTGGTAATTCTCTCTTTGCTGGCAATAATACGCCAAAGTGTGCTTTCCTATCGGCTGTAGGGAAATTCCAGCCAAAGCATAAATGTGAGCCGCCATATTGAAACTGATCACCAGCTTGCTGTAAGTGTTGAATACCTGCATATTCGGGAACGACTTGAGCAATTTCTTGACGGATAGCAGCTGTGTCAGCAAAAGCCAGCTTATCTGCCAAATCTGGTTTTACCCGCCTTGCCAATTCTAAAAATACTTCCCACTCTGGACGCGTTTCTCCAATTCGCGGCCCCGGAATTTCTGGACTGAAAATTACCCGGCGTTCGGTGTTAGTTTCTGTGACTCCCCCTGGTATTTCGTAGCGAGTCGTCGCAGGTAAAAGCACCACAGTATCAGCAGGTTCCACTAACATCTGGCTGGAGAGAACAATATCCATATGTACCCGCAACGGTATTTGCTTCAACGCCGCTTCGACATAATCCGGTTCTGGCAGCACTTCTAAAAAATTTCCTCCCACGGAAAACAACACATCTAATTCCCCTTGATGTGCAGCGTTAATCATTTCTGGAGCAATTAAACCTTTACTTGCTGGCACTTCAAAGTCCCAATGCTGACTCAATTGGGCAGCATTTTCTGGAGTAATGGGTTTACCACCAGGAAATACTGTCGCGTAACATCCCATCTCTGCACCACCCTGCACCCCAGAGTGACCGCGAATTGGCATTAAACCGCAGCCTTCTCGACCGACAAAACCTTTGGTGAGAGCTAAGTTGATGATACTTCGCACATTATCTTCGCCGCATTCATGCTGGGTAATGCCCATACTCCAAACAAATACAGCTTTATTCGCTTCTTTGACCATTTTGGCAAAGGCGTACATTTCTTCACGGGATGTCCCAGAAAGCCGCTCTAATTCTTCCCAAGACTGACTTTCTAACGATGCTTTAAGTTCGGCAAAGCCAACTGTGTGTAAGTTAATAAATGACTCGTCTACCCAGTTGTTAGCAATTATATGTTTAATTGTGCCGTTCAAAAATGCTATATCCCCGCCCATGTTGATTAAGAAGAAGTCTTCGGCAAACTTTGTACCGAAAACGGCACTTTCCACAATTGAGGGCACCCAGTAGCGCTCCATTCCTGGCTCACGATAAGTATTAATAACTACAATCTTAGTGCCAGCTTTCTTGGCGTAATGAAGATATTTAACGGTAACAGGCTGATTATTGGCAACATTGGAGCCAATAAAGACTAATAAATCAGTTCCAATCCAGTCTTTATAAGAACAGGTAGTAGCCCCTGCACCGAGAGCAGCTTTCAGTCCCGCCGTACTCGGAGAATGGCAGATGCGGGCAGCGTTATCAATATTATTGCTTCCGATTGCCCGCACAGCTTTTTGGGTAGCATAATAAGTTTCGTTGACAGTACCGCGACTGGTAACATAGAAACTGAGGCGGTCTGGTGTAGTCGTGCGGATGCGATCGCTAATTACCTCTAAAGCTTCATCCCAGCTAACACGGCGAAAGCCTTTTTCCCCTCGTTGACGAATCATCGGGTACGGAAGCCTTCCCAAGTCTCGTAATTGGGCACTTTTTTGCTTTTGTAACTGCGATACATCCGCCAATATCACAGGGTCAAAAGCTGGCATCGTATTCATCCGCAACAGCCGCAACCGAACATTGCACAGATGAATGCCATCTAAAGTCCAATCTTTCATCCCGGTTGTTCCGAGAGCGCAACCATCACAGACACCTTTATCGAGAATATTCCACGCATAGGGTAGTTTGTCACGAGACAGCCAGATTGCCCGAAAGACTTCCCAATAGTTGTTCGGGTACTGTTCGCCAATCCCGAAAGGCTTCCAACTTGCCCAATTTGAAGGTGTCCAGTGCTTTTTGGGTTTAGGTAACATGATGTTATGTGTGAATTGCTGAGTTCTTCCAGGCTACCGTTTTGAGTAGCAAATGAGTAGCGGCAGATGAACAATTCGCAATTCGCAATCAGGCTCGTTCCGATTCAACATTAGTAACAACACTTTGAGCTGTAGCGACTACGGCTTCAACATTAGTAACAACACCTTGAGCTGTAGCGACTACGGCTTCAACATTAGTAACAACACCTTGAGCTGTAGCGACTACGGCTTCAACATTAGTAACAACACCTTGAGCTGTAGCGACTACGGCTTCAACATTAGTAACAACACCTTGAGCATTAATAAGTAACGCTTAAGCTGTAAGCACAACAACTTAAGCGTTACTTATCAAAGGAGGAACATTATTAACTACAGCTTTAATTTTTTACGCTTTTACTTTCAACAGATAATATTTCCTAAATCTTTAAAGCTAGCACCCAGTCTCAGCTTCTCTAGTTTTGGGCGTAGTAGTTCAAATAAAAATCCCTGCCACAGTGGACAGGGATAGGAATTTTTAGCTAGGGCTTGTCTGCTAACTGCTAACAAAATCTTTGTGGGCAGCGACAAGCATCTGAGCTTGCCTTAAAACGTTTCCGAATAAATAAAAAGGAATCTGCCAAGCTGCAACGGTAACTTCTTTGACTATATCCTGTACACTAATTGCGATTAACTCATGCTCTGGCGGCTCTCCTTCAAGTGTACCAGACCAAGTAAAAGCTAATAAGAAATCATCCTCTCCAGGCAAGGATGCAATCAAGCATTCTTCTGGTGTTGGCTGGCAAATAATTCCATAATCATTTGCAAGTTCTACTAATCTTTGAAAGTTGTTTAGATTCGTCATTTGTCTTTTGGATGTAATTGAATCTCATTTTTAGAAGAAATCATATTTTTATCTCCATAACTCAAGTTAGTTGCTCTATACCAGAAATTACGAATTATTAATTATTCGGTCAGAGTTAGGAGTTATTGGAGATAGATCAGGCTTAAGTCCAAAATCTTACCGCGATCGCCTGGTTGTATCAGCAACAATTGTTACTTTTTTAAAAAAATCTAGACTACCTACTTTTTCGGTTGACGGTATTTACATACACCTTTCTTTGTTACGATTTCAAAATTGACGTCCTAACCTTATCTAGGCTGACGGAGTGCATTAAGAACTGCGATCGCTTTTGGGGGAACAGCAGAAAACGATGCTCGTCAACATTAGATTGTTGGATCACTTTGGCATAAGTAAGTCGGTGAGAATAAATCAAACTAGATTAAGTAATGTAAAAAATCTTGAGATTAGTTCGTAGTGAGGACTTTAGTCCTCAAATGATGGCTGAAGCCCTCACTACAAACCTTGAATTATTCACACCGCTCTACTTAGATGTGTTCTTGTTCTGTAGCAGTTTTGGTTCAATCAACAACTTGAGTTTGAGATTACTCAAGAGTTATAAAGAACGTGGCGCTTGCAATTGCGCTCCTTTTTTCCAAGAGGCTAACTAATGCCCCGTGAAATAGTCTTACCACTACATATTTACCCTGCAAAATGGTGTATTTTACAGGGACTTATTGATTGAGAATAGCTATTTTTTCATCATCTTTAGTCAAGAATAAATTATATTGACTGCGAAAAGCACGATTTTGACAAATTGTTACAGGGTGTTTCACTCTCTTAGATTCTATTTGTAATTACCCAGCAATTTGAATGTCAAGATTGGTATCTTTCGAGGTATTTTTGGAAATTAAAATCTGTCCTCGCATTGTATAAGACTCAATTCGGGCAACCAAATTAACATGACTGCCAATAACTGTATATTCAGTGCGTTTTTGAGAACCAACATTTCTCGCCACCGCCTCGCCTGGATTAATTACAATTCCCCAAATATTTCAGCTAACTGGCTTCCCTCGGAAGATGCATGAGTAATTATACTTTTGATATTTTCTCTCAAATCCTGCTACCGGGGAAGGGCGCAGACATCGCCAAGGAATCGGAATCTGGATGATTTGCCTCTGGAGCGATCGCAACAATTACAAATTTGCACCAGTCCCAACAACCGCCTGGTGAATTCATTCACCAGGCTTATAGCTAAAGTCTGTCTATTGAAGACTGAATAAGGAAGGATTGGAGTCCACTAAGCGTGGACTTACGCTATTAGCCAGAGAATTTATTCTCTGGCGGGAAAGTGTGCAGGTGCAAAATATAGCCTGCGGCGGGCTATGCCTACGCTTGCCTGTGGCACTGCAACAATGCATAAATGCTTCCTTGGTTTGTCGCTAGTTAACAGTTATGTAACTCTAAATTAAATTCTTTCTATTGGTTTTATTTTATGGTAAAAAATTGGTTGTGACAAAATCTAGTTAATATTAATTAGCTTGATTAAAATTATCTTGTTAGAATCCTAATGCGTTCTTCTCACCGTTTGCGACTGCCGTCAAAATATTTCAATATTCTGATTGCAGTACTAACTTTTGTTTTGTGTCTCTGGTTAACTCCTGTCGTTGCTCAAGCATTAACTAAAGCTCCGGTTATTTTGGATGGGCAAGAGCTTTTTAAGATCAGCGATTCTGGTCAGTATAGCGCTCAAGAACGGACAAAATCAATCAACTCACAACTAAAAAATGCGATTCAAACTTCTGAATTTATTCAAGTTAAAATTGAAAAACGCAACCAGCTACCTATTATTTTGCTAAATGGCCGCTATCTGTTAACAGTTACAGAACAAGATACTGTTCCAGGTAGCACAATTGATGAGCAGGCAAGCATTTGGATGCAGCAAATTGAAGAAGCGTTACAGGAAGCTCGCTTAGAGCGAACTAGAACCTATCTCCAAAAAACAACTTTTGTAGCAGTCGCAATTTTACTCATAACTGCTGGATTCACTTGGTTATTGGGATGGATTAAGCATCACTCTTTCCGAGTAGCATCACAACGCTTAACTCCTACTAGCAATGCGATATCTAATTCGGAACCACTTAAAGTATTGGAATTATTTTTCAAATTAGTGTTGGCGAGTATGCGTATCGGACTTTGGATAAGTGCGATTCTTTATATCACTAATCTCTTTCCTTTCACTCGTCAATGGAGCTACCAAATTTCAAATATCTTGATCACCAGTTTCACCTCACCTATTCTGACATTAGGAAAGAATCCTTACTCTCTTAGTGAATTAATAATTTTGATTGGTTTGTTATTCGGCTTAGTTATCTTTGCTGGAACTTTAACCAATTTTTTACGTTCTCGCATTCTATCTTTTACTGGAATCAATCGTGGCGCTCAAGAAGCGATTATAATACTTTTCAAATATGGTCTGATTTTTATTGGCACACTGGTACTGCTACAAATCTGGGGGCTTGACATTAGCTCTTTGACAATCTTAGCAAGTGCTTTAAGCGTTGGAATTGGCTTTGGTTTACAGGATATTGCTAAGAATTTTGGCAGTGGTTTAGTACTAGTATTTGAGCGTCCAATTCAGGTTGGAGATTTTGTAGAAGTTGGGGAATATACAGGTACTGTCGAGCGAATAGGTGGCAGAAGTACCGAAATTCGGACTCTTGACCACGTTTCAATCATTGTACCCAACTCTCGCTTCTTAGAAAAAGAAGTAATCAACTGGAGCCACCGCAACCCGATTTCTCGCCTTCATCTCCCCGTTGGCGTTGCTTATAGTTCAGATCCCCAAGCCGTGCAAGCTGCTCTGTTAGATGCAGCCTCTAAGCATCCGAATGTATTGCAGACTCCTTCTCCTCTTGTACTGTTTAAAGAGTTTGGCAATAACACTTTAAATTTTGAGTTATTAGTATGGACTGCGGAACCTAATAAACAATTCTTGCTCAAAAGTGATTTATACTACAATATCTATGAAGCATTACAGCAAAGACAAATTGAAATCCCCTTCCCTCAGTTAGATTTACATCTGCGTTCTGGCACGTTGGAATTTACGCCAGAAATGCAGTTAGCCTTAATACAAATGTCTGAACGATTGTCAAACAATAAACAACGCATAGATCCAATCAATCCCAGTCAAAATCAAAGGTAAATTCGGATGGTTGGCTTGCTCTTAGAAAGCTGTTTGTGTCATAATTACTAAATTCCGAGCGACTTAAAGTAGTATTTTAAACGATCACCAGAAGACTTGAGTTTGAGGTCAGATGCTGAGGAAGAAAAGAAAGTAGGGTTTAGGCTACAAGTAGTTGCGATCGCTTAACTCCGATGGAAGCATCTCAAGTTTGCACAAACCTCAACTTTTCGCAGGATGGAATTGAGTCGTAGTAAAGTGAGTTTTGCAGGAGTATTTATGTCACAGTTGGAGCAAGCAGTGCCAGACACCTTTGTAGCCAAAGGCTTAGAAATCCCCAATATTTTCGATCGGGTTGAGGCTCTGTCCAAAGACTTTGCCACCCGTGCAGGGGCACACGACAAAGATGCTTCCTTTCCCTTCGAGAATTTTACAGCTTTGCATAAGGCAGGATTACTCAGCCTCACCATTCCCCGCGAATTCGGTGGTCAAGATTTGGGGCTGCCAACTATCTGTCGGGTGATTGAAGGGATAGCGCGTGGCGATGCTTCAACCGCACTAGTACTGACAATGCACTATCTCCAACATGCCCATGCAGCCCGTAGCCGTCGCTGGCATCCAGAAGTATATAAACGGCTGTGTCGTGAATCGATTCAAGGTATTGCCCTGCTCAATGCTGCCCGTGTCGAACCTGAGTTAGGAACGCCAGCTAGAGGCGGATTGCCTGCCACAATTGCCGAGCGGACAACAGAGGGTTGGCGTTTAACAGGACATAAGCAATACACCACGGGTAGTCCCATCCTCAGCTACTTTGTTGTTTGGGCACGGACAACTGAGGATGAACCACAAGTTGGGAGTTTTCTAGTTCCGCGCGATCTGCCCGGTTTGCAAATTGTCGAAACCTGGGATCACTTGGGGATGAGAGCTACAGGCAGCCACGATCTGATTTTGGAGAATGTATTAATCCCAAGAGAGTATGCCCTGAATATCAGCCCTATATCTGCTGCGCCATCCTTTGATCCTCTGATTTCCACTTGGGGCAGTTTGACAGTGAGTGCTTTATATCTCGGTGTTGCTACTAGTGCGCGAGACTGGCTTGTAAAATATCTTTGGGAGCGATCGCCTTCTAATCTCAAAGCGCCACTGGCAACTCTGCCACGCTTCCAAACTGCCGTGGGTGAGATAGAAGCACTGCTGTTTGCTAACAATAGATTGATTTATAGCTTGGCTGAAGATATTCACAAGGGCGACTATGAACATAACGTAGGATTACAGGTACAAGCTGTTAAATATCTCACCACAACTAACTCGATTCGTGCTGTGGAGATTGCCTTAGAATTAACTGGTAATCCTGGTCTATTAAAAAGGAATCCTTTAGAGCGACACTACCGTGACGTTCTATGTAGCCGTATCCATACACCGCAAAATGATGTTATTTGCGAGTCGTTAGGCAAGTCGGTGCTGAAAGTCAAGTGATTAGAGACTGGCGGTAAGGGCAGGGGGAGATGAGGGAGATGAGGAAAGATGAGGGAGAATTATTTGACCTGTTGCATAAATCAAAAATAAAGAACCCCACCCCGCATTTGCTTACGCAAACGCTCCCCTCCCCGCTTGCTCTTATGGGTTGGGGGTGGGGTGTTAGGGACTTTTGCAAGAGGTCTATTGAATAAGTTTCTTCCTTGTCTGTTTCCAATGTCCAATGCCCCATATTTGAAATTGCTTAGTATCCTGCTTGCTTGTCTACAACATTCCGCAAGGGCTGATCGGTTTGGTAGCGTTTGAAATTGTCGATAAACAGTTGTGCTATGCGCTCTTTGAGCCGTGGTGAAAGGGCTGAACAATGGGGTGTGATAAAGGCGTTTGGCAACGACCACAAGGGGCTTTCTGGTGGCAGAGGTTCTGTAGCCACTGTATCTAATCCAGCACCCGCAATCCATCCCTCACGTAGTGCGGTGAGCAATGCAGCTTCATCCACGATCGCACCACGAGCGATGTTAATTAGGTAAGCAGATTCACGCATAGAGCGCAATGCAGTTTCATCGATCAAGCCTTTAGTTTCTGGAGTTAATGGTGTAGCAATAACTACATAGTCGGCTGCGGGGAGAAGCGAGCGCCATTCATCAGCACCCACAACTTTGTCAAAATTCGCTAGGGGTTCGGGATGGCGGCGACTACCCCAAACTGTAACTCCAAAGGCTTTGGCGCGAGATGCGATCGCTTTACCTATATTCCCAGTGCCGAGAATTAATAAAGTCGCGTCTGCCAACTCTTCGAGAAACACTCCTCTTACCCAAGTGTGTTCATCCTGCAAAGTTTGTAATTTCCGCAGATTCTTGGCGTGATAGAGCATGAATGCCAGTACAAATTCCGAAATTGGAATTGCGTGAACCCCTGCGCCATTAGTGAGGATAATATCCTTTTGCAAAAAAGTTGGCGTCAGGATATGATTCACGCCAGCACTCGGCGTGTGTTGCCAACGCAGCCTGGGTGCTGCTGTCAGTACTTTGTCAAGGGTAGAAGTTTTCAGGTAAAATCCGTTGACATAAACTTCTGCATCACTGGCATCACCATCAAGATTTCCTTCACTATCCACCTCCACAACATCTATATCAGATGGTAGGTGTGGCTCAATATCAGCAATCAGATGATCGGGTAAAATTAGTTTCACCATTTTCTACTCCCTAATTCAATTTTGGATTTTGGATTTTGCAACCCAAGCCACAACACCTCTTCATTTTGGATTTTGAATTTTGAATAGTTTAGTATCCTGCGTTTTTGTCTACTACATTTCGTAACGGCTGACCAGCTTGGTAACGCTTCAGATTGTCGATAAATAGAGCTATTGAACGCTGTTTACTTTTTGGTGAATGCCCGGAAGTATGAGGTGTGATAAAGATGTTAGGAAGTGACCACAAAGGACTTTCTGATGGTAGTGGTTCTGAGTTAACTGTGTCTAATGCTGCACCTGCAATCCAACCTTCTGTAAGAGCTTTTATTAATGCTGATTCATCGACTACGCCACCGCGAGCAATATTAATTAGGTAAGCATGTTTTGGGAGCGATCGCAATACAGATTCATCAATAAATTCTTTGGTTTCTGGAGTTAGTGGTGTCGCAATAACTACATAATCAACCCCTGGTAGGAGCGATCGCCATTCATCAGCACCCACTACTTTATCAAAATTTGGTAGCTCTTGGGGATGACGCCGACTGCCAATAATTTTTAAGCCGAAGGGTTTAGCACGGGCAGCAATTTCTTGACCAATACCACCAGCGCCAATAATTAGCAAGGTTGCATCTGTCAACTCTTGGATGGCAAAGCCTCTTTTCCAGTGACGTTCTGCTTGTAAAGCATACAATTCCTGTAGGTGTTTGGCATGAGCCAGTATATAAGTGATCACAAATTCTGCGATCGGAATTCCATGCACTCCAGCCCCATTTGTGAGAATAATATCTCTTTGCAAATAAGTTGATGTCAGGATGTGATTTACCCCTGCATTTGGTGCATGATGCCAACGCAGTGCAGGTGCTGCTTCTATTATTTTATGCAGCGTCGGACTTCTAGATAAAAACCAACTGAAATAAACTTCAGCATCGCTAGCATCCCCGTCTAAATTCCCTTCAACATCTACCCTGACAACTTCTGTATCAGGCGGTAGATGAGGCTCAATATCAGCAACGAGATCAAGCGGCAAAATCAGCTTCATTGTAGATTACCTCTTCTTTCTTTACAGGGCTATTTTTGGAAAGTGTCTCTGTTTGAACAAAAAATTAAGTGCCATTTTTTCTTGGCATAAATTAATATATTTAATAAGAAGTCAGATATTTTTATTTAATCTGTAAACACATAAACTCCAGATCAAAATATTGATTATTAAATTTATACGCCATTTTCTCTATTCCATATATTTGAAAGCCCAATGATAAATAAAGCTGTTTTGCTAAGAAATTACTTTTAACAATATCAAGTAATAATATTTCTACCTCGTTAATAGCTTTTGCTCTTTCAATTAATTGATTTAGTAATAATTTACCTATACCTTTTCCTCGATATTCTTGTTGAACATACATACTACTGATATATGCTTTATGCCTGAGTTTTATTCTTGATTCTTGCTGAAGTCCGACTATTCCAATTAACTCTTTATCCTCAGAGCAGGCTAAAATAAAGTTATTGTTATCTACTGGTATTCTATCCCGAAATTGTTCTATCGTCTTAATTTCTTCTTCATGATACGTTGTGCCAAATGAATCTGGATTTTTATATAAAGCTTCTAATCTGATCTGTCTATAATCTTCTGCATCATACTTTGTTAATTTTCTAATTATCATTAGATTAAATATAAATAAGTAAGTCGGTGAGAATAAATCAAACTAGATTAAGTAATGTAAAAAATCTTGAGATTAGTTCGTAGTGAGGACTAAAGTCCTCAAATGATGGCTGAAGCCCTCACTACAAACCTTGAATTATTCACACCGCTCTACTTAATAGATATTTACTGTTTATTTTCAATAAAGCGATATAAATTAATAATTATTATGTTCTAGTTTATCTAGGTCATGAATATAGAAAAAATCGCCCAGATCCGCAGAGGGGAGAGTTAAGAAGTATTTTGAGTGTTCATAAAAAATTTACGATTGCTATAGCTGCTTTTTCAGAGGAAGTTTTAATCTCGAAGTAGCCTATTTACCGCAGCTACCTCAAGCATTATGTTAATCAACTAACAAAAGCTAAATCTCAACTACTCAACTGCAACAATTGGTTATTTGCCTGAGTAGCTTCATTGCTCATGACTCGCTTTAAGACTGCTTCTCTGATATTAACAAACACTTCGCTGCTTCTATCTCGCGGGCGTGAAAGTCTCACAGGTAGGTCTAGAGTAATCTGTCCTTCTTCAATCAATATCACTCGGTCTGCCAATGCCACAGCCTCTTCCACGTCGTGAGTAACCAAAAACGCAGTAAATTTTCGCTCTTGCCATAAATTCTCAATCAAGTGCTGCATCTCTAGGCGAGTTAGAGCATCCAATGCTCCCAAAGGTTCATCTAGCAACAACAAACGGGGCTGACTAACTAACGCTCTTGCCAATGATACCCGTTGCCGTTGTCCACCAGATAAAACATATGGCCACTCATCAGCCCTATCTTTGAGTCCGACTTTATTGAGTGCCCACAAAGCTTTTTCACGCCAATCGCCTTCTAAGCCCAATCCCACGTTCTGAACAACGCGCTTCCAAGGCAGCAAGCGGGAGTCTTGAAACATTACTGTCACAGAGCGGCTAAGTCTACGCAGTGGTTCTCCATTCAGTAGTATTCCGCCTGAAGTTGCTTTATCCAATCCTGACACAAGACGCAATAAGGTACTCTTCCCGCAACCACTGCGTCCGACAATAGCCACAAACTCACCTGCTGCGACTTCTAAATTTACTGATTTTAAAACAGTTTTTTTGTCAAAAGCCTTCGTCAAATCCAAAATACTTAGTTGTGTACCCTGTACATTAGGACTCACTTGCAAAATCTCCTTTTTTAGGACAAGCGGAATTTAATTATTTGCTCAGACGTTGAAGAAAACAAATCGCACTCAAAATAAATATAAGTCAAAAGTTAAAATCATAATTTTAACTTTTTGACTTTGCTAATTTTGGCATTTATCACTTTTGATAATTGGGGTTCCAAGCCAAGAATTTTGTTTCTAATCCTCTGGCTACAGCATCTGCTAATTTACCCAGCAATGCATAAATCACAATACTCAAGACCACAACATCGGTTTGCATAAACTCACGGGCATTCATTGCCATATAACCAAGACCGGAATCTGCTGCGATCGTTTCTGCCACAATTAACGTCAGCCACATAATCCCCAAGGAAAAACGGACACCAACGAGAATCGAAGACAAGGCTCCTGGAAAAATGATTTGCCAGAGAAGTTGTGGTGCTTTTAATCCATATACTTTTCCCATCTCAATCAGGCCAGGGTCAACACTGCGGATGCCATGAAATGTATTGAGATATAACGGGAAAAATACCCCCATAGATACTAAAAATAATCTCGCTTGATCGCCAATACCAAACCAGAGAATCACTAGCGGAATTAATGCCAAATTAGGGATAGTGCGGAGCATTTGCAAAGAACTATCCAACAATTTTTCGGCTACACGGGAAAAACCATTGAGCAATCCCAAGCCGAACCCAATGCTGCCACCAACTATAAAACCAGATATCGCCCGCCCAGCACTAATTCCTATATTTTGAAACAGTTCTCCAGTTGACCCAAGCTTAATCGCTGTAGCAACTACGCCACTAGGGGCTGGTAAAATCCTAATTGAAAGTAGACCAGTTCGGGAAGCAAGTTCCCAAAGAACTAATACCGTAATAGGCACAATCCAAGGAACTATTTTCTGGAGTTGCGGGTTTTCTAACACCTGGCTCAGGGATATATTATTGTTGCTTTTGGTGTGTTTAAGGGTAATAGTCATCGAATTCTGGATTTTAGATTGTTTCAAAGGATGAATCTAGAAGCTTCGTTAACATAATTCGTAATTCTTAGTTCTTAATTAGTAATTTGCTTTTCAATTACGAATTAGAAATTACGAATTAGTCATGAGGCACTCGTTAGTTGTTTAGCAAATTTTTCATTAGTGACGATTTCGCCAACCGGACTCAAGACTGGTGGCGTTAAAGGTGCAGGTTCGCTCTGCAAAGGTAAGCGTGGAAATAATAATTCAGCAGTGCGATAGGCTTCTTCTAAATGGGGATATCCTGATAAAACGAAAGTTTCTATGCCCAAATTGCGATATTCCAGCATCCTAGCGGCAACGGTGTCGGGATCTCCAACTAGGGCTGTACCAGCACCACCCCGCACCAATCCAATTCCTGTCCACAGATTGGGGCTAATTTCTAAGGTTTTTCGACTACCACTATGTAGTTGACTCATGTGCCGTTGCCCTTCAGAATCAGAACTAGCCAAATCTTTCTGAGCTTTGGCGTTAGCGTTCGCGGAGCGTCTCGTAGAGAAGCTCGCCGTTCGCGTAGCGTCTCGTAGAGAAGGCATCGCATCCTCATCCACATACTTAATTAGCTCATTGGCAGCATCCCAAGCAGCAGATTCGGTTTCTCGCACAATTACATGCAAGCGAATCCCAAAACGTATTGTTCTACCTTGTTGGGCCGCTAGTTGCCGAACTTCAGCAATCTTTTGGGCTACTTGCTGTGGTGGTTCGCCCCACGTCAAGTAAACATCAATGTGTTTGGCTGCAACCCGCTTGGCAGCAGCAGATGAGCCACCAAACCACAAGGGTGGATAGGGTTTTTGAACTGGTGGAAATAAGAGTTTACCGCCTTTGATATCGAGGTAGTTTCCTTTAAAATCGACTGTTTCCCCACTGACAATACCCCGCCAAACACTGAGAAATTCATCGGTTAAATCATAGCGATCGTCATGGCTAAGATGCAAACCATCCCCAGCAAGTTGTACCGGATCGCCACCTGTCACCACATTAATCAACAATCTTCCTTTAGAAATTCGGTCAAATGTTGCTGCCATCCGTGCAGCCGCACCTGGGGAAGTAATTCCTGGGCGAATTGCCACGAGAAATTTCATCTGTTTGGTGACAGATATAAAAGCGGCGGCGGTAATCCAAGCATCTTCACAAGAACTCCCTGTGGGTAACAATGCGCCCGTGTAGCCCAAATTATCTACAGCTTGGGCAATTTGCTGCAAATAATCAGGTGTGGCAACACGAGAGCCAATATCTGTACCTAAATAGCGTCCGTCATGAGATCCAGTAGGAATAAACCAGAGAATTTGCATGTTTACCAGGGTATGAGGTTAAAATCTACGATTCTCCGACCCAATTACCGTAGTTGATAGTCAAAATTCTACTTGATATTACATAAAAATCAAGCCTAATTTAACCATTAGTAAAAAATGACTGCCTGAACAACTAACCCCTTAGTCATCAATTTTGACACTATTGTAACGGAATGACTGTGTTGGAAAATACAAGTTTTCACCCAGTAAACCACATTTCAGGAGCGCTGAGTAACTCCATAGATAAATCTAGGGGATTGAAATAAGGACGCTTTGTCTGGAAAAGTTTGGATTTAAGGAAGCTGAAAAATCCAGATCGGAGGAAACCCTGCGATCCGCCCAGACTTCTCTTCGTCCACCGACTGACTATCTGTGGCGATCGCCTACGCCACACTAAGCGATCGCGGTTGGCTGAGTTGACTTACCCAATGATTTTGACATATTTTTACCTCATGAACAAACAGGGGTCTTGCATTGTACCAAGCTCTATGCAAAGATAATTCTACCCAAAGTACGGTATTTCTATCGAGTTATCGTATTTGACTAACAATTGATGCTGTCAAATATAGCTGATTACAATTTATTGCGTTCAGCTAATGTTCATTTGCAGATAATAAATTGAATCCAAATCAAGCTTTAGTCAATGTCAGTAACCATTGATTAACTTTGTTATAACCAATAAAAACAGGATTTCAAAGAATGTCTCAGAAGTGTCAGTTCACATAGCGTGCGCTGCTTAGTACTGGTTTCGATATTTATCGGAGATTTGTACTTTTCCCACTACTGAAACCTTTGCAAAGTCTATTACCTAATGGTTTAGCAGCGACATTGCATCAAGTATTTCCCCTGGTTTATCTGTACAGCTTAGAGCTAATTTATTCATCATTAAGGTTGAGGAGTTGAGGAGTCATGTCGAATTTTCGCTGGAATTATAGATGCCTAATGTTCCTGCTTTCGTTGCTAGATATTCTAATTATCCTGGTTTTTTATCCGGCAAAAAGTCAGGCTGAACTGCCTAAATCTGATGCATCTCCTGCCCAAATAGAAGTGAAAAAAGCTCCAGAAGCAGTTGTCAATCAAACAGTAGAAACTTCAATTGCACCGTTAAGTAGTAAAAAAGCTACAAATAATGTCACAGGGCAAGTGACACCTGTATCGCAATTGTTGGAAGTTGCACCGCCAACTAGTAAAAAAGCTCCAAATAATGTAGCAGGGCAAGTGACATCCGTCTCACAACTGTCAGATATTAAGCCGACAGATTGGGCATTTCAAGCATTACAGTCTCTAGTTGAGCGCTACGGTGTAATTACAGGATATACAGATGGCACATTTAAAGGGAATCGTCCTCTAACACGCTATGAATTTGCAGCTGGGTTGAATGCAGCTTTAAATCGCCTCAATGAACTAATAGCAACTTCAACGACAGATTTAGTCAAACGGGAAGACTTGGATACCATCAAAAAGTTACAAGAACAATTTTCTCCAGAACTTGCTCAACTTCGGGGACGCTTAGATACCTTAGAAACGCGAAGTGCGAAGTTAGAAGCAACTCAGTTTTCGACCACAACCAAACTTATTGGTCGAGCGCAGATTGTTCTTGGCTCAGTTCTGGCGGGCAATAACGTCGTCACCAAGACACCCGCACCTCACAATCCCACACTTCAAGGTTTAACTTCTTTACGGCTAAACACCAGTTTTAACGGTAAAGATTCACTAGGTATAACACTCTCAGGTGGAAATATTGAATCATTGGGACAAACAAGAGCTGGATTATTGGGAACTTATGAGGGGAGAACTGCTGATAACGCCAGTATTACTTTTGCACGCAATCAGATTATTCTCGGTGGTGTCCGCTATCGGTTTCTACCTTATCCAAATACCCAAGTCAACATTTATGCCCTGTCTGATGGAGCTAGTGAGATAGGTCTTTCTGGCCCGATTAACCCATATTTTGAATCCTCTTCCGCAACTGGCGCTAATGGGATTTCACGATTTTCACGGCGGTCTTTGGTCTATAACTATGGAGATAGCGGCCCCGGAATTGCCATACTCCAGGGACTAGGCAAACAGGTTCAATTAGGGCTAGCATACAGCGCACCAAACGGTAACAATCCCACACTCAATAATGGCTTATTTACAGGCAGGTATTTAGCTTTAGCACAGTTAATATACTACTCTTCTAATAGAAATTTTCGGGTGGCGGCAACTTACGTTAATACCTATAGCCCAGCAAATACTATAGGTTTTAGTGGAACAAATTTCGGCCCAGCAGTCGGGAGCAACCTGGTAAACAGTACCGTGGCTGGAGCGGGAACTGTGGGCAACCTTTATGGTCTACAGGCGTTCTATCAAATTAATCCCAAGTTGGCAATCAATGGGTGGGTAAGTTATGCAGCACACCGCTATTTGGGACGCGGAGATGGGGAAGCGATGGATTGGGCGGTAGGGCTGGCATTCCCGGATCTTTTTCAGGAAGGTGCTCTAGGGGCGGTTTTAGTTGGTATGGAGCCGAAAATGATCAGTCTCAGTAAGAGTGTAGATTTGGGAGCAGGTGCCGGACAAGCGGACAAAGATACTTCCCTGCACATTGAGGCATTCTACCAATATAAAATCGGAGATAATATTGAGATTACGCCGGGTTTGATCTGGATTACTGCACCGGACTCTAATGCCAGCAATCCTGATAGTTTATTTGCTTGGGTTCGTACTCTCTTTAGGTTTTAAGAAATTACGGTAAGGGACTTCCAACAAATAAATTACTACTACTTGTGGGGCGGGCAAGATGCCCGCCCCACAAAAAATAGTTTTATCTAACCTTATTAGGCGCAGAGAACACAGAGAAAAGAGGAATTATTGTCCAAAAATTTCGCCACATTGAAAGGGTTAGTACTAAAGTCTATCGAAATAAAGTATTTTTTGTACTCACATTGGATAGGCTGCATAAAAGGCTGTAAAGAGCAAGCCTATTTGGAAAGACAAGACAAATTATTTTACATAAATTTACGTTTGAATTTGTTTGCTAAAATGCTTGCTTTTTCTGGAAAATTGTGAAAAGCTTTGTTATGGTATAAACTACGGTTTATCGGTCAAGATAAAGTAGTTATTGGATGCCAATCTGGTGGCAACCTGTCTTAAGGAGCCACAATTTAAGGCAACTAGTAAGCCGTCAAGTAGATAGGCAAACAGGTTTCTAAATATTTTGCAGCATCGATGGGGTGAAGACTTGATGCTTAAGACTTTATCGATGGAGGGAAATTGTAGATGCTGAAGACGTTAACAACCGATTTTGAAGACCTCCAAGCAGATGTGCTTGTGATTGGAGGTGGGCCAGCAGGAACTTGGGCGGCATGGAGTGCTGCATCAAGTGGATCTAGGGTGATTCTTGTAGACAAAGGATATTGTGGCACAACTGGATGCGCTGCTGCATCTGGTAATGGTGTGTGGTATGTGCCACCTGACCCAGAAGCACGAGAAACAGCAAAGGCAAGTCGGGAATCGTTGGGTGGGTTTTTATCCGATCGCAACTGGATGGATCGGGTACTGAATCAGACTTATGTCAACGTTAATCAGTTAGCAGAATGGGGTTATCCCTTCCCTACCGACGATGAAGGAAAACCCTATCGGCGATCGCTGCAAGGGCCGGAATATATGCGGCTGATGCGGCGGCAAATTCAACGGGCAGGAGTGAAGATTTTAGACAACAGCCCCGCCTTAGAATTACTAGTTGATGACGATGGTGCTGTTGCTGGTGCATCAGGTGTGAATCGTCAAACTGGGGAGAAATGGCTAGTGCGATCGCAGTCCACAATTATCGCAACCGGTGGCTGTGCGTTTCTAAGTAAAGCGTTAGGATGCAACGTCCTAACAGGGGATGGTTATTTAATGGCTGCTGAAGCTGGTGCCGAGATGTCGGGTATGGAATTTTCCAATGCCTATGGCATCTCCCCCGCTTTTTCTTCAGTTACCAAAACCCTGTTCTATAATTGGGCAACTTTCACCTACGAAGACGGTACTGTAATTCCAGGGGCAAGTTCTCATAGACGTTCAGTAATTGCCCAGACATTACTGCAACAGCCAGTTTACGCCATCATAGACAAAGCGGCGGAATCGATGCGGGCATCTATGCGTTTAGCACAGCCCAACTTCTTTTTACCCTTTGACCGTGCAGGTATTGATCCATTTACCCAACGTTTTCCTGTAACTCTGCGCCTAGAGGGAACTGTGCGCGGTACGGGAGGAATTCGGATTGTCGATGAAAGTTGTGCCAGTTCTGTACGGGGACTCTACGCGGCTGGAGATGCCGCCACACGCGAACTGATTTGTGGCGGATTTACTGGTGGTGGTAGTCACAATGCGGCTTGGGCAATATCTTCTGGCTATTGGTCGGGGAAATCGGCTGCTGAATATACTCGCAGTTTGGGAGAACACAAAACTCAACGACAAGTTAAGGGTGTTGGAGAGGTAGTATTACAGAGTGGGAGCGATCGCTCTCAAACCTTGGCAACTGATGAAGTGATTCAGGCAGTCCAAGCTGAAGTATTCCCCTACGAAAAGAATTATTTCCGTACAGAACAAGGCTTAACTGAGTCTTTGGGTAGGTTAAATCATCTTTGGCAAGAACTCCGCAGTAGCCAGGTAACATCAGAAAAAGAGCTAATCCGGGCGCGAGAAGCTGCGGCAATGGTAGCCACAGCGCGGTGGATGTACAGCAGCGCGATTGAACGTAAAGAAACTCGTGGTATGCACAGACACCTAGATTATCCAGAACTTGATGCAAAACAGCAACATCACCTGATTAGTGGCGGATTAGATCAAGTCTGGGTGAAAAGTCAGCCGCTACTGAATGCAGAAGATATTTCCCAATCGAAAATCCAAAATCCAAAATCTAAAATAGGGGTGGCAGTGTGATTGAGTTGGTCAGCGAGTCGCGGTGCATAGAATGTAATATCTGCGTGAATATTTGTCCAACCAACGTGTTTGACCGTGTGCCAGATGCGCCGCCAACCATTGCCCGACAGAGTGACTGCCAAACCTGTTATATGTGCGAATTGTATTGTCCAGTTGATGCTCTCTATGTTGCACCAGAAAGCGATATGAAGACTTCAGTCAACGAGGCAGAATTAATAGAAGTTGGGCTACTGGGTAGTTACCGTGAAAACGTTGGTTGGGGACATAAACGCACCTCAACAGCAAAAGCCGATCAAACATTCCAAATTCTGAAGCAGATGAAATAGTACGGCGGAGAAAATAGTCATGCTGGCATTAAAGAAGGCAGGAGGCAAGAAGCAGGAAGCAGAACGTAGTCCTAGAAAAGTTAGGGATTTTGAGTCTAGTGACTGTTTTAAAACTCGAAGATCCCCCCTAACCCCCCTTAAAAAGGGGGGAAAAGAAATTCTTAGAGCAAGCCTTTTTAAGGGGGGTTGGGGGGATCTTCAAAGGCTAGGTTGCTTAATGAGAGGTTTGAAAACACGCCCTAGATACCTTATGTCTAGTACGAGATTATCAACCTCAGCGGCTTGTGTCCTGCTCCTACTGACTACAGCATGTAGCCAAGGGGAAACTAAATCTGCTGAATCGATTAATGCCAAGAGTGCTACTGCTGTAGCTGCATCTAACAACATTTCTACCCTACGAATAGGTTATGTAGGTACTTCAGAACCTACAGGGCCACTTGGTTGGGCAAAGAAAAAGGGAATTTTAGATCGTGAGTTGCAAAAATCTGGGTTTAAAGACGTTACTTTTGCACGGTTTCCTAACGGGCCGGATCTAAATGAGGCACTTGTCGCAGGTCAATTAGATGTTGGTTCTTTAGGCGATACACCAGCCATAGTTTTGAGAGCTAGGGGTGTTGAAACCCGACTGCTGCGGATTACTCAGTTTAATACAACCGCCTGGTTAGTGGCGAAAAAGAATGGCCCGCGATCGCTGGCTGAACTTAAAGGTCAGAAAATAGCTACCCAAAAAGGCTCTTATATGCATCGATACCTGTTGGGTCTGTTAGCTGAAGCTAAAATTGCCAAAGATGTAAAAGTTGTCCACTTGATGACTACTGAGGCAAAAGCGGCTTTAGAACGTGGTGATGTAGCTGCTTATGCAACTTCAAGTGATCTGGGGCCTTTTCTGAAATCACAAGGGTTTCCAGTGATTGATTCTTCGGCGAATCATAAAGGTTTGTCAGGGACATCATTAGTTGTAGCGACCGAAAGCTTTCTGGCGAAACAACCTGATTTTCCAAAGAAATTTAATGGAATTCTCACAGAAGCAGCCAAGGATTTAAAAGCTAATTCTGAAGAATATTATCAGTATCACGCCCAAATTACTAAATATCCCCTCGATATTATCAAAGTATCGTTACCACTCAAACAGATATCAGAAGAACCATTACCAGATGAGGGCGTGAAACTTTTAGAGGGGACAAAGAAATTTTTAGTCTCGCAGGGTTTGGCAAAGTCGGACTTTAAATTAACTGATTGGGTTGAGAAATAGGGAGTGGGGAGTGGGGAGTGGGGAGTGGGGGGATGAGGGAGCAGAAAAGGCGGGAATCAGTAACTTTTCTGAGCAAGAAAAACAGATTTTTGTAATCAAGTCTTTCAAAAGTGCAACTCCCAGGGTAAAAGGTGCAACTCCCAGGCTAAAAGGTGCAACTTCCAAGCTAAAAGGTGCAACTCCCAGGCTCAAAGGTGCAACTCCCAGGCTCAAAGGTGCAACTCCCAGGCTCAAAGGTGCAACTTCCAAACTAAAAGGCTCAACTTCCAAGCTCAAAGGCTCAACTTCCAAGCTCAAAGGCTCAACTTCCAAGCTCAGAGGCTCAACTCCCAAGCTCAAAGGCTCAACTCCCAAGCTCAAAGGCTCAACTCCCAGGCTCAAAGGCTTCCAACTTCCCTCCTGATCAATAATTCCTTGATGTACAGAGCAAGTAGATTTATCTGTCCTCCCGCCCAGTGTTAAGCGGCTTAGTCTCCCCACTCCCCACTCCCCAATCCATTTGAAAACTCCAGGTAAAATGCTATGACTATTGCACTAGACCGTCCACAAAAAACTAAGTCTGCTCAAATTCGGGAAAAACTGGGTTATCCGATCATTGACACCGATGTACATACCCAAGAGTTTCCCCCAGCATTCTTGGACTATTTAGAGCAAGTTGCTGGAACTGCGATCGCAGAGCGTTTCCAAGAACACTTACCCGGTGCATCTCGCTCTAAATGGTTTAAGCAATCTTGGGATGAACGTCGCGCTAACCGCACCGCCCGCCCTCCCTTCTGGACTCGTCCTACTAATGATGCTTTAAATTTAGCTACCGTTAGTTTGCCAAAGTTGTTGCACGAACGCTTACAAGAAGCCGGTACAGACTTTGCCGTTGTGTACCCCAACTTGGCAACGATGGCGCCACACATCGGTAATGAAGAAATGCGGCGGGCTGTTTGCCGTACAGCTAACACTTACCACGCTGATATTTTCCGTCCTTATAGCGATCGCTTAACACCGATTGCTGCTATTCCCATGAATACGCCCGAAGAGGCGATCGAAGAGTTGGAATACGCGGTGAAAGTACTGGGACTCAAAGCAATTCAAATCCCTGGACATATCCGCCGCCCGATTCCCGCCTTCGAGAAATATGGCGAAGAAGTAGCCAATGAAGCCATCTGGATTGACACCTTTGGCTTGGATAGTAAGTATGATTACGATCCCTTCTGGGCGAAGTGCGTAGAACTGAAAGTTGTACCCACCACCCACTCTTCCGGTATGGGCTGGATCAATCGGCGTTCCATTAGCAATTACCAATACAACCATATTGGTCACTTTGCATCGGCTGCGGAAGCACTGTGTAAATCTCTATTCTTTGGTGGTGTAACTCACCGCTTCCCCACACTCAAGTTTGCCTTTTTAGAAGGAGGTGCAGCTTGGGGTGCTAGTTTGTACACCGATTTGATTTGGCACTGGGATACCCGCAACAAAGACCATATGGTGGAAAACAACAATCCCGCCAATATCGATCGCGAAGAACTGCTAGAACTTTATACCCGTTATGGTGGCGAATTAGTACATGGTCGTTTGGATCAACTAGGTAGCGGTTTAGGTTTCCACGCTGAGTTATTATCTCCCCTAGAGCCAGGTGATTTAGATGAATTCGCCCTAGCAGGAGTAACGAAGCCAGAGGATATCCGCGATCGCTTCTTGAATCACTTCTATTTTGGGACAGAATCAGATGATACCCGTGTAGCTCAAGCCTTTAACCGTAAAGCTAATCCTTATGGGGAGCGTGTTAAAGCATTTTTGGGTTCCGATTCTGGGCACTGGGATGTACCTGATATAACTGCGATCGCTGCTAATACCTATTCAATGGTTGAACGCAAGATTATTACCGAAGAAGATTTGCAATATTTCCTGTCAATTCATCCCTTGGAGTTGTATACCAGCCTGAATCGTGACTTTTTTAAGGGTACGGCTGTGGAGAAAACCGCAGATGAATTTTTGGCTGGGAAATTAAGGTAAGAGACGCGATAAATCAAGGTAAGAGACGCGATAAATCGCCGTCTCTACAAAGGATTATCGGGTCTTTGCCAATGCCTATAAACATTTGATGAGGGTAAACTATTATGACGATCGCTTTAGACCGCCCACAAAAAACTAGGTCTGCTCAAATTCGGGAAAAGCTTGGTTATCCGATCATTGACACTGATGTACATACCCAGGAATTTGAACCAGCAGTCTTGGATTATTTAGAGCAAGTTGGTGGAACTGCACTTGTCGAACGTTTCAAAGAGAATTTACCAGGATCTTCCCGTTTTAAGTGGTACAAGCAAAGTTGGGAAGAACGTTTTGCTTATCGCACCAATCGCCCTAACTGGTGGGGTCGTCCGACAAAAAATACTTTGAATTTGGCTACCATTAGCTTGCCGAAGTTGCTGCATGAGCGCTTGCAAGAAGCAGGTACAGACTTTGCCGTTGTGTACCCCAACTTGGCAACGATGGCTCCGAATATCGGTAATGAAGAAATGCGGCGGGCTGTATGTCGAGCAGTTAACACCTACCATGCTGACATTTTCCGCCCTTATAGCGATCGCTTAACACCCATCGCCGCCATTCCCCTCCACACTCCCGAAGAAGGGATTGAAGAGTTGGAATATGCGGTGAATGTTCTCGGACTCAAAGCGATTCAAATCCCCGGTTACGTCCGTCGTCCAATTCCTGCCTTTGAGAAGTATGGCAAAGAAGTCGCTAACGAAGTGGTTTGGATTGATAACTTTGGCTTAGATAGCGAGTATGATTACGATCCATTCTGGGCTAAGTGCGTAGAACTGAAAGTTGTACCCACAACTCACGCTTCTAGCCAAGGTTGGACAACTCAGCGATCTGTCACCAACGCCCAATATAATCACATTAATCACTTTGCCTTTGCAGCCGAAGCATTATGCAAATCGCTGTTCTTCGGTGGAGTGACTCGCCGCTTCCCACAATTAAAGTTTGCCTTCTTAGAAGGTGGTTCAGCTTGGGGTGCTAGTCTCTACGCTGATATTATTTGGCACTGGGAAACCCGCAACAAACAACATTTGTTGACAAATAACAATCCTGCGATTATCGATAAGGAAGCGCTAGTAGAGTTGTACACCCGCTACGGTGGCGAACTTGTCGATGGACGCTTAGATAAGATTGGTGATGGTTTAGGATTCCACCATCAACTATTGGCTCCAGAAGATCCAGGCGAACTCGACGAATTTGAGCTAGCAGGAATAGAGAAACCAGAAGATGTGCGCGATCGCTTCTTGAATCATTTCTACTTCGGTACAGAATCAGACGATACCCGTGTGAGCCAAGCTTTTAATCGTGCAGCTAATCCCTTTGGCGATCGCGTTAAAGCCTTCTTAGGTTCCGATTCCGGTCACTGGGATGTGCCAGATATCACCGCCGTTACTGCCAACGCCTACTCAATGGCAGAACACGAAATCATTACCGAAGAAGACCTCCGCTACTTCCTCTCAATCCATCCTTTGGAGTTGTACACCAGTCTCAATCAAGACTTCTTCAAGGGTACAGGTGTTGAGAAAGCCGCAAACGAATATTTGGCGGCTAAAAAATAACTGTCATTAGTCATTTTCAAAGGACAAAAGACTAATGACAATTACAACGTTCCATGTTCCATTTCCTCTGTTCACTTGTAGCGTGGGTCTTACCCACTCTACATTTCTCTTAAATAACGAACCGCTCCAGACGCAGAGGACACAGAGAAATAAGAGTTGAAAAAATATCCTAAAACTGACGCAAAAATTCTCTCTATTTCTCTTCCCTCTGTGTTCTCTGCGTCTCTGCGGTTCGTTGGATAATTTATTTCTTGGAAATCCCTAAAAGGATGATTTGATTATGGTGCTAGAAATTACAAAACCAAAGGACTACATTGATGTAGCAGTTTCTCTATCCAAGGAACTGGCTCAATCCGCAGTTGAACGGGATGCTAAAGCTGGAGTTCCAGAAGAGGAAATTAATAAACTGCGTGAAAGTGGACTGCTACCACTGGTTATACCTAAGCAATATGGTGGCATTGGTGCAACTTGGATTGATGCTTTAAAAATTGTTAGAAAACTGTCAAAAGCAGATGGTTCAATTGGTCAGTTGTATGGTAATCATCTCAATTTGACGGCTTTGGGTCACGTTTCCGGCACGCCAGCCCAAAAGGAAAAATATTATAGAGAAACTGCTAAGAAAAACTTATTTTGGGCAAATGCGATTAATACGCGGGATACTAGGCTAAAAATTAATCCAGAAGGCGAGAATTTTCGGGTTAATGGTGTTAAAAGCTTTGGTACAGGTATTTCCGTTGCCGATTTCCGGGTATTCTCCGCTTTGGAAGATGGTGTAGAATTGCCTTTCATCTTCATAATTCCCAAAGAGAGGGAAGGGTTAGTTTCCAATCAAGATTGGGACAATATTGGGCAACGTCGCACTGATAGCGGTAGTTATACATTTAACAATGTCTTAGTAGAGAAAGATGAGATTTTAGGGCCACCAAATCCTCCTGATAGCGCCTTCTCAACTTTTCTTGGCATTATTGCCCAGCTAACAAAAACCAACGTTTATCTAGGAATTACTAAAGGAGCCTTCGCCGCCGCTCGTGAGTACACTAAAACTACTACTCAACCGTGGATTACATCAGGGGTAGATAGTGCGACTGAAGACCCATATATTCTGCATCATTACGGTGATTTTTGGATTGAAATTCAAGCTGCGATCGCTCTAGCCGACAAAGCAGCCGAGAAGGTACAAGCAGCATGGGAAAAGGATGTATCGCTGACTCATCAAGAAAGGGGAGAAGTTGCGATCGCAGTTTCCGCAGCCAAGGCATTAGCGACCCGTGTAGGTATAGATATTACCAACCGCATCTTTGAAGTTACAGGAACTCGCGCCACAGCAACTAAATATGGATTTGATCGTTACTGGCGAGATTTACGAACCTTTACCCTGCACGATCCTGTGGATTACAAATTGCGTGCGATCGGTGATTGGGTACTCAACGATCAGCCACCCGTTATCACGCAATATTCTTAGCGACAAGGAGATGAGGGAGATGAGGGGGATAAACAATGCCCAATACCCCATGCCCAATGCCCAACATTTAAGCTGTCTACTCGCTGTCTTGTAGGGTGGGTGTTCTTTAATCTCCACCTTACTTACCTAAATCCAAAATCTAAAATCTAAAATCCAAAATTGATATGACTCAACTAAAAACACTTCCTACCTACGACCCAAGTTTATTTGAGGGAGCTGCTGAAGGCTACGCTCAATATAGAACCAAATACCCACCTGTTGTATTCGACAAACTAGCCGAAATATTTAATCTCGATGGTCAAGGACGACTCCTTGATTTGGGTACTGGCCCAGGATTAATTTCAATTGGTCTACGAACCAAATTTGAGGAAGTTGTGGCGATCGATCCCGATCCAGAAATGATTGCCGAAGCTAAACGGCAAGCAGCAGCAGTCGGAGCAAATAATATTACTTGGTTAGAACAAGGAGCAGAACTAATTGACTCTAGTTTAGGGACATTTAAGTTAGCCACTATTGGTAGAGCCTTTCACTGGATGGAACGCGAATTAGTCCTTGAACGCCTTTATGAATTGCTTACTGATGATGGTGGATTAGCACTGCTTCAGACTGGTGACAACCCTTGGGAAAGCAATCTACCTTGGAAACAAGCTGCTCTTGGAGTAGTGAAGAAATGGTTAGGTGAAGAGCGGCGGACTGGACAACGAGGACAAGGCACTCGTAAGCCAGTCGATCCTCCCCATGATGTCGTAATTGGCAATTCGGCTTTTGCTCGTCAACAAGTCTATGAAGTGCCATTTAAAAAATCTTGGACTGTCGATAGCTATCTCGGCTACTTATACACTACAGCCTTCTCTCTCAAAATTTTCTATGGCGATAACGCCCCAGCATTTGAAACTGATCTCAAAGAAGCGCTACTAGCAGTTGAGCCGTCTGGACATTTTACAGAAGAACTCAAAGCTACAATCCTAGTCGCTTGGAAGCACTAGTACCGCAAGGCGGAAGTCAAAAGTCAAAAGTCAAAAGTCAAAAGTTTTGTATACCAAGGCTTTTGCAAGCTTTCAAATGGTAGCTTGATTTACGCCGCGCTGTACTAGCAAAATTGAACACGAACCAGACACAGTTTCACTCACAAATATTCAATCTTCCACTAGCACGACATTGGAGTGAGCTTTTCTCACTCCACTTCCTAAATTTTTCCCTCCTCACCGTTAAATTCTCAGTTCCTCGAGTCGTTGCAGAGTGGGTTATACCCACTCTATTTCCTAATTGAATACATAAAATCTCTAAATTTACAAAAAATATTTAATTATTCTCGGTTTCAAATAAATTAATAGATAAGATTTTTTGTTTTTTACATTGCAATTAATCATCATTGTTCTAACCACCTAGAGGGAAATTAATAAAACAACCCATGCCAGCTTTAAAAGGAAAGTTTGAATTCAGGAAAAGCCAGAGAACAACACGCCGTTCTTTATTGTTTGCTCTGGGCTACTGCTTAATGCTATCAACGGTCTTATCGAGTTGTAGTGAAGCCAAAAATAACACTCAGCAGCCATCAGCTTCCCCTGAGTCTGTAGCTGCATCTAGCACTACAGAGAAGTCAACTGAAAAGCAAGTAGTGCGGATTGTACGTTCAAAACAACTTACTGCTCTAGCAGTTTTAGAAAAGCAGGGTTCCTTGGAAAAGCGATTAGAGCCTCTGGGTTTTAAAGTGCAGTGGGCTGAGTTTGCGGCTGGGCCACAACAGCTAGAAGCCTTGAATGCAAATGGACTGGATATCGCATCTACAGCCGAATCACCTCCTGTATTTTCACAAGCAGCAGGAGCGCCCCTTGTTTATTTAGCTACTACACACCCCAGTGGTAAAGCAATTTCACTTTTAGTTCCTGTAAACTCTCCGATTAAAAGTGTTGCCAATTTGAAGGGCAAAAAAGTGGCTTTCCAAAAAGCCTCCATCGGTCACTACTTATTAGTTAAGGCATTAGAAGACGCGGGGCTGAAACTGAGTGATGTCCAATCAGTTTTTTTAGCACCGGCAGACGCAAATGCGGCCTTCAGCCAGAACAAGGTGGATGCTTGGTATATTTGGGAGCCATTCGCTACTAGGAATGTACAAAAGAAAGTAGCTCGTGTTTTAGCAGATGGTGGTAAGTTGCGGGATACTGGCAACTTTTACTCAACCTCACGCCAGTTTTATCAGGCTCATCCTGACGTTATCAAAGTGTTTCTAGAGGAGCTAGAAAAGGCAGAAATCTGGACTAAGGATCATCCCAAAGAAGTAGCACAACTGCTTGCTCCTGTAACTCAGCTAGATCCACCGACTCTAGAAATAATGCATGATAAATATGACTATGGGCTAGTACCAATTACCGAAAAAGTCATCATCAAGCAACAGGAAGTTGCAGACAAGTGGTACAGCTTAGGACTTATCCCCAAAAAGGTGAATGTTAGAGACGGGTTTTTGACACCTGAAGAGTACGCCAAAATTACTCCTTCAGATGTGTTGGCGAATAAGTAGTTATGCCCATGAAGAAACTAAAACACAGGAGAATATTATGCCTACATCGACTTTGACAGAAGTTAAAATTAGGTCTATTGATGCCCCTTTAGGAGCCATAGTTACCGATCTTGATGCCAGTCAACCGATTGCACCTGAAGTTATCTTACAACTTAAAGAAGCTCTGCGCGATCGCCATATCTTAATCTTCAAAGACCAAAAGCTTTCTGATCAAGAACTTTTGAACTTTGCTCTATACTTTGGCGCACTCTTTGTACCATCTGATGAAACTCCAGTATTGGCTTCTAAACCAGGAGAAACTCCGGTGGTGATTTCAATTTCCAACGTCAATGGTGGCTATACTGGTACTGGAGAACTCACTTTTCATTCTGACCACAAATGGACTCCTACTCCATCTAGTGGTTCGCTTCTTTATGCATTGGAAATACCGTCTCAAGGTGGAAATACTTATTGGTTAAATACCAATTTGGCCTATGAGGCATTAGATGAAACCACCAAAGAACGAATTGCAGATTTACAGTTAATTACCTATAACCCATTTTTGCAAGACCGGAATGCACCCCGCTCTTTGTATCGTTTAGACAAGAGTATTCCTTTAATAAGTCCAATCTTTCCCCATCCTTTAGTTAGGACACATCCAGAGAGTGGTAAAAAGCATCTTTATTTAGATATTGCTACGGAAGTGGAAATTGTCGGGCTAGAGCCGGAAGAAGGATCTAAACTGATTGAACAGTTGCGTCAACATTTGAATCAGCCCCGATTCTACTACCAACATAAATGGTCTGTAGGTGATATTGTCTACTGGGATAATCAAGCTACCTTGCATTACCGTCAAGCATTCGATCCAAATGAGCGACGAGTATTGAAGCGGGTTAGCCTTGCAGGTAGTCGTCCCTTTTAGACTTGATTCATCAAGAGAAATCTATATAGCAATAGTTAATCATTCGTGAAAAACAATATCCCCGACTTCTTTGAGAAGTCGGGGATATGGGATCTGCAATTCTCACAAATCAAATAGGATTGCTATAGTTATCTTTATATAAACAAATAAAAACCTAATAAAACTTGTCTATTTTTCACCTTATATGCTTATAAAAATATAAGCAACTCCAAGTATTATTTTTTTTAAAACTAGTGTTGATGAATACTTTATTTAAATACAAAATCCCATAAAATATTAACTGTAGTTAACAGTTAATTCTGTTCACTAAAAATACTAAAACCAAATCTTCCCCATGTAATGAGGCAAGATTAGTATATCCTTCTTTAAATATTTGCATTGAACCTACAGGTGTAAAATGTTTAGCAATACCATAAAAGAAAGGTCAACAATAATCAGTAAAATAGCATTATTTGTAATGCCGGGTTTTTTGACTTTATCTACCACTTTAATCAGTTGTACGTCACCTAGCAATAATACAAATAATGCAATCAAACCAACAGCAGACCCAGCAGCGACAAAAACCATTACTTTTAAAACAAAACTGCTGCGAATGGGGTATCAAAGTTCTGGTGATTTAGTTAGGGTGAGGAGAGTTTTAGAAAAACGTTTGTCACCCTTGGGTGTAAAAGTTGAGTGGGCGCAATTTGCCCAAGGGCCGCAACTAATGGAAGCGATGAATGTCGGCAAAATTGATGTTGGATCAGTTGGAGAAACTCCTCCCATTTTTGCTCAAGCTGCTGGTGCGAGAATCGTCTATCTTGCTGGTAGACGGATTACCGCTACTTCAGGTAAAGGTAGTGCGATCGCAGTTCCTAAAGGTTCTCCAATTAAGACCTTAGCTGATATCAAAGGACAAAAAGTCGTCTTTCAAAAAGGTTCTGCTTCTCACTATTTTATCATCAAAGCTTTAGAAGAAGTCGGCTTGAAATACAGCGATATTAAAGTCTTGAGTATGCCCAATGTCGAAGCCCGTGGTGCATTTATTCAGGGGACTATTCCAGTTTGGGTAACTGGTGATCCTCACTTAGCTTTAGTGGAAAAACTCTACGGTGCGCGTGTGCTGAGAGATGCTACAAATATTGGTACTCCAGGCGGATATTATGTAGGAACACGCGAGTTTGCTAAGGACAATCCCGAATTACTTCGGATTATCTTGGAAGAGATTGATAAAAACGGTCAATGGGCAGAAGCAAATCGTCAAGAGGTCGCCAAACTAATAGCACCGGTACTTAAAATTGATCTCCCTATTCAAGAAATAATTTCTGGACGCGCTAATTATCGAATTAAAGGAATTACTCCAGAATTGATGAAAGCTCAACAAAGTGTGGCAGATTTATTTTATAAGGAAAAAATATTACCCAAAAAGATTGATGTTCAAGAAGCTTTGCTTACACCCAAAGAATATGCAGCTATTACTCCACCAACACTTATAAGTGAAAAGTAGAAACTAATTACATATAGAAGGCTAGGGACTGATACCCCAAGGAGGAAGTCAAAAGTCAAACAGGTATACAGCGTAAGAGTTTCGTTGATTTGGAATGGGTGGTTTATTTACGCCGTGCTGTACTAGGAAAGAGTTTTCCAATACCCAATCTCGAATCCCTTTAAATGCTTCATGCTAAACAAGCCTAATTGAGGAAAAGCCAGTTTTTGCAAATCTCCAGACTTGATTTTTAAATCAATGCGAATCATTTTAGAAATAGCTAAAAGCATCGCTAAGTTTTTTCAAACTAACTAGAATCCCAATTTACTAAAACCAAAAAGAGATTTGTTGACTTAGTGCAATCTCAGGCTTTAATACTAAATTGGTATTCTAGGAGGTTGACAGAACAACTTCCAATTATCTTACTTGCTTTTGAAAGTAAGACTTACAATCCACATTCTACAATTCATTTTGTAATAAACAAAGATTACGAAATCTAGCGATGTCTAGGTTGGGCTGCGCCTAGTCAATCTAACTAAACTACCAATAATCGCCAGTATTAATATTTAATAACATGACCATTATTGGTAATGATTTTTGAATTTATGTAATACATTTTGAATTACAGAATATGGGTTACAACTTAAAAGCTAAAACTTACGAGGAAAATCATAACTGATGAATAAGCCATTTCAACCACAACGCCGCACAGTTTTAAAGCGTATTGTCCAATATTCAGCACTGGGACTATTTGCTTTATTATCTCCGTTTGTGGGTAGCCTTGTGCAAAGTACCCAAGCGCAAACAAACGCCAAAGTAATTAACTTGGCCTATCAAAGTTCTGGTGATATTGTCAAAGTCAGAAAAGTTGTTGAGCCACGTTTCAAAGCCTTGGGTGTAACTGTGAATTGGGTTGGGCCATTTGCAGCAGGGCCGCAATTGATAGAAGCCCTGAATGCAGGTAAGGTGGATATCGGTAATGTCGGAGAGACACCTCCAATATTTTCCCAAGCCACAACCGCAGGCATCCCTCAATTTGTCTATATTGCTGGACGCACACCCACCAATGGTACAAACCAAGGTATTGTGGTGAAAGCTAATTCTCCCATTAAGACAGTAGCGGATCTTAAAGGTAAGAAAATTGCTTTTCAGGTAGGGTCGAATGCACAGTATTTACTAGCAAAAGCTTTGCAAGAGGTAGGGTTAAAAATTAGCGATATTCAAATCGTTGCTTTGACTCCACCTCAAGCCCGCGACGCCTTTCTTCAAGGCAAGGCTGACGCTTGGGTGGGTGGCGATCCGTTGTTAGCTGTTGTGCAAAGTACTAATACTACTCCGATTCGGATTTTGAGAAATGCAGCCGGAATTAACACTCTAGGCGGATTTTATCTTGGCAGGCGTTCATTTGTCACCCAAAATCCGGCATTGGTGCAAGTGTTTTTAGAGGAAGCACAGAAGGCAGGAGAATTTGCTGAAAAAAACCCAACCATAATTGCCAACGATTTAGCTCCTGAACTGAAATTAGATGTATCAATTGTAGAAAAGGTGGTACGCCGTAGTGCTTATAGATTGAGAAGACTGACACCTGCGATCATTGCCCAACAGCAGAGCGTTGCTGATTTTTATTTTGCACAAAAAGTCATCCCGCGTAAGATAGATATCAAACAAGCAATTCTTCCTACTCTACAATATCAAGCCATCACACCTGCTAATATCAAGTAACCGTAAACAGGTAGATGTAGGTTTATCATGATCGAGCAACGGCTCTCGTGAGGGAGTCGTTGGCTTTAATCAGCTATTAAGTTGGCGATCGCTTCTACTGGCAAGATGAAGAGTGAAATCCGGCTCTTAGTACTTGCTTGCACTTAATTTCTTCAGCATAGGCGGGTAAGTGCGATCGCCCGAACTTGATATAAGATAAATATATTTTTATTTTTTTACTAGATATTGGAATATACCAGATGCTATAACTCTGACTACATCTATTTAGGGTTATAAAAGTTGTAAGTTGGTGATTATATACTACATCAACTATTATGCAAGCTATTTAAGCTAGTAATAGAGTTGTTTCAATCCAGGGAATAAAAATATGAAGGTTTGGCTTGCCTGCTTTTTCGTGCTGTTTGCCTTGGCGGAACTGTTTGACTGGTTGCAAGAATTTAATCTGCCATTACCTATCTATATTTTGGGTGGGGCTTTCTTAGCTGTTGCTTCTAACTATGATAAAATATTTGACTCCTATTTTGCTGATTCAAGCATCGAAGCATCAGTCGAACAACCTCAGTTAGATTCACTAACCCCATCTACTAATCCTATTTCTTTCCCAATTGCCAGTACTGTTGAAGATGCTCAAACATCTCAAACAGATGCTCCCGGCGTATAGCCCGTCGTAGACATCGCTTGTCTTATTCTCTGGTTGATGCTGCGCCTCAGCTTGCTTTCAGGGTAGGAATACACCAAAATCTAAGGGAGCAAGTAAATTGCTACATTAATAGAAGCTCAGGCTAATTAGCTTTTAACCTAGAGTTAGAAAATTAACTTCTGCGCCTGCAACATCTACCCAATTCAGGCTACCGTCGCAACGCCGTGATTAGTGGACTATTAGAAAAACTTCGTGTCCCCTTTGTAAAACTTCAGGATTCCGGTAAAACTTCCAAGAGCAAAAGCTGGCTACAAATTATTTTGGTTACTAGTGTAGGAGTCACCGCCTTCATTTGGGGAGTTCGGGAACTGAAGTGGTTGCAGCCTTGGGAGTTAAGAGTTTATGACCAGATGTTGCGATCGCGTCCAGCACAAGCACCTGATCGGCGGATTTTGCTGGTAAAAATCACTGAGGACGATCTCAAACGAGAGAAATGGACTTTATCAGCTCGTAGAATCAATCAGCTGTTAAAGAAAATAGAGTCTTATCAACCGCGAATTGTTGGTTTATATCTTTTCCAACCAGAAGACAACAATTTGGCAGCTAATCTCCAAAATCAAGATAACATTATCAGCACCTGTTTGTTCAGCAGCTTGGGTAGAGATGAAATTCCACCGCCACCTAATTTTCCTATAGATAATGTTGGCTTTAGCGATGTGGCTGCTGACAATGAAAACGACCAAATTCTCCGCCGCAGTTTGTTATTTGCTAACTCTACAGACAAGAAATGTACAACATCATTTGCATTTGGTGCCCTAATTGCAATTGATTATCTGGAAAAACAAGGCATTGAATACCAGTTCACTAAGAAAGGAGAGTTTCAGTTAGGTAAAATCATCTTCCCGCGTTTACAAGCTAATTCTGGTAGTTATCAACATCTGGATGCAAACGGCTATCAAATATTATTAAATTACCGTCACCCCAACAGCCTCGCCGATCAAGTAACCCTCTCACAAGTCCTCAGTGGTCAAGTCAACCCCAATTTAGTCAAAGACCGTCTTGTAATTATTGGCACCACAGCAGCTAATCTCCCTCCAGGTGGCTTTTATACACCCTACAGCACTTTGCCAGATCAACCAGCCAAAATGCCTGCTCTGTTTATTCATGCACAGATAGCAAGTCAAATCATCAGTACAGTGTTGGATGGGCGATCGCTAATTTGGTATTGGCCAGACTGGGCGGAACTTATTTGGGTGGGGGGCTGGTCGCTCTTAGGTAGTATTTTAGCATGGCGGTGGCAAAATCCGTTGATTTTGTTAGTGGTGGGAGCGACAACTCTACTTGGCTTAGTATTAATCTGCGTTGCTTTGTTTTTTCAAGCCGGGTGGGTGCCGTTAGTTCCTTCTGCTCTTGCTTTAGTGATTAGTAGTGTCTGTGTGATTGCTTATACTAGCTACCAAAATCAGTGGCAAACTCAGGTGATTATTCTGCAAGTTGAAAAACAACAAGAAGCGATCGCCCAATTAAATGTACTCTTAGAAGATAAAACAGTAGCTCCCGATTTGTCTGTTGACTTTCCTCCCCCAGTTGATTCACCAGAAATAAAATCTGGTGATTTGCTTTTGAGCGGACGCTACAAAATTTACAGAACTCTCGGTGCAGGTGGATTTGGTCGCACTTATTTAGCAGAGGATACTCAACGACCGGGTAATCCTATTTGTGTAGTGAAAAAGTTAATGCCAGCCCGTCAAGATACACGATTTTTGCAAGTTGCTCGCAGGTTGTTTAATAGTGAAGCTGAAATATTAGAATCTTTGGGGAAACATCATCAGATTCCCGAACTACTTGCTTATTTTGAAGATGACCAAGAATTCTATTTAATTCAACAATATATCGAGGGACATACCCTAAGTGAAGAATTACCACCTGTGCAGAAGGTGCAAAATGAATCATTTGTGATGGAAATGCTCAAACAAGTTTTAGAAGTTCTAGAATTTGTTCACCAGCATCGAGTGATTCATCGTGATATCAAACCGACTAATATTATTAGATGCACTCAAGATAATCGGCTGGTATTGATTGACTTTGGTGCTGTCAAATTGATGCAACCGCCGAGTAGTGAGCAAACAGAATTAGCTACAGTAGCCATCGGGACGCGGGGTTATGCACCTCCAGAACAATTTGCCGGTCATCCCCGCTTGTGCAGTGATATTTATGCTTTAGGAATGATTGGCATTCAAGCTATAACTGGGATACCACCGCAAGAACTTCATCCAGATCCAGAAACGGGGAATGTGATGTGGCGGCAAGTAGCGCCAGTCAGCCAAGAATTAGCGGCAATTTTAGATAAGATGGTTTGCTATCATTTTAGCGATCGCTATCAATCAGCCACCGCAGTTTTACAAGATTTGAAACGGATGTAGCCTTGGTGATTAGAAATCGCGGCGATACAAAGGTAGTCGGACTGCTTGCACTAATGGACAATTAATGCTTTCCAACCCGCGTTCGCGTAGCGTTCCGCAGGAAAGGCGGGTTTTGTCTGTGTAGCCGCGACTTCCAGTCGCCTGGTGCTATTTAAACGCAACCTTCTGCATTGTTATTGCATCCACTTGCATTGTTATTGCATCCACTTGCATTGCCATTGCATTGACTTGCATTGCCATTGCATCGACTTGCATTGCCATTGCATCGACTTGCATTGCCATTGCATCGACTTGTATTGCCATTGCATCGACTTGCAAAAATTAACTCATCCTAGTTTTAACTTATCTTTCCAGTCTCTAGTAGTCTGTCAAGTTTAAATTGATGGGTAAGCAAGTTCGTAGTAAGGACTTTAGTCCTTATTTTCTAAGCACTAAAGTGCTTACTACAAACCCTCAAAACCAACTTGACAAAGTACTAGCCCCCAATTAAAAAAAACTATATTTTCGCGCACCACTTTGCTTACCATAAAATTGCTAAAATACACTACAAAAGCAATACATGGTTGCAGCAAATGCTCAAGCGGCTTTGGCGGTGGCTCAAAAGGTCTTTTCAGTGCTTATTTGGCAACAGGCAAACTCCTCCGCTAGAAAAACCGAGGAAAGTAGAATCACCAAAACAGCTAACAGATGCGGAGTATGAATCGTTGTTTCTTGAGTTGTTGGCAGAAGTCAATGATGGCTTGAGTAGAGGAGGAGCAAAAGGTTTTTTGGCTGCAAACCGCATCAATGAGGCTCATTTGGTGGAGTGGTTGCGGGGTTTTGGCGAAAGATTGTTAGCTTTACCTACACCGAATGATGAGTTAGCAACGCGAATGGTGCGGCTGGGTGAGTTGAGTATTGGGGAAGTTAGTGTTGTTGCTTATGATATTGGGCGGCGGTTGGAGGGAGGAGAAACGAACCGCAGAGGCGCAGAGGAAGCGGAGGAAGAAACGGAAGCAGAAACAATTACACTTGATGAGTTGTTGGTAATGTTGGAACAGGATGCAGATTTAGTTCAGCAAGTTGGCCAGCAACTAGGAATTGAGGCAACTGATCCACAAGTAATTATTAAAGCACTGATTAATCAATTTAATGCTGCTGATGATTCAACGACTAATGAAGCAAAATTTTGGTTTAACCAAGGCGTTGATCAATACAATAGTGGTAATTTTGCTAGTGCGATCGCATCTTACGACAGAGCCATAGAAATCAAACCCGACTACGACTCAGCTTGGTACAACCGGGGTGTAGCGCTGACTAATTTAGGGCGATTTGAACAAGCGATCGCTTCTTATGACAGAGCCATACAAATCAAACCCGACTTACACGACGCTTGGAACTACCGGGGTGCGACGCTGGATAATTTAGGGCGATTTGAAGAAGCGATCGCATCTTACGACAATGCCATCAAAATCAAACCCGACTTCCACATAGCTTGGATTGGCCGGGGTGTAGCACTGGATAATTTAGGGCGATTTGAAGAAGCGATCGCATCTTTTGACACTGCCCTCAAAATCAAACCCGACGACCACGAAGCCTGGTACAACAGGGGCGTGCCACTAAGTAAATTAGGGCAATTTGAACAAGCGATTGCATTCTACGATAACGCACTAAAAATCAAACTCGACTTGTACCAAGCTTGGTACAACCGGGGTAATGCGCTGGGTAAATTAGGGCAATTTGAAGAAGCGATCGCATCTTTTGACAGTGCCCTCAAAACCAAACCCAACCACCACTTATCGTGGTATGACCGGGGTAATGCGCTGGATTTTTTAGGGAAACATGAACAAGCGATCGCATCCTACGACAGTGCCATCAAATTCAAACCCGACTTACACTTAGCTTGGATTAACCGGGGAATTGCGGCGGGAAACGTAACTGGAGAGAGGACAGATTTCTCTTTAACATCTACTTTACTTAATGCAGCATCACCCAACCTCGCTTTAAAATTTAACAATCCTGATTTAAATAAGCGTGGGTATGATGGTACATTGGCAAGCTACGAGGAAGGGTTGAAGCATTGCCCCCAAGACACGCACCCAGAAGGTTGGGGGCAATTGCATCAAAGGATAGGTGATGCTCATTACTTCCGAGGGCGAGGTAATTACAACGCTCGCTATTTTTGGAACAAAGCTGTCAACAGTTACAAAACGGCACTGCAAACTCTCACAGCAACAGATTTTCCTGAGTTACATCTAGAGGTTTTGCGAGATTTAATTCGCGTGCAGTTAGATTTGAAGGAAACAGCCGAAGCCACAGAACTCCAGCGACAGGGTACTGATTTATTGCGGCGCTTATTAAATGAACCAAATCGCTCTGATAAAAGTAAAAAACAACTAGCTCTAAAATTTGCCTGGATTCAACAGTTAACTGTTGATTTAGCTGTGCAGTCTGGAGATTTGCCACAAGCGATTGAATTAGCAGAAGAAGGCAAAAATACCTGTTTGCGTTGGCTTTTGGATGGATGGAATGATGAAATTTCCTCTCCCAGTTATTCAGAAATGCAACAACTGCTTAATCCCTCAACTGCTGTTGTTTATTGGCATCTCAGTTCTTACGCCCTACACACCTTCATCCTCAAACACAACGCGCCATCACCGATTGTCTTGGAAGAAACCGAGTTTGTGACTCAGGCGCAACGTTTACAAGATTTTGAAGACTGGGTGAAAAGTTGGAATCAACAATACGCCGATTATCGCAAAGGTAAAAATAAGCAAGGGAAAAAAGCAATCACTTGGCGCGACAACCTGCCCGAAATGCTTCGCAACTTGAGTAATATCCTTAATATCAACGCTGTTGTTTCAGAAATACCAGAAATTACTCAGCTAATCCTCATTCCTCACCGCGATTTGCACCGCTTCCCTCTTCATGCACTATTTCCACCTGAATTCACCATCACCTATCTACCCAGCGCCAAAATAGGCTTGATTCCCCAAACTTACCTGCAAAAGAGAGGCGATGAACAGCACAATTTACTCAGCATCGAACATCCCAACAGCAAAGGTTATCCCCATCTGGAGTTTGCCCAAATTGAATCGGAAGCCATCAGCCGGATGTTCCCCAACCACAGCCGCAAGCGTTCTGAGAAAGCGACAAAAGCAGCAATAATCAACGCTTTGCCCCAAGACTACAGTATTTTGCACTTTACAGGGCATGGCGAATATAATTTCCAAAATCCTGCGTTATCTCACTTGGCGTTAGCGGGTGAAGATAAGCTAACTCTCGCGGATATCCGCAATTTTAATTTGCAAAGCTACCAACTTGTCACTCTCGCAGCTTGCGAAACCGCGATTACAGGTAATCACACCATCACCACAGAATATGTCGGGCTTGTCAGTGGCTTTATGGGTTGCGGTGTGGCTCATGTTGTTAGTACGCTATGGACTGTAGAATCAGCCGCTAGCGCTTTGATAATGATTCAGTTTTACCAATTGCTGCAACAAAAACAATCAGAAGCAGTGGCTTTGGCTAAAGCTACCCAATGGCTACGAAATGTCACAAATGCAGAACTTGCAGAATGGTATGCAGTGCAAATCGCTAAATTACCCCAAAATGAAGGTATTATTCGTCCTTTTTTACAAGATCAGTTAAATGATATTACTATCAGACAAACAACTGATCAACCTTATAATGATCATTACCACTGGGCAGCTTTTACAATTATTGGAGCTTTTTGATCATGCAACCTTTAGAAGCCTTTAATCTCAAAGCTTTTGTCTTTGCATTATCTTACCTTGATGCACCATTAGCAGATGATGTGCAAACCCAGGTTAATCAACTAAAAATTCCTGATGACATTGGTAAACTGGATGCGATCGCCCGCAATTATCCGCCGTTAGCGGAACATTATCAAATTGCTCGCCAAAATTTAAAACAGGAAGCTGAAATCCGCAGCAAAGGGCCTTTACCCGCTAAAATTAATCAGGCTGCCGAACAGCAAAGCACAGAAATCAATAATATTCTTGTTGCCATTGATGAACTAGATGATCAAAATTTAACTGAAATTGCTCAACCTATTCTCAATGCTTCTGATTCTGTAACTGTCGCTAAAGACACATGGGCAAGAATTATTCTCTCTCTACAAAAGCCTATGCTATGAATCAACAGTATAATCTCATCTATCCAACTATTGATTTATTTGTCTATGACCTACAACAAGGTTTAGGACAAACAGACGAGCAAGTTAACCAAAATCGTCATTATTTTTGGCGTAAAATTCAACCAGATTTAAATAAAGATTACGATAAAGTTAAAGATGATGATTTGCTTAAACAACTCGCTACCTTAGAAAAAACAGAAGCAGATTACGTCGAGTTGCTCGTACCCGAAAAACAAGAAAATTTTCAGCCAGATATAGCAGGTTATTATTACGCATTGCAACTAGGTGATACCTATGCCCTGCAAGTAGATAGCGGTGTTACTGATTATCTGGGCAAACCTATGAGTAAATTTCAAGATATTAAACAAAATATAGAATCTCGTACCCATCACCAACAAGGTAAAATTGGTCAAACTTGGTTTGTTTGGGGACAGTTGGAAAAGATTTATAACGCTGAAGAAATTAAAGCGATCGCTGAACAATGCTACACACAAATAAATCCCAACTTTCAGGGTAAAATTGCTTTGCAAAGCCAGAGCCTTTTTTTAGGTGCATCTGCATTTGAAGTCTGGGAACAGCCCAGCGATTGGGCAAATGAACAGAACTTTAAAGATAGCTTGCATATATTAATATGTTTGTTTCCGCCACAACAATCCCTCAAAAATATTACAGAAAGTATCGCTAATATATATTTTGATTTAATCCGTCTGTTTTGCTATCGTCATAAAATCCTTTGGGCTTATCACCAAAGTCGCAAATTGAAAAGCCGAATCAAGAAAGATTTTAACGAAGTGCAAGAAACTGTCAAAAAAATTAGAGATTTAGGACAACAACTAAACAACGGTAGACCTAATCTTGAGGAATTACAAAAAACCCTAACTGATACGCTGACAATCTTATCGGAATATGCGATTAATTTAAGCTACCTAGATGACCAAGGACGCACAATCAAAGTTAATCTGAATAATTATAAAAAGCGGCTAGAGAAGATTTCACGAGAAAATAGCAACAGCCAGCTAGAATTTATGCGACAATTTAGCGAATTTAGTGCTGATAAATATCTCCTGCAAGTAGAGACAGATTACATCAATCTCAGCCCAGGCTTGACTCTGCTGCAAAATTTAATTAGTACAATTCAAGGTACTATTGACATCTACCAAGCCAAAAGCGATCGCAACTTAGAAAACTTCATCGGTAGCGCAGGTATCGGATTAGCAACCAGCCAAATCGCATCTTCAGTGTTGGTTGCTCAATATCCGCCGAATAGCAAAATACCATTTTTCCTCACAACAGCCTTCATTTGGAGCGTTGTTGCTGGAGTGCTTACCAGTATAATAGCCTGGATATTGTTTAAAAAAATTCGCCGCTAATAACTCTTCCCTTTGCGACGGCAGTCGCTACAACGGGGGGGAACCCCCGCACCGCGCTGCCTCTCCTTAGCGTCCTTTGCGGTTCCATACCCTAACCATGTCCACCCAACCCACAATTGAAAGCATATACACCGATGGTGCTTGCACCGGGAACCCTGGCCCTGGCGGTTGGGGTGTTGTCGTCTACTTCAGCGATGGCTCAATCCACGAAATGGGCGATGCATCTCCTCATACCACTAATAATAAAATGGAAATGCAAGCTGCGATCGCCGCCTTACAATTCCTGCAAACATCTCAACAACCCCAACCAATCACGCTTCATACCGATAGCGAATACCTGATTAACTGCGTTACCAAGTGGGTGAAAGGCTGGAAAAAGAAAGGCTGGAAAAAGTCAGATGGTAAACCCGTCCAAAATCAAGAACTTTTGGAAACTCTTGATGAACTCAATACCCAACAGGTAAAATGGCAACACGTCAGGGGACATTCTGGTAACATAGGTAACGAACGTTGTGATGCGATCGCTCGCACATATGCCAGTGGCAAAATCCCTTCGCTACAACAATTATCTCCTACAGCTTTTTACAACTCTTTACCTGATTCTGGCGAACTAAATGTAGCAAAAGTTGCTGATGATCACAAAAACCCTAGAATAATTAACCAAAGTACACCAGAAGTCAGTACTTCTGCACCAGAAATAACTGTTATGGAACCATCAACTGGGACAAGTGCGGCCGCAACCGATGAAAAACCCTCAGAAATGAGGGTTTCGCAACTTCGCAGCTTGGTCGAAACTCTGCGTATCGCTGACGAAATTTCTGAAAAAGGCTACTTAATCACCAGTTCTGAGTTAGCAGACTTGATGGATGTCCACGCCAGCGCTGTCACCAGTCGGGGAGATCAATGGCGCTGGCGAAACTGGATAGTGTCACGGGTACGCCGTGAAGGAAATCAAATTCTTTGGGAACTGGAACGCGGGGATCAAATAGGAGGTGAAGAGGAGTGAGGGAGTGAGGGAGTAGGGAGTAGGGAGTAGGGAGTAGAGAATAGGGAATTTCGCTCACTCACCACTCACCACTCACTACTCCCTACTCCCCCTCTTTTACACTATACTTACGTCCGCGCCACTCGCGTGGCGTGTGGAACGCAGATAAGAAGATTCGTAGCACAGCTAAGGGATCAGCCAAAGGGGAAAGCCAGAACAACCAGCCGCCTTTAGCGGTTGTGCGATCGTAGGAAGGTGCGATCGCTATCAGCATAGCAAAACGAATCACTAGGAGAAATAAATTCAGTCCCAGCAGAAGAAGTGCGGGAGTGGGTAGAGACGCGATTAATCGCGTCTGTAGCGAGTACGAGAGTGGGGGAGAAATCAACAAAAAAGCCAGGACAATTAAAAGGGGTAGACCCTGAACAGATGTGAGTAGCCATAAATCTCCCCACAACTGAGAACGAGAAGTTGCATCTTTGAGGTCGAGACTCCGCCCCCATTCCTTCCACGTTTCCATCGCCCCTTCATACATCCGTACCTTCAGTACCTTTGCGCCATCTAAAAAGCCCACCTTATACCCTTGAATAGCAATATTCCGCGCCAAAGTGACATCATCACAAAAAGAACTACTCGCACTCCTATAGCCACCCACAGCAGCTAAAACGGAGCGACGACACAAAAAACACTGCCCATTTGCCATCACCCGTTCTGGCTGCTCTGTATTGATCCCGGCGGGGTCAAATCGGTAAAGCAGAGTCATCAACAAAGCTGGTTGTAGCCAGCACTCCCCAGGATATTTGAGGATGAACTGGGGTGAAAGGGAAACGAGATCATAACCTTGTGCTTCGGCCGTCTTCACCAAACCAGCAACCAAACCAGGATGCGGTTGGATATCAGCATCCAGCCCCAGAAACCACTGACTCGCTTCAGAGCTATATAGAAAACCGTTATGCAACGCCCAAGGACGCCCCACCCAACCAGAGGGTAAGGGGTCATCTGTCATCAGGCGAAAGCGCGGATCTTTCTGCTGTGTCCCTTTTACCAAGTCGGGGGTGCCATCACCAGACTTGCTGTCTACAACAATTATTTCCCGAACTTCGTAGCTTTGCTGACTTAAACCAGCTAACAGAGGGCTAATGCGAAGCGCCTCGTTCAATGTGGGAACGACGACACTAACCCTACCCAAAAGCTCCGGCGTCGGTTGTTGCGGTTCTACTGGGGGAAGGCGTCTAGGGCCCTTTAGCAGGCGCGAAAACAGAATCGCCGTTGCTGGTACTTGGATAAGTAGCAATAAGAGGGAGCTGGCACTTTCTACTATCAAAGCATTGTCTACTGTCAAAATACTTAACAATTAAAATCGCCCCTATACAAAACAAATGGGCGTTGGGCATTGGGCATTGGGCATGGGGCATTGGGCATTGAGTATGGGTTATTCTCCTTGTCTGGCTTATCTCCCTTGTCCCCACTCCCCCAATAAGCTTATTTCAAGGCAACTTTAACGCTTCTTGCCACCGAGACTTCCTTGCTTGCTGGTTCAACAGTAACTTGAGTGGGTGTCGTTGAACTGCTTAACCACAGGGCTACAGCAGGAGTTACACCAAGCAATAAGCCGAGCAATACAGGGATGGAGAACCCAGAGGCCAAGCTTAGTCCGGCGGCGAAGGCAAAGTTAGTTAAATAAACGACTAAGGGTAAATTGAGTTGCGATCGCTCTAATTTAATTGAGGAATTTCTCCACAATAATCCTGCCACACTCATAAACAGGGCGCTAGTGCCAAACCAACCTGCATAGTTCTGGTAAGGTGTCCCAAAGAAAGCTCCTGGTTGTTCCCAATACCAGAAAGGCAGAGCAGATTGACTCATAGCTGGTTCAAGGGCAAAATCCCAGCAAGTGAAGAGCAAAGCACCAACGGCTATAGCCGCAATATGGCGTCCCCAACTGGGTTTTTGAGCCACTTTCAAACCAGTTCTTGCAATTAAGTAAGACGACAGCCCAACATAAAACCAAGATAAAGGAATTGTGAAAGGAACTAGCCCCGCAATCTTATAACCCAAGCCACTCAAGTAACTATAATCACCAAATGGAAAACCTGTGCTGGTTCCCAGTAGTTCACTCCCCAAAGAGATAAACACAGCCGGCAGCATAAATGCTAACCAAGATCCTAATCCCAACGTCCGGTAGGCATAAATAGAGACAGCTATTGTCCCCAAGATGATATCAACTACACCGCCACCTGCCATACTTAACTGCATGGCAGTTTCTCCAACCTGCGATAAGTTGAAAAGTATTTCGGCATTAGGTATGACCAATAGCATCCCTACCAGTCCAAAGGCTTTTGACACGATATGACCAATGAGGCATACGCGTTCAGCAATAACAAGTTGTCTCATAATATATTCCTTAACAAGATGTGACACGCGGCTACTCGGCTGCTAACAGTTTACAAATGTTTAACAACATATTTAACTACTTTGTACCGCAATTCTCTACAAACTTGTTTGGCGTTCGTGGGAAGAGCATAACAGCCTATTGATTGATGCTATATCAAATATGATCACAAACATACTAGTTTAAGCCATATAGTCAAAATCTACATAATTTCATCTGCAAAAACTTTTGGTTTATTGTCCCACTGATACCCAGATGATCACAAACCCCTTCTATGCAGGGTTCTCGTTGAGAGAGTTTGATCAAATAAGGGATAGTGTCCAAGCAGGCGATGGCGTTCCGCCCACCGTAGGTGATCGTTTTCAGCAACTTTGTGCCAGGAAAAATGTTGTGTATGATGTAACATTTTGATGGTAAGTGTGAAGAATGATACATTTAACCTAAAAAATCACACCAGGGGCTAGGAGGTATGCCGTAATCTAGAAGTTGTCGATGAACAACTTCTAACTTAATGATTAGCAGACGCCAAATTTTAAAAGGGGTGGCAGCACTTTCTAGCTTATCTTTAGCTGGTTGTGGCTGGAGGCTGGGTGAAGTACGTGCTAATTCTAATACGAATGGTCAACGTGACCAACTTTATATTTTTACCTGGACGCAATATACTGACAACCAATTACTGAAAACTTTTAGCACCCAGACCGGCATGAAAGTGCTAGCGGATGTGTATGATTCCAATGATGTCATGCTGGCTAAGTTGCAAGCTGGAGGCGGTGGCACTTACAGCATCATCTACCCATCGGATTACATGGTGCAAAAGATGGTAAACAAAGGTTTGTTAACAGAAATAGATCACGATCGCTTAATCGGGTTAGAGAATTTATTCCCCCGGTTTCAGAATCCTAGTTATGACCTGAATAATCGATATAGTATCCCTTTTAACTGGGGGACAACTGGTTTACTTTACAATTCTGAAAAAATCAAAAATGCACCACAAGACTGGGATTACCTTTGGCAAAACCAAAAGCAACTTAGTCAGCAGATGACATTGCTCAATGATGTTCGAGAAGTGATGGGTGCGACGTTACGGATGCTAGGTTATTCTTACAACTCAAAAAATGAACAACAAATCAAACAAGCTTATGAAAAGTTGAAGGTGCTAAAACCTGCGATCGCACGTTTTGACACCGATGCTTGGCAAAATCAAATTCTGGCAGGAGATTTACTATTAGCAATGTGCTATTCAGCAGATGCGGTGAAAATCTCTCAAGAAAACCCTAATCTAAAATATGTGATTCCTCGCAGTGGTTCTTCATTATGGACAGACACTATTGTTATTCCCAAAACAGCCCCCAACCAGGCTGGAGCCTATGCTTGGATTAACATGATTCTGCAACCAGAATTAGCAGCCCAAATCAGTCAACGCCTGAGTATTTCTACACCTAATAGGGCTGGATTCGAGCAATTGTCAAAAACAATACAGAACAACGCTAATTTGTTTCCCTCAGAGTCGGTTTTAGCAAATTGTGAACGTGTTAGTCCTGTAGGAGAATTTGAAGAGGTTTACGATCGCTATTGGACTCAATTAACTAGCAGCTAAATAAATTTTGGATTTTGGATTTTAGAGTCTTAATTCAATCCAAAATCCGTCTTGGAAAGTTCTGAGCGGAGGTTTCCTCCGATCAGACTTTCCGCAAAATTAAAAATATAAAATTGGCAGAGTGATAAATGATGAATTTGGAAAAAAATGATATTTCTAAAATAGAAGAATCCCATCGCCTGCGAGTCAATTGGCTTCAACCTTTGGTATTACTTGCACCATCTGGGATTTGGTTATTACTTTTGTTGGTGCTACCAAGTTTGATAATTTTCGAGTTAAGTTTAGTTGCAGACATCCGACCTGGAGATTTGGTTAATCCCAACGGATTCAAAAACTACATCCGCATATTTGACCCCCTTTACTTGCAAGTAATCGTGCGATCGCTATTTTTTGCGTTTGGCACTACAATAATTTGTTTAATTTTGGGCTTCCCCGTCGCCTATTGGATTGCTCAGATAGCGCCGCAACGTTGGCGGAATTTGCTGCTATTAGCCTTTATATTACCTTTGTGGACTTCCTCGTTACTTCGCTCCTATGCTTGGATTACAATTCTTCGTCCTACTGGTTTATTGAACAGTTTACTCAGCAATTTAGGCTTGCCTGCTTTGGAATTACTTAACCAGAGTCAAGCTGTATTTATTGGCATGAGTTACAGCTTGTTACCCTATATGGTTTTGATTTTATATGCTTCTCTCGAAAAGCTAGATAAGCGCTTGTTAGAAGCAGCTGCTGATTTAGGTGCAAATCCGGTGGAAACTTTTTTCCAAGTAACTGTACCGCAAATTTTTCCTGGAATTGCGGCTGCTTCTATGCTTGTATTCATCACAGGCTTGGGGGATTTTGTCGATCCAGAATTACTTGGTGGTGCTTCTAGTATGACGGCGGCGCGGTTAGTTTATAACCAGTTTCTGGGAGCAACCCAAAATTGGGGATTTGGTTCAGCTTTGAGTATGACGTTAATTTTGCTTGTTAGTATTGCGATCGCGCTTTTGATTAAGTTTGGTGAAGCTCCACCCAAACGCTAAACTTTTCGTCACTCATTTATAATAAAAGCATCAAACGCCAGCGAGACAACGGTTATGCTCTCACCTGATCTCAAAAATGCGTTACCAACTACTGATGAACTTCCCTGTTCAGACGATACGCCAGTGGATAACGAAGACCAAAACTTTTTGCCCAACATTTTACTTTTCTTACTCAACTCCATTTGGGCAAATCGCCTGGACTGGTACTTCGGAGTAGATATGGGAGTCTATCACACCACAGGAGTAAATCCCAGAGTACCTGTAGTGCCAGATGCTTTTTTAAGTGTGGGAGTAGAACGGAAAAAGGGTGGCAAATCACGCAAAAGTTACGCAGTTTGGGAAGAAAATGGGATAGTTCCAATATTCACATTAGAAATGGTATCCCACACCCCAGGAGGTGAATACGACGAGAAGCTAGATATATACAGAAAACTCGGTGTATTGTACTACGTAATTTATAACCCTGAGTTTTGGCGACGCGACCAACATCAACCCTTTGAAGTGTATAAGTTGATAGATGGAAACTACCAACTACAAATTGGTGAACCCTATTTGATGCCAGAGGTGGGGTTAGGTATTGGGCGACACCAAGCTGTAATTGCTGGGATACAACAGGAGTTTTTATGTTGGTATGATCAGCAAGGAAACCGCTATTTAACAGATGGAGAACAGGCACAACAGGAGCGTCAAAGGGCTGAACAAGAACGTCAAAGGGCTGAACAAGAACGTCAAAGGGCTGAACAATTAGCGCAGTATTTACGTTCTCTAGGTGTAGATCCAAATAATCTACCTGGTAATTAAGGCGATGGGATTTCCCAAATTATTAATGATTTGCCACCAGGAGTAAATGGTTTACATCATCTGTATTACTGTTCATTAAACCCTTAATTGTAGAGAGAAACTCATGCTCTAAATAAGGCTTGGTCAAGTAAGCCTTTGCACCCAATTCGTGGGCAAGCTGACGATGTTTTTCAGCGCTGCGAGAAGTGAGAATTACTACAGGTATTTTTGCTAAATTGGGGTATTGACGAAAATTGCTCAACAACTCAAAACCATTCATTCGTGGCATCTCTAAATCGGAGACGACAACTTGTATTTCTGGATGTAAGTGCAACTTTTCTAGAGCTTCAATACCATTTTGAGCTTGTATTACTTGATAGCCAGATTTTTGGAGAGTCAGAGAGAGAGTTTGCCTCAGACTAATTGCGTCATCTACTACTAAAATAACTTTTGGTAATTTATTATCTGGCTCTTGAGAATAACTGGGTTGGGTTTCTATATTTGCTGTGGAAGTAGAAGCATTTGTTGATTTATTATCTGGCTCTTGAGAATAACTGGGTTGGGTTTCTATATTTGCTATGGAAGTAGAAGCAGTTTTTGTTGATTTATTATCTGGTTCTTCCAAATAAATAGGTTGGGTTTCTATAGTTGTTGTGGAAGTAGATGCAGCAAGTAATGGTGTAGATAAAAAAGTATGTCCTGATATCGGCAAGGCTTTTTTATTTGACGAAGAAGCTATTGGTAGCGCCCTGATATCAAGTGTTGTTTGTTGGATCTCGCCAGATTTTACCAGCAATGAAGCATCAATGACTAAGATGAGATTACCATTGGCTAAACTACTACAACCATAAATATATTTAGGTGATGCGATCGCATTTCCTAAAGGTCTAATTACTAGTTCTTGTTCACCAATTATTTGGTCAACTTCTAAAGCAACCATTCCCTGATTTCGTCGGAGCAAAAGCACCGGATTTTTCGTTATGCTTGGCTCGTGAGTATTTGATGTGTTGTATGCAGTAGCACTATTAAAGAATGAACCATTATAACCAATCAACTTTGAAAGTTGACGTAGGCTGACCATAGTATCATTATCGTCTGTGTTCCAATGCAAGACTTTTTTGCCTTCAATTTCTTTAATCTGTTGTTCAGAGGGAATCAATATTTTTTCGATACTATCCAAAAGAAGGGCATAAACAACACCTTTGGCTTGAACTAGCATTAATTTTTCTGTAGTCATAGAAAAAGGGATTTTGAGTATGAATATTGTTCCTTGGTTGGGTAAGGATTCAACTGAAATTGAGCCATTGAGCGCCTGCATCTGAGTACGCACAATATCTAAACCCATACCGCGTCCAGAAATTTCGCTTACTTTATTAGCGGTGGAAAATCCAGGCGAAAATATCAAATCTAAGAGTTCAGGTTCAGCCAGATTAGAAGCTCTGCTTGTAGTTTTTTCTTCAGTTTGTATGGGATGGAATTCAACAGCTTTTCTGCGAATTCTGTCTAAATTCAATCCCTGGCCATCATCCCGAACTTCGATAACAGTTTGGCTACCCTGATGATAGGCGCAGATTTCGATTAAACCTTGTTCTGGTTTACCAAGCTCTCGGCGAACTTGCGGAGTTTCAATCCCGTGGTCAAAAGCATTACGCACTAAGTGTAATAAGGGATCGTAGAGCTTTTCTGCGATCGCTTTATCCACTAGCACCGCAGTACCAGTAAGTTTCAATTCTACAAGTTTGGCATAAACATTCCCTAACTTATTTACCATGTGAGGGAAGCGATTCAAGATATTGCCCAAAGGCGACATCCGTGCTTCTACTAAGCTATCTATAATATTAAGAGTTAAATTCTCTTGTTTGTCACTAATTTGAGCAGCTTGCATCACGAGTAAGTCAAGAGACTCTGTGGTTTCTTGTAGTTGCAGTGTCTCTTCTATTGCTTCATGCAATGTCATATGGAATTCTGTATATACATCCATTTCTAAAGAGTCAAAATTAACTGCAAAATCTTGCGTTTGTTGTGAAGTAATGTTTTGTATTTGTAATGGTAAATCACGTAATTCATTTAAACTTGTTTGGTGTCTAGTGAGTTGCTGTACTAATTGCTCAATTATTTCTTTGACTTGTTCATCTTGCAAACTACGCCGTTTTTGGTAAATCAGTAATTCTCCTGCTAGATAATTGAGGTGTTGCAGTCTCTCTGTATCTACCCGAATAAATGAAGGTTGGCGCAAATTTTTAGTTTGAACATACTGTGATTTATCTTCTATTTCTTGGTTTATTTGTGTAGCTAAATCAGGCATGACTTCAATAGCTGTTTCAGAAACTACCGGCTCACTGACAGTTAATGAATCAAGGTTTTCTGGAGAATCATCACTCTGGATCGTCACGACTTCAGCAGTAAGGTTTTGGCTAGCTTCTTCTCCCCATATTGCTTCTAGGAAGTTATCAGTTGCTTCAGGAGATACGGATTTAGATATTTCTTTAAAAACTAATAATGTTTGTAACTTAGGACTATCAAGCCAATTTTTCTCTTTGCCAGTAACAGGAGGATAATTTTTATATTTTTGTGCTAATGTATGAATTTGCTTTTCTAATATTTTAATTACTAAGAGGTAGCTGTCAGATGCGTTAATAGAATATTCAAATTTTGCAACTGCAAATAGAATAATTAAGATGATCCCACGTCGATAAATACAAAGACTTTGACTATCGTCTTCATCTTGAACAAAATCAATAAACTTTTTCAGCCAGTTTTCGATATAATTAAGTAGACTTATTCTTTCTAATGTGGGAACTAGTAAAGTCAAGCTGAGTTCTGGCTCTGGTACTTCCATCTGATGATTAAACCAGCCAAAAATGTAGCGAATTACTTTTAAATAAAACTTGGCAGTTGTTGCGTTGACGGCTTGGTTTTTATTGTTATCCGATGTAGTGATAAACTGGTAAAATTGTTTTTCATTGATGAGAAATTGGTCAGTAGATGAATCATTTTCCGATTCTCCAGATAACTGGTTATTTGCCACTATCGTGAGTTTTCGCAAAGCGGGAGAAGTTTTTCCACCAGATGTGCGATCGCCTGCTAATACTAATTGTTGTGCTTGTTGCAAATCTGCAAGGGCAATTTCTGCAATTTGCTGCACCTGGGTAGGATTTGCTTGTAGTGCTGACAGAATTGTTTGGGCAATTTCTCCCAATCCAGGTAAATTTAGAGATTCTGCCAAGCCGAAAAACACTTCAGCTTGGGACTGTAAGAACTCGATAAAGTCGTCACTATTTGGTGGATTGTTAACAGCGTCAGCAATACTGTTTAGACGTTGTTCTACTCCCACTTCAAAAACAGACTGCACAATATCAAATCCCAATTCTTCAGAACTAGGAATATGAGACTCAGCACCAAAGGCATCACCCAGTTTTTCTTGCAACTGTGCAAACACTGAAGTTGCTCGATGGAGCAGTTCGTCATCATTAATAGTACTGCCTATTAGCTCAGTATTTAATGCTATGCTCAGACATTCATAACCTTGTAATAAAAGTGTTTGTAACTCGACATCAATTACCACTTTTGGATTATATAGAGCCTTAAATACATCTTCTAAAAAATGGGCTATCATCTTAATTACTTCTAGCCCAACATTAGCGGCTCCACCTTTAAGTGTATGAGTAGCCCGCATTAAGTTGTGAACTTTGGCAATGCTATAACCTTCCGATAAGCTAAATAGTTCTTGTTCAATAATTTGGAGTAATTCTGGAGCTTCCGCCAGAAAGTAGATGTATCCTTGTTCGCGAATTTCGTTATCGGTGATCATAAGTTAGGAGTGGGGAATGGGGAGTGGGGAGTGGGGAGTGGGGAGCGGGGAGTGGGGAGTGGGGAATGGGGAATGGGGAGTGGGGAAGATTGAAATTCACATTAGATGTAAATTGAGAGTTGAAAACCTTTCAGTTTCCTTGATGATTCCAAAATGATGGTTTTGTCCAAGCCTGGAAACCCTTATGGAAAAATAGGATTTTTTAATGTCACATCAGGCGTAATTCCCTACTCCCTACTCCCTACTCCCTACTCCCCTTATTCTCTAAAGAACGAATCAAAGCACGCAGTAGTCTTCCTACAGATTCACATTGCCTCAAAATTGGAGTGACTAGTTGAGTATCTGTAAGTCCAACTTTGGCTCTAGCTGATAGTAACAAGTGAGTTTCTAGCTCTTTAAGAGAGCCTTGCGCTATTCGGAGAAATCTTATGTATTCCGGGCGATACTCTCGTGCATAGCCTTCAGCTATATTTGCTGGAACTGATGCAGCTGCCCGACGAATCTGTGAAGTCATTCCGTAAAGTTCCTCTTTCGGAAATGCAATCGTTAGCTGATAGCAAGCTTCAGCTAAATTCATGCCTTCTTGCCAAACTTTTAAATCTTGATAAGATCGAATTTCAGAAGCTGTCATTTCCCACTCCCCACTCCCCACTCCCTATTCCCTACTTAGTTCACTTTAAACTTACCAGCAGTTGTTAATAACTCTTGCGCCATCCCTGATAAATCTTGGAACACAGTAGCAATTTCTTGAGATTCAGCAAAAGTTTTATTGGCAATTTCTGCTACATCTTGCATTGATTTAGTTACTGTCACAGATTGCGTCATTTGTTTTTGAGTTGCTGCGGTAATTCGCTCGATTAGCTGACTAATTTCGGCAGTTGCAGAAACGATCGCATTTAAGTTTTGGCGAGTGTCATTGACAAGATTTGTGCCTTCTACCACCTGTTGAATGCCAGTTTCCATCGCTACTGCAACTTCTCCGGTTTCTGCTTGAATCTCCTGGACTAATTTTTCAATTTCGATGCTGGCTGCTGCTGACTGGCGAGATAAAGAACGGACTTCATCAGCTACAACTGCAAAGCCTTTGCCATATTCACCTGCACGAGTGGCTTCAATCGCTGCATTCAAAGCCAGTACGTTTGTCTGTGTGGCAAAATTACCAATCAAATTCACCACTTTGGAGATTTTTTGTGAGGATTCGCTGAGACGTTTAATCTTTTTGCTAGTTTGAGCAACAGTTTCACGAATTCCTTGGATTGCTTTGACAGTCAGGTTCATGGCGGTATCGCCAGACTCTACAGTTTGATTGGCTTGTTGCACTGCTAGTTGCACTAACTCTGCATTTGCCACTACAGCTTGAGTAGAGTCCACCATCTGTTGAATTTCGCCTAAAGCTGCGGTAATTTCCTCAGACTGTTGTTGCGCCAGATTAGTCAATCCCGCTAGTGAAGCGTCACTATTGCTAGAAGTTTGGGCAACTTGTTGAGCAGCCCCCTGTACCTGAATAACGATTTGCCGCAGTGCTTGCAGGGTATTATTGTAAGCATCGGCGATCGTGCCTAGCTCGTCTTCTGTAATTGGTGCGCGTACCGTTAAGTCGCCATTGAGAGCGGGTCTAAGGGCTATTAGGAGTTGAATAGACCGTTGTTGTAATAATTCCTTGGCTGCCTTTTCCCGTGCTGCTGCGTCTGCTAATTTTGCTGACTGCGCTTGTACTTGTTGCAAATATTCCGTCTGTTGTAATGTCAGCCCTAACTGACTGCCAATGCGTGCTAACAAACTGACTTGCGATTCGTCCCAATCACGAGTTCCCGAATTTTGATAAGCTGCCAGCAAACCCCACAATTGTTCCCCAGCAAATACAGGAACAACTACATAAGCTTTGACTTCAAACTGTTCTAATATCTCAATATGGCAGGGTAAATGACCCATCTGATAGATGTCATTTACAACAAAGTTTTCACCTTGGGCATATCGACCTCCCTGAGTTTCTTGTAAGTGGGTATCTTCCCAGACAGTTCTGACATCGGGGCCTACTAGTCTTACCCAACCATGAGCTACTGACTCAGACACAAATTCGCCACTCCAGTCAGGATTAAAGCGATAGACAGAGACGCGATCGCATCGCAATAATTGTCGCACTTCTTGAGTGGTTATCTTGAAAATATCTTCTACATTCAAAGATTGTCGGATGCGGTTGCTGATCTTTGTGACAGCTTTCTCTTGTTCCGCTAACTGAGCTAGTTTCTCAGATTTTACCCGAACTAATTCCAAATAGTCTATCTGTGATTTAGCTAGGCTAAATTGTAAGCTAGTCTGAACCAAAAAGTTAAGTTCCCAGCTTTGCCATTCACGGGTGCTAGAATTTTGATACGCTGCCAACAAGCCCCACAATTTTTCCCCGAAGAATATAGGAACAATTATGTAAGCTTTGGCTTCAAACTGCTCTAAAATCTCAATGTGGCAGGGAGCAAGCCCTGCTTTATAGATGTCATTAACGATAAAGTTTTCACCTTTGACATACCTACCTCCCTGAGTTTCTTGCAAATAGGTATCGTCTAAAAAGGTTCTAAGATCAGGGCCTACCAGTTTTGTCCAATTATTACCCACAGACTCAGAGACAAATTCACCACCCCAGTCAGGGTTAAAGCGATAGACTGCGACGCGATCGCATCGGAGTGATTGACGCACTTCATGAGTGGTTGTTCTGAAGACACTATCTACATCTACAGATTGGCGGATGCGGTTGACTATCTTAGTGAAAGCTTTCTCTTGATCTGCTAACTGAGCTAGTTGTGTATTTCTAATTCGCACTTGTTCAAGATATTCTGCCTGTGATACAGCTACACCAAATTGAGAGCCAATTTGAATCAAAAAGCTGACTTCCCAAGGTTGCCAATCACGAGATACAAAGTTTTGATAAATTGCTAATAATCCCCACAATTTTTCCCCAGAAAATACAGGTACAATCACATAGGCTCTAATTTCCAACTGCTCTAGCATCTCAACATGGCAGGGAGAATGACCTACCTCATGGATGTCATTAGCGATAAAGCTTTCACCTTGGACATATCGACCACCTTTATTTTCTTGTATGTAGGTATCTGCCCAGACGGTTTTAATATCAGGGCCTACCAGTTTGATAGAATTACTAACCACTGACTCAGCGACAAATTCACCACTCCAGTCGGGATTGAAGCGAAAAACTACAACGCGATCGCATTTTAGTAATTGCCGTACTTCTTGAGTGGTTATTTTGAAGACGCTATCTACATCTAAGGTTTGTCGGATGCGATCGACTATCTTCGTTAAAGCTTTCTCTTGTTCAAGTATCTGAGCTAGTTGATCAGATTTCCTCTGCACTTCCTCGATATATTCTCTTTGTGATATGGCCACACCAAATTGCAAGCCAATCTGAGTTAAAAAGCTTTCTTCCCAAGATTGCCAATCACGCGGCCCAGAATTTTGATAAGCTCCCAGCAAGCCCCATAATTTCTCTCCACTGAATATCGGCGCAATGATGTAAGCCTTCATTTCAAACTGCTCTAAAATATCAATGTGACATTGAGCATGACCCATTTGATAAATGTCCTTGACCACAAAGGTTTCACCCTTGGCATAACGTCCTCCTTGAGTCTCTTGTAAGTGGCTATCTTCCCAGACCATTTTAAAATCAGGGCCAACCATTTTTATCCAACCATTACCCACTGTCTCTGCGATAAACTCGCCACTCCAGTCAGGTTTGAAGCGATAAACACCTACGCGATCGCATTTTAGTAATTGACGTACTTCTTGAGTAGTTGTTTGGAAAATCTTATCAATATTTGATACGTGGAGAATTTTATCGATGACTTTAGCTACTGATTTTTTTGCCTGTGTTTGATTTTGTAGTTCTTTGTGAAATTCAAAGCTCTGTAATTTGTAGGTGAATTCTGTTGTAATTTGAGATAGTAGACTAATTTCTACCTCTTGCCACTGCCGCGTTGTCTGGCAATTATTTACTGCTAGTAAACCCCATACTTTACCTTCTACTACAATCGGTAAACTCAAACTAGCTTTAATTTGAAATTTATCTAGCAGTTGCTTTTGATAAGGGGTAAGTTGAATCTGATTGATATCGTCAATAACTACAGGTTCTATATAGTCTTTATTGCTATATAAGCCAAAAATAATTACGGGAATATTTTCGCCTAAAGTCGGTGTCCAACCTAGTGTTCTAGATTCTGCTAAAACATTACCTGATTCTAGGGAAGTAAACTGATAAATCAAAGCGCGATCGCAGCCAATCTTTTCTCTAATTTGCGCTACAGTGATTTTGAGTAATCCATCAAGGTCTGACGCTTGGCGCATATGAGTTGCGATGTCTTGCAACTGTCGCCGCCAAGTTTTAAATTCCTCAGCGATCGCATTTAATAAAGATATTTCATTACTAGCAATATTCGCTATATTCGCGTCACCATTAATATTTTCTAATTCCGAGATTATATTCTCATTTTCTTGGCTATTTTTATACAAAAACGTCATTTGATTTCCCTCAAAATTTGTAGTTGGTAAGAATTTGATATTTGGCAGGCAAGAATGAACTGGTATGTGGCCATTAAGGATTAGTAATTTTCAAAATACTATGCCTAATCACCCATTACTAAAGCTTCAATTATGAACCCCCCACATGGGAGCTTGGATAATCGTTATCGCATCCAAATTAAAAATCATCTCCTCGGAATCATTAATAAAGTATCCCTGTAAAAAAGGTGATATTTTAGGATAAAATAATTCAGTAATTGCGGGTTTCATTTGCTTAGTATCCAGCCATTCAATATCGATAAGCTGTCGCACCAATAGTCCCAAATACTTACCCTTGTTTTCCAGAACAATCCCCATCATTATTGAAAGTAAATTTGAGCCTTGCGAAATTGGAGGATAACCTAACATTGCCTCTAAATCGACCAACCAAAGCATCTCACCGCGCCAGTTATAAATACCCAAGACGCTACTCGGCATCTCAGGAACGCCACATATTTCTGGTAATGATACTTGCAAAACTTCTGTGATGTGTTGTAACGAAATTACGGCTGTATCCCTTATTCCTAAATTAAAACTTAAAAACTTTTCCTTGGTTTCCAAAGTTATTAATCCTTTCTACTTGATAATTTATCTTTAGCCACTATTTGAGTTATTTTTTAATTTAAAAGTAGTGACTTTGATTGACTGTTTATTTATTGCATTCTTACTTATTGAATCAATCGGTTCAAAATTAATAGTAATTCCTCACGTTCAATCGGTTTTGAGAGATAACCATCAGCGCCCAACATATTACCCCAAATTTTATCTACATCAGTATTTTTGGTAGAGCAAAAAACCACAGGTATTTTACTAGTGTTGGGATTGCTTTTCAATTCTCGGCAAATTTCAAAGCCACTTTTTCCTGGTAAAATTACGTCGAGTAATATTAGGTCTGGCTTCTTTTTATCTATTTTGTCTTGAGCTTCTTCACTGCTTGTGGCGCTAATCACAGAATAACCTGCCTGTTGTAAGTAACGGCTGATTATTTCCATATCGGTTAAGCCATCTTCAACAACTAAAACAGTATTCATGGCAATTACTCGTTAAACCTTTCTCAGAATGTAAACAAATTAGACATACAAATCCTAAATGATTCCTCAACAAAGACATGCAAGGGACTAGCCCCTAACCCCTTTGCCCTAACCACTATTTCACAACTCAAACAGGACTGCTATAAAATACAAAAATTTGTATTTGTCTAATATTGATTCAAATTTTACGTATCAACCTCAGCAAAAATACGTACTAAACATAACTTAATATAGGAATTGTAAATTGTTTTTGAAAAAATCTAAGTAGTCTTGTAGGGTTTGTTAGACAAGAGTACGGCACTATTCCAGGCTTTTAGTGCCATACTCTCGTCTAACACCTTACACTTTATATTTTGTTTATAAATAAGTAAGTAGACATGAATAATTAGAGGTTTATAGTAAGGACTAAGACCTTGACTACAAGCTAATTTAATTAGTTTTATATTGCGTAACCTAGTTTGATTTACTCTTCCCCACTTACTTAGCCTCTAATTCCCCCTAATTCCAAACCTCTAAATTAGATTTATTTTTGTCGATGGATACACTCGATGTAGCTAAATATTTACGTATTATAGCCATCACCTTATCAGCGACTACGGGTTTAGTGAGAAAATCTGTAGAACCGACAACCTTGGCACGAACTCTATCTAAAAAACCATCATTGCCTGTTAATATAATGATTGGTGTGTTGCTAAAGGCAGATATTCGTCGCAACTGAGTGCAAATTTCGTAACCACTGGCAACTGGCATAATCAAATCCAAGAAAATCAGGTCTGGTTTATCTTGAATGAGGGTTGGTAGAGCTTGTACAGCATCTTGAATCTTGACAAACCTTAATCCATTGGAAGTGATAATATCCTCTAGCATTTTACATACCTGAGGGCTATCATCGACGCAAGCCACTAGTGGAGCAGTCCGCTTCTTTAATTGTGTGATGGTAGAGTTATTGTTGACTTCAGTAACTCCTAAGGGCAAGTCAGGTACTTCCACCAATTCGATGATTCCTTTAAGGATATAGGGAACCAATGAACGCGTGAGTGGCAGTACACTCTGCTTCATTTTCACGGCTAAATCTCGCAGAGTGAATTTGCCGTTGATGAAATTGGCAAAGTTTTTGTAGACAGATGGACTTACCATCTGCTGGAGTATTTCTGGTCGCCGCAGAAATGGTGCTAAGTCAGGAGAAAAATTTGCTAAACCAGCTTCTGACCAAATTTTCCACGAGTCTTGCATATGCTTTACAGACATTTCTGCGCTCGTGAAACTCATTGGTGCTTCTAAGATAACTTCTTGACTGCGACTGCAACTTATAGAAGCAAAATTTCCTTGCATAGCTACGTCAAATAATAGTTCTGCTATCGTGTTATCGACAATAGAGTTAATCTGTTCGCGTTGGATTTTCTGTTTTTTATAAAATATTTCTAAAAGGCGATAATCCCAGTAATCGATTGATAGGTCTTGCAAAGACAACTGCAACTTATCAACATCAATCTGGGGACAATTTTGAGCTAAATGTCTACGCCAGCGTCGGAAGGGATGAGTTCCCCCCGTTGCCCAAACTATACGTCCCAGCCGATAGTAAAAAGTCCATTGGCTCCCCTTTGAACTCTTAATATTTAATTTGCCATTATATTGCAGCTGAGTACAACTTTGAAATTGATTTACTAGATTATTTGAAATAACTTCCCCGTGGGACATAGTTTCTTCCTTTTATTAAAAGCCAGTGCATGAAAAACCCACGCTAGCTATATAGTGGTTAGCAGACATATCAATCAGTGCAAATACATTTGGTACATAGCAGCCTAAATCAAGATTATTAAAAGCAAGGGACATGGGAAGGATATAAAAAATCTTGCTAGTAAATAAGTCATCTACTACAGGCTTTATTATTGGCAAGACTTTACTTTTCTGCTAATATTTCATCACTCCAGTAGGTTGCTATAGTCCACATGATGATTAATTCAGTATTAACATATTATTTTAATAACTTTTATCCTGAATTATATCCGTATAAGTCCTGAAGTTTTGTTTAAAAAATAATTAGCAGTCTCCAGATATTTTTGCTTTAGTTATTCAGATTGGCAATAAATCATAAAAATATTGATATAAATTTACATTTCTTAATTTATATCAGTTTTAGTTAACTTTTCTAGGGAATATTATCCTGAAAAAAAAGGCGTGCTACTAAGATAAGTAGCAGCCATTTTTTTAAACCTGGAGTAGTGTGAGTATTTTGCCCGCTACCACCAGCATCTTAGCAAGATGCTCCGACTACTTTTAAAAACGATGGTTCTCAAAATAGATGTGGTTTATTTAGGAAAATTTCTTTAAGGTTGGTTGTGGTTTTGATAGCTAATAACAGCTGCTCTGAGATTACTTTGGTGTTCTGAAAGAAGCCGATCGCCCTCGTCTTTTTCTAAACCAGTCCAGTGCATTAATAGCGCTAGCTTAACCCACTTGCCACTACGTTCTAGTAAAAAACCAGCAGCTTCCCGACTTAAACCTGTGAGGTCTTGCAAAATTCGCAAAGCGCGATCGCGTAACTTTTGATTTGTTACCGCCACATCCACCATGCGATTGCCATAAACTTTGCCTAGCTTCACCATCACCCCAGTAGAAAGCATATTTAAAGCTAACTTCGTAGCTGTACCAGCTTTCAGGCGAGTTGAGCCGGCGATTATTTCTGGCCCTGTCAATAGCCGAATATCAATATCGGCATCAAAGCTAACTTGTTCAGCTGGAACACAAGCGATAAAAATAGTAGTGGCTCCTCGTTGACGTGCAGCATGAAGTGCACCGTGGACAAATGGCGTTGTCCCACCAGCCGTAATCCCAACTACTACATCTAGTTGGGTAATGTGTCGCCCAGCGATCGCAGCCTCACCATCTTCAATGCTGTCTTCTAAATCCTCAGAACTGCGTACCAGCGCACCCGCACCACCAGCAATAATCCCCTGTACCAACTCTGGGGGTGTACAAAAAGTAGGTGGACACTCAGCAGCATCTAACACCCCTAAACGACCACTTGTGCCCGCACCGATATAAAATAGCCGTCCTCCGTGGCGCAAACGCTCTGCGGTACGCTCAATTGCTTGTGCCAACTGAATTTTCGCCGCCGCAACCGCCGCAACTGCCTTTTGGTCTTCGTTATTAAACAGTTCCACCAATTCCAGAGAACTGAGCTGGTCTAAGTTAAAACTGTTAGGATTTACCAACTCCGTTAAAAGATGCCCGCGTTCCTGCAAATTTGTCATTTGTCCTCTGTCATTTGTCCTAGTCTTTTGTCCTACCCTACGGTCAGCCGCCCAAAGGGCGTCTATGTCATTAGTCAAGCGACCAATGGCTAATGACCAATGACCCTTCGGGTGACGCTCGTACCTTGCTACCGCTACGCTAGCACCAGTTGCTCATGGGGAGCCACTGCGGGGACAGGGGTCTCCCCAAGTGAAGCAAGTAGCGTGGAAACCCCCAACTCCAAAAGACGCTCCTTGGCGTTGGCGTTAGCCACGCGCCTGAGGGAGAAGACCCCACTGGCTTACCAATGACTAATGACAAATTACAACAATCCTTCCAATTTGCGACGAATCTTCTCTAGTTCAGAATCAGACAATCCTGGTTCTTCTACTGGCTGTTGATTGAGAGGGAAGGTGTCTTCAATAGTATCCTCTTTCCGGGCATCTGCTTGCCAGTCAGTTTCTTCGACGTTAAGTTCTGGGGGAGTGACAACTAAATTGCTGTTTTCCGGGATGATTTCCCATTCATATCCAGCGCTTTGGCAAAATTCCTTGATTTCCTCAGCATCGATCGGTTCTGGTGTAGGTGAGGGGAAGTCTTGAGCTTCCAACATTAGGGCAAAGCGCGTGGCGTCGTCTTCTGACTCGAACATCAGAATTTTATTGCGATCGCCCTCTCGAATCGTGTGAATCCCCTCATTTTCCGTTCGAGCATTGAACATTAACACAAAAACACGCATTGGTGTAATCATCTGTCTTTTTTAAGGTCTATTTACATTAAAGTTCTAGATTGTGCCTCAGGCAAAGTCACAGGAACAATTTTCACTCTATTCAGATTTTCCTGAAAACGCCAAGAACCGGATTTGGAATTATGAACTAAATATCTGGTTTGTAGTTGATATGTAGTCCCACAGTAGTAATTAACGATTTCTGTTAGGAGTGATTTTCTTTGACTTTTCCTGTTCACCAACTTCGATGGCAAATCCGGTTAATGTTCTCCCAGTACCCGCAGCAGTGAGAATTTGGTCATCAGGATATCGTGACTGAATTTTCTGTGTTGCTGTTAAATTAATCCCTTCGAGGTGCAAATTAATTGGTGTTAACGCCAGCCATGTCTTTTCGTAACTGATGAAAGTTACACCCAAGCGAGTTTCAATCAAGGCTGATTTAGGTAAGAAAAATTGAAACGGTGCTAGTGGTTTATTATTGAGCCAGATTACCAAATTACGATACTGGGCAACGTTGTCACCACCAATGGATGAAGTGGATATTGAAGTCGAGTCTGTTCCGGTAGCTGCATAACTTATATTTTGACTTCCTTAAAACCTAAAATAGTTTTGCTTTCACGCTTGGTTTCGGCGGTACAGTTTATCAATCAGAAAACATTAAGATAAATGTAGGCTCATTTTGGGGTAGATCATAAACCCAGATTTACTTAATTATTAAAACAGCCTCTACTGACTTAGAAGACGAAACTTCATGAAGTTAATCTCAAGTAAATGGTAATCAAAGAGTTTAAATAAAAAAATAAAAATAAAGCCGAGCATTAAGGATACATTTAGTTTGTTGCAGAAATATTGAAATGTATAAGGTCGTCTGGTTATCTTGAAGAGTCTTCATGAAGATAGCGGCGATCGCCTAAGAAAGGTGTACAACATTGGCGACTACAAATGCTTGCGGTCAGCCGTTTATCGCTTTTATACAGCTAGCTAATTTTGGTGAGTTTTAATACTCAGCAAACCAAGTAACGGTGTGTTAGCTGATTTTGGGTGTAAGCCAAGCGTGAAGAAGATGGAACAACAGTTTACTGGTGGTTCGTTCTGCTTTGTAAGGTCTGGGAGAATTGGCAATCAGTCAGCTTGGAAGGTGGAAAAAATTCCAAGCTGTTGAATCAAAGGCATATCTTCTTCAATGTCGCCTAAGCCATATAGCAGTCTGCTTTGATTTTTGTTCGCGCAGCGTGGCGTAGCCATAATTATTTGCGTAGACAGGGAGTGGGGAGTAGGGAGTAAGGAAGAAGCCTTTTCAGGGTGTACTGATTTTTTTCAAAAATCAAATACGAGTCCTAATATAATCCGGCTAAGAAGCGATCGCTAATAGTAAATTATGTTTGGCGATCGCTCGAAGCAAATTCCGTAACTCAACCAATGAGTCTTGGATTTAGTTGGCGTATCCTGGAAATGGCATAGTGAATCAATCTGCCAGTTAATGCTTGTGTGTGCCAGCGATATCCGGCAATTAATACAGTGAAAGCAAATGACTAACCCTTCCAATCAAGATCATCACTCCCTTTCCCCTATTCGCAAGCGTCTGTGGTTGCTGGTGTTGAGTCGGGGTAGCATTGCCTTGGGCGGACTTTTACTGTTAGCAATTGTCGTCGGTATTTGGCGGTTGTGGACTTTTGTGCAAACAGAGTTAACACCCTTAGCACAAGAAAGTCTCACGACTACACTCAACCGTCCGGTAAAACTGGGAAGAGTCACACAATTTTCGTTGACGGGAGTGCAGTTTGGGGCTTCAGCTATCCCAGCGACACCCACAGATCCAGATCGGGCGGCAATCGAATCTGTGGAGGTGGGTTTTGACCTATTACAACTAATCTTTAACCGCCACCTAAAGCTAGATGTCACCTTAGTTAACCCAGATATTTACATTGAACAGGATGACCAAGGGCGCTGGGTTTCCACTAAAATAGCGCCGTCTGGTCAAGGTAGCGCAATTAAAACCGATCTGGACAACCTGCGGTTTCGCAATGCCAAGCTGGCGTTGATGCCGCAGAAGAGAGCAGGGGGAGTAACATCCCCCTCATCTCCTGTAACCTTTTCTCAACTGAATGGTTCTGCCCAACTTTTCGCAAATAACCAGTTCATCAGGTTTGATGTGGGGGGTCAAGCAGATAGTGGTGGCAGTATTTCCATTCAGGGAGAGACACGTTCTAGGGTGCTAGCAGGGAACTTCCAGGTGCGATCGCAAGATTTTCTGGCTGCGGATATTACGCGATTGATTAAGTTACCAGTGAATTTACAGGCGGGTCGAGCCAATGGTGACTTGTTAGTTAAGTTAACACCCGGACAACGGACTTTATTGTTTGGCAACGCTACTGTGCAAGGCGTAACAGTTCAAGTACCTAAAGTGCCGCAACTGTTGAGCAATACCCAAGGAAACCTCCACTTCCAGGGAACGGAGTTGCAGTTAAATGATGTTACCACCAACTACGGCAAAATTCCCTTAGTGGCGACGGGAATCATCGACTCTAAAGCAGGCTTTAAGTTGGCAGGGCGTGTAAATGCGGTGAGTTTAGCTAATGCCCAGGAGACTCTCAAGGTAAAATTACCTGTGCCGATCGCTGGACAAGTACAAGCTTCTTTGCAGATTACCGGATCAACAAAAGAGCCAATTCTCTCAGGTACAGTTGCCACAATCCAAACTGCCCGGATTGACAAAGTTGATTTTAATAACATCACTAGTAAATTTGAGCTTGCTACTAGTTCCTCTTTAATTACCCTAAAAGATATTCAAGGGTTCGCCAAAGTTGGTGGTGAAATCATCGGCGCTGGTACAATTCAACTTGGCAAAAGTCCGCGACTGGATTTAAATTTCGCTGCCAAAAATGTTCCAGGGGATGCGATCGCCAAAGTTTACGAAACAACACCCAATTTTCAAATCGGCAATGTCTCAGCGACAGCCCAACTAACTGGCGCTCCTACCAATGCCCAAACTGTGGTACAATTCCAAGCTCCTAACGGAACTTACCCCGGAACTGGTGAAGTTGCGATCGCTCCAAATCGCAATGTATCTTTCCGCAATGTGGCTCTGAATGTAAGCGGTGGTACAGTACGGGCAACTGGTAGTTATGCCAATCAGCGTTGGCAAGCTGTGGCTGTTGCCTCTGGGGTGAAATTGGAACCCTTTGTAAACAAAAGTCAACTGCAAAATGTCTCTTTGGCTGGAGTAGATTTCAATGGTCGTCTCATCCTCTCAGGTAGCACAGCACCATTTAAAATTGCCACGATTCGCAGTGATGGTGGAGGAGTTCAAATTGGTGGCGGCACAGTTGCAGTTTCTAATATCCAACTGCAAGACCAAAGCTTCTCTGCTGAACTCGTAGCTAATAATGTGCGGTTGGGACAAATATTAAAACAGTCTCCTCCAGCTTTAAATAATCCATTGGCGGGCACGTTCCAAATAGCAGGTAACAGAGAGAATTTCAGCCTGAAAACCCTCCGTGGCAGTGGTGAGGGTCGCCTTGCTATTGGCGGCGGTGCGATCGCAGCCTCTAATATTCAAATTGCTAATGGTCTATATCAGGCACAAGTTCAGGCTAAGAATGTTCCTGTACAGCAGTTGGCAACAGTACCAAAGCAGTTCCAAGGAACGTTAAATGGTCAGTTCAACGTCGCGGGTTCTGTTGATCCTTTTAAACCACAAACTGTTCAAGCCAACGGTCAGGCACTAATTAATGTTGGGGGTGGAACGATCGCAGCCTCTAATATCCAAGTGGCTAATCGTCTATATCAGGCGCAAGTTCAAGCAAATAATGTCCCGTTGCAGCAGTTGGTAGCAGTACCACCGCAGTTACGAGGGAGGTTAACTGGTCAAGTGAACGTGGCGGGTTCTGTTGATTCTTTTAAACCGCAAACTATTCAAGCCAGTGGTCAGGGACGGCTGAATGTTGCAGGTGGAACGATCGCAGCCTCTAATATCCAGTTGTCCAATGGTCGCTATCAAGCTGTAGTTAATGCTTCTGGTGTGGAATTAAATCAGCTAAATCAGCAATTGCGCGGTGAATTTGGCGGTCAGTTGCAATTAGTTGGCACCTTTGGATCATCCAAATTAGCTGATGTGCGTGCTGCTGGACAGGTGCAATTATCCCAAGGTATTCCTGGTCTTGAACAACCCCTGACGGCGGCGATCGCTTGGAGTGGTGAAAGGCTTACCATTGAGCGAGCAACTGCTCCCGGTTTAAATGTTACTGGTAACATATTAGCCAATGCAACAAAGGCGGGTATACCGGAAATTACTGCCTTAAATCTCAACGTCCAAGCCCAGAATTACAACCTCAAACAGTTACCGATCAATCTTCCTAATCAGGTTGCTGTGGCGGGGAGAGTAGATTTTAATGGTCAAATAACTGGTAAGCTGCCTTTGCCAAATGTGGTAGGGCAAATTAATTTACGAGACTTGGTTGTTCAAAATATTGCTTTTGAGCCGTTGTTAACTGGAAACATCGATTCAGTGCAGGGACGCGGTTTAAATTTGAACTTGGCAGGAAATCGCGATCGCCTTACCTTTAATTTAGATGGCAATAATCGCCCTAAATCCTTCTTAGTACAATGGCAGCAAGCATTAGCCACAGGTAATATTGAAGGGAATGATTGGACACTCAAAGTTGCAAATTTCCCCTTACAAATATTGAATTTGACTCCACCACCAATTACTCGTTTGGGTACTGGTAAGATAGCTGGGTTGTTAACTGGAGATTTGCTGTTTAATCAGCAGACATTGGCAGCAACAGGAAATTTAGCGATCGCCAACCCGCAAATTGGCCGAGTTAAAGGCGATCGTTTAGCTGCTCAATTCCGCTACGGTAATGGTAAAGGCACAATCGCCAGTAGTGAATTTGTCAAAGGCAACAGTAGCTACGCCCTTGTCGGTACTTTTGATCAAACTCCTAAAGGCCCTCAGCTACAAGGGAAACTGAACGTCAACCAGGGTAAGATCGAAGATGTTCTAGCTGTAGCACAGGTATTTGATTTAGAAAATTTGCCAGGTGGTTCAGCAGAAATTTACGGCACAGCAGCGGATCTGACCACCAGCCCCCAAGGGTCGCTAAATCAGCCCTTATTTAGCCAAATCCAACGGTTTTCTGAAATTGAAGCTTTGGTAGCAGAACAGCAACAACAGCGACTTAATTCCACTCCCATACCAGATTTGGCAGACTTAAAGGGGACTTTCAACGGGGAAGTGGCTGTAAATACAGCTACAGCCAATGGATTGTCAGTGGAATTTAATTTGAATGGACAAAACTTTACCTGGGGTAAAAAGGAGGAACGAAACCGTTTTTATACTGCCGACAACGTGATTGCCGAAGGCAACTTTGAGAACGGTGTTTTAAATTTGCGACCTTTACGAATCCAGTCTCAAAACAGGCTGATTGCCTTCACAGGTAACGTTGGCGGTGATGAACAATCTGGTCAGCTGCGGGTGAATAATTTTCCGGTACAAATACTGAATAATTTTGTCAAACTGCCAGTTGGAATCACAGGTAATCTTAACGGTACAGCAGCTTTAGCAGGCAGCATTGCTAATCCCCAAGCTATAGGCGAATTGCAAATCACAGAAGGAATACTAAATCAGAGCAAAATAGAGTCAGCGAGGGCAAGTTTCAGCTATGCCAATGGACGCTTAAACTTTGGTAGTACTGTAGCAGTTGCCGGGCCAAAACCTGTTGATATTACTGGCAGCATACCTTATAAATTGCCTTTTGCTTCCGTGGCACCCGACAGTGAGCAAATAACTCTGGATATGAAGTTGGAAAACGAGGGATTGGCACTGTTAAACGCATTCACTAATCAAGTCGTATTTGAGGAAGGTAAAGGAGAAGTAGACCTGAAGGTACGCGGAACACTCAAAAAACCCGAAGTAAATGGAATTGCTACTATTAATAATGCTACTTTTTCAGCCCAGGCTTTGCCACGTAAGGTGAGAGGTGTCACAGGTAGAGTGCTGTTTAATTTTGACAGCATCTTAGTAGAAAATCTTCAGGGTAGATTTAGCCGTGGTCAGGTAGAAGCTGCTGGAGAAATTCCCATTTTCAACAATCAGAACGTGATTATCAACAATCCCCTGACTGTTAATCTTGAACCGCTGGCGTTGAATCTCAAGGGACTTTACCAAGGAGGCGCTAGCGGCAAATTGCAGATTACTGGTTCTGCCCTTAACCCGATGATTGGCGGTAAAGTGAATTTATTTGATGGTCAGGTATTGCTGGCAGAATCTACCGGCAACGCTTCATCTGGAAATAGTAGTATTGGCGTATCACCCACGAAAGCCAATAAGCAGAGTAAACCTGAAATTGGGAATGGCATAGGAAATGCGATCGCCAAATTTAATAATCTAGATTTGGAACTAGGCAAAAACGTCCAAATTACCCGTCCCCCTATTCTCAGTTTCCGCGCAACTGGTAATCTCATAGTTAACGGCTCAATCAATCAGCCCATACCCGATGGTACTATCGAGTTAGAACAAGGTGGGGTGAATTTATTTACTACCCAATTTAACCTTGCTCGTGGCTATAAACATACTGCAACTTTTAGTCCCTCTCGACCCCGCGACCCCGACTTAGATATTCGGCTATTTGCCAAGGTACTAGACGTAACTCAAAATAATGACTTCAGCCGGGTAAATTCCACAGGTTTATCAGCCTTAGAGAGTGTTCGAGTCGAAGCCACTATCAAGGGTCTGGCCAGCAAACTAAATGAAAATCTAGAACTAACAAGCAGTCCGTCACGTAGTCAAACCGAAATTGTTGCTCTTTTAGGAGGTGGGTTTGTAGACACCCAAGGACGTGGTGACAGTACTTTGGGACTGATTAACATCGCAGGTTCGGCTGTGTTCAACAATTTTCAGTCAGCTTTTAATCAGATTGGGAGTACCTTTGGCTTAAGTGAATTGCGGATATTTCCTACCGTTATTTCTGATAATCCTGAAGCAGGAAGGAGCACTTCCACTTTAGAATTAGCTGCGGAGGCTGGGGTTGATATTTCTTCCAAAATATCCGTTTCCAGTATCAAAATTTTGACAACAAATGATCCCTTCCAATGGGGTCTTAATTACCGGATAAACAACGAATTTCGTGTGCGTGCTTCCACTAATTTATCTGATGATAATCGTGCAGTAGTAGAGTATCAAACGCGGTTTTAAAGAAATCTCTTCAATTTTAAATTACGAATTACTGTCTTCGTAGCACGCAGGAGTCCGCATACTCCTGCAAAGAAGTAAGCTAGCAAGAGCGAAGATACTGGCATTGAATTTGATAATCAGTATCTGTTTAGCTTACCGTTTTTTGTGGTTCAATTACCTGAAAATTGCTGTAAATGCTCAGTTTTGGCGATCGCAACTCCAACACATCTATATAATAAAATAGTCACTATGAGCGATAACTATATTTTGAAACGTATATGTGCATACAGACACCAAATCCTAAAAGAAAATAAAGAAACCTATCTTTCGCTCAACCAAATAATAGGATACTAATAGTAATAGCGGATACAAAAAAACGATTTTTATTCTCATCTAACTCATATTTGAGTGCATCTGAGTACAGCTTAATATATTGCCAAATATATTGATGGAATGTTTGCAAAGGCTTACAGGTAAAGTTTCTTGTAGCGAGTACATAAATTCTTAAACCCTGCCCCAAAAATACTAGTACCCCGATCATTAAATACTAGCGCCCCTACCCCAAGACCAATTTTAAACTTATGTTAAGTCGGGGTTTGGGCGTTTGAGTACAGCCTTAATCAATCCAATAAATCCAATCAGCATTGGGGTAACTGTCCAGTTGGAAGTCGCCTGATATAAGCATAAAAATAGCACATTGCTCTTTTACCAGACAGACATTACCGATGCAAGAGTTTTTAGACAGTATTAGCGATGTCTACGACGGGCTGCGCCTACGCCAGAATATCAAAACGCAGGATTCTGCACAAACATCTTTGCTGAAAAATTTACTCACAGGCGTTTTTTTTGAGCCATTATTGAGTGATTTTCGGATTATTTTTGAGCGCGATCCAGCAGCACGTAATTGGCTAGAAGTGGTGTTTTGCTACCCTGGATTGCACGCACTATGTTTGCATCGTCTTGCTCACTGGTTACATTGCCGAGGAGTGGGTTTTATCCCCCGATTAATTTCTCATTTGGGGCGATTTTTGACCGGAATTGAAATTCACCCAGGTGCAGAGATTGGTCAGGGTGTGTTTATCGACCACGGAATGGGTGTTGTCATTGGCGAAACTGCGATCGTCGGCGACTACACACTGATTTATCAGGATGTCACCCTTGGCGGAACTGGTAAAGAAAGTGGTAAGCGTCATCCGACAGTGGGCAAAAATGCAGTCATCGGGGCGGGTGCGAAAGTTTTAGGTAATCTGCAAATTGGCGATCGCGTCCGTATTGGTGCAGGTTCCATTGTCTTGCAGAATGTAAAGAGCGATCGCACAGTCGTGGGAATTCCTGGCCGAATTATTTCTCGGAATGAAAGCGCCAGCCTTTCTCCTTTAGAACATGAAAAGCTACCGGATGTGGAAGCAACCGTGATTCGTTCTTTGCTCTGGCGCATTGAACAACTCGAAAAACAACTGCAAACTTTAAGACAAGAGTTAGGAGTTAAGAGTTAGGAGTTAGTAATTATTCTCCCTGATCTCCCTCATCTACCCCATTCCCCACTGCCAAAATGAGAAAATTAAACGCCTCACAACTTAGTTCTGACCCTTTAGGCGATCAAGTTTTGCAGATTCCTTTGAGCGATCGCTGGCGAATCTATCACCGTTTGCAAGAGTTAAAAATTAATAGCTCTTGTCCTCCCGATGGTTCTTTACGAGTGCAAGTGAACAATTTGCTAGAAGTAATTCTAATTCGCAGTACAATTATGCAATTTTTTGCTTCTCGTCACGATTTATTAGAGTGGTTAGAGCGTTGCTGGCATTACAGCGATGAGTCTTGAAGTTTTTCATACCCCACTCCCCACTCCCCACTCCCCCTTTGTTCATAGATGCACAAAGCTCGAATAGATTTAGAAGTTGAAGCTACTGTACGCTAGCAGATTTTGTTGCAGACTGAGAAGGATTAATCGAGTTTTAGATTTTGTTTAGTCTACTAAATCTGAAATTCCCCTGACATATAGCAACAATTAAGAAGGCGAAATTACCAAATAAAATTGGAGTTTCTGATTTTTAATTATTTTCCAAATTAAGAAATTGAAAGTTCGATTATGGCGACTCGTAACAGAAATATAAAACTCCTCAATTTTTTGCACAATGAACTTGAACTTTCAAATGCCGATATTGCTGTAGCTCTGCGACACCGTGAATTAGAAAATGGCCCACTACCGATGCTCCTCTGGCAGTATGGTTTAGTTGACTTGGAGCAGCTAGGAAAGATTTTTGATTGGCTAGCAGAACAAAGTTAGCTAATTTTTACCGATTGCTTTGAGTAACATTACCTGTCTAAATTACACCCCAATGCTCTAGAAAATCTGAGGTTACTAAGATGATTACATCCTTAATTGCTGGATTCTGTGTTTTACTTTGTTCAGGATTTGCTAATAGTTATATTAGTTCCTTGCTAGTCGAACAAACTTCAACTGACATCGGTAAAACCGATTAGTAAATTATACATGGTTTTAGTTCCCTGCCATACAGATGTGATGCTAATAATTGGTTAATAATTAAGGATCATGTATCCTACATTATGAATTGTGATATTTTTAGCATTTACCATCACTAGGGTTTGTAGAGAGAAACGATATTAAGAATACTTCCAAGAGAGGGATATTTGCAATGAATCAAATCATAATTAATGACACTACATTACGTGATGGTGAACAAGCAGCAGGTGTTGCCTTTAACCTAGAAGAAAAAGTAGCGATCGCTAAATTTCTCGATGCCATTGGTATACCTGAATTAGAAGTCGGTATACCGGCAATGGGTGAGGAAGAAACACGAGCGATCGCCGCAATTTCTGACTTGGGTTTACAAGCAAAACTCCTGGGTTGGAACCGCGCTGTTATCTCAGATATTAAGGCTTCTATCGCTTGCGGTTTGAACCGGGTGCATATTGCCATTCCCGTTTCCGGTATCCAAATTGCCGCCAAATTTCACGGTCAATGGCGAGTAAGTTTGCAAAAACTCAAAGACTGTATCAGCTTCGCAGTCGATCAAGGTCTTTGGGTAGCAGTCGGCGGAGAAGATTCTTCCAGGGCTGATGAAAACTTCCTCTTAGATGTAGCGCTTTATGCTCAAGAATGGGGTGCATCGCGGTTCCGCTTCTGCGACACCGTAGGAGTTCTCGACCCCTTCACCACCTACACCAAGGTCAAACGGCTGGTTTCAGCTTTGATGATTCCCTTAGAAATCCACACCCACAATGATTTTGGTCTAGCAACTGCTAACGCTCTTGCGGGTATCAAAGCCGGAGCCTTATCGGTAAATACCACAGTCAACGGATTGGGTGAAAGGGCGGGGAATGCAGCATTAGAAGAAGTTGTCATGGCTATCAAACGCATCTACGGCGTTGATTTAGGCATTGACACTCCGAGTTTACTGGAACTGTCTCAACTAGTTGCAGCCGCATCAGGAGCTAGTGTACCACCGTGGAAAGCGATCGTTGGCGAAAATACCTTTGCTCACGAATCTGGCATTCATGCTCACGGAGTATTGCAAAACCCCATTACCTACGAACCATTTGCTCCTGAAGAGGTGGGTTGGGAACGGCGTTTAGTATTAGGTAAACATTCTGGACGGCATTTGGTTTCAAACTTGCTAGAGCAGCATGGAATTTTCTTGAACTCCCAAGAAACCCAATCTGTTTTAGACGCAGTGCGCCATCAATCGGTACAGAAAAAACGCAGCTTGACGACAGAAGAACTATTGAATTTGGTCAGAGAACAGAGGTACTCTCATGCGACGTGATGAATTAGAGCTAAACTTGCCACCTGCTTTTGAAATTGGTGAAAAAGTAAGAGTTCGTAAACTGTTGAAAAACGATGGTACTTTTCCTGGTAAGGAAGTTGGCCAAGTTTTAGTAAACAAGGGAGATATCGGCTACATAGCGAGTATCGGCACATATTTGCAGACTTCCTATATCTATGCTGTGCATTTCTTAGAAACAGGGTTCGTCGTCGGCTGTATGAAAAAAGAACTAGAATCTGTTGAGGAATCTCATGAAAGTAATGCTACGCATGAATGACGCCGGCACTTTAGTAGTCTACGTTGCTAAAAAAGACCTTGAAGAAGAAGTAGTCAAACAAACCGATGGAAATGATGGCAAGATTCTCACCCTAGCAAATGGTTGGGAATTGGAATTTCGTGATTTGCCAGAGAGAGCCAATTTACCCCAAACTGTAGAAGCTAAACGCCTCGCGTAAAAATAGTGGGGAGTGGGGAGTGAGGGAGATGAGGGAGAAATAACTAATGCCCAATTCCTAATTCCTAATTCCTAATTCCCAATTCCCTACTCCCTACTCCCCATTCCCTATTCCCTATTCCTAACTTTTTATCAATCATGGGTGACAAGTATTTGACCTTATCAGAATTGAACCTTGAGGGACAGTTACTAGGTTTTGTTGGTGGTGAACCAGGAAAATATAAATACATGCAATTGGCAGTTCCATCTGGAAATGTGGAAATTAAACTGCCTAAAGAGTTGCGTCATTCTCTAAGTTTATCCTTAGTTCCTGGTCAGCAAATTCGCGTTTGTGGTCATAGTAAACTAGACTCGCGCACAAGTAAAATTAAAATTAAAGCCTATCGGGTGACACCAATTGATGCGTGTCAAAATCAGGATTTACCACCTGAAACCAAAGCGAGGATTATGGTATGCCAAAAGGGCGGTTGCCTCAAGCGTGGTGGTAAAGGGTTATTATCAGAATTAGAAAAAACTTTGTGCGATCGCGGTTTGTTAGACAAAGTTACCATTGAACATACTAGTTGCCAAAAATGCTGTGGCAGCGCTCCCAACTGTGTTTTACAGCTTGGTAAAAAGAAATACAAGAATATTCATCCTGATGCGATCGCATCTTTGCTAGAAAGTCACTTAACAGAGTCATAACCTTCTCTAGCTATTCTTAAAATAATACGCAAGTTTGTAGGGGTAAAATTTTTACCCCTATTTGTTGTAAGTATTGTTTATGTAGCACCCTTGTCAAACTGCGATCGGCTAAGTTATAACTGCTGCAACGTTAGTTTGAAAAGTCTAATTTATTACTAGCTAGGCGACTATAAGTCACGGCTACACAGACAAAACCTGCCTCCGCAGGTTAAAAACTGTTGATTTTTTCTTAGTCCACGGAGGTGGACTTTGTTTGTGTAGCCGCGATTTCTAATCGCCCGGTATATTTGCAAAAGCGAGATGCACCTCCTAGTTATTGTGTATAAATTTTTTGGAATTACCTTAAATACTTAAAAATAAATGTCTTTGTTTACCAATTTACTTAATCTGCATTCAGGAAACAAACCGCGTGAAGATTTTTTTACTGAGATTGTTACTTATTTTTTATCCTTGAATAATGATATATTACTTGATTTTCTAAAACATCATTCAATCATTAGTGATGAAAATTATTCCAGCATCAAGATTTCAACTCAACAAGAACACAAAGGACTTGAAAGCCATCCAGATGATAGCAGACTTGATATTGCGGTTGAACTGTCAACTGGTTTAAATACAGATGTAATATTTATTGAATCAAAAGTTGGCGCTAAGGATGATAAGAATGCTTTAAAAAAATATGCTGAGATTTTGAGTAATTTACCAAATGTCAGACATCGAATTTTAATTTACATTACCCGTGATTATGACCCAAAAGATGAACTTTCTGAGCCAAAACCAGCAATCAAAGAATATTGCCTTGAGTTATCACCCAAGATAAATTTCTTCCAACTGAGGTGGTATCAGTTTTATAGCTTCCTAGAAAAACGCGCATTTGATATCTTAGCCAAAGAAATATTAATTTTTATGAGGGAAAATGGAATGTCTCACACAAATCAATTTTCATCAGTTGACTTATTGACAATGGTGAATTTCAACAAAACTCTCAATCTCATGCAATCAACTCTCAATGATGAAGTACAACACGAATTCAAGCTAGCTTTTGGGGGTGTCATCAAAGGCGCAGCAAGCATGACTCAATGGAGATGGAAAAGTAGATATATTATCTATACTAAGTTTTCAGGCGATAATTTTTGGTGTGGTCTTGGATACTTTAATTTAAATCCAGATAATTTAACGGAATATCCATATTTAGGTATATGTTTAGAAGTTTCTCATAGTTTTGGAGAACACTCAAAAATTATTAAATCCATGCAGAAAGTAATTAACGATAAACCCAATATATGGACTCCTGTTGATTTAGCAATTTTGCCAGCATGGTCAGCTATTTTTTATCAAAAAAGCCTACAAGAGTTTTTATCTGAAAAAGACCAGTTATCTGCTATTAAATTATTTTTCAAAGATTCAATAAAAGAATTAAAAACGGTTCAAGAACAATATTTTGACTTTCCTTGGAAGAGTGTAGGTATAGAAGCAGCTACAGAACCTGATGAAGAAGAAGAGCTAGATATTTTATCATCTTCTATCGGTGGAGTTGAATCAGTTACGACTATATTAAGATAAAAATAACTCTGCATTCTCGTAGTTGTTATGAGCCTTACAACTGCTAAACGCTTTACTATAGCTGAATATCACCGTCTAGCTGAACTCGGCTTCTTTGAGGAGAATCAGCGAGTTGAGCTAATTAAGGGTGAAATAATCCAGATGGCAGCAAAAGGTAAACCGCACTCTGTTTGTCAAACACGCCTAGATCGAGAATTATATAAGCTAGTAGGCGATCGCGCAACCCTGCGAGGACAACAACCAATTACTTTGTCTAACAACAGTGAGCCTGAACCAGATAGAGTAATTGCAAAAAATAGAGATGATGGCAGATAATTTTTTTAATTGTTTCGCAGCCCTATTAGAAATTTCTATTTGATAAGTCACGATTCTAATTCTTGTTTGTACTGTTCCCAAGTAATAGTAGGTTCATTTTCAGCTTCTTCAAAGGCTTTAATATCCTCTTGATCCTCAGATGACCAAATATCTAACAGTTCTAGAACATCTTCTAAAGTGTCTTCATAAGCTTGTTCTAGTCTTTGATTGATTGCTTTTAACAACTCTTGTCTTTTAGTTGTAGTTTCCATATATAATCCTGGAAATCTTCTAATGGCTCATCAAAGTCATCAGTATAACACAGATGTATCTAGAGTTTGCAGAATAACTAGCGACTTGTCTGCTTGGATTTTAAAAATGTTATGAGCGTTACCGAGATTGTTTAGAGAATTACCTGAGTAGTTTTTGTATTTGATAACTCACTGAGAGAAAAAATGCCCTTACTAGAAAGTAAGGGCATTGAAATTTAGTTATTTAATCTTTAGTAGGGAAATCTATAAAGCTTGGGATACTTTCGCTTAAGCTTTATCGAAAATTCCATTACTCCAGCGATCATTTTTTTTGATAAAAATGTAGTCTTTTATCGTGTCCATAATCACTGAAGATAAATCAAAGCCTATTGCCAATAGTCTCTACCCAATTGCTACGATGATTGATTTCTTGCGTCGCTTGCTACCAGCCAAGGCTAGACCGACGATTCCTAAACCAGTAAGAGCAGCAGGCTCAGGAGTCGATTTGAGAATAGTAGATTTACTGAATTCAAATGCAATGGTTTGTGTACCGTTGAATTTGTTGGCATCGTAGCCAGTGGTTAGCAACTGCTGCGTTACATTACCCTGTGCTAGAAACGAGATTCCATTAAGATAATTTCCAGATTGGATTACATTAAGATTAAATGTATTGTCCTTGCCATTATTAGTAAAGTAACTACTGGTCAAATCACCATAAGTGGCAACACCATTAGCTTTACTTACCTGACTTTCGTAAGAATTTCCTCCACCTGCCAAACCACCATATGTAGCAACAGTGTAGCCCTCTTTGACATCAGTAACTGTCTTTGCCTGAACACCACTATAAACACCTACTTGTTGTACCCCTGAAGCATTCACTGAAGAGAAGTGAATACCAAACAAATCCCCACTGCTCATAGCATTATCAAAGGTCTTACCGGCCATGTTGAAGAACAAATCACCATATCCAATCTGACCGCCTGTAGCACCCTGTTCAGCCTGTCCTGTTAACTTCATATTGCCATTGATGGCTACAATGATGCTGGTAGCAGTTTCTTTGATAGCCATACCAGAAATATCGTAGGGATTTACTGTCCCAGGTGCACCAACAACCCCGTAGTTTCCGTTCATCCCATCTTTGTTTGAATCAAATGCATACTGCCAGCCGTTAGCATCATTGGGGTTTTGGCCCACCAAAAGACCGGTAGTGTCGTTCAAACACTCCAAAGATATGCTAAATGCTGTTCCCTTTAAGTCGGATGCATATGCTCCTTGACCAGCCACAAAGAAGATTCCAAAAGTGGTAACGCCAACCTTGAGTAAATTGAATAAGCCGTGAGTTTTCATGTTTTATAAATTGATTCAGAGAATCACAATTTTCTGGACTTTTCTATTTTTAATTTGAATTACAAAAATAGAGAAGCGTGATTCTTCTTAAATATAATTTGGATAACTTAACGGGAATTTTATAACCCTCAAAAAACAAGTTACATATTTAGTTAAAATTGCTTTTATCTAACCCAATTATATTCAAGGTGAAATAGGAGCAAAACCATGTAGGTCTAGGAGTCTACGATTTTCTGCACCCATTTACTTAGATAGTTTTGAAACATTTTTGGGTTTGTGTAAGCTTAATAAACCATATCCGGACAGCATCTCCGTACAGGGCATCTAAACCCGCGATCGCTAGAAGTTTTTTCTCTGCATTGATCTACTTTATAAAATAATATTTGATTCTGATGAACACTTGGGCATTTACATTGCACTCTTGCTAGTTAAGGCAGTCAAGAGTCAGGGGTCGAAATCAATAAGCCTGCTGACGACTGACACCTTTATTCTGCTTCTTAGCTATAAAGATGCAACCCTCCTAATCAAATCAAACCTTCCATCGCGTGTTGCAAATCATTCGTTACATCAGCAACAGACTGCCTAGCAGCCAAACGATTCCCTTGATACGCCGGGTAGCGCTCAGAAATAGATATGGGTTCACCCACAGTTATTTTGACTTTTTGCTTGCCTAATTGCGGACGCCGCACAGCTTTCTCACCTTTGATTTTAGCGATCATTTGCCATAAAATTAAAGTCGTCTCTGCAAACCTTTCTACCGTTGGATTTTCACGAATATAATTACCAGAAACTGCCACAAAACTTTCTACTAAACGCATGTGCCACATCCGGGCATTCGCTTCTTCAGCAACGCGATCGCCTAAAGCTTTCTCTACAGCAGATATTCCTTTTGCATCCTTAAAATCTTCTCTAAATATATAATTCCAGCCAGCTTGTTCTACTCGCTGACATCGATCCCTTAAACTACCTTTTGACTGCAAATCAAAATACTGTTCGGATATTAGTAGCGCCGCATTCAATAAAGCTTGCAAACGAACTGCTAACGCTTCATTTCTATCTTCGATTTCTCCTACTGCTGTTTTGATATCTGGCAGCTTTAGATGATAAAAGCGAGTGTAAAATTTTTCCATCAACGAAAGCAAATGTTCTGCCAAAGTCAACAACCGGGGATAAAGCGACTCTATAGAAGCCTGTTCTGGTGCATTCACAGGTAAACCACTAGCCGCTTCCAATTCACTTAAAAGATTTGCGATCGCATTCCAAGGAGCATCAACGTAACTATATTTAATCCCAACTGGTACAATTAGAACCTGTTGGTCGCGTCCAGCTTTGTGCAAATCTTCAGCACACCAAAAGCCTAATTGGGCGATACCAGGTTCTAGGGGGCTAATATTCTCCGATAAACCATTGGTAGCACCCTCTGGCGCAGCTGCCATCGGGAATTTACCATTGGCGAACAAGTCACGCGCCGAACGTAACCCTGTCCAGTCAGCTTTACCGCGCTGAATCGGAGTACCACCTAAACGAGAAGCAATCCAGCCGACGTAGGAACCTGCCCATAGAGGAATGCCGCGATCGTAGATAAAATGAGCGTGAATGGGAAGTTGTAGTGCTGTACCTTGCGATCGCGCTACCTTTGGCACAAGTTGAGAAAACAAGTAGCTTAAACAAAATGGATCATCTGTTTTAGGATGACGAAATGCCAACATAAAACGGATATTACCTTCCTGAAACTGGCGATAGAGATCCACCAGAACTTCTACGTTGTCTGCTTCAATTTGGGTAATAGGTGTTTGCCAGTTAATGTAAGTTGGTAGTAAAAGCTGAACAACTCGTAGAAATAAGGGGTTAAACGCCGGAGGAATAAATTCTAAGGGTGGCTGTGCTTGATAAATTACATCTGCCAAAGTAGTTTTCTCCTAAAGGGAATGGGGAGTGGGGAGTAGGGAGTGGGGAATGGGGGATGAGGAAGATGAGGGAGAATAACCAATGCCCTATGCTTACAAGTAAAAATGAAAAAGAAATAACACTGTGTACTTTGTACTTCATCCTTAATACTTCATACTTTAGTTGACATAGAAATTAGTGATCAAAGAAAGGCTATAAACGATGCGACTGTCACAAATGTTATTCGTTACACTCCGGGATGATCCAGCTGATGCTGAGATTCCCAGCCATAAATTATTACTCCGTGCGGGTTACATTCGTCGCATCGGTAGCGGTATTTATGCTTATCTACCGCTAATGTGGCGGGTACTACAAAAAGTTTCCCAGATTGTGCGGGAAGAAATGAACGCTACAGGCGCACAAGAATGTCTCCTACCACAATTACAACCGGCTGATTTATGGAAGGAATCGGGACGCTGGGACACTTACACCAAAGCTGAAGGGATTATGTTTTCCCTAATTGACCGCCGTGAGCAACAATTAGGATTAGGCCCAACTCATGAAGAAGTAATTACAACGATCGCTCGTGATATGATTCGCTCTTATCGCCAGCTACCACAGCATCTCTACCAAATTCAAACCAAATTCCGCGATGAAATTCGTCCCCGCTTTGGTTTAATGCGCGGACGGGAGTTTATCATGAAGGATGGCTACTCCTTCCATGCCGATGAAGCCAGCCTCAAAGAAACTTACCAGGATATGTATAAAGCCTACAGCAATATCTTGCGGCGTTCTGGTTTAGCTTTTCGGGCGGTAGAAGCTGATTCTGGTGCAATTGGTGGTTCTGGTTCCACAGAATTTATGGTTTTGGCGGAAGCTGGTGAAGATGAAGTTCTCTACACTGAGGATGGTAATTACGCGGCTAACGTAGAAAAGGCTGTTTCTTTACCAATCGACGCTGAAACCTCACGGTTTACAACCTATGAAAAACGCGCTACACCTGGAACAGAAACGATTGAAAAGGTCTGTCAACTCCTCAACTGTTCTCCGACTCAATTAGTAAAAAATGTCCTTTATCAGACAGTTTATGATAATGGTATAACCGTGTTAGTTTTGGTGAGCATCCGAGGCGATCAGGAAGTTAATCAAGTCAAGTTGCAAAATGAATTGACCAAATTGGCTTCTGAGTATGGTGCTAAAACTATTATTAGTTTGGATGTACCAAATGTAGAAGCCCAGCTTGCATGGACAGCGAAATCTCTACCTTTAGGCTACATTGCGCCAGACATCGCAGATGAGTATATTACCGCCAAAAAACAGATCCATCCCAAGTTTTTGCGCTTGGTGGATCAAACAGCCGTTGATTTAAAAAACTTTGTTACAGGGGCGAATGAAGCTGGCTATCACGTAGTTGGTGCTAATTGGGGTGAGCAAGTTAAACTACCAGAGCAAGTAGTAGATATACGGAAGGCAAGACCAGGCGATCGCGCCATCCATAACCCAGAACAAACTCTCTTCAGTGCCCGTGGAATCGAAGCAGGTCACATCTTCCAATTAGGCACTAAATATTCCCAAGCGATGGGAGCAACTTATACCAATGAACAGGGTGAAGAAAAGCCGCTAGTTATGGGTTGTTTTGGCATAGGCGTGTCACGATTGGCACAAGCTGCCGTAGAGCAATCTTACGATAAAGATGGGATTATTTGGCCAGTTGCGATCGCACCCTATCACGCGATCGTCACAATTCCTAACATAAAGGATGCTCAACAAGTCGAAATCGCCCAAAAACTTTACACAGAACTCAATCAAGCGGGAATTGAAACCCTACTAGATGACCGCGATGAACGTGCTGGAGTCAAATTTAAAGATGCTGACTTGATTGGCATACCTTATCGAATTGTAACCGGACGTGCGATCGCTAATGGCAAAGTTGAAGTTGTAGAAAGAGCAACTCGGAAATCGCAAGAAATTGTCATTGATGAAGTTACAACTACACTTCATAAGTGGATTACCGCCGCCATTCAGGTAAAAAATTAAACGCAAACATTTACGCAGAGGAATAAATACTTTACTCCGCGTTCCTCTGCGTTGTAAATTTAATCTTCAGTCATCTCCACAAAGAAAGAGATTTACATAATTTGGTAGGTGACGGACTAGAAATAAAAATTCTAAAATTGAAGTCAGCGACTTACACGAATAATGCATTTTAAGGCATAAAGTCTCCTCCAGGTTGTGGGAAACTCTCTACTTGTAAGTATCGTCTTTAACCAGGCTGCTCCTCACATAACTACCATATCAGCCCTCAGTCAGGAAGGTTTTGAACATGAAAGACCAACAAGGATCTAATCGTATTTCTTCAGGCGTAATTGCAGCCGTCTCAGCAGCGGTTGTAGCGGTGGGTGGCGGTGTAGCTTTGTTTACTTCACACTCCAGCAATACTCCCACGCCGTCAAATTCTTCTGCGCGAATCGTTCAGCCAGCACAGCCATCAACTAAGCAGCCAGGTAATGAGCAAACTGCTAACGTTTATTGGCTCACACCAAAAGACAAAAATGTTGCTTTAGTTCCCCAGCCTGTTAAAGTAGCTTCTGTACAGCCCAACCAGGCTTTAGAAGCAGCTTTCCAAAGTTTATTAGCAGGCCCAAAAGCAGGGACAGATTCTACTACGACCATCCCCAAAGCAACCAAACTGTTGGGGTTGAAAGCGGAAAATGATGAGGTTCACGTTAATTTATCTGAAGATTTTACCAGTGGGGGTGGTAGCACCTCAATGATGGGTCGCGTGGGACAAGTTGTTTATACTGCGACAACTTTAAATCCAAAAGCCAAGGTGTACATTGACGTGAACGGCAAACCGTTGGATGTTTTAGGCGGTGAGGGTGTAGAGTTACAACAACCGCTAACTCGTGAACAGTTTCAGAAAGATTATCCGCTTTAAAAAAGTTAGGAGTAGAGACGCGATTAATCGCGTCTGTGCAGGAGTGAGGAGTTTTAATTCATAACTCATAACTCATAACTCATAACTCTCTTAGAATTAGCGATTACTATTTAACACACGAAAGTTACGGGCTTGCTGTTCTAACCTTGTGGCGAGACGATCGCAAACCCGATTACACAAATCAAAAATCATTTCATCTTCCACCCGGTAATAGGCGCAAGTTCCTTCACTGCGGCGGCTAAGGATGCCTGCTTGCCACATTACCTTCAGGTGCTTTGACACATTTGCCTGAGAAGTCTGTGTTGCCTCTACCAACTCTTGCACGCATTTTTCTTCATCCCGTAATAAGTGTAGCAGCCGCAAGCGCATCGGCTCACTTAACAGGCTGAAGTATTCAGCTACTTGTTGCACCACTTCTGGTGGTAAAGGCAACGTTTGTTTCATCAGGATTAACCCGCAAGGACTGAAAGTTTTAACGATGACTCATTTCATATATACATTAATACTTAATCAGGGTTAATTCGCATCAAAGGTTGACCATATTCTACAGCGTCACCATTTTGGAGGAGAATTTCCATCACCTGTCCAGAGACTTCGGCTTCAATTTCATTCATCAGCTTCATCGCCTCAATGATACAGACTGTTTGACCCTTGCGGACGCGATCGCCCACTTCCACAAATGCCACTTCCCCCGGCGCAGGAGCGCGATAAAACGTCCCTACCATTGGGGAAGGCACTTCTACTAATCTCTGGTCAATGATTGAGGGGGCATTTACTGACAACTGCAATTGTGTGCCAGTTCCAGCATTATCAAACGCGCGACCTGTGGACACCTCCGTTACCTGACTTGGGGCCCCCTGGTTTCCCAAAGATGAACCCGATGTCAAGCCCGAACCTACCACACCGCCCAAGGTCGCTTGACCTACCGACAACACCTGATTGCTGATGCTCACAGCCTTACGGACTGTTAGTTCAAAGTCATTGCTTTTGAGCGTAACTTCTGCAATATCTGTTTGGGCGATAGTTGCCAGTAGTTGGCGGATTTCATTAAAGTCCAATGGCACAGTTTTTATTACCTCGACCTATCCGTAAATTAGCATTTTAAGTGTGGCAGGGATTTAATCCCTATGTAGGGATTTAAATCGGGAGCAAGCATCTCCGTAGAGATGAAAGTTATTCCCTGCTGATATATTTATCTTCCTGAGTATCAATTCGGATGCGTTCTCCTTGGGTGATAAACAAAGGAACCATCACAATTGCACCAGTTTCCACAGTTGCTGGTTTTGAGCCACCCGTGGCAGTGTCACCTTTTACACCTGGATCTGTTTGGATAACTTCCAGAGTCACAGACTTAGGCAATTCTACTCCCAGCACCTGTTCGCCCCACCGGATAACTTCCGCTTCCATACCTTCCTTGAGGTATTTGACGCGATCGCCAATTTGTGCGCGGGTTAATCTGCCTTCTTCGTATGTTTCCATATCCATAAAGACAAACTCATCGCCCTCTTTATAGGTATGTTGCATCGTGCTTTTTTCTAAGGTGGCTTGCGGTAGCGTTTCCCCTGCTCGGAACGTTTTTTCAATCACGCTCCCACTTTGGACATTTCTCAGTTTGGTTCTGACAAAGGCGGAACCTTTGCCTGGCTTAACGTGGAGGAATTCGATCACTCGCCATACAGACCCATCTAATACAATTGAAACACCGGGTCGAAAGTCGTTACTGGAGATCATGAAACTTTCAAATTTTGGAAGACAATCGGCATTTATTGTACCCTTCTAGGGTCGTCATTGGGCATAAGTCATTAGTTAGTTGTCATTTATCATTAGTCATTTGTCCTTCACCCCTCTGCCTCTTTGTTCTACTCAGCACCTAACATGGGAAGATTATTGATGGGTTACGTCCAGTCAACAATTCAATGCTGCATTTGAGTTATCCCATGCTTAACTTATTAAAATCCTGGCTGAAGAACAGCCTAATGGCAATACTGCTGGTAACAATATTTTTAGGCATAACTACAGCTGGGTGGACTCCCTCCAGTAGTGCCGCACTACCAGCCGGCAATGCAATTACCGACGGCAAAGCTTTGTTGCGGTATGCACTCCCGATAGACAACAAACCTGTGCGGCAACTACAAGCCAGTTTAGAGGACATTTCTGCCCAACTGCGGGCGAATCGGCGCTGGAGTGCTATTTCCAAAGACATCAGCAAAGCATCCCGCATTCTCGATAAACCCTCCCAAATCTTAACAAGCGTTCCCGAAGAACGCCAACCCCAAGCCGAAGCTTGGATTACCGAGTTGAAATCTGGGGTGGATAAATTGCAAGAATTGGCGAACAGCAAAGATAAAGAACAAATTCTGCAAGATAGAGGTAAACTGCTGAATCTCGTTACTCAGCTAGAAGAGTCTATGGTGAGACAATTCCCCTTTGAAGTGCCTCCCCAGTATAGTAACCTGCCGCAACTTAAAGGTCGTGCCACTGTAGAATTCAAAACTAACAAAGGCGATTTGACCCTTGTAGTAGACGGTTACAGCGCCCCTGTCACTGCTGGGAATTTTGTAGATTTGGTACAGAGGGGTTTTTATAATGGTTTAGAATTTACCCGTTCTGAAGAATCTTACTTTCTCCAAACTGGAGATCCAGAAGGTAAAGAGGTCGGTTTCATTGACCCAACAACGGGCAAATATCGCGCCATTCCTTTAGAAGTTTTAGTTAAGGGCGATAAAGCACCTACCTATGGCATTACTTTAGAAGAAGCCGGTCGTTACGTTGATATGCCAGTTCTGCCTTTCTCTGCCTTTGGTGCAGTGGTGATGGCTCGTCCCGAAAGTGAAGTGAATGGTGGATCTTCGCAATTCTTCTTCTTCCTCTTTGAACCAGAACTCACCCCCGCCGGACGCAACCTATTAGATGGTCGCTATGCCGTTTTTGGCTATCTCACCGAAGGCAAAGAAGTTTTGGATAAACTGAAGGCTGGTGACAAAATTGAATCAGCAAAAGTCGTTCAGGGAATAGAAAATCTGGTTGAGCCGCAAGCTGCATAAGAAGGGAGCAGGGGGAGATGAGGGAGATGAGGGAGAATAATTACTAACTTTTAACTCCTGTACAGACGCGATTAATCGCGTCTCCCCTAACTCAGATTCCCGGCGGTGAATATCTGATCAACTGTAATCGTTAATTCTGGAAAAGTCCGTGATCCAATTTGCTGATTGGTTGTAAAAACTGTTTCTTCGTATAATCCATCTTCCAGTAGTAACACTGAAATTTTCGCTTCGAGTGGATCTACAATCCAATATTCAGGAACCTCTAAGGCCGCATATTCAGATCGCTTATGGCGATAGTCCCGTTTCACCGATTCTGGACTGACCACCTCGACAATTAGTAACGGGGGTGACTCAAATACTGCTGAGGAATTTAATAATTCTCTGGCTTGTTCCACTGTCACTACACACAGATCAGTCAACCTAGATTTATTTCTCCCCGTTCTCACCCCACTTTCCCGAAAACACAGCCAAGTAGAGTTACAACGTTTGATTTCTGCTTTCAAGGCAGTATCCAAAAAATCGACAATCAAGAAATGTTGAATAGTAGGTGGGTTCATTAGCTCTAGCTTGCCATCCACCAGTTCATAATGGGAACCGTTACCATCATCATAGGCTAAGTACTCCTCAAAGGTGATGCTGGTTACTGGTGTACTGACCATCCCAACTGTCTCCTAAACGATACCCTTATCTTAAACAGTAAAGTAAATCATCAGTTTTCTTCGTAATTTTGCAACAGGGAAAACCGATTGTGAACAGTGAGTTATCTTCTCAACAAGTAAAAGACATTGGCGAACAAGGTCTTTTAGAAAGATTACAGCGCTTCTGTCCTCCAGAAATTATCGGTGATGATGCCGCAGTACTTGAAACTGCACCAGGGCAATCTTTGGTGGTGACTACAGATGTGCTGGTTGAAGACGTACATTTTAGTAAACTCACCACTTCCCCAGAAGATGCTGGTTGGCGAGCTGCGGCTGCCAATTTATCAGATTTAGCAGCAATGGGTGCTTCCCCATTGGGAATCACCGTCGGGTTGGGACTCCCCGGTGAAGTTAAGGTGAGTTGGGTTGAGCGACTATACCAGGGAATGACAGAATGCCTGCAAAAATACAATACCCCAATTGTCGGGGGTGATATTGTGCGATCGCCTGTGACGACTCTAGCAATTACCGCTTTTGGTCAAGTTAACCCTAGTCAAATTATCCGCCGTTCTGCTGCTGTTGTCGGAGATGCGATCGTCGTTACAGGTGTTCATGGAGCCTCCCGCGCTGGCTTAGAACTGCTCTTACATCCCGAATTAGGAGAACAACTCAACGACGTGGAAAAGACGGCTCTAATCCGCGCACACCAACGCCCACAACCACGATTAGATGTCTTACCAATCCTCTGGAAAATCTTCGATTCCCAATCCAAAATCCCAAATCTAAAATCCAAAATTTCTGTAGCTGGTATGGATAGCAGTGATGGTTTGGCAGACGCGATTCTCCAAATTTGCCGCGCCAGTGGCGTTGGCGCTGTCCTAGAACGCAGACAAATTCCCTTACCAAAAACTTTTAAGCATTGGCTGACAGAAGACCAAGCCCTAGAATATGCTTTATACGGTGGCGAAGACTTTGAATTAGTGCTGTGCTTGCCATATTCCTTAGCATCAGCCTTCGTACAACATCTTGGTGAAGGTACTGCGATCGTCGGCAGCATTACATCGGGATCAACAGTACTATTGCACGACGAACAAAAAAAATTTCCTGACCAAGTTCTGAGTCTTAGCCAGGGATTTCAACATTTTGGTCAATAGTCCTTTGTCATTTTTCTAATGACCAATGACTAATGACTAATTATTGCCACTTCTCGGCTACTAATTCAGCCAAATCCAAAACTCGTTGGCTGTAACCCCACTCGTTGTCATACCACGCCATAACTTTCACTAGGTCATTACCTAACACGAAAGTCAAGTTGGCATCCACAATCGAAGAAGCATCACTACCTTGATAATCGGAAGATACCAATTCTAGTTCGCTATAGTCCAAAATGCCTTTGAGTGGCCCTTCAGCAGCATCTTTAAGAGCTTGGTTAACTTCTTCAGTAATAGTACGCTTCTCAACTTGAACTACGAAATCTACCATTGAGACGTTCGGGGTAGGTACACGCAGGGCAACGCCATTTAGCTTGCCTTTAAGCTCTGGGATTACCAGCGCTACTGCTTTTGCCGCACCAGTGGAAGTGGGTACAATATTGATCGCTGCTGCCCTCGCCCGTCGCAAATCCCGGTGAGAAGCGTCTAGCAAACGCTGGTCACCTGTATAACTATGGGTGGTGGTCATCGTGCCTTTAATAATGCCGAATCTATCGTTCAACACCTTGGCGATCGGTGCCAAGCAGTTGGTAGTACAGCTAGCGTTACTGATAATGTGGTGTTTGTTGTGGTCATAGTCGTGATGATTCACACCAATCACAAAAGTGCCATCCTCGTTTTTACCAGGAGCGGTAATCAGAACTTTCTTGGCTCCAGCATTCACATGCTTGAGCGCTCCTTCTTTGCTAGTAAACACCCCCGTTGCTTCGATAATTAGGTCAATTCCCCAATCTTTCCAGGGCAACTTTTCTGGGTTGCGATCGGATACGCACTTAATCGTCTTACCGTTAACGATGATCGAGTTATCATCGGCACTAATCTCAGCACCCTTGATCTTCCCTAGCATTGAGTCATACTTTAGCAGATGGGCATTGGTTCTAGGGTCTGATGTGTCATTAATAGCGACAAGCTCGATTTTACTATTCTCTCTACCCACCCAGCAGCGTGCAAAGTTACGTCCAATCCGCCCGAAACCGTTGATTGCAACTCTAATCACAGTGTCTTGCCCTCTGTATTTATGCTTATATGTTCATATCGTTGACCCCAATCATATCGCAAAGGGGGGGGGCACTTATAACCATAAACTGTTAGATCAACAAAAAAACACATAATTTATTCAGATTTGTGGGAATAAAGATTGTTGTTAGTGATATATGATCTAACCGATTCCGGGACTAAATAACGAATTGACTGGTGTTCGCGGCAAAATTTGCGAATTAGACTTGACGAAACTCCTACTAAAGGTATATCTAAGAGTTGCCAGTGTATGGTATATGACTCCTCCCTGATTTCTTTCTCCACTTGCTTGCAGATTAATTTGCTTTGAGTTATAGTCTCACCACCTAGTAGTCGGGGTGCGATTAACCAATCACACATTTGTGCTAGTTCGTGTCCACGATACCAACGGGGTAAGGTTTGGAAAGTATCCAAGCCGACAATCCAGTACCAGTGAGTATTTGGATAACAAGCAGATAAGTCGAACAGGGTGTTAATGGCATAAGAAGTCCCAGAGCGATTTGCCTCCACTAGTGAGGTAGTAAACGCTGGGTTATCTTTTATGCCTAATTGCAGCATTTCCAGACGATGCTCAAACAAAGCTGCTTCTTTATGAGGAGGATTTAGGGATGGCACCCAAATTACCTTTTCAAGGGATACTTGATGCAAAGCTGTCTCGGCTACGAGCAGGTGTCCCCAATGAATTGGATCAAATGTGCCACCAAAAATTGCAAGTTGTTGCATCCAGTTATGCCTGGGTTTTATGCAATTGAAAAATAGTTTCATTACCAATGTACTATTGTACTGAATTCACGCCTAGACTTGATGCAATTTCAAATCAGTTTCACTAAACAATGTATTATGTAGCCAATTCCAGTAAGGTAGCCAAAAATATGTATTTGACATTACAAGAATTTTTTTCCCGATGTGACCAAAATTTTCAGAATAATCTTAAGAACAGTTCAAAAATAGCAAAAACCTCCAACCAAGGTAAAATCATTCTGAACAAGGAAAACCAGAGCACAAATATGATTCGGACATCAAACATGAACATGATATAGAAGCAGTTACGGTAAAAATCAAATTCCTGTTATGATACGCGTGTCATTTGTGATTATGGTGTGATGTGGTGTAAGAGGAGCAATAAATGACTAATTCTGTAGATTTTAGTGGTAGACCATTTCATTTCATTGGCATCGGTGGTATAGGTATGTCTGCTCTGGCATACGTTCTCGCCAAGCGTCAATTTCCAGTATCAGGTTCGGATCTTCGTCCTAACCACATTACGCACAAGTTGGAATCTATCGGTGCTCATATTTTTGATAGACAAGAGGCAAGCAATCTCGAATTCTTTCACCCTCAGGTATTGGCGAATGCAGTAGTATTAAATTCACAAGAACAATTACCTACTGATACTAAGTCAAAACTGCCTCAAGTCATTTGTTCAACAGCAATTAACACGAATAATTTAGAATACAAAGCAGCGCTAGAATTAGGTTGTCCAATTTTACATCGTTCAGATGTACTGGCAGCTTTAATTGCCGATTACTATAGTATTGCAGTGGCAGGAACACACGGCAAAACTACAACCAGTAGCATGATTGGCTATATGCTTCTGCAAGCAGGTCTAGACCCAACGATTTTAGTAGGTGGCGAAGTCAATGCTTGGGAAGGTAATGCTCGGTTGGGACAAAGCCAATATTTGGTAGCCGAAGCAGATGAATCTGACGGTTCCTTGGTAAAACACGCTCCAGAGATTGGCATCATCACCAATATTGAACTCGATCATCCTGACCACTACGATACATTAGAAGAAGTCATTGACATCTTCCAGACATTTGCTAAGGGTTGTAAAACCTTAATAGGTAGTATTGATTGTGCGACAGTGCGCGATCGCTTGCAACCGACAATCAGCTACAGCTTACACTCAGATACAGACGCTGATTACACCGTCACCAATATTGATTATCGTGCTGATGGCACCACGGCTTTAGTTTGGGAAAGAGGCAAAGCTTTGGGCGTGTTGAAGTTGCGGCTGCTCAGTCGGCACAATCTCAGCAATGCCCTAGCAGCAGTGGCTGTTGGTCGCGCCTTGGGCTTAGAATTTGGAGCAATTGCCAAAGGTATCGCCACCTTTGAAGGAGCAAGACGCCGCTTTGAGTTCCGGGGTGAAGTTGATGGTATTACCTTCATTGATGACTATGCTCATCACCCCAGCGAGATTCGCGTGACTCTCGCCGCAGCCCGTTTACAAGCAAGACCAGGGCAAAGAGTGGTTGCCATCTTCCAACCCCATCGCTATAGCCGGACACTGACCTTTTTAGAAGAATTTGCCGAGTCCTTTACCCATGCTGATTTGGTTGTCCTGACTGATATTTACAGTGCAGGTGAACCTAATTTAGGGCAAATTAGTGGTGAACATCTAGCGGCGGAAATTGCTAAACACCATTCGCAAGTAGTTTATCAGCCAACTTTACCCTCAGTGTATGAGTACTTGCTACAAACGCTACGCCCAGGAGACTTGGCGCTGTTTTTGGGGGCTGGGAACTTGAATCAGGTGATTCCTGAAGTAATTACGACACTTTGCGAACCGGCTAAAGCCACATCTTAAGTGGAGGCTTTGCGAAGTTTTATTTCTGAGCAAAGCGCCCGTCTAGCAACGGTTCGGTAGTTTAACTCTATTACCGTATCTTTGCGGTAAATAAATGTAAAAATTTTACCAATATAAAGTAAAAATGACAATTTCCCAGGCAGCTGGAAACGTCTGCACAGCTTCTGCTTTGAATACAAAGAAACACCAAACAACTAATCCGGTGGAGAGTGAAGTAATTTGCTTACCCAATACTGATTGTGCGATCAAGCCCCAGGCTTGCTTGTCAGCGTTTACTTCCTATAGAGTTGGGGGAGCAGCTGATTTGTACGTTGCCCCCCGAAACTTAGAAGCACTGCAAGCAAGTCTTAAATACGCAAAAGAACGTGATTTAAAGGTGACAACACTGGGAGCCGGTTCTAACTTGCTGGTGAGCGATCGCGGTATAACAGGTTTAGTCATTGCGACTCGTCATCTGCGGTTCAGCAACTTTGACCCAGATACAGGTCAATTAACCGTTGCTGCGGGAGAATCAATTCCCAGCTTGGCATGGGCAGCAGCAGAATTAGGTTGGCAAGGATTGGAGTGGGCTGTTGGCATCCCTGGAACAGCAGGAGGTGCCGTGGTGATGAATGCCGGGGCACACAATAGCTGTATCGCAGATATGTTAGTTAGTGCCCAGGTACTTTCACCCGACGGTACACTGGAAACTCTCACCCCGGAACAGTTAGGTTATAGCTACCGGACTTCATTATTGCAAGGTGGCGATCGCATAGTCACCCAAGCCACCTTACAACTTGCGCCAGGTGCCGACCCAGCAAAAGTTGTGGCGATCACCAAACAACACAAAAAGCATCGGTTGAGTACCCAACCATACAACTTTCCCAGTTGTGGCAGTGTGTTCCGCAATCCCAAACCTTATACTGCTGGCTGGTTAATTGAACAAACTGGGCTGAAAGGCTACCAAATTGGTGGGGCACAAGTAGCACTACTCCATGCTAATTTTATCGTTAACCGTGGTGGTGCAAAAGCTAGTGACATCTTCTGTCTGATTCGCCATATCCAACATCAGGTACAAGAACGTTGGTCTATTAATTTAGAGCCAGAAGTCAAAATGCTCGGAGAGTTTCAAGCTGCTTGTGGGTAGTGAGTGGGGGAGTAGTAGTGCTGAGTAAAGAAGTACTGTTAGCGGATAGCTAGGGTTTAGACCGTGCTGAGTGGAGAATCTTACTTCTTTATTCAGGAATCGGAACTCAAAAAAGAGGAACTGTTTTGCCCAATGCCCTGTTTGGCCAATTCCCTACTCCCTATTCAAGAATGCATTTATTATTGGTAAAAAAAGAGGCAAATTACTTACCGCATCTATAATTGAATTTGATTTGTTATTCAACGCACACGCGTACAAATAATTATGACAGGAAAAGGACAAGGATTCGGCTTTGGCTTAGGGAAAATGAAGGAACTGGCTGAAGCTTTTAAGAAAGCGCAGCAAGTTCAAGAAGGCGCAAAGCGACTTCAAGAAGAATTGGAGCAAATGGAGATTCAAGGAGAATCTGGCGGTGGTCTGGTGAAGGTGATAGTCAGTGGGAACCAAGAACCCAAGCGGGTGGAAATTTCTCCAGAGGCTTTCGGGGAAGGTGCAGAAGTGCTTTCCGATCTCGTGACAGTGGCAATGAAAGAAGCCTATACCAAGTCCACTGCAACAATGCGGGAACGTATGGAAGAATTAACCAGTGGACTGGAACTTCCTGGATTTTAGTCAAGAGTCATTGGTCATTCTTACAAAGTTCTGAGCGGAGGAAACCTCCGCTCAGACTTTGCGCTTGGTCATTGGTCGAAGGACAAGTGACAAATGACTATTGACAAAGGACAAAAAATATCTATGCCTTACAAGTTGCTGTTTGTCTGCTTAGGTAACATCTGCCGATCGCCATCGGCAGAAAACATCATGAATCATCTAATTGAGCAGGCTGGCTTCAGCCATGGCATCCTCTGTGACTCTGCTGGTACATCTAGTTATCACATTGGTAGCCCACCTGACAGACGCATGAGTGCTGCGGCTGCTACAAAGTTGGGAATTAAACTGCGTGGTCGAGCACGTCAGTTTCAAAAGTCAGACTTTCAAGACTTTGATTTGATTTTGGCGATGGATCAAGAAAATTATCAGAACATCCTCACTCTTGATCAAACTAAGCAATATCAGCAAAAAGTGCGTTTGATGTCCGAGTTTTGCTCTCGACACACCCTGAAGGAAGTTCCAGATCCCTATTACGGTGGTCAAGAGGGGTTTAATCAGGTTATTGATTTACTGATCGATGCTTGTGAAGGTCTGCTCACATACGTTACCAGTCAACAACCAATAAGCTAAAGTTATGAGTTATGAGTTATGAGTATGAGTTAGGAGTTAGGAGTTACCTTTTCTCTTCTTAACTCCTCACTCTTGACTTTTAACTCCTCACTTTTTTTGTTGTAGGGATTGATGCGGGAATCTCCTCCTTAATTGCTACCAGCGACGGGGAGAAGATTGCCAATCCCAAGCATTTCAAGCGTCTTAGGCTTAAGCTGCGACAAGTTCAAAAAACCTTGAGCCGTAGAGTCAAAGGTTCCAACAATAGAGAAAAAGCCAGACGTGAGGTTGCCCGGATTCAAGCAGCTATTGCCGACGCTCGAAAAGATTTCCTTCACAAGCTGACGACTCGATTGGTACGCGAAAACCAAACGATTGCTGTCGAGGATTTGGCTTGTTGCAACATGATCAAGAACCATAAATTCGCGATTGCGATTGCTGATGCCAGTTGGGCTGAGTTGATTCGTCAGTTGGAGTACAAAGCAGCGTGGTACGGTCGAACGCTGGTTAAAATTGACCGTTGGTTCCCCAGTTCTAAACGCTGTGGAAACTGTGGTCATGCTGTAGATAAATTGCCGCTTAATGTTCGGGATTGGGATTGCCCAGAATGTGGAACTCACCACGACCGAGACATTAATGCCGCACAAAATATTCTCGCCGCAGGGCTTGCGGTCTTAGTCTGTGGAGCGAACGTAAGACCTGATGGGCATAAGTCTATTGGGCAGTTGCAAAACTCTCGTAAGGGAAAGAAGCAGAAACCTAAATCGTGAGGTTTAGGAATCCTCGTGCGTTTACGCCGAGGAGGATGTCAATCCACCAGACCATGCTTAATCGCAAAACGCACTAATTCGGCTCGGTTGCTGGTTGAGGTTTTTCTCAATAAACTGCTAACGTACTTTTCCACTGTTCGAGGACTCAGGTGTAGCTGATGACCCATTTCGGCATTAGAAAGACCATGAGTCAATAACTCTAAGACTTCCTGTTCTCTATGAGTTAGGGGTGAGTGCAAGTGAGATTTCTGAATTTGAGTGGACAAAGAATTATGGGCATCCACTGCTTTTGTCGAGGCGGAAATGCCCAAACTCTCTTTATGAGAAAACCGATACTCCGATTGAATGATTTGCGATCGCTCCAAAAGATTGCGGATTGCTGCTGCTAACTCTTCGAGTTCAAAAGGCTTGGGTAAGTATAAATCGCACCCTGACTGGTAGCCCAGAATTCTTTCCTGGGTCTTAGTGCGTGCTGTTAATAAAATTACAGGCAATAAACGAAACACTGGTTGTTGACGCACCCGGCGCACTAGTTCATAGCCATTCATTTGTGGCATGACAATATCCGTGACAATCAAATCAGGATGATACTCATCCACCATAACCAAAGCCTCTTGACCGTCATTAGCCGTGATCACCGAGTAGCCAGACAGTTCAAGATAGTCGCTAACAGACAGACGAGTGCCCAAATCATCATCCACTATAAGAATCGTCAAGGGCATGGACAATACACCCCTAGCATTTTTGAAATCAAAAATTTGCTTTTACGCGCTCCATCAATGAACACAGGTAAGAATAGTCTTGTTATGTTTCATACTATGACAGGATGACCAGCTAATAAATGCCTCAAGGCTAATTTATAAAGAAAATCTTAAATCTTTAGGTTTAGTTAAAGAAGTCTAACTCACCTTTGACTCCCTCTGCTTGGGAGACATAGAGAGCTTTGTAATTTTGAACAACTCATCAATACAGGCAGACTAAATGTTCATTATATCACTATACTGTGAATTTTTATTAAGTTAATCAATAATTTTCCAAAAGCTAAGTACAGCTTTGCCTAAGTTTGTAGCGAATGAAATCAAACAAACTTTGCGCTCCTACCTGGGGGAAGGCGTTCGCGTAGCGTCTCGTAGAGAAGCGCCTATGCGTTTAAATTTCAATCCTCAATTCGTCGCCACGAATTTCTTTTCATTGTGTACTTAGACTCCCGATACCAACTCTCTTGTCTGCCTTGTCCCCCTTCCAATCCCTAATGTGCAGCCACCATAAATAGGTACATGACTACGATGAACGTGCCCAGTGTGTAACACGCCAAATCGAAATAAAAGCAAATGAACAAATTAAAGCACCTAAATTCCATTTTATAGAATTTCTAATGAGTTCTTTGTGTGTATTATTTTGTACTACTTGAGATTGATTATTAGTGTTTTTTTCTAATTGCCCAATTTCTAATAAAAGTTGACTTTTCACCTCTTGAGGATTTTTAAACTTTGGCGTATTCTCTTGGGGGTTTAAAGATTTTATGATTTGATTGATATCTTGGTTTGTTGTCGCCTTATTCAACACTTTCTTAATTTGTTGGATTTGGGTAATTTGTTGTGATGAATGATTTGTAATTTGCACCCGATTTTGATGATCGATACGGAAGGTATTATTAATTCCTAAAGGCAACAGCAATAAAAATAAAATGCCAGCTAATAGAGCAGCCCATGAAATAAAATTTAATAGATATATTTCTATTTCTCTGCGATAATTTATTTCTCCAAAAAATACAAGTATTGATCCTATTAAAGGTAAAGGTGCATGTTCTACTAGCGCTCCAATCATTTGAAATTCCCAGACAGCATTAGTAAACTGAAAGGGAATAAAAATATTGACAACATCAATAAAAGACAATATTAATAATATGTAACCAATGAAGCGCAAATTAAAAATAGAAGACCAGTAATCTTTTCCTAATTTATTCATAATTTATTCATACTTAACTAGTTATGTTTGTTGAAATTTAATGTTTAGGAAAGCGAGGACTCCACCAACGATAACAAGATAGCCAAGCTTTTTCCAAGAATTGATAGGCACTTTGAGAGTCAGCATTATTTACAGGAATGGATAAATGTGCCCATAAACAACGTCTATCTAAAAAGCTTTGTTTGCCAAGTAACCAAGGGAAAAAACGATTGAAGCGAATATTGTAAATCTGCCTATTGTGAAGAAATTGTTCTGTAGTCACTGTACTATCACCTTGGGGATTTATACAGCTACTTAGATAAGCCTTATTTTGATAGGTAAACAAGCCATAATATCCTATCCCTAGCTGCTGGCGTACTGTTTTAAATACCTTACCAGGAGGCAAATTTATAGTCGTATTATTTTTTATTAGTCCTTCGACGTTCCCTGATGTACCTACCACATAACGCATCTCTATATCCAGAGGAATGCTGTTATAACGATATTGATAGCGCCTACCAGCAATGACAGCATCATATTTTCTTGATTCTTGTACCACTTTATCAATTAATAATTGACTTTCTAAGATTTTCCCGTCTGTTAATAATACATTGGGTGGAAATACAAAGTTGCTAACTTTATGGCTAGCAGCATCAGCATCAAATATTAACTTGCCTAAGGTAAAAAAAACCCCAATACAAGTGATAGCCAGCAATGAGATTCGGATATTTACCCAAAATCTCATTTCTTTTTTCCATTGAGAAAATTTAATCATGCTGGTTTGTTTTCTCTTAGTATCCAATGGCAGACAAACCCGAAAGCTAAAATCGAAATTGTAGAAAATATTTGACTTCCAGATTCTCCATGCCAGTATTCAAATCCTTGATGATTGGATGCCACTAGCAATGTCATCAATACTAATCGGAAAATGTTAATAATAAATGCTAGGGATACAGCCAAAATTGGTAACATAATTTTCTGAAATATATTAATAGGAAATACTAGAATAAAAACCAGTGATAATTGTAACAATAATAATATGGCATTTAAGCCAGAACAACCAGGATATATCTCGATGCCTCCTGTGGGAAGAATGACGTTCACGCCTTGACGATATACGGCAAAACCTAGATACCAAAGCACAAAGTTTGAAACCTTAGCAGCTAATAAACTAACATCTACCTTGGCTGCAACTAACGATATGAGTAATCCATCAGATAAGGACATAACCAAAATTATAAATTCTTGCCAGTATTGCTTTAATCCTTTAATTCCTGATGCTATTAAAGCCAGCCCTAAAAATGAAAATAAAGCAAATATTTTGAGAAAAAAAGATTCAAACCAGAACAACGATAGACTTTTGATTAAGATAAAGCTAATTAAGAGTAAGCCAATTAAAGTAGAAAATAAATCGCTTCTTAGATTAAGGTTATGCTTTTTTTTCCAAATTAAATATAGTATAGCTGTCAAAAATAAACCTCTGAGAGTTAAAGCATCAATACTACCAATAAATTTCCAATTTAAATCGAGTTGAATGATTGTTAAACCAAGTGCGATCGCAGATAGCCAAAAGTTTGATTTTTTTAGCTGTTCTATAATATCAAAGCCAGATATTTTCATGACTTTTTATTTTTCAACAAATGATTTATAGTACTCACAGCCGCTAATGCCAAAATACCAACAGTGGGTGAAAATTCGTAGGGTACGCCAGCAGTGTTAGTGGTAAGAGTTATAGATTGAAGGTCGATGTTAGCTCGTGCAGACGTAGTATCATCTCCGAAAAAAAGAAAGTTAGAAGTTCTATAAACATCATTTCCAAATCCAGTAGCTGTGGTGTAGTCGCGTAGCAAACCACTCAAGAGAGTAGTCGCACCATTAGTTAACGTATAGTTGTTACCAGAAATGTTTAAATTATAAGCAGTGAGGCTTGATAGCAAACTGGAAACGCCAGTTTTTTGTTCAGCAGTGGAAATAGAATTAAAAGAGGAGTTAACCTGAGTAAAAATATCATTATTTCTAAAACCTATTTCTATTCCTTTTTTGTCACTACTGAGAGCTATGACGCTGAAGCCAGCACGAAAAGAGCCATTAGTTCCATCGTTGACTTGAGAGTTAATCCTCACAGTAAAATTCAGGTTATAATCGGCATTTCGATCTAGAGAAGGAAATGATGAGTTAACCAGGGTAGTAGGGGTAATGACAGAAGAAGAAACTGGCGGGTTAGCGACATTATAGTTGCTATAGCCAGCATATATATTGTTGCTAGAACTGCTATCTAAATTTGTTAACCCACTACTAACACTTTGTGTTCCACCATTGGGAGAGCCAAAATTTAGCCACGGGGATGGTGGATTATATTGATTGGGCGTGACACCTGATGCGCCATCATAAAGAGTAATTACTCCAGCCATACTGCGGTTCCCTGTCAGTAGCATGGTCAATCCAACGCTAAAAACAACTAATTTGTTTCTCATGATGATATATGTATGTAGATAATTACGGCAATCTGAAAACAGATTAAATCTCATTGTCAGTAGACCAAAGAGTTCTGCGATGTCTAGCTTGGCTACGCCTACACTCAAAAATATTAGTTTACGATCCCGTTTTTTGGAGGCTGCACAAAAGCTGATTACCTGGGATTAATCATAAAATTAGCTTATGAATGAATCACCCAGAATCAATCTAAACCAGCCTTAGGTAAGATAAACTTCACAGACGATTCCATAGTTGCAGTCTATGGTTTGACGCAAAAACTCAAACATCCATCTGTTTACCCTCAAACAGATGAGAGAAAACTGATCTTGAACTTCTCTTTAAACGAACGACACAATGTTAACTTCTCAAGAAGTGATTGTAAAGAGGTGTATTTGTAAGTTAACTCGACTAAATCCGGGTAACAGAGGGGTTGCATTTGGGACAATTATTTTGGTTTATTTTTTATCTGATCAGAGTAATAAAACACGGTTAGGGACTTCCAAATAAAAAAATATTCAACTAAGTAGCTGGACAAAAATATTTACAATCATTGCTTCTCCGTAGTAGTACGTGACGATCACAATGACATTGTGTAATTAATTTTTCGACTACTTAACTTACTTCTTGTGGGGTAGTCCGAAAAGATTGGATAATTTTAGGGCTTATGCACTGTACAAATTAACCATAATCTGTATTACGCAAAATCAACGTTTCAGGCGCTGAATACAACCATGATTTGATCACATATTGACTGTGTTGGGTGTTAAATATGCCTCAAAAGCCCAAATTTCGTATAGTACATATGTATGATGCGTAATTCCTAAATTTATATTTCTTTCTGCAAGCTCGAACTGCCCTCAGCAATAACTGCCTTCTCTTGTAAATAGAGATAACAAATGGTTATATTAGCAGCTAAGAGGACGTTGATTTGAGTTAAAAGACATTGCAGCAGCGATGCCTACGGCTGGCTACGCCTACGCTATGATATTGCTAAATTAACTAAGGAAATTAAAATCAAGGCCAGCTAGCTGCAATCAACAATGGTATCTATTGCTACTTGATTCTTAGATAATCAAAACCATTGGACACGCTTATTATTGGTGTCAGCTAACTTAAAGTTGCCAGAAAAGTTTTAATTACGAACTTAGAAAAGTTAAATTAGTGATATACAGTTCAGCATTTATAGCGGTTATAAGATACAGCCTATAATTCACAAGGCAATCGAAATAATTTTTTAGGTACATTTAAAGCACACAAAATTATCAATGAGCGACAAGAGCGACAGTTACAAAGTTATTAGCGACAACCGCCAAGCCCGTTATTTGTATGAAATTCTAGAAACTTACGAAGCTGGAATTGAGTTGACAGGAACCGAGGTGAAGTCAATTCGTGCGGGTAAAGTCAATCTCCAAGATGGCTATGCTTTGCTTCGCAATGGTGAAGCATGGTTGATCAATGTGCATATCTCGCCTTATAACGCTAGTGGACAATATTTTAATCATGAACCACGGCGTACACGCAAGCTGCTGTTGCATCGCAAAGAACTCCGCAAGCTAATTGGCACAGTAGAACAGCAGGGTTTAACTTTAATCCCTTTGAAAATGTATCTCAAACGCGGCTGGGTAAAAGTGAGTATAGCCCTTGGCAAAGGTAAAAAGCTCCACGATAAGCGAGAAGACCTGAAACGACGCCAAGACCAGCGTGACATTCAACGGGCAATGAAAAACTATTAAGGGTTAGTGTAGCGAAACTACATACGAGAGTGAGAAGCGGATTGCTGCCAAAAGCATGTTGTATATCCACAGCATGAGTTCTGAGAATGCCTAGTTTATAGCCATAGATTGATTTTGCTAACGTTGAAACTCGATATAGTAGTGAGTAACTTCGGATGGCATAAAGAATTGTCACAACTTATGAAAAGTAATTTCATTACAACTGTTGGCGCTGGCGTTCTCAGCTTGAGTATGGGAATTTTACCCTTAACTCTATCCGCACAAGCTCAGACGACTGCTGACCCCGGAGCCACTACTGCTCCAAGAACGACCACTTCCACTTCCACTTCCGATGATCGCAACGGTTTTGATTGGGGTTGGCTAGGATTAATTGGTCTAGCTGGTCTAGCTGGTTTGACAGGCAAAAAGCGTGATCAGGAACCGACCGCTTATCGCGACCCTAACGCCCCAGGTACCAGCACCTATAAAGACTAGACGATTCAAAATTCACTCATTTGTCAGTTGTCAGTTGTTCAGTAGAAAAACAACTGACAACTTATTGATCTTAGTTGAGTGCTGGTTCTGAGTTAGATGAATTTGTCTGGTTTTGAGCTAAAGGTGTCCAGTAGCTGGCAATTAAGGCAACGATAAGCCACCAGAGGGTATTGACTTCAGGACGATACCAAACAGTATCTACGGTGCCGTGAGCTAGCATACCCAACAAAATAGCGATCGCTCCAATTAACCAAAATCCCTCTACACTTCTCAATTTTCGCAATCGTCGCACTTGCAAAAATGCCGTATTAAATGTGACAATTATCAGCCAGAGAAAGCAGGCTAAACCAACAAAGCCAGTTTCTACAGTCACTTCAAATAAAATTGAATAGGCACTCAAAGCAGTGTAACGAGGGTGTTGGTAGAGGGGATAAACTTTATTAAAAGAGCCGTGGCCGGGGCCAATGCCGAAAATCGGGCGATCGCGAATCATCTGAAAAACAGCATCCCACACATTTCGGCGAAAATTATTACTGCTATCTTGACGGTTAGCAAAAATGCTCAACACCCGCAGGCGGACTGGCTCTACAAATATCACTGCTAGCAGTAATACTCCAATCAAACCTCCCAAGACAATCGGTAGCGACCAAGTACGCCAAAAACGAGGCATTTCCACGCTTTTCCAATAAACTAGCAAGGCCATCACAGCCAAAAATGCCACCACTAGTCCAATCCAACCGCCACGGCTAAAAGTTAGGATCAGACAAGAAGTATTGACAATCAACATCGTTAATGCTAAGGCTTTTTTAGGCCAGCTTTGCCATGCAAAAATTGCCACTAGGCTAAAAATTACTGCTGGTAAAAGGTATCCAGCCAATAAGTTGGGATTACCTAAATAACTGTAGACTCTTGTAGTCTTAGACATCGGAGATTCTGGATCAACCCAAGTTGCCAGTGCTGTGGCTCCAAAAAACCATTGCCGCAATCCATATACACTGACAATTAACGATACGTGCAGGTAAAGGATGATAATCCAAGACCGGAGGCGAGGCGACCTCAATACCCTGGCACAAAGGGCAAATAGTAGCAAATACAAGGTCAACGTTCCCAAGTCGTTAAGCGCCGCCTTTTTCACTGGTGATAATGCTGTTGCGACTGCGGCAATTCCCCAGTAAAGCAATACCAGCAGGTGAATGGGAGTGACTGACGAGACATTTGCTGGTGTGACTTGATCAGATAAAGTCAACAACAGCCAAAATCCCACACAAGCCACCAGCAACAAGCCCACCAATGTACTCGAAGCAAAAGGTGCAAGGGCATATATTAAGCTGAGTAAAGCAGCTGCGATCGCATCTCCCCACTGGAGTAAGATGCTGGTTTGCCGCCAAGAACTTAACAGTCCGACCAGAGAACGATGTACGTAACTGGTAGCAAGATATTCTTTGAGCGGTAAAGATGATAAAGTAAATCGTTGCCAGACTAAATTCATAAAAAACATTGCGATCAATTAGTCTGCCGACGCAGAACTTGGAATTGATCATAATGCCTATGGCTATAAAAAGGTAATAACAGAGATTGCACATCCTGTAATCCACCCTTATTCCTAGCCATCAGCCACTACTTTAATCCGAAACCACTTTAGCCAATACTAAGTTAAGATAGCCCTTCAAGTACTTAGTACACAACAAATAGATGGAAATTACCTTTTTCCCAATCCCTACTTCCCAGTTACCATAGACTATCAACTGTCACCTGTTCTTTATATATTGTGATCAAACATCGCTAATTAGTTGTGAGGGAGTCGTCAGTTGCAGTGGCAAAGAAAGCACATAACGATATCCTGATTCTGGCGAACCTTGAATCAAAATTTGTCCACTATGCAACTCTGCCAGTTGACAACTTAGTAATAGACCCAAGCTTTCACGAGAAAGACTTCCATGTGATTTAGCTAAATTTATACCTGAACTAGCAGCAAAGGATTTGGAGTGGGAATCACTCAAATTTTTTGAATTGTTCACTGTTACTGATGAAATATCTGCTTGCTCTTGGCTTTCTGCATGACTATTGTAAGTTGCTACCTCACCTGTTAGCTCCAGCAGCGATAAAGAATTAAGACGGAAATACGGATCAACCTCAGTTATGCCGTCCCCTAGCCAAGGATGGGAAACCCAAATAGTAATGTTGAGCGTATCTTCCTTGTAAGAGACATGAATGCGAACAATGCTACCTGTAGCCGCAAGTTGAATCACACTGAAAACCAGGTGATAGAGCATTTGCCGCACCTTCTCTTTATCTAAAGGTAAAATGCGATTGCGTCCCGGTTCTATAGAGAGGCGAATATCTTGCTCGCGGCGATTAGCCACTTCTTCTAGGGTATTGATAGCTTGTTGACACAGCATTTCGATATCCACAGGAACTACATTCAGCACAGTGGAGTTTTCATCCGTAGCTCCTAGTTCGGTAATTTCGTTTACTAGGGAAAGTAAGTACCGACCACTGTGTTGGATAATTTCCAAATATTCTCTCTGCTTACTCGTCAAAGGGCCATAAATCTCACGTCCTAAAACACTAGCCATACCGAGTACAGATGTTAAGGGTGTACGTAACTCCTGAGTTAGCTGACCCAAAAGTTCCAGTTTCACTTGCTTGGTAGAAACAGATTGGCTATCTTTAGTGGGTGGGGTGATTTTAATCTCAGCGTTACGTTCCTCATTGAGTGAAAATAGAGGAGCGATCGCCGGAGTCCTTGATTTGAGTTTCCCTTGCAGGAGTCGGTTACGCTCAAATTCACTCATGCTCCAACGGGCGATGATTTGTAAAAATTCAATGTCTCGCGGTGTAAAATTGCGCGGCATCAAATCCATCACCGCCAATGCACCCAAACAATGTCCCTCAGCATCAATCAGTGGCGCTCCTAAGTAAGCACGAATACCATAATCCTGCACCAACTTGCTGCTAGCAAGGACTGGATCTGTAAGCTTATGTGTATCATTAATTACAAATACTTGAAAACTCTCTACTACCTGAGTACAAAAGGATTCCCGGCGTGACAGTTGGCGGCTTTGTGCCAAATGATTCATTAGTCCCAGCCTAGATAAACCCACCGCCGACTTAAACCAGTGGCGTTCTTGATCCACAAATCCCAATATGGAAATTGGTGCTTCCAAAAAGTGGGCAGCAGTCTGCGTGGCTTCTTCAAAAACCGGAATCGTTTCTGGTTGCCGCAAACCTAAATCTGACAAAGCTTTGAGGCGTTGTTGTTCTCTTGATTCAGGAGAATCCCAACCATCCTTTAGGGCAAATAATTTGTTTTCAGGCTCTAACATTGCCACTGCTACCTTAATAATTTCTCGATCCTGTAATTGATACAAGTCCTAATTTCTAGGTTATCAATTCCTATCTTTAAGCATTCCCTAATTTTGCCTCTGACAAACAAGTTTGGGACAAAAATTTTTTACCCCTTCGATTCAGTCGGCAACGCGCTCTTTACCACTTAGTATTTACTGGTGCTGAATGTTCTCTATTTAGCATGAGTGTAGTTTCTCTTGCTTGAGATTTTGCCATCAGGCTGCGTTAGATTTTGATTCAGTCAGGGTAAGCTAATGCTAAGGATACAAGACTAAAAGTCTGTCATTCTTTATGTACAGAAGGGAAAATCCTCTGGACATATTCAGCGTAAATTTACTTAGAATTAGTATAGTTATGTAAACTTTAGAGCTAATTTTGCTGATGGCAGCTAGACCGATCGCTGACAATCCTAGATAGTTTATATAACTCTTGATCGGATAGATTGAACCTATTACAATTTAACGCTGAAAATTGTGCAGGCTTTTCTCTTTTTTGCATACTTTGTAAATCTCTTTTTGAGGACAACTGGTAATGAATAAAATGACTATTAGAGTTCCTTTTGTAGACTTGAAGTTACAACACGAACCAATTCAAACGCAATTACAAGATGCAATCCAATCTGTATTGGAACGGGGAGATTTTATTTTAGGGCAAGCACTCTCAGATTTTGAAGCAGCATTTGCGGCAGTGTCTGGGGCAGAATATGGAGTTGGTGTGGCATCAGGAACAGATGCGATCGCTCTGGGATTGCAAGCGTGTAATATTGGTGCTGGTGATGAAGTAATTTTACCAGCAAACACATTTGTAGCAACCTTAATTGGGGTGCTACGCGCTGGTGCCAAGCCAATTCTGGTAGATTGCGATCGCCAAACAGCTTTAATTGATTTAGAGTCCGCAGCAAAGGCAATTACGCCTCATACCAAAGCAATTATCCCTGTGCATCTCTATGGTCAAATGGTATCACCACGCCAGTTATTGAACTTTGCCGATACCTACAAACTACTAATTTTTGAAGATGCGGCACAAGCACACCTCGCCCAAAGAGATGGATATCACGCTGGTTCAGTCGGAATAGCAGCAGCTTTTAGTTTCTATCCCAGCAAAAATTTGGGCGCATTTGGGGATGGAGGAATGTTACTCACACGAGATTCAGATGTAGCTCAGAAGATGAGGCGCTTGCGAAATTATGGGGCATCGCAAAAGTATTTTCATACTGAAGCAGGTACGAATAGCCGCTTGGATACTTTGCAAGCAGCAATCTTGCACAAGAAACTACCATATTTGCCAGAATGGAATCGCGATCGCTTGGCTATTGCCCAGCAGTATGATAGTGAACTAGCGCCCTTAGCAACTGCTGGGATTATTCCGATGGAAAATCAAAGCGGTACAGGACACGTTTATCATCTTTATGTAATTAAAGTTGATGATTCTTGCCCAATAGGGCGCCAGCAACTTGAGGGAAAACTCACAGCAGTGGGAATTCAAACTGGCATTCACTACCCAATTCCTTGTCATCTCCAGCCAGCATTCACCAACTTAGGCTATCAGCTTGGAGATTTTCCCCAAGCCGAAAAACTGTCAAAGCAGATATTATCATTACCGATGTATCCTGGTTTGAGCAGTAGTCAAATCAAAGAAGTTGTAGCAGCGATCGCTCATGCAGTCTCAACGAGTTATAAAACAGATGAACCCTCTCCTGCTGACCTTAGCAGCGTGGTAGTCTGAAATAAATTCATACCTAATGTGCGTCTAAATTACACATTTTTTTGTTAACAGTGTCATTTGTTCTTTATTCTTTGCTAATCACAAATGACAAATGACAAATGACAAATGACCTAAGTTTTTGAATTACCTAAAATCATGGCACTCCAGCAACAGATTAAAAACAGAGACGCATCAGGCTTATTAAATCTAGCTATTTTAGGCGTTTTGCTGCTGCTTTATGCTCCAATATTGCTGCACTGGTTGGATGGTTGGCTAAACAAAAATATCAGTACAGAACACGAATATTTCAGCCACGGGATTATCGGTTTACCATTTGCTGCTTATCTGGGCTGGATGAACCGGAAAAAATGGAAACGTTTGCCAGACACCAGCCATCCTTTGGGCGCTGTTTTCTTGTTATTAGGGGCAGTGTTTTATCTTAGCGGTGTTACAGAGTGGGTTAACCTTTCCTTGCCCGTTATACTGGCAGGATTATGCTTGTGGTTTAAGGGAATATCAGGTTTGCGATCGCAAGGATTCCCCCTGCTACTAGTATTTTTGGCAACCCCAACAGCAGTACCCTATCTGATTGCTCCCTATACCTTCCCTCTCCAAAGCTTCATTGCTGGCACAGCAGGCTTCATACTGAATCAATTTGGTATGGAAGTAACCGTGTATGAGACAAATCTCTACGTGGGAGGACGGATTGTGGAAGTTGCCCCCTATTGTGCAGGGCTGAAAATGTTGTTTACTACTCTCTACGTAGGCTTGATGCTGCTTTATTGGACAGATGCTTTGTCTTCACGTCGCACAACTATATCATTTTTATGTATTGCTGCGATCGTTAGTACTACTGCCAATATCATCCGTAATACTTTACTGACTTTCTTTCACGGCACAGGTCAAGAAGCGGCTTTTAAATGGCTGCATGAGGGTTGGGGTGGTGATCTCTACTCTGCTTGTATGCTGGTGTCATTAGTGCCCTTACTGAATTGGATTAATAGCTATTTTTCAGCATCTCTAGAAACACACCAAGAAGGAGAAAGTTAGAATCACTGGGCATTGGGCACTTGTACTGAGCGAACGCGCAGAGCGTCTCGTAGAGAAGTCGTTGGCGCAGCCTCTCGTAGAGAAGTGTTGGGCATTGAGCATTGGGTATTGGGACTGAATTCTTTCCAATAAACAACTCCTAACTCCTAACTCCTAACTCCTAACTCCCCATTACCCCTTATCCCCAGAGGGGACCCCACCTTCCCCACTCCCCACTCCCCACTCCCTTAATTTTTCGTCGCTGATCCGTTAGTCATAAATATTACTGAACTCATAGTGTGATTTTATAAAGTAAAATTTTGCCTAAGTATTACAATTTTTACTGATGATTTCCTTCTCCAAGTTTTTCAAGGAAAACCAATTGAGTCAGATAGCAGCACTTTTGTTATTACTACTGCTGCTAGCAATAGGAGGGGTTCCCGGATACCTGACAGGACACTGGCAATGGAAACAACCGCCACCTGTTACTACCCTCAAGGAATTAAAACAGATCCGCAACACTGGGTTAACTCTTCCTGGTTGGCAAACGACTGAACAAGCAGAACAGGAAATTGGCGAACATAAATGGTCTTTGCAGGTAATTAAAAAAGAAGGTTCCCAATCCCAGGCAATCCTGCTTTTGCTGCCGCAAAATGGGCCTATGGATCAACCAGAGGTAGAGTGGACAGAGGTTAACGGCTGGGGAAGGTCACGCTGGGGAAAGTGGGATATAGCTCAATCTCGCTCTGCTGAATTTACTGTCAAACCGCCTGCAAAGTTGACTTCTAATGTCGAAACCAAAGTAGAAGCTAGGTTCTTTCGCGCCTCCACACCACAGCAAACCTTCGCTGTCTTGCAATGGTACGCTATGCCAGACGGTGGAAATCCATCACCTTTACACTGGTTCTTGGCGGATCAATTGGCACAGTGGCACAAGCAACGCACTCCTTGGGTAGCCGTCAGTATTCTGATTCCAATGGAACCTTTGGGGCAGGTAGAAACATCTTGGTCTTTAGCCCAGTCTATTGGGGAAACAGTGCAAGCAGTATTGATGGCAGGCCCTTTGTAGAGTCTGTTATAGATAGCTTTGTGCAGAGATTCATCAACAGGATCTCAATAAATTGCCTTCAGGCTGAAACTGAGCTAAAAGATGTTAACAATATTAATTATGAAGTTAGAAATAAAATTTTGGTAAACTCTCCTGTTCTTCTTGGTAAATACTTGCAGATAAAAGACATATTTAGGACATTGATAGAGTAAAATAACCATTCCGCGCGACTAATTTCTATATCAGTATTTCCTGCACCGATGTTCATGGATTCCAGTTATTATATGCGTGGATTCAGCGCCCTGTGTTTTGTCAGTCTTCAAGTAGGAGTTTTCTTAACAACACCTATCCAACTTGTCGTTGCCCTGCCTTTTCCATCTCAAGGACAATCACCAGGGCAACCCCCCTCGCCTCTGCCAGGTACTGAGGTTGTGCCTCCAGGTGCAAATGACGAAATTTCCCCCCAACTCAGCCGTTACCTCTTGGGGCCAGGAGATGCAATTGGCGTTGTGCTTCAGCGTCCTCCTGGGCCATACCGATTAGGAATAGGAGATGGAATTAGCGTTTCGGTTCAGCGCTTTCCAGATTTGAGCTTTCAAGCTTTAATCAACCCAGAAGGTAACATTGTGGTGCCGTTACTAGGAACAGTTTCCTTACAAGGTTTAACTTTGCAAGAAGCTCAAGAAAAAATCCGCTTGGGTTTAAATCGTTATGTCGTTGACCCAGTAATAGTTTTAGCCTTAGCAACGCAGCGTCAAGACATCAGTTTTCAAGCTGTAATTAGTCCAGAAGGTAATATTGTGGTGCCGCAAGTGGGAACCGTGTCATTACAAGGTTTAACCTTGGAAGAAGCTCAAGAAAAAATTCGCTTGGGTTTGAGTCGCGTTTTACCAGATCCAATCGTGGTAGTATCCTTGGCAGGGACACGACCAGTTCAAGTTACCATTAGCGGGGAAATATTTAAACCAGGAATTTATCCGATTAATTCATCAACACCCCGCGTTGCTGATGCCCTGCTAATATCTGGTGGTTCAACGTTGAATGCAGACCTACGACAAGTGCAAGTACGCCGGAAGTTAATCGATGGTTCGGTGATTTCACAAACTATTGACTTATATGCAGCATTGCAAAATGGCGGTTCAATCCCTAATTTACGCTTACAAGATGGAGATGCAATACTCGTGCCGCGTCGTGAAGTCGGTAATGATGATGCTTATGACCGCAATTTAGTAGCACGTTCATCCTTAGCTACACCACAGATTAGAGTCCGAGTTTTAAACTACGCTGGGGGAGGTCTTTCCACTCAAGCGTTGCCTAACGGCAGTACATTTGTAGATGCTTTGGGAGGAGTAAATCTCGACGCTGCTAACCTCCGGGATATCGCTCTGGTTCGCTTTGATTCTGAACAAGGTAAAGCTGTTACCCAGAAACTTGATGCTAAAAAAGCTCTAGGCGGTGATGCATCTCAAAATGTGTCGCTTCAAGATAATGATGTTATTGTTGTTGGTCGGAACCTCATCGGTAAGATTACTAACTTACTGACTACGATTACCCAACCCTTCTTCAATGTCCAATCCTTTCTCCAATTTTTTAGAAACGTCGGTGGCAATGGATCAAATTAGTAATTATAAAATAAGGATACAATCTGGAAATAGTTGTGAGTAGGAGAAAGGTACATCTCGAATTTCTGTTTGAATTGATTAATGGAAAAATATTAAAGATATCAACCGATAAATACAGTAGGAAGTTGAGAGCGTTCTTGTATCAAAGCCACTATCTTTAGTTTGGTGCTTCCTAATTTTGAATTTTGTTAGCCCGGCGTTAGCGAGTCCGCGTAGAGAGCGCGTCTTGTAAAGAGCGTCATTTTGAATTTTGAATTGGAGCGAAGCGACCATGACCCCACCAATTGTTAAGCGCTATCTTATTGCTTTTGAGAAGTACAAGTGGATTGGACTAGCTAGTTTTGCTTTAGTTATAGCAGGGTCAACTGTGGTGGCTATGCAACCAGAGCCACCTACTAGTTATATAGGATCTGCTGCACTTACCTATAGTGGCCCACCAGTTTCTTTCTCTACAACTGGTACTCAAATCCAACAGCAAGGAAAGGAACTGAATGAGGAAGCTTTACTATCAAACCAGATAATTGCAGGAGTGGCAGAAAAAGCTGGTGTCCAACCGAAAAAGCTCGCTAGCAGTATTGCCCTTACTTTACCTAAAAAAAACCCCAGGACTGGAGAATATGAATCTAGTATCTTGGATTTGAAATATGTAGATACTGACGCCAAACGAGCTATACAGGTCTTGGCGGAATTGATGCAAGCAATGATCAAGTTGAGCAGCGATCTCAATACTGGGCGATTACAGGCAATTATTCAAAAGATTAACGATCGCACACCACAAGCTAAACGGGAATTGCAAATTGCTGAAAAGAAGTTGGAACAGTACGATCGCATAGAGCGAACAGCAATATTGGCAGCAGAGAATGGCAGCTTGTTAAGCGCCATTACTGCCAGCCAAAATCTGCAACGGCAAATTCAATTAACTATTTCTGGGGTTGATGGTCAAGTTCGCAGTTTACAAAATAAGTTAGGCTTGACAGTCGGACAGGCTTATACTTCTTCTGCTTTGAGTGCCGATCCAATTATTGGTAGCTTGCGAACGCAAATTTATCAAAGTGAGTCGCAAATCGCCGTACTCAAAAAAGATTTGCGACCGGAACATCCAACGATGGTTCAGTTGCAGCGTCAGAAAGAAGCTGCTGAGGAATTGCTGCAACAACGTGCAGGTGAGGTGTTAGGCGGTGAAGGTACGGCGGCTCCGCTTCCGGGTAGGATTGCAGGTATTCGCGCCCAAAGTAGCTTAGATCCAGCACGTCAGCAGCTGGCAAACCAAATGGTGACGTTGCAAACCCAAGGGGAGACGCTGCAACAACAACTAGCCCAAGAAATTCAACAAGAAGCGCGACTCCGGCGAGAGTATTCTCTGATACCGAATAAGCAATTAGAGCGATCGCGTTTAGAACAGGAGGTTATACTCAAAAAAGCCATCTATGACCAAATGCAGGCGAAGCTAACCGATGCTAAAACCGCAGAGGCAGAAACTACTAGCAGCCTCAGCATTGCCAGACGCCCCACAGTCGTTGCCGATCTCAAACCTCCTAAGAGTGTGCCTATTACACTTGCTGTGGGTGGTTTCTTAGGTGTGTTGATTGGTGGCGGGGTGATATTTTTGTTGGGAGCGATGGAAAGTACTTTCAAAACCAGGGAAGATATCCGCGATAGCCTCAAGCAACGGGAAGTGGCACTGTTGGGAGAATTGCCTTTAATGCCAGTTGATGATTTGGATCTTGAAGCTGTGCCTGTGCTACTTTCTGCCGATTCTCCTTATTTAGAATTTTATGAGAAATTCCGTAGTAATCTGCGCCGGATTGGTGGTAAAAACTTAAAGGTGGTGTTGATTACTAGCACCAGTAGACTAGAGGGGAAAACGGCAAGTGCATATAACTTGGGTATAGCTTCAGCCCGTGCTGGTAAAAGAACCTTGATTATCGAAACAGATTTGCGATCGCCTTCCCGTTGTACATCCCTGAAAGTAATTCCTGACCCCTACGCCACTATTGAACCCTTGCGTTATTACGCTAACTTAAGTGAATGTATTCGTTTAGTTCCTGATGTGGAAAATTTATACATTCTTCCCAGCCCTGGCCCTGTGCGGCAATCAGCTGCTATTCTTGAATCTAGCGAAATGCGGCGGCTGATCGAAGATGTCCGCGAACGTTTTGATTTAATTATTTTAGACACTAGTCCTCTGAGCATATCCAATGACCCTTTGTTAATCCAACCCTACAGCGATGGGATCGTACTAGTGGCGCGACCACATTTTACAGAAGAGAACATGCTAAATGAGGCTATTGATCAATTGGTTGAATCGGAACTGGGGTTATTAGGAACAATTATCAATGGCGCTGATATTATTGTTTCTCTACCTGAACAAGTTGAACAATCATCAAGATTTACATCTGAGGCACAAGAATCAGAAGAACTTTCAGCAGGTGCCAGCAAAAACTAATAGTTTCCAAATAGTGAATTGCCAAGTTGGAATTGCTTGTACAGCTTTGGGTAAAACCTTAGCGAATTGAGGGTGGAAATTTCAACGCCAAGAGGAGACAACGCGGTGAGCCAGGCGCTAAGACCCGGATTTCTCACGAGCGAGAAAAAAACATCTGGATTAGCCAAACTTAGGATAAATTAATTGATACATTGTTAAATTAAGCGTAGATTAAAATAATTCAGCAGTAAAAAC
>NZ_JABXKP010000058.1 GCF_017114985.1 Nostoc sp. JL33 | reverse complement strand
TGTGCATCTATCTACTTTTTATTTTTTGTACTACCCCGATTTATTGAGCGGATACGCAATTTTTGTTGTAACAAACTTATGCAAAGCTGTAAGAGAAAATGCCTTGTTAAAGATTATCTATGAATATGCGTAAAGTCTCTACGACTCCCTTCCCCGATCAAAAGCCCGGTACTTCTGGACTGCGGAAAGCAGTTAAAGCTTTTCAGCAGCCCCACTACCTGGAAAATTTTATCCAATCTATCTTTGATTCTGTAGGGGACTTGGGGGGGCAAACTCTAGTCCTGGGTGGTGATGGTCGTTATTACAATCGCCAAGCCATTCAAATCATTTTGAAAATGGCTGCGGCTAATGGCATTGGGCGGATTAAAGTTGGTCAACGGGGGATTTTATCTACTCCTGCGACTTCCGCTATTATTCGCAAGTATCAGGCATTTGGTGGCATCATCTTGTCTGCAAGTCATAATCCGGGCGGGCCAAATGGTGACTTTGGCGTGAAATATAACATCAATAATGGTGGCCCAGCGCCGGAAAAGGTCACAGAGGCGATCTATGATCGCAGTAAAATCATTGATAGCTACCAAATTCTCGAAGCACCAGATGTAGATTTAGAAACTTTAGGTGAGTCACATTTGGCAGAGACGGTAGTTGAGGTGATTGACTCTGTACACGATTATGAAGAGTTAATGGAGTCCCTGTTTGATTTTGAAGGGATTCACCAACTGTTAACCAGAGGAAATTTTCGGATTAGCATCGATGCCTTACACGCGGTAGCTGGCCCCTATGCCCATGCCATTTTTGAGCAACGTTTGGGCGCACCAGTGGGAACTGTATGTAATGGTACACCCCTAGAAGACTTTGGCGGCGGACATCCTGACCCAAATTTAGTTTATGCCCATGAGTTGGTGGATATTTTGTACGGCGAGGATGCGCCTGATTTTGGGGCAGCTTTTGATGGAGATGGCGATCGCAATATGATCTTAGGGCGTAAGTTCTTTGTCACTCCTAGCGATAGCCTCGCAGTATTAGCCGCCAACGCCAAGCTAGTCCCTGGTTATAGTTCGGGTTTAGCAGGAGTAGCGCGATCGATGCCTACTAGTCAAGCAGTGGATCGAGTCGCCGCTCAAATTGGCATTGAATCCTATGAAACCCCCACTGGTTGGAAGTTCTTCGGCAATCTTTTAGACGCAGGTAAAGCGACTCTCTGCGGTGAAGAAAGCTTTGGTACCGGCTCTAACCATATCCGCGAAAAAGATGGGCTATGGGCTGTTCTCTTCTGGCTGAATATCCTAGCAGTACGACAACAATCTGTTGAGCAGATTGTCCGGGAACACTGGCAGACTTATGGACGCAATTATTACTCGCGCCATGACTATGAAGAGATAGAGACAGCGCCAGCTAATAACTTAATAGAAAGACTGCGTTCTTTGTTGCCAACTCTCAAAGGCAAGCAGTTCGGTAATTATGAAGTTGAATACAGTGATGACTTTAGTTATACCGACCCTGTTGATGGCAGCGTGAGCGAAAAACAAGGTGTTCGCATTGGCTTTACCGATGGCTCCCGAATTGTGGTGCGACTTTCTGGTACGGGTACTCAAGGTGCAACCCTTAGAGTTTATCTAGAAAGCTACGAGCCAGATCCGGCAAAACATGATCTCGATCCACAGCAAGCACTTATTTCTTTAATCACCATTGTTGAGGAGATAGCCCAGATCCGCGAACTGACAGGACGAGAACAGCCAACTGTGATTACTTAGTGCTGAGTTAGGAGTTATTTCCTCCTTCCCTACTCCCCATTCCCCATTTCCCATTTCCCACAGGAAATAATTATGACGACATTTCAGAAACCTCCAATACTGCAAAATTTGCAATTTGAAGACGATCGCACAGGGTTAAGTATAGAAACCCTCAAACGGGCGCTTGCTGATAATCTTTTTTACATTCAGGGTAAGTTTCCGGCTGCGGCCACGCCCAATGATTATTACATGGCTTTGGCTTACACAGTACGCGATCGCATTTTACAACGCTGGTTCAACACCGTAGAAACTTACATTAAAAAAGGTGTCAAAGTTGTCTGTTATCTATCAGCAGAATTCCTCTTGGGGCCGCACTTGAGTAACAACTTAATCAACTTGGGAATTTACGACCAAGTGCGCCAAGCAGTTGAGGAATCTGGGCTAGACTTTGTACAATTGCGCGAACTTGAAGAGGAACCAGGCTTAGGCAATGGTGGGTTAGGTCGTCTCGCCGCCTGTTATATGGACTCACTTTCGACTTTAGAAATCCCTGCAATTGGCTATGGAATTCGCTACGAATTTGGGATCTTTGACCAAGAAATTCGGGATGGTTGGCAAGTTGAAATCACTGATAAATGGCTGCGTTTTGGCAATCCTTGGGAAATTCCTCGTCCAGAGGAAACCATAGATGTCAAGTTCGGCGGTTACACTGAAGCCTATAACGATGAAAAGGGTCACTATCGGGTACGTTGGATTCCCCATAATGTTGTTAAAGGTGTTCCCTACGATACACCCATACTCGGTTATAAAGTCAACACTGCCAATACCTTACGTCTGTGGAAAGCTGAAGCTCCTGAATCCTTTGAATTTCAGGCGTTTAATGTCGGTGACTACTACGGTGCAGTGAACAAAAAGGTGGTTTCAGAAAATATTACCAAAGTTCTCTATCCTAATGATGAGTTAATTCAAGGTAAGGAACTGCGCTTAGAACAACAATATTTTTTCGTTTCTTGTTCCCTGCAAGACATGATCCGTCTTCACTTACGAAAAGAAGAAAGCTTAAATAACTTTCACCAGTCTTATGCTGTGCAACTCAATGACACCCACCCATCCATCGGTGTTGCTGAATTGATGCGGTTGTTGGTAGATGAACATCAGCTAGATTGGGATCAGGCTTGGCAAATCACCCAAAACACTTTCGGCTACACTAACCATACTCTGTTGCCAGAAGCTTTAGAAAAGTGGTCTTTAAGCTTATTTAATAGTTTACTGCCCAGGCATTTACAAATTATTTATGAAATCAATCAGCGTTTTCTTGGCCAAGTTCGCGCTAAATATCCTGATGATGGCGATCGCCTAGCGCGGCTATCATTGATTGATGAGAGTGGTGAAAAGTATGTCCGCATGGCAAACCTAGCAAGTGTTGGCTCTCATGCGATTAATGGTGTCGCCGCTTTACATACAGAGTTACTTAAGCGTGATGTTCTCCGCGATTTTTACGAATTTTGCCCTGAGAAGTTTAGCAACAAGACCAATGGTGTCACACCACGCCGTTGGATAGTAGTAAGTAATCCCCAACTGACTAACTTAATCAGTCGCAAAATTGGTACAAATTGGATTAATCACTTAGACGATCTTAAGCAACTCGAAGCCTTTGTTGAAGATGCTAATTTTCGTCGAGAATGGCGGCAGATTAAGCAGGATATTAAGGGCAATTTGGCAGAATATATTAAGACAACCAATTGTATTGAAGTGAATCCAGAATCGCTGTTTGATATTCAGGTGAAGCGATTGCATGAGTATAAGCGGCAACATCTGAATGTGCTGTACATTATCACGCTCTACAACCGCATCAAGCACGATCCCAGCATTGAAATTACACCTCGCACATTTATTTTTGGTGGTAAAGCTGCTCCTGGCTACTTCATTGCGAAACTGATTATTAAATTAATCAACGCCGTTGGTGATGTTGTTAATAATGACCCTGATGTGCGCGATCGCTTGAAAGTAATATTCTTACCAGATTACAATGTGAGGCTTGGTCAACGAGTTTATCCAGCCGCCGACCTTTCAGAACAAATCTCTACTGCTGGTAAAGAAGCTTCTGGTACTGGCAATATGAAATTTGCCATGAATGGGGCGCTGACTATTGGCACACTTGATGGTGCTAATATCGAAATCCGCGAAGAAGTGGGAAATGAAAACTTCTTCTTATTTGGATTGACAACCGAAGAAGTATATGATTTAAAATCCAAAGGTTATAACCCTTGGGATTATTACAATAACAATCCTCAACTGAAAGAAGCGATCGACCTGATCAGCTCAGGATTTTTCTCTCATGGTGATACTAATCTGTTCCGTCCATTAGTAGACTCGCTATTGCACCAAGACCAGTATATGCTGTTTGCAGATTACCAGTCCTATCTTGACTCTCAAGAGCAGGTTAATCAAGCTTACCGTGACCCGCAACACTGGACGCGGATGTCAATTCTCAATACAGCACGGATGGGCAAGTTCTCTTCTGACCGAGCCATCCAAGAATATTGTCAAGAAATCTGGAATACGGTACCAGTAAAGATTGAACTAGCAGAATATGTTCAAGCTAAGGCTGGTTTAAAAGTGTAACTGCTGAAAATAATTCGTAATTTGTAATTGAATTCTTACCCACTAGCCCTTTCAAGGTGACTCGTAAAATCTCTTTTCTTCTCTCTGCGCTCTCTGTGTCTCTGCGGTTAAAAAGTAATTTATCTAACCTTATTAGGCGCAGAGAACACAGAGTAAAGAGGAATTATTGACCAAGATTTTTACCCACATTGAAAGGGCTAGTTCTAAATTCATATTCTTCATCAGCAACACCCAAAATTATGTAGCCAGGATTAATTTATGAGCTTGAATCTATATTTTCTCCGTCATGGAGAAACAATTTATAGCCAAACAGGGGGATATTGCGGCGAGTTAGATCCCGAATTAACTCCAGTAGGTGTAGAGATGGCAGAAGCATTTGCGGCTGCTTATCGCTCTCTACCTTGGACAGCTGTTTTTGTCAGCCCGATGAAGCGGACTATTGCTACGGCAAAGCCATTATGTGATACTTTAGGCATAGAAATGCAACTCCGGGACGGACTTAGAGAAATTAGCTATGGGAAGTGGGAAGATCAAACAGTAGAGTTTGTTAAACAAAACTACCAGGATGATTATCTTCGCTGGTTAACTGAACCCGCTTGGAACGCGCCCACAGGGGGAGAAACGGCTGTACAGGTTGCTAGCCGAGCTTCCATAGTGATTGCAGAGATTGAAGAAAATTATTCAACTGGTAATGTTTTGGTAGTTGCCCACAAAGCAACGCTCCGAATTGTGCTTTGTAGCCTGTTAGGTATCGATTTGGGGCGTTACCGCGATCGCATTAATACCCTTGTGGCTTCAGTCAGTATTATCAAATTTGATATTCATGGTCCTTTACTGCAAGTATTGGGCGATCGCTACCATCTACCAGAATATCTGCGGAATTTACCAGGCACTTAGTACAATATTTCATTAATACGAGCGCGAATTCTCTGCGTACCTTTGCGCCCTGGAGCGTTTAAATTTCAACCCTCAATTCGCCACCATTTTACGCAAAGCTTTACTTAGTCCATATAGAGCGGCCAATAAAATCAATGCTAAACAATTTGACAGTTAATAACACTAGCATAGTAAATGATACTGACACAGTTTTACGCACAGAAAACCTCAACGTTTATTACGGGAAGTTTCTAGCGTTGCGGAATATTTGGCTAAATATTCCCAAAAATCAGGTTACAGCTTTTATCGGCCCTTCTGGTTGTGGTAAAAGTACATTACTGCGATGCTATAACCGTCTCAACGACCTGATTGAGTCATTTCGAGCCGAAGGTAAAGTTTATTTTTACGATAAAAATTTGTATGCACCAGAAGTTGATGCTATAGAGGTGCGTCGTCGAATTGGGATAGTGTTTCAAAAAGCAAACCCGTTTCCCAAATCAATTTATGACAATGTTGCTTTTGGAGCCAGAGTTTGTGGCTACAAAGATAACATGGATGAATTGGTAGAACGGAGTCTACGCCGTTCGGCTTTGTGGGATGAAGTCAAAGATAAACTGCGACAAAGTGGTTTAGCCTTATCTGGTGGTCAACAACAACGGTTGTGTATTGCGCGAGCGATCGCTGGGCAACCAGAAGTTATACTTATGGATGAACCTTGTTCTGCCCTCGATCCCCTATCCACTTTGCGGGTTGAAGAACTGATTCAGGAACTCAAAGAGCAATATACCATCGTCATTGTTACTCACAACATGCAACAAGCGGCACGAGTATCTGATAAAACAGCTTTTTTCAATGTTAGCGCCACAGAAACAGGCGATCGCACTGGCTACTTAGTAGAATACGACTCAACACAAGTTATTTTCAATAACCCTAAGCAGAAAGATACAAAAGATTACGTCAGCGGTCGATTTGGTTAAATATGGGTTTTGAGAGCAAGTGTTTTGATAAATTAAGCGAATTTTGGATTTTGAATAATTCAATTCCATTATCCAAAATTTAAAAAGTCTCAGAGTCGTAGAGTTAATTCATGAATTGCCCCCACAGTGTGGATCTATTTAGCATCAAATAATGATTAATAAAAGCCTAAAACGACCTACCTATGCATGGTAAATGTATACCATGATTAATTTGTACAGTGCGGAAGTTAGAGTTGAATTATTTTTGATAATTCTCATACCATTATTTTGGTAAATAAAAATATGTCTAAAGTCAAAGATATTAGTAAAACTATTAATGTGCATGACTCGGAGTACTACTTTAGTCGAGAATTAAGCTGGTTAGAATTTAACCGCCGAGTTTTACATGAGGCGTTAGATATTCGGACTCCATTACTAGAAAAACTCAAGTTTATTGCCATCTTTAGTGCTAATCTTGATGAATTTTTCATGGTTCGTGTTGCACTTCTCAAAGAACAAGTTAAAGCACAGTTAATTCAGCGAACTCCCGATGGTCGCACCCCAGAACAACAATTAGAAGCAATCGATCAATATCTGCATCCAATGGTGACTCAACAGCATCATTATTTTGAGCAGACGCTTCGACCAGAAATGACAGCGCAAGGCATTCATCTACTTAATTACATTGACATTAATCCAGAACAGCGTAGTTACTTTCAAAAATTATTTCAACAAAGGATTTTTCCAGTTCTCACTCCTCTAGCCGTTGATCCTAGCCATCCCTTTCCGCGAATGGCGAATCTCAGTTTAAATTTAGCAGTGGTAGTAAAAGCCCCAAACACAGGAGAGAAAAAGTTTGCTAGAGTCAAAATTCCCACTATTCTGCCTCGATTTATTCCCTTACCTCAAGAATTGCAAATAGATAATGGGAAATTAAATAACTGGACAGGTATGCCGATAGAGCAAGTAATTGCTCACAATTTAGAAGCTTTATTTCTCGGAATGGTCGTTGAGGAATATCACCTATTTCGATTAACCCGCAATACAGATTTAGAATTAGCAGAAGAAGCCGATGACTTACTATTAGCAATTCAACAAGAGTTATATAAGCGCAAATTCATTGGCTCGGTGGTACGGTTAGAAATTCAACCATCAATGCCTCAATCAGTACGACAGATGTTGATGACAGAAATGAAACTGATTGAGAGTGATGTTTATGAGATAGAAGGTTTGCTGAATTTAAAAGATTTGATGTCGTTTATGGCGCTAACTTTACCTGAATTGAAAGATCCACCTTGGGCATCAGTAATTCCGTCTCGTCTGCGTCATCTTCATCAACAAAGTCAAATTGCCAACTTCAATGATGAGGAAAAAAGCATTTTCTCGGTGATTCAGCAAAAAGATTTGCTAGTACATCATCCTTACGAATCCTTTGGCGCTTCTGTAGAGGAATTTATTGCTCAAGCTGCTCATGATCCTGATGTGTTGGCAATTAAAATGACACTTTATCGGACTTCGGGAGATTCGGAAATTGTCAGTTCTTTGATTACTGCGGCTGAAAATGGCAAACAAGTTGCTGTTATTTTAGAATTAAAAGCTCGCTTTGATGAAGAAAATAACATCACTTGGGCTAATAAATTAGAAAAATCTGGTGTTCATGTAGTATACGGATTGGTGGGACTAAAGACTCATAGCAAAACTTTGCTAGTGGTGCGTCAAGAGGGAGAAAATATTCGTCGTTATTTCCATATTGGGACTGGAAATTATAATTCCAAAACAGCAAATTTATATACAGATTTAGGACTAATTAGTTGTCGAGAAGACTTAGGGGCAGATTTAACTGATTTATTTAATTATTTGACTGGTTATTCCTGTAAAGATTCTTACCGCAAGTTGCTGATATCACCTATTAATATGCGCGATCGTATTACTGCCCTGATCCAGCGAGAAATCGAACACTGCAAAAACGGTAATCAAGGTCATATCATCGCTAAGATGAATGCTTTGGTTGACCCCCAAATTATTGCTACTTTATACAAAGCATCTCTTGCTGGAGTACAAATTGACCTAATTGTGCGGGGTATTTGTTGTTTGCGTCCTGGAGTTCCAAAAGTTAGCGAAAATATTCGTGTTATCAGTATTATTGGTCGTTTTTTAGAACACTCTCGGATATTTAACTTTCATAATAACGGACAAAATGAAGTATATATCGGCAGTGCCGATTGGATGACCCGCAACCTAGATCACCGAGTGGAAGTAGTTGTACCAGTTGAAGATGATGATATTGTGCAGAATTTACAAAAAATTCTCAAAATAATGCTAGCAGATAATCGCCAAGCTTGGGAGTTACAGCCAGATGGCTCTTACATCCAACTTTACCCTAATAAAAATGAGCCTGAACGTAGCGCTCAAAATATTTTGATAGAAATGATGCAGTAATTCTCTAATAAAAGTTACACAGAGTTATCTCCAGGTCTTTTCAGGGATTTCTGGATTGATTAAGGTATAGCTTGCTATCAGTATTTAGCATAACTTTACAACGTGTCCCATTTTGCACGTATCCTATCTCGGTGGCTACCCTATATGGCGAATGTATTTTTATTGATAGTAGGAAGGAGAGCTTTTCACCCAGACATTATGGTTGTGATAAAAATCTCCACGTTGCTCCAAGGTAAAGCCACCCAGCAATAATCCCAACCATACTTCTACCATTGGCATTTGCAACATACGTTGCAGTTTAACTAAAGAAATCTCATCTTTGACATTTATCAGATGGTTAGCGATCGCGCTCTGCCATTTTTCCACATCCTCATCTGATGCCAAATTGCGGACATCTTCTAAAGTTGTTACCTCATCAAGCATTGCCAAAACATTCGCTTTTTCAACAGGTGCTACTACAGAATCACCCGACTCAGTAGAATATGAAAATTGGTGTGGGCCGTGTGGTTTAAAGGTTTGTGGTGTTTCCGGTTCAATCAAATCATCTAAATCCAGATGCATTGTTGTCCGCACTAGACCAGCAAAGAGATCGGTGCTAATAATTGGCCCCAAAAGACTATTACGATCGCCTACGGCGGGGCGTAGCCCATCGCGGGTATCTTGCAACAGCACTTCGGCACGAAACTTAAGAATATCCGCAATTTGACTGAAGGCAAGCGCTGCGGTTGATAACTGTGCCTTATTTTGTGTTGTAGCCTTGTATGATAACGTAATCTAAAGCATAATGTGAGCAACTTGCTTGCTTTATGATTTCAAACTGGATTGCTCAAGTTATGCGCCCCAAAGTGAAGACAGTGAATCTAAAGAGTGGAAATACCTCTGATCAAGAATCTGATTTCTTTTTCGACAGAGCGATCGCTTTTGTATCCGCCGATCTCAAAATCCTATTCTTTCATGGTTCATTGTCATTAAAATAAAGTTATTGAAAATAGAATCTGCTGCTAAACTCTTGCTATTTCTAGCTTTCACGCCTTAAAAGGAAAACTTAAGTTGCTTGATATCCTGCGTGAGTATGTTTGCTCAGGTTACAGTTACAAAACAGAACCTTTACTCACGTTATTGTTTCAAAATCTATTTACAACTACAGAACTTACGCATTGATAAATTAGACAAGAAGTGGGGTATGCAAAAGAAGAAAAAATATGCGATCGCTAATC
>NZ_JABXKP010000078.1 GCF_017114985.1 Nostoc sp. JL33 | reverse complement strand
ATGGAAATATGGAGCGCCTAACTCATGACTAGAAGTCACGAGTGTGCGGCTTGCGTAAATCAAATTACTGTCTAGTGCTTGCTTTTCGCTTCTTCCCATGCTCTCGATTTCTTCAATGAGATTTGCTAAATCGACTTCAGCTAATCTCCCTTGTTTTAATTTTTTAGCAATTGTCTCTATCCATAGATAAAAATCTTGGTCATAAAGACTTTGGTCTGTAAAAGGAGTTGGTTGAGGCGCTGTCATTTTATATTTAAAGCTGCCAAAATCAACAAAAGCCAGCAGCGGGATTTGAACTCGCGACCTTCCGATTACAAGTCGGATGCACTACCACTGTGCTATGCTGGCAAATTTGGCGATTCTTTCAATATAGCAACCACAATTTCTAATTGTACCATAATCAACCTATTTGTCTAGCTGCGATCGCTAAAAAATATCTGCCTCTTCAGAAATTAGGCTAAAAGACCAGAGATTTTGGCAATATCGCTGCTTTTGTACGCCTAGATGGTTTAAGCTGGCCTTGCAATTGTGATGAATTAACACGCCTGGTAAAGCAACAAAAATATATAATCGTTCTTTACACATCATAAGCATGGCAGTGTTGATCGGACGAGATTTATTAAGTCTGGCGGACATCAATCCAACGGAACTTCAAGAACTCCTGCAATTGGCAACTCAACTTAAATCACAACAGTTGAAGTTGCAGTGTAATAAAGTTTTGGGGTTGTTGTTCTCCAAAGCTTCAACTCGCACGCGGGTAAGTTTTACTGTGGCGATGTATCAACTGGGGGGACAGGTAATCGATCTCAACCCCAATGTCACTCAAGTTAGTCGCGGGGAACCTTTACAGGATACGGCGCGGGTGTTAGATCGATATCTGGATATTTTGGCAATTCGCACTTTTGCACAGCAGGAGTTGGAAACTTTTGCTCACTATGCCAAGATTCCGGTGATTAATGCCCTGACTGATGCAGAACATCCCTGTCAGGTATTAGCGGATTTATTGACGATTCAAGAAGGCTTTGGCACTCTTTCTGGGTTAACTTTAACCTACGTGGGTGATGGCAATAATGTGGCTAATTCTCTGATGTTGGGCTGTGCTTTGGTGGGGATGAATGTTAGAATTGCTACCCCTAGCGGATATCAGCCAGATTCTAGAATTGTAGAACAAGCAAGAGCGATCGCTAACAACAAAACTGAAGTCCTCCTCACTCATGATCCAGAATTAGCCGCTAAGGGAGCTACTGTACTTTATACTGATGTTTGGGCGAGTATGGGGCAAGAAGCAGAAGCAGGCGATCGGATGCCAATTTTCCAGCCTTACCAAATTTCGGAGCAGTTATTGAGCCTTGCTGATCCAGAGGCAATTGTTTTACACTGTTTACCAGCCCATCGCGGTGAAGAAATTACCGAGGCAGTTATTGAAGGTTCGCAATCACGAGTTTGGGAACAGGCAGAAAATCGCCTACACGCCCAAAAAGCTTTACTTGCCAGTATCTTAGGGGCAGAATGAAAAGAGTTAGGAGTTTGGAGAGACGCGATTAATCGCGTCTGTACAGGAGTTAGGAGTCAGAATAGCGAGTGTGCAATTGGCTCCTGACTACTTCTTGGTTAAAAATCCTAAATAAATGGGTAAAAGAAAAGAGAATATTCTTTGTTTTGCCTTTCATATTTTTACTTTTCTCTTGTTATAGGGAGTTTTTTGTAGTACTAATGTTCTAGAGACATTTATAATTACTTCTCGCAAATTTATGGAACGTCTAACGGAAGCTCAACAAGAACTTTACGAATGGTTAGGAGAATACATCCGATCGCACCAGCATTCGCCTTCAATTCGGCAAATGATGCAAGCGATGAACCTGAAGTCACCAGCACCAATTCAAAGCCGCTTAGAACATTTACGCACTAAAGGATATATAGAATGGACTGAAGGCCAAGCACGAACGATTCGCATTTTGCGTGCTGTGAAGCAAGGTGTACCAATTTTGGGGACGATCGCTGCTGGTGGTTTAATAGAACCATTTACTGATGCTGTAGATCATCTAGACTTTTCTAATATCTCATTACCTCCCCAAACCTATGCTTTGCGCGTAGCTGGCGATAGTATGATTGAAGATTTAATTGCTGATGGCGATGTCGTATTCCTGCGTCCAGTAGCAGAACCAAATCATTTAAAAAATGGTACTATCGTCGCCGCCAGAGTTGATGGATTCGGTACGACATTAAAACGTTTTTATCGCCAAGGCGATCGCGTTACCCTCAAACCAGCAAATCCTAAGTATAATCCCATTGAAGTCAGTGCTATGCAAGTACAGGTGCAAGGTTCACTGATTGGTGTTTGGCGCGGTTACAACTAAGTAATGGGGAGTGGGTAGTAGGGAGTGGGGGAGATGAGGGAGATGGGGGAGAAATAACTAATGCCCAATGCCCAATGCCCAATGCCCAACGCCCAACGCCCAATGCCCAATGCCCAATGCCCAATGCCCATTTGCTTTAATATATGTACCTGACGCCAAATCCAGTGCAGCAACTGCCCACTTTCCGCGAAAGTGACCACGGGGATACTCCCCGTGGCGCATTTCGATTAAAATTACCAATTGCAAGGGAAAGTAAGGGCAGTTATTACACTTCGCAACCATTACCAGGATGCCCAAGAATGCCTCCATCTCTGCAATTGCGGCAATATCAGCGACAAGCGATCGCTAGCTGGTTTTCCAACAATGGCAGAGGGACGCTGAAAATGGCTACTGGTAGTGGTAAAACGATTACTGCACTAGCGATCGCTTGTGAATTATATCAGCAGATTAATTTACAAGTGTTGTTGGTGGTGTGTCCCTACCGTCATCTTGTCACCCAATGGGCGCGAGAATGTGAAAAATTTAATTTGCAACCAATTTTAGCTTTTGAGAATTTACGCACTTGGCAAAGTCAACTATCTACGCAAATTTATAATCTGCGTTCTGGTTCTCAACGGTTTGTCACGGTGATTACTACGAATTCCACTTTAATTGGAGATGGATTTCAGTCTCAACTCAAATATTTTCCTGCCAAAACTTTAATTATTGGGGATGAGGCGCATAATTTAGGCGCACCCAAGTTAGAAGAAAGTTTACCGCGCGGTGTTGGGTTGAGATTGGCTTTATCTGCCACACCAGAAAGATATTTTGATGATTTTGGTACGCAATCCCTATTTGATTATTTTGGCCCAGTTCTCCAGCCAGAGTTCACTTTGAGGGATGCGATCGCTCAAGGTGCTTTGGTACATTATCTGTATTATCCGGTGTTGGTAGAGTTAACTGAAGCAGAAAGTATTGCCTATTTAAAGTTAACTAAAAGAATTGGGCGATCGCTACTGTATCGGGATCGAGAAAATGGCGAAGCGGGGAACTTTGAAGACAATGAAGATTTAAAGCCATTGTTGATGCAACGGGCAAGGTTAATTGGTGCGGCGGAAAATAAATTAAATGCTTTACGGGATTTAATGGCAACTCGCCGCGAAACTACTCACACTCTTTTTTATTGTAGTGATGGTTCGCAGGATGCGGGACAACGTTCATCTCTACGTCAACTTAAAGCTGTTGCTAAAATTCTGGGGGTGGATTTAGGGTATAAGGTAAGCACCTATACAGCCCAAACATCTTTACAAGAAAGGGAAATATTGCGCCGTCAATTTGAAAGCGGGGAGTTGCAGGGTTTAGTAGCAATTCGGTGTTTAGATGAAGGTGTTGATATTCCGGCAATTCAAACTGCGGTGATTTTATCAAGTTCTGGTAATCCCCGTCAATTTATCCAACGACGGGGGCGAGTTTTGCGTCCTCATCCTGCTAAGGAACGCGCTACTATATTTGACATGATTGTTTTACCACCAGATTTAGATAGAGAAACGATAGAAGTTGAGCGTAATTTGTTAAAAAAGGAATTGCGTCGCTTTGTGGAGTTTGCTGATTTGGCTGATAATGCAGGCGTTGCCAGAATGAAATTACTGGATTTACAAAAGCGATATGGGTTATTAGATATTTGATGATTAACCAGACAATATAGCAATCTTAAATCATTCGTGATAAACAAGATCCCCGACTTATTTGATAAGTCGGGGATTTTTGTCCTTCAATTCTCATAACTCATCTAGGATTGCTATATTTGTATTATTTTGTAAAATTTTTTTTAGTCTAGAAAAAAGAAGCATTAAGTATGAAATAATAAGATTATGAGTTTGATCATAATTGAATGTAAGTAAAAACTTTAAAGCTAGTCACATTCCATTATAAAGAAAATTATTAATATAAATAATAACAGAAAACGATTAAAGAATAAAGTGGTTTTTCAAAGAAAATTATAAATTTGCAAAAACTATTTTTTCCAAAAATTAAAGATAACGCAAACAGTGGTTTTACGGAGGTAAATACAGCACTAGAGAAAGTTAAAATATAGAAAAAGTATATTTCAAAAGCCAATATGTCACAAGAGGCGAATATCGATGATGTGCAGGAGCCAATTACCAGCGCTTTGCCGGAAGTACGGCAAATTATTGAGCGGGTATGGAAGCTGGAAAAAGGCAGGCTAGATAAAAAGATTAACAGCCATATAAACGATCATATTTTGGACATTATTAAGGAAGAGGTGCGATGAGGCTAACTTCAATCAAGCTCTGCAACTTTCGCTCCTTTTATGGTACGACGCCAGAGATGATCCTGGCTGGGGGAGATGTTCAGAACACGACGATTATTCATGGCAATAATGGCTCTGGAAAAACCAGTTTATTGAATGCCTTTACATGGGTATTGTATGATAAATTTAGTGCGGCGTTTGCATCAATAGAACAGTTAGTAAATAAGCGTGCGATCGCAGAAGCTCAAAAAAGTCAAGCTGTAGAATGTTGGGTAGAAATTGGCTGGGAACATGAAGGTAAACGCTATCGAGTTAAACGCGCCTGTCGGGGTTATAAAAACGAAACTGATTTTGAGGCTGGCAAAACTCAATTAACCATGTGGGTTGGCGGGGACGATGGCAAATGGAATATACCAAATCAGCAACCAGACGATATAATTAATCAAATTTTACCCGCTACTTTACATCAATATTTTTTCTTTGACGGCGAACGAATCGAAGAAATAGTTCGTTCCGATAAAAAAGCTGAAATTGCCGAAGCTACAAAAATTTTCTTGGGTGTGGAGGTAATCAACCGTTCCATCAGACATTTGGGAGATGCTAAAAAAGCTCTAGAAAATGAGTTAAAAGCTATTGGTGATTCCCAAACTAAAGAACTATTACGACAGCAAGAAAAGATAGAACGAGAGCGTGAACACATTACCAAACGGCAAATAGAGATTAAAGAAGAGTTAGAATCTCAACAAACTTTTAAAAAAGAGACAAGTAACCGTTTGCGTGAACTAAGTGCTGCGAAGGAATTGCAATCAAGATGGCAGAATTTAGAATCGCAGAAAGCGGCAAATCAAGAAGAATATAAAAAAACTAAAGAAGCGCTGAAAAAAGTTATTTCTGCGCGGGGTTATACCGTTTTACTGTCAGAAACTACAGCACAGTTCCGAGGAATTATCAATGATTTGAAGCAGCGAGGCGAGTTAACATCAGGAATTTCGCGGGAATTCGTCAATGATTTACTCAATTCTCAACGCTGTATTTGTGGTGCAGAATTACACGAGGGTAATCATTCTCATATTCATGTGAGTACCTGGTTAAATAAAGCAGGTTCTTCGGCGGTGGAAGAAACTGCAATTCGGATGATAGCTCAAGTAGATGAAATTGATAAGCAAGCTATAGGTTTTTGGGAAGAAGTTGATAGAGAACAAACTAGGATTAATCAGTTAAGGCAAAGCATATCTCAAGCTGAAGGCGATTTAGATAATATTCAAGAACGGTTGCGAAAAGATGCTAATGAAGAAATTAGCAGTTTGCAAAAACGGTTAGATGAAATTGAAAGTAAAATTGATGCATTAAATCGAGAACAGGGTGCAAATCAGCAGCAAATTGCTCAACTCACAACTGAAATTGAAGGTTTAAACAAACAAATTGCTAAACAAAAGCTGAATGAAGACAAGCAAACTTTAGCACAGCGACGAATTAACGCTACTCAAGATGCAATCGAACGGTTAACGGAAGTTAGAAATCGTCAAGAACAACAATTTCGCCTGCAACTAGAAAAGCGAGTCCAAGAGATATTCACAGAAATTTCTGTGACTCCATACATTCCTAAAATTAGCGATAAATATGAACTGACATTAGTAGAAAATACCACAGGTATAGAAGCACCAGTTGCAGCATCCACCGGGGAGAATCAAATTCTCAGTTTATCTTTTATTGCCAGCATTATTGACAAAGTAAGGGAATGGAGCGAGAAACGAAAAATGATGATGATTCCCGATAGTAGCACTTTTCCAATTGTCATGGATTCACCTTTTGGTAGTTTAGATGAAAGTTCGCGGCGACACATTGCGAAGACAATTCCGGAATTAGCGAATCAGCTGATAGTTTTAGTTACTAAGACTCAGTGGCGGGGTGAAGTAGAAGCAGAAATGACACACAGAATCGGTAGAGAATATGTGCTTACGTATTATTCATCTAAGCCGGATTGCGAACAAGATTATATTGAGTTGGGTGGGGAAAGATATCCTTTGGTGAAACAAAGTCCGAACGAGTATGAATATACTGAAATTATCGCGGTTGAACGTAATGTTTAAAGGATAAAGTTATGGTTGCGAGTCCAGACGCAAAGTATATGACTCCCCAGGAATACCTGGAATGGGAAGAACACCAAGATATTAAATACGAATATATCAATGGTGAAGTCTTTGCTATGACTGGAGGTACTATTCCCCATAATGATATAGCTTTCAACTTGGCTTCGGCATTAAAAAGCCACCTTCGGGGTGGTGCGTGTCGTGTCAATATAGCAGATGCAAAAGTAGGCGTATCGGAGAAAGGGTCTTTTCACTACCCGGATGTTGTGGTGAGTTGTCATCCAAGAGACAAACAAGCGATTAAATTTATTCAGTATCCTTGTTTAATTGTCGAAGTTCTCTCTCCTAGTACAGAAGCTTACGACAGAGGCGGGAAATTTATGCAGTATCGCCGTATCCAGACTTTACAAGAATATGTCCTCATTGATGCTGAAAAAATCAGTTTAGATTGCTTTCGTATAAATGACAAAGGGATTTGGGAGTTACATCCTTATGAAGAAGGGGATGAAGTTCATTTAACTAGTGTTGATTTCCACTTTCCTATTTCTTTGGTTTACGAAGATGTTCAGTTTCCAATATAATTTTGGATCTTCAGTACATGGTATACTTAACTCATATAGCAATCCTATTTGATTTTTGAAAATCACAAGATTCAAATCCCCGACTTCTTAGAGAAGTCGGGGATCTAGTTGTTCACGAATGATTAAGTAGGGCTATAGTTAAAATGCCAATTTAATAAGCATCTAACTCGGAACTTTTTAACCAAACCTGATATCAGAAATGAGTCTACTTTGTTTGTGCAACTCGCTGCACGCGCAAACCCTCTGTGTCATCAACCGTAGGAGTGGCAATTAGCGATTCATTTCCTGTCAGACCTGATGTAATTTCTATTTCAGTACCATAATCTCGCCCAACGGCAACTTTTTGATAATGCACTATTTGGTCTTTAGTTACAGTTGCTACCTGCGTACCTCCGGCGTTAACGACTAAGGCACTATCTGGCACAACAAAGGGAGGATGGCTGCGGTTAATGGCAAATTTGACATTGGCATACATCCCAGGTCGCAGCGTCCCGTCGGAATTATGCACTTCTAATTGTGCCAGCAAAGTGCGAGTATTTGGATCTATAGCGTTGCTAGTACGCACTACTTTACCCGTAAACACTCGTTGTGGTAACTCTCTGACTGTAATTTGTGCTGTTTGACCAGTCTGAAGTGACTGTGATAAACTCTGTGGAACACTCACATTTACGTTTAGATTGTCATAAGCGGCAATAGTATAAAGGCTGGTATTGCTGGTATTGGTGTTGCTGCTATTGCTGTTGCCACTACCTGCTGAAATTAAAACACCTGTATTTACGTTACGTGCGGTAATCACTCCTGCAAAAGGAGCAGTGACTTTCTTATAAGACTGCAATACCGTATTACGCTGGAAGTTTGCTTGACTTGCGTAGACGTTAGCTTGTGCTGCTTTGATGTTCGCAGAGTCGGAATTAACAGTGTTTTGTGCTGCCTCAACGTTGGCAAGATTAGCCTGATATGTAGCATATTTTGTATCTGCTTCTTGTTGAGCGACTGCACCTTGCTTGACAAGAACTTGCCAGCGCTGCCAAGTCTGACGTGCTATCAATAGATTAGCGCGGGCTTGCTTCAAATCAGAAATACCTTTAGCTAAATTAGCACGAGTTTGAAGCACGTTAGCTTGTGCTTGCACTAATTCTGCCTTCGCTTGCAGAACTTGCTGATCGGTGTCTGGTGAATCAATCTCTGCCAATAACTGACCAGATCGGACGCGATCGCCAATGTCTGCGTACCACCGCCGCAAATACCCAGTACTGCGAGCGTAGATGGTCGTTTGGTTAAGGGCTACAACATTGCCAGTTAGTTCCAATTTGGTACTAGCAGTAGCACGACGGGGAGTGATCACATTGACTGTGGGTAGGGTGCTTGCTTCCTTAACTGCTGCTTGTAATTCTGACCTTTGGCTTAACCGAGGCAGAATACCTATGGCCAGTAGGCTAGCAAAGAAAACAGCACCAATTACAGCCCAACCAATTCCACTAATGCCGCGCTTTTGTTTTCTAGAAGTCGTTTGTTCTTCAGAATCAGGAGATGGACGATGCTGAGAATCCATAGGTAAACTGTCCCATATTATCTAAGAAAGCAGAATTTTAGCAGCTAGAGTCATTACCATGATTGGCTTTGACTATTTTTTTTGTAGCCTTACTTGGAATTGCTCATGATTTGCCTTGAGATGATGATAACGAGTATGCTGCCTGCGGATCTGAGAAATTTAAATCGTCATCATCAACAGGACGAGGTTGTTGACGCCGCATAATGCTGTATACGACAGGTACAAAGATCAGAGTAGCGACTGTTGCAGCTGATAAGCCGCCAATTACAGCGCGACCCAAGGGTGCATTCTGTTCACCACCTTCACCAAGACCGAGAGACATTGGCACCATCCCGATAAGCATGGCTAAGGCAGTCATCAACACAGGACGCAATCTTGTATAGCCCGCCGCTAGGGCTGCTTTATAGGCATTTTCCCCTTCCTGACGCTGCTCATTTGCAAAAGTGATCATTAGAATACTGTTTGATGTCGCCACACCTATACTCATAATTGCACCCATTAATGAAGGAACGCTCAGGGTGGTACGGGTGACAAATAGCATCCAAATGATCCCTGCTAAGGCACTTGGCAGCGCCATCATAATAATCAGGGGATCGAGCCAAGATTGGAAGTTCACTACCATTAAGCAGTAAACCAGCACAATTGCAAACACAAGTCCTAAACCAAGTCCTAGAAAGGAAGAGTTCATCGTTTGCACTTGCCCTCGGATAGTAATCTGACTACCCTTAGGCAATTTTTTCTGATAATCAGCGATGATTCGATTTACATCGCGGGCAACTCCCCCAAGGTCGCGACCAGAGGAATTAGCGTAGATATCGAAAACTGGCTGAATGTTGTAGTGATTGACAACTTGCATCACTGTGTCGCGTTTGACAGTAGCCAAATTACCCAAAAGTTGAGGTGCAGTTTGAGCGTTGCCAACTGGCGTATTTTTCAGGCTGTCAATAGAGTTAATTTTATACTGGGGAACTTGTACAGCAAGGGTGTAACTCACGCCTTTTTTGGGATCAAGCCATTGGTTGATTGCGGCTTGACCGCTTGAACTTAAGGAAGTGAGGACGCTATTGGCAACATCACGCTGGGTCATACCCAGTTGTTGAGCCTCGGTGCGATCTACATCAAGACGTAATTTTGGAGCATCGACAACTTGCTGGAGATGTACATCTACAGCGCCAGGAACGCGCGTCATCCGTGCTGCGATTTGTTGGGCAATTTCAAAGTTCCCCTTTGAGTTTTTCAGAGGGCCAGATATTTGCACGTCAACAGCAGCAGGTAAACCGAAATTGAGAATTTGAGTCACAATATCAGCCGGCTCAAAAAAGAAGGTGTAGTTGGGAAATGTCGCTTTCAATTTCTGGCGGAGTTGCTTGACGTAAGAAAAAGTTGAACCAGATTCTTTTAGGGAAACAAGAATATCAGCATCAGCCTGCCCAATTGTGGCACCGTTGTAGCCATAGGTAAGGTTAATGCCACTGGTGGGTAAGCCGATATTATCCAAAATCAGAGAGAGATTGTCTTTCGGTACAGTCTGGCGGATAACGCCTTCGACTTGGCTGACAATTCTTTCTGTCTCTTCCAAACGAGTACCAGGTAAGGCTCGAACATGTAGGCTAAACTGACCACCATCGACTTCCGGGAAAAAGTCTTGACCGACGAACGGCAATAAAACTCCTGCACTGACAATAAATGCACCAAACAGCACAAAAACTATACGGCGGTGATTTAATGCTGAGGCCAGGACATTGTAGTACCAACTGCGAAATTTCTCAAATTGTCGGTTAAACTTTTCGTGTAGCCGCCATATCCAATCTTTCTTAACAGGTTCGGCAGTTTTCGTTGTTGTCTCTGAATTTTGGTGGTGGTTGTCGCGACCATTATTGTTTTGAACTAGCGAATCTATATGATGGTTGTCGCTATGACCATTATTATTTTGGACTGGCGAATCTATTATATGATGGTTGTCGCCATGACCATTATCGTTTTGGACTGGCGAATCTAGATGATGGCGATCGCTATGACCATTATGATTCTCGCTTTCTCTATGCCAGTCTGCTTCTTGTGGTAAAAGATAGCTGGCCATTGTCGGAACTACAGTCCGAGATAGCACATAGGAAGCAAGCATCCCAAATACTACCGCCATCGCTAGCGGGACAAATAGGTACTTTGCCACTCCACTGAGAAACACGACCGGTACAAAGACAATACAAATACATAATGTTGCTACAAGTGCTGGAGTGGCGATTTGCTGCGCCCCATCTAAGATTGCTCGCTTGATTGGTTTACCTTGTCCGAGATTTCGGTGGATATTTTCAATTTCTACTGTGGCATCATCTACAAGAATACCAACAGCTAAGGACAAACCACCTAAGGTCATGATGTTAAAAGTTTGTCCCAAAGGACTCATCACAATGATCGAAACCAGCATCGACAGGGGAATCGATACGGCTACAATTACAGTGCTGCGCCAACTTCCCAGGAAAATCAAAATCATCAGCGCGGTGAGACATGCTGCAATCAATCCTTCTTTGAGAACGCCTTGAATAGAAGCTTTTACAAATATAGATTGATCGAACAAAAACGCTAAATTCAGTTCTGGGGGCAAGGTGGATTGGATGCGAGGCAAAGCTTTTTTTACCCGCTCGATCACATCAATCGTTGAGGCATTGCCACTCTTAAGGATACTAAGTAAGCTTGATCGTCTCCCATTCTGACGTACAATGTTTGATTGCACACCAAAGCCATCTCTTACCTGCGCGACATCACGAATTTTAGTCACAGTCCCATTAACTTGCTTAATTGGCAAGTCGTTGAGGGCTGACACCACATCTGGACTATTGTTGATTTGTACGGCGAAGTCGCGATCGCCTATCTTCATATCACCTGCGGGCAAGACCAGATTTTGGGCACTGACAGCATTAGTCACGTCTTGGGCAGAAATGCCATTAGCCAACATCGCTTGGGGATCGATATCAACCATAATTTGCCGAGGTTTACCACCATAAGGCAGAGGTACACTCGCCCCTTGCACTGTTGCTAATTGGGTGCGGACGAAGTTGGTAGCATAGTCGAAGAGTGCTTCTTCCGGTAAGGTTTTGCTACTGACACTCATCTGGATAATCGGCACACTAGAAGCGTTGTATTGAATGATGAATGGCGGTGTGATCCCAGGTGGCAAAGGGCGGAGAATTGTTTGGCTGACAGAGGTAATTTGAGCGACGGCTGAGGCGATATTAGCGTTGGGTTGGAAGAAAACCTTGACGACACTAACACCACTCAAAGATTGAGATTCAATGTGTTCGATGTCACCAACTGTTGTTGTCATGGCGCGTTCGCTAATGGTGACGATTCGCTGTGCCATTTCCTCAGATGTCGTACCAGTGTAAGTCCAAACTACGCTGACTACCGGAATGTTAATTGCGGGAAAGATGTCAACTGGTGTACTAAATATCGTGACTACACCCAGGATCACTATCATCAAAGCAGCGATCGCGAATGTATACGGAAGACGTAAAGCAATTTTGACGATCCACATAGTTAGCTAGGATACTTCAAAAGTTTTGGATGTTAAAGCTGTTTTGCTGAAGTTGACATTTTAGCTAATTGGAGTTGTTCTGTTTGGAGTTGCTCAACTAGCCACCCAATCTCCGATTGGATAACTTCAATTACACGCTTTTGTAATTTCGCTTGATATAAATCATCAGTAACTTCAAGTGCTTTTTTGTCTACCAGGCGTAACCGACATGACATCAATCGATGTTCAATTAACTGCACTCGTTCTTCGGGTAATAAATAACCAAAGAAAAAAAATTTGATTAAAAATCGCGATCGCGCATTCACCCAACTTTCATGAGGATATGCCAGCATCTCTTGATACCAAGTGGTTTTGCCGTGGGGTGTAATCTGATATATCTTTCCACACTGCCCATCTTCTTGTACCTGTTCGGCACATAGCATCACTTCACCTTGTTCTTCCATACGCTTGAGAAGCGGATAAATCCCGCCATAGTTGACACAAATACTGCAACTCATAAACATCTCTAGTTGCTGTTTGAGTCGATAACCATTTAAAGGCTCTCGCTGTAAGAGTCCTAATACTGCCAGCTTCAGCATTTTGCTATATCAATTTGATATGTTAATCAACAATATCAAATAGAGTCTTTTTCGCCAAGTACTTAAGGCTCATTTGTCAGGATTCTATGTGATGCCGCCGGATGCATATTGGGGGCAAAGCCGCAAGGGTTGGGTTAAGAAAGTTATCAGTTGAGGCAAGCAGGGGAAGACGAGGATTGGGGGAGAAACTTAAGTCTTCCTACTCTCATATAGCAGAGACGCGATTAATCGCGTCTCTACTTTGATTTTTGTTCGCGCAGCGTGGCGTAGCCATAATTATTTGCGTAGACAGGGAGTAGGGAGTGGGGAGTAGGGAGTAAGGAAGAAGCCTTTTTGGGGTGTAGTGATTTTTTTCAAAAATCAAATACGAGTCCTATATATATTATGGCAACAGTCATTAGCCCTTCTGCGCCATCCAAACGAGAAAACCCAAAATTTGCTCAACTGGAGGGAGAGGGTAATCTGTAAGGTCAATGGACGCACATTGCCCTTCTAACTTTAGAAACCGCCAAACCGTGCCACTAGTAACCGTTCCGTAAATCGTCGAGATCGGCTGTTGCTTTTGTTGGTTAAAGCGTTGAGCTGCAACCATTTCGGCGAGGCATTGACCTAGCGCTGGTTTCAGGTCTTCCTTCTTTGCTTCCACTAGAATAACCGCAGGAGCTTTGATAAATAGCTGTTCTGGGGAACGACTAATCAGAAAGTCAATATAGCCAGTGAGTTCAGCCTCCGGTTCTACATTGAATTCCTCACCAGAGAAAACGCTAATCTGTCCTTTAAGTTGGCGTTTTACCTCCAGTAACACAGGATTAATGATGCCCTCAGAACGGGCTTTCTCGCTACTGACTGCGATCGCCCAAGGAATTGTTTCTTTAAGAATATCCACAAGCAAAGGGGTAGGGGTGAGTGAGGGAATTTCTGGCAGGAAACGATCCCCTTCAACGATTGTGAGTTGGAAATCCTCTACAGCTTTACTAAGAGTGAATTTACTATAAGGCATAAGTTTTTAATCTAAAGAATTTTCTGCTGAAGCTGTAAAGACCGACGATAGAAGATACTTGCTTGGCTGATACCTTCTTTTGCCAGTAAGTCTTTTAAATATCCTTCTACTTCGAGAATCAATGGTTGCCATTCCATATCTTGAAGGGAGCAACGCGAAAATGTGAGGTGCTAAAAATCAGGCAGATAAATCACCTATTTCAGGGTGCGATATAACCCTCAATTCGCCCCGATTTTATGCAAAGCTGTACTAATAATTTGTCGCCCATGTTATCAGTGCTTGGGTTAAACCATCTAAAGTATATTCTTGGGCTTCTACATCTACACGTCCGAATAAAGCATGACAAGTTTTAGAGGTTTGGGGGCCGATAGAGGCAATACAAACTCCTTCTAATAATTGGCTAGCATCAGAGTTGGTAGAACATATTTTGTCAGTAAGTTGACAGAAAAATTGTACAGTTTTAGAACTGGCAAAGGTAATCACATCTACCTTGCGGTTTTGGAGAGCTAACTCTGCCACAGGTGGAATACCACTAGGACAACAAGATTGATATGCGGCAACTTCTATCACCTTTGCTCCCTTGGCAGTTAATTCCTTAACCAAAACTTCTCTTCCGCCGCTTTCAACTCTGGGAAATAAAACCTTTTTACCATCCAGTTTGTCTGGGAAATCTTCCACTAAAGAATCCGCAATAAAGCTGGGGGGAATAAAATCTGCTTGCAGAGAGCGTTGTTTGAGACTATGGGCTGTTTTCTCGCCAACAACGGCAATTTTGACGCCCGCTAAGGCACGGGTATCTTTACCTTGGGCGATTAGCCTTTCAAAAAAGTAGTCTATGCCATTAGTAGAAGTGAGAATTAACCAGTCGAAGTCAGATAAATGAGCGATCGCATTATCCAAAGCTTCCCAACTGGAGGGCGGGCCGATTACTAAGGTAGGCATTTCGATGACTGTTGCACCTGATGCGATCAGGCGATCGCTAAATTGGCTCGACTGTCCGACTGAACGTGTCACCAGGATTGTTTTGCCAGTCAGGGGAAGAGGGAATGAGGGGGATGAGGGAGATGAGGGAGATGAGGAAGAGGGGGGGAAGTTACTTAACATAGGTTGGGGTGTAGGAGTACTCTCGCTCCCAGGTTCTGGCTGGGAATGCCTGATAATTTCGTCTAAATATATATTCTCAGGTTGTAAGTACTTGCGTAGCCCAACAACTTCGCCAATCACAATTACTGCTGGAGAAAGGGATAATTCGGTGGTTTGTTCCAGAATATTGCCCAGTTGCCCTATCCAAATTTGTTGATCAGGAGTTCCTGCCCAACGGATGATCGCAATGGGTGTTAAGTGCGATCGCCCGTGTCGCACCAGTTGATGTACAATTTCTGGCAGATGTTGCCCTCCCATCAAAATTACCAGTGTCTCTAAGCGTGACAGTGCCTCCCAGTCTAAAACCTCTGGTTCGTGAGCTGTAAATACTGCAAAAGTGCGACTCAACACCGGATCTGTCAGGGGAATTCCTGCTAGCAAAGGTGCTGCAAGGGCTGAGGAAATTCCTGGTACTAGTTCAAAATCACAACCAGATGCTTTCAACGCTTCAATTTCGGAAGTGCAACGCCCAAAAATCAACGGATCGCCTGATTTGAGCCGTACAACTTGTTTTCCTTGCTGGCAATACTTTACTAGTAACTTGTTAATCTGTGCTTGGGTTGTACTGGGTTTACCACCGCGTTTGCCGACATCTAACTTCAAGCAATCAGGTGGTACGCACTGCAATAATTGAGCATCTACCAGGGCATCGTAGATTAAAACCTGAGCAGTAGCTAAGAGATTGTAAGCTTTTACTGTTAGGTATGCTACATCTCCAGGCCCAGCACCTACGAGGTAAACTTTGCCCCTTTCTTGAATCATGTCCATTTGTCATTTGTCAATAGTTCTTCTTCCCCACTCCCCATGCCCTTTATTCAATTCGTCCGGGTATTAATTTTTTGGATTAACTGATCAATTTGCTCAACCATCTCTTTGTTTTCCGCAGCTTTGAATAACTCTCTGGCTTTTTTAAGATTAACGATCGCTTCTTGTGGCTGTTGTTGTCTTCCTAAAGTGATTCCCAAATTATAGTAAGTGAATGCATCGTTGGGTACGAGGCTAATGGCTTTTTTGTAATGTGCGATCGCTTCTTGAGGTTTACCTTGATCGTCCATCGCATTTCCCAAACCCGTGTAAGCTTGTGCATGTTTGGGATCAAGGCGAATCGCTTCGGTATAGTCGGCGATTGCTTCTGCTAGCTTGCCTTGAGCGTAAAAAGCGCTTGCTAAATTATAGTGAGCGTCTGCATAGTTGGGAGTGAAGCTAATGGCTTTTTTGTAATGTGCGATCGCTTCTTCTAGTTTGCCTTGAGCGTAAAAAGCATTTCCCAAGGCATTATAAGCTACTGTATTTTTCGGTTCAATGCGAATGGCTATTATATATTCCGCGACTGCTTCTTGTGGTTTTCGTTGAGCGTACAAGGCGTTCCCTAAGTAATAGTGAGCGTCTGCATAGTTGGGATCAAAGCTAATGGATTTTTTGTAGTGGGTAACTGCTTCTGCCAGCTTACCTTGATCGTACAGAGCATTTCCCAGACGCGCATAAGTTGGGGCATAGCTGGGTTTGAGGCGAATGGCTGCTGTATATTCGATGACTGCTTCTGTTAGTTTGCCTTGAGCGTACAGAGCATTTCCTAAGTTATACTGAGCTTCAGCATACTTGGGTTCAAGGCTGAGGGCTTGCTTATATTGGGCGATCGCAGCTTCTAACTGATTGAGTCTTGCTAAAGTCAAACCCAAATTAAAGTATGCTCCAGCGTCTTTCGGATCGAGGCTAATGGCTTTTTTGTAAAGAGCGATCGCTTCTTGTGGTTTCCCTTGATCGTCGAGAGTATTTGCCAAAGCAATATAAGCTTGTACAAAGTTCGGTTCTAGTTTAATTGCTTTCTTAAAAGCCGCCTCTGCTCCTTTTAAATCTCCTTGTTTGTAGAGATTGGTTCCTTGCTCAAAGTGAGCAACTGCGTTTTTGTTCTGAGGAATTGCGGGCTGTGCGGAGTCATCAATTTTTGATAAAACAACCCCAACATCTTTACCAAAGCCACTACTAGCATTACTCAAACACAAGCAGATAATAGCTGCTACCAGTATATTCTTGTTTTTCAGCATTTTTATTACCTTATCTGCTTGGTTTACGGTAACGGGGATAAAGACAAGAGCCACAAAACTTAAAGCCGTCTTTTATGACAGGGTTTTAGACCCATCTTTTTGATAAAAATACCCCATCCCCGAAGAGCTTGCTCTTTGGGGAGTAAAAGCATAGGTTTGGCGGGACTATAACAGGAATTATAAGTGATTAACCTAACTTGATACAAGTGTAGTCTGAGAGGTTGTTTGAAAAGTATTGGGCGAATAGAATTGCCTGCGGCACGCTGACGCGAACGCTACTACACAAACGAATGCGAACAGCGTCTCGCAGAGTAGTCCACCTCCGTGGACTAAGGAAAAATCAAGGTTTTAACCCACGGAGGTGGGTTTTGTCTGTGTAGCCGCGACTTCTAGTCGCCCGGCTAGTAAAAATTAGATTTTTCAAACATCCTCTGATATAATTGTCCATTTGTACACAATAAATGGAGCTTTATTAGTAGGAAAAAGCCGTTTTTTAGGTAATCGCTGATGCTTTTGTTTCCATAAATTGAACAATGGCTGCAATTAATTCTTCTGGGTTAAGAGGCTTGGGTAAATGCATCTGAAACCCAGCTTTTAGTCCTTTTTCCTGGTCATCGTTTCTAGCAAAGGCAGTCAAGGCAATTGCTGGAATTTCTCCACCTTGTTCTGGTGTCCAAGTTCTTACTTGATGTATTAACATATAGCCATCCATATCGGGCATCCCAATATCGCTAACCAACACATCTGACTTTACCTCTGCTAAGGTTTGTAAAACCTCGCGCTAGCTGCCAACGATAGGAGCCATCAAAAGCCCGTTTAAAGCGATATTCATTGTTATATATAGTCTTATTTTTTACAGCATTAGACCAAATTTCATCAGCACTTTGGATATCATCTGGATGCAATGCAGTCAACCAACCAGAACCCAAGGATTGCTCTAATGTTAGCCCAGTGTATTCACACCAATTTTGATTAAATGTAAGGGCAATGAAGGGAGTGGTCAAACTTGCAAAGATTGCGGGCATAATTAAGGCAAACACTGAGAAATCGCAAAATAAAAACCATTCTCAACATGATGATGGGAATGGTAAAAAAATAAAATTAGGAGACGGAACAAGGAAATTTAATCTCCGCAATCTCATTCAACTTAAGATTTACTTGACTTAGCACTCATTTTATCTAACAGTTCAGCGATTTTTTTAGCTTTTTCAGGTTGGCGCTGTTTTTGTAATAAATCTTTAGCTTGTAGCAGGTTAGTTTTAGCTTCCTGTTCTCGCTCTTGCTGCATGAGAATATTTGCCAGACGCAAGTAAGCATCAGGATTTTTCGGACTGCGACGAATCACTTCCCGGAATAATTCTGTTGCTTCCTCTACTTGGCCTTGCTGGTTTAAAACATCTCCCAAAAACAAGCGCACCACATCATTAGTAGAGTTGAGGGAAATCACTTTGCGAAACGCTGCTTCTGCGCCTTGGTAATCTTTTTCTTGAGCAAGATTGATTCCTTTTTGAAACAAGTCTGAGGTAATCAAAGTTTTCCAAGCGAAATAGCCAAGTATTGATAGACTGAGAACAACTACAACAGCAGGAATAATAGAACTAGTGGGAAAGGTTTCTAGCATTGTCTAAGCCAAAAAACAGGCGATAGGAAAAATCAGATATTCGATAAAAAAGAGTTTCCAGATAAATTGGTAGAATTGAGCGATCGCACTTTTATCTTGTAAGTCTACAGCCAAACTCCGTAACCACATCCAAGCTAGCAGCGCTAAATGGGCAATTACCAGAAATATAGGGTTAACTGAGGCTATATCTAGCACACCAACTAGAATTATTCCTAGATAGCAGACAGTTATCACCCAAAGAGCCAGATTAAACACAGCCTGCGAACCGAGTTGGATAGTGAAAGTAGAGATATTATAGAGGCGATCGCCTTCCATATCTGGTATATCTTTAAAGATAGCGATCGCAAAGGTAAACACCAAGATAAATAATGTCAGCGCCCACACCACGGGCGGAATTCCTTGGCTTTGTTTCAGCACCCAACTATAATGCAAATACAATCCTAAATTAACAATTGTGCCGCGCACCGAAAAAATACATAGCGCTGCCCAAAATGGAAACTGTTTCAAGCGAATTGGCGGTAAAGAATAAGCAGTACCAATCGCCAAACTAATCGCCACCATACCAAATAAGAATGGCCCAGTTAGCCACGCCACAACTAGCGCCAAAATCCCAGTCAAAGCAACAATTAATTGCCCCGTCTGTTGGGAAAACTCACCTGATGCCAACGGTAAATGAGGCTTATTAATCTTGTCAATATCAACATCTTCTAATTGATTTAGCCCCACAATATAGACATTGCCACACAAACAAGCAATCCATGCGCCCAAAACCCGACTCAGTGGAATGCCAGAAAATCCAGTCGAGGAAACAGCAATGGCAATTAAATACAAACTCAACACACTCAGACTTGTACCAATAATCGTGTGAGGACGAGAGAATTTCCAGAAAGCGTATAACCAATGGAAATATGATTGAACGGCTTTGCGTGGCAAAGGGCTGTTTTGAGAACTCTGGCTCATGAGTAGCTTAGATTCAGTATTCTGGCTTATTGTTAACCATTGTTACAGAATTTGGTCATTAACAAGAGCCAAAGGTCTAGACGCACTGTATTTTCATCGGGGGGCAGGATTAGTCCTGTCAAGGTGACATGACATTATCTCCTTGGCAGCCAAAGCATGGGAATGCCCATTTAGGGCCTGCTGTCTATAAGCTGAAAAACATCTAAGAAAGCATAACCCAATTTAAACCTAACTCTTGTGGGGTGGGCATCTTGCCCACCCTAATGGCAGCAAGTTAAATGTGGAACAGTTTAGTCTAATTCGGCAGCAGTCCACGAACCAGAGGTTGGTAGTTTTTGGGTTTCAATGCCGATAAAATCTTACAACCAACCATGAGAATACTTCTTCCCGACTCCCGATAACGGTACAATCTCTTCAATAAACCAAAGAAATAGTTAAATCCAGAGTGCTTTTATGACGGCTGATTTAAAATTTACAGCGACATTTAACTTTGTTACCCTGCTATCCTATGCTGCGGTTGCGTATCGAGGGCAGGGAGGCAGATGCCCTAGTCCTGAAATATTAGTAAATGCGTTGCTAAAAGCAGAAAAATCTGCCAAGCAGCAACGGTTAACTTATCCGTTTGAGTCTCTTTTAGGTAAATGGCAACTTTCCTTTGTCACTGGCACTAATAAAGTCAGAAAGCGCGGGGGAATTCTATTAGGCAAGGGTTTCTATGTACCCAAGTTTATAACAGTTTATGTTTCCTTTAATCCCATTTTGTCAGAAGATTCAAGCAGAGGCGAAATTGTTAATCAGGTTGAATTTGGCCCAGTTTTGTTAAAGCTCACGGGGCCAGTGCAATATTCAACTAAGAAAAATTTATTGGCGTTTGATTTTAACCACATGCTTATCAGTCTGTTTGGTCGTGTTGTTTACAACAGACCAATCCGTTTTGGTAAAGTTAAAACAGAAGATTTCTACAACCAGCCCATAGCTAAACTGCCCTTCTTTGGCTTCTTTTCAGTGACGAAAGATTTTATTGCAGCTCGCGGTAGGGGAGGAGGATTGGCATTTTGGATTCGAGAAACTTAAAGACCCTGGAGAGCAAAACTCCGCCATTTAAACGGCTTTCTCTACACTTGTGATTTTTCTTTTTTTGGGTCAACCATCAAACTGGACGACAAGCAGACAAAATACTGTGCATATTTACTACCTGTCCAATGACTGCGATCGCAGGCGCACCAAATCCAGTTTGCTCTACCTGCTCTACAATTGTCTCTAAAGTACCAATCAATTCTTCTTGTTCTGGTCGCGTACCCCAACGCACCAAAGCAATCGGCGTTTCTAAATTCAACCCAGCTGCTCTAAATTGTTCCAGAATATAAGGCAGATTGTGAATTCCCATATAAATTACAATCGTTTCAGAACCTTGAGCGATCGCATTCCAATTCACTTGCGGTCTATACTTACCCGCCGCTTCATGACCCGTAACAAATGTCACGGATGAACTATACAGACGATGAGTCAAAGGGATACCTGCATAGGCGGCGGCTGCAATCCCGGATGTGATACCGGGCACAACTTCCGTTGAGATTCCCGCGTTGACTAATTCTGCCATCTCTTCGCCACCGCGACCAAAAATAAACGGATCGCCACCCTTTAAGCGCACCACAATTGCATGATCCTGCGCTTTATCAATCAGCAATTGAGTTGTTTCTTCTTGCAACAACGAATGTCTCCCCGCACGTTTACCAGCATTAATTTGCTCTGCTTGGGGATTAATCATTGCCAGAATTGCTGGACTGACTAAGGCATCATAGATAACTACATCTGCACATTCCAATAAACCTTTCGCCTTCAGGGTGATTAGTCCTGGATCTCCTGGCCCCGCACCTACTAAATAAACCTTTCCCAAATACTTGTTCTCCTGTTTTTCTGTGCGGTTCATCTATCTATTAAATCCCAAATTAACTCGGCTAATTCTGCACTTGCTCCCAGTGGTTCTGCCAATTGGAAATTCACCGCAGAAAATTGTAATTTTAGTTCCTCTATTGAGGCGGCGATCGCATCGGTTATTCCACCAGCGAATAAAAAGTATGGCAAAATTGCAATTTCTTTATAACCAGAAGCTACCAACTCTTTCACCCGTGATTCTAAACTACCAGGTACAGACCAATAAGCAGCCACTGCTCCCAAACTTCTTGCTATTGCTTGGACTGGTTTTTCCGAATCGGGGCGACGGCTACCATGAGTTAACAAAATCCATGCTTGTGCTTCTATAGTAGCAATTTGCTTTGCCAGTAATTTTTCCAAATCTGGGTGAGAACCTAAGTATGGTTGCAGATCAATCATGATATCTTGACCAACAGCCTGTTGTGCAAGTGCTACTTCGGCGGGAATATCTGTCATGACATGCACTCCCGGCAGCAGAAATAGCGGTACAATTTTTAAGCGATTCTCGTTTTGAGACAGTGTGCAATCGCCAAAAGCGCTCTTGGCAAATTCTTGAATCTGCTCATGCAAAGGCTGAGGACTCATTTCTAAAACAGCTATGCCAACCAGATGTTCGCTATTTAATGGATTGTGATTTTTTGGCAATTTCTGACATACCAGCTTTGCTAGTTGCTGCATAGCAATTTCTGGGCGGCGATCGCGACTTCCGTGAGATACTAGCAGATAGGCAGATGACATCGGCAAAGCTTCAACTCTCAGTTACTAATTCTCATATCTTACTTAATCTTAAGCTGGTAGTAATATAGCAGTTCTCGTTTCCATGAAGTACATTATTCAGCCTCACCCCCAACCCCTCTTTGTGAGATCAAAGGGGAGTGTTTGCTTTACTCAAATACGGGGCGAGGTGACGACTGGATGGCACCGAAGTGATAACCGCTACAAGTACTCTGGCGATCGTTGAAACTATTATCAATTACTAAATAGAAGTATTCTTAATCACTTTTATATTCTGCCTCTGCTCCTTGCCTTATTGTTGTTCGGCAGTGTAAGTATAAAATTGATCAAAAGCTGCCACTGTTTCAAATTTGTAAGAAGGTATCCAAGAATTTATTTTTAAATCTGTACGGTAAATGCTAAAAATAATGTAATTTTGTCTTTCTGTAGTCTTGGCAATAATTTCTTGCATTTGCGGGTTAGCCGAGTCAACCAACTTATCACAATTAAAACGGATTAAATTTTCTATAATATTCGTGGTTTTTTTACATACATCGGTTTTTAAGTATTTTGTCAGCCGTTGTACTGCATATTCTTCATATTTAACCTGACTGGGATTGGTCTTCGCCATTGTCACACCCAAGGCGGCGAGTCCTGCTGCTGCTCCAGTATATGCAATGATGGTTAAGGGTTTCATGTTTGCCAACTAAAATTCATTATAATCACTTAGATTCGGGAGACTCTAAATCAACTGAGTCCGTTCCTTTAACAAAAACTCTTGCTCGCTTGCCAAATAATTGCTATAATTGAAATTGTTGAATGGCGAGCGTAGCCAAGTGGTTAAGGCAGTGGTTTGTGGTACCACCATTCGTGGGTTCAATTCCCATCGTTCGCCCTATATAATTTCATAGTGATTCATATATTACTATAGAATATGGGTTTTGGTTGTGAACATTGATAACCATTACTTCCGAAAGGATCTGCTCTCTACGAGTTCAGGGACTTGAAAGGGTTGCAAACTTACGATGATTTATTAGCTTATCTTATCAATAAGTTGATGTATATAAGCAAATCTACTTCCTAAATGAAAATTAGGTGTGCAATGTCTTATAACAAGCCACAACTCTTCTCTACGAGAGGCTGCGCCAAGGAGAGGCTTTGCGTAGCTTGCTTCTTTGCAAGAGTAAGTGTCTATACAACGACGATAGTGTAAAAAAATTTGATAAGTAATATCATCATGTCCGGTTAAACACTTGTCATTGCTCCCGTTCGCACAGCGTCTCGTAGAGAAGCGAACGCAATGACATATCACAACTAATTTACCGGAAATGATATAAGTGGGCAAGAATAAATCAAACTATGTTACGCAATGTAAAATTAATTAAACCCTAACTGACTATAAACCTTTAATTATTCACACCCTTTTTATATTAAGATTCCCGACTTCTCCAAGAAGTCGGGAATTTGAGCTTCAGAAGTTTTTGAATTTTTGAACACACGAATAATCATAAAAGTCAGCCAACAGAAGGCAAGCAAAGAGATAATCACAATGCTGTCTATAGTGTGGTCACAAGCTGTTAACTTATGTTTAAATTCCCTGATGAAACCATGTTTGAATTTTGAATTGTTAACGGGGTGTTGATAATCAGATACACCCAAATAAATGATATAGTAAAGAATAAATCAAGTAGTTGAGGGCGTGACAGGTTGTGCCCAAATTATTTTTAGAGAGTTTTTTCCTAACCTCTATCAAAAGAAATAAAAATTGTATTCCTTTAGTTAGATCCATAAAGATTGAGTCATAGATACTTTAGTTAAAGCAGAACACGATTTAAGTGCAATCTGAAAAGTTGCTACTTATAGGTACACAGATAAATATGATTTATCTGTGTTATTTCGTGTTTATATGTGGTTTAAGAAAAGGTAGAGGCTTATTTGTCTCGTCTTGAAAGTCAACAATACAAACATCGTCATCTAGTGGAGTTGCTATGTCTGAATTGCTTCAAGCAGTCTTAGATAGTGAAGAAAAAAGTGATTTGCGTTCCTTTCTTAGTGAATTACGCCAACAAGAAAAGAAGTACTTACTGCGGAACGACATACTTAATGTATATAGTGAGTATTGCTCAAAGTCCCAGAAACCTGAGGAATTTTACGCTACCTCTGAGTTAGGCAAACTTATTTACTATACTCAGGAAATTATTCAGGAGGAGTCAAACTTTTGTTTGATTATCCGTTCTAAGATTGCCAGCCAAGAAGTTTATCGGTTGACATCAGACTTGAGCATTGAACCGATGACGGTGCAGGATCTGTTGGATATGCGCGATCGCTTGGTGAACAAATATCATCCTAACGAGGGCGACCTGCTAGAATTGGACTTCGGCCCGTTTTATGACTACTCTCCAACAATCCGCGACCCCAAAAATATTGGTAAGGGGGTACAATTTCTCAACCGCTATCTATCCAGCCAACTATTTCAAGACTCCAAACAATTGCTGGACAGCTTATTGAATTTCTTGCGGCTGCACCACTACAACGGTGTTCAACTGCTGCTTAACGATCGCATTCAATCACAGCAGCAACTTTCCGAGCAAGTTAAGAAAGCTATCGGTTTTGTTAATAATCGCCCCGAAGATGAACCCTACGAACAATTCCGATTCCAATTGCAGTCAATGGGTTTTGAACCGGGTTGGGGTAACACCGCAGGGCGAGTGCGGGAAACTTTAAATATTCTCGATGAATTGATTGATTCTGCCGATCCTCAGACCCTAGAAGCCTTCATTTCACGGGTTCCGATGATTTTTAAAATCGTCTTGGTGTCAGCTCACGGTTGGTTTGGGCAAGAGGGAGTGTTGGGGCGTCCCGATACTGGCGGTCAGGTAGTTTACGTCCTTGACCAGGCAAAGAGTCTAGAGAAGCAGCTACAAGAAGATGTCCTGCTTGCGGGTTTAGAGAAATTGAATGTCGAGCCAAAGGTAATTATTCTCACCCGCTTGATTCCCAATAGTGATGGCACCCTTTGTAATCAACGGCTAGAAAAAGTCCACGGTACGGAAAATGCCTGGATTTTGCGAGTGCCTTTACGGGAATTTAATCCTAACATGACTCAAAACTGGATTTCCCGGTTTGAGTTTTGGCCTTATCTAGAAACTTTCGCCATTGATTCAGAAAGAGAACTACGGGCAGAATTTCAAGGCACACCTGACTTAATAGTTGGAAACTATACTGATGGGAATTTAGTGGCATTCTTGCTGGCGCGACGGCTGAAAGTTACCCAATGCAATGTTGCCCATGCTTTGGAGAAATCTAAATACTTGTTCAGTAACCTCTACTGGCAAGAATTAGAGGAGAAATATCATTTTTCATTGCAATTCACAGCTGATTTGATTGCAATGAATGCTGCTAATTTTGTTGTCAGCAGCACCTACCAAGAAATTGTCGGAACACCGGATAGCGTGGGACAGTACGAGTCTTATAAGTGCTTCACTATGCCGGAGTTGTACCATGTGACCAATGGCATTGAATTATTTAGTCCCAAATTTAATGTCGTACCGCCGGGAGTAAACGAAAATAATTACTTCCCCTACACCCGGACTAAAGACCGAGTAGAGAGCGATCGCCAACGCCTTGCAGAAACACTCTTTACTCTGGAAGACCCCACGCAAATCTTTGGCAAACTCGACGATCCTAACAAGCGCCCTCTCTTCTCAATGGCGCGTCTTGACCACATCAAAAACCTCACAGGTTTAGCTGAATGTTATGGTCAAAGTAAAGAATTACAAGAGCATTGCAATTTAATTTTGGTGGCGGGTAAATTGCGCGTCGAAGAATCAGGCGACAACGAAGAACGTGACGAAATTATCAAACTCTACCAAATAATTGAGGAGTACAATCTCCACGGAAAGATTCGTTGGCTGGGTGTGCGCCTGACTAAAACTGATTCTGGTGAAATTTACCGAGTCATTGCCGATCATCAGGGAATTTTTGTACAACCAGCTTTATTTGAAGCTTTTGGGTTGACAATTTTAGAATCGATGGTTTCAGGATTACCAACTTTTGCCACCCAGTTTGGTGGGCCACTGGAGATTATTCAAGATAAGGTTAATGGCTTTTTGATTAACCCAACGAATTTAGATGACACAGCCACAAAAATTGTGGAATTTATCACAAAATGCGAACAGAATCCTAACTATTGGAATGAAATTTCGCAGCGAGGAATTGACCGGGTTTATAGCACCTATACTTGGAAAATTCACACTACCAAGCTGTTATCATTAGCACGGATTTATGGCTTCTGGAACTTTACCTCGAAGGAGAATCGGGAAGATTTGCTGCGTTATCTTGAGGCTTTGTTCTATTTAATTTACAAGCCAAGAGCGCAACAGCTATTAGAGCAGCATAAGTACCGATAATAAGTTAGAAGGGATAAGCTGTTCCATATTTAACTCAATACGCTTGGATTAAGGATTTTTGGTATGTAGAGACTAGCAATTGCTAGTCTCTACTTAACCCAAGCGTATGTAAGAGTATGCAAATTACTCTGGACAAAAAGCTTTATTTATGTATTAACGCAATAATAAAGATTTACCTTTTGAATATTGTCAACAAGCAAGATTTAATGCCAATATATCAGAAATTATTGATAAAATGTACTGACCCTAGCTAGATAAGCTAAATCACAATTACTATTGAGGTCTATTTGTGAAATAAGCAGCCCAAAAGCTTAAAAATCAGGAAACCATTCCATGAGCGATCTGACCAGTGACAGCCAACTATCAAGGATTGTTTTGAAGGGCTTTAAGTCTATTGCTGAATGTGACCTTAAGCTTTTGAACGTATCGCGGCAGTCCCCAATCTCAACTCTTAGTAGGTTGGGGATTAGAGCGGTTGACGACGTTTGCATCTATTACCAAAATCAACAACAATGTTGATTTTGGTAATAGATGTTTGAGTTGTCAACAATCTTTATTTGGTAATGCTTTTATATAATCTTGGATTACTTCAGACATTGAAACTCCCAAGTATTTAGCATACTTCTCTATTTTTTCTTTCTCTTGCTTGGTGAGCCTTACTATAACTTTTTCAGTTCTAGCCATATATTTTACCGGGATACGTGTTAGTCTTATTGTATATACATACAGGTAGGCAAAACAAGGGGGTGATTAGACTGTGGCTATTAGAAGAATGACTTTTCGGTTATATCCAAATACTCAAATAGAAAAAGACCTGCGGTATCATCGAAAGCTTCATAAGGATTTATTCAATGCCGCAGTCAATAACAGGTTTACTCAATATCAAAAGTTCAATCATCGGGTTGATTATTTTGAGCAACAGAATTGTTTACCAGCATTTAAAGAAGTCTGGACAGAGTACAAAAAACTTCCCAGCCATGCACTGCAAGCAACTCTCAAGCGTGTTGATTATGCTTTTGAGCGTTGGTTAAAAGGATTAGCCAAATGTCCTAGATTCAAGTCAATTAGACATTATTCAGGTTGGACTTATCCAGACTGTGCAGGTTTCAAGGTAGAGTCAGACGGTGAAAATGGTTATCTGAATTTATCTAAAATTGGGCGTATTCAGATGCGTGGACAGGCTAAGTACTGGGGCAAACCAACTACTTGCACTATCGTTTTTCGGAATGGAAAATGGTACGCATCTATTACAGTTGACATTTTAGATCAAGTTCTGAAACCAGAGATTTTACCCATTGGTGCTATCGGCATTGATCTGGGATGTAACGCAGCGTTATCAATTACTGACGGCGAGAATCATCAACAAATCGACGCTCCTAAGTTTTTGAGAAATGCTGAACATCTAATTAAGAAAGCATCTAAGGAGAAAAGACGAAAACGCGCACCGAATAGAAAGAAGAAAATATTTGCTTCTAGAAGATGGAAAAAAGCTGTTATCAAAGTTAGTAAACTAAAATGCAAAGTTGCTAACCAGAGGCAGAATTGGGTTCATCAAGTCGCCTCACTTATCACTAGCAGTAACAGCATGGTAGCGACTGAAAAGCTAGAAGTCAAAAACATGACCCGAAAAGCAAAAATTGGCAACCGTAAAAAGCAAAAGGCTGGACTAAATAAGTCCATTCTTGACGTTGGTTTTGGAGTGTTACGCAGCACTATCAAATACAAAGTAGAACAGATTGGTGGTGTATTTATCGAAGTTCCAACGCGCCAAGTAAAGCCTTCTCAAACCTGTCCTAAATGCGGAAATCAGCACAAAAAGACACTCGATATCCGAGTGCATGAGTGCAGTGTTTGTAGATATTCGCAAGATAGAGATATTGCAGCAGCCGAAGTAATGCTTTATTGGGCTAAAGGAACTCTACCGGGGGCAGGAACTGTCCTCGTAGGCGCTGATCTTACTAGCTCTACCTCACGCACCCGCAAACAAGCAGGAAGCATGAGGCAAATGGGGGAATTGAAGCGCCAAAAATCTCAGGCTACGCTAGGGAATGTAGAAACCCCTGGCTCAAACGAAGTTAGCCAGGGGTAGTTCATACTAAACGTACTTATTGGATGTAATGGTGCAGGTAAATCTAACTTCATAGGCTTCTTTCGCATGGTTCAGCAGATGCTTGAGAGGAATCTGCAAGTTTTGGTAAGCCGCCAGGGTGGCCCCGATGCGATCTTGCATTTTGGCCGTAAAACAACTGAGCAACTAGAGATTGAGCTTTATTTTGGAAATAATGGGTATTTCGCTACTCTTGAACCAACTCAAGACAACCGTCTGATGTTTTCCAAAGAGTCTTTTTGGTGGAACATGAGCGGTGAGCGTGAAATCGGTAGTGGTGATTGCGTAACTTATTCCTTTCACCTGAACATATTAATGAAGGCGCAACAACAGCCCCATCCAAACGAATTATCAGATGTTGCCTTGGATATGAAAAGCCATTACATGGCTCCTTGATTGCAATCGATATTGGCTTGGATACAATACCTCAGCAGTGCGAGCATTTCAATCAATGGTTAACGCGTCTTGAAAATATCAGCGGCGGTAACGGTTGAAGAGAATATATTGCCCTCAAAAAAGAGTACAAATGTTACTTATGTACTCCATATTTTAGAAAATTTTCAGCATTATTATAATTTAGAAAAGTGATTTTTTCTTAAATTTTCACAAATGAATCAGGAATTATGAATAATACAAAGTTTCATAACTCCTAACTCCTAACTCCTAACTCCTAACTAAATTGTCAACGCCCGCCAAGTTCGTTGACCAACTATTCCATCCACACCTAAATTCCCCTGATTTTGAAAGGCTTTGACAGCAGTCTCTGTCAGTGCGCCAAAAATCCCATCTACTTTAACGGCATAACCGTTAGACACTAACAGCTGTTGTAAGACTCTGACAGCAACACCAGAGCTACCGAAATAAAGAGTCGGCAGTTGGCTACTAAACTTCTGGAACCGTCCTGTAGCCTTTGCACTGACTTTCCCTCCAGACTGAGAATACTTCGTAGACTCACCTAAGTTAGAAGAAGCTAGTCCCGGATTCTTTTTACTGATTTTCTTAAGTATATGTTCTTTCTCTAGTGCGATCGCACAGGGAGAAGCCTGAGAAATCCCATCTGTCTCCATGAATTCAGGTGGTGTGACTTGAGCAGTGATCTCTAAGTGACTCTGTTTTGACTGGTTTACGTCATTTTCCATCTGAAATAATTGCTGCTGTGGCAAATTGGCCGCAGATGCTTGTCTTATTGTTAACACCCCTGTGATCATTAGGCCAATTTCAGTCATTGTAGTTCATTTTACCTAAACCAATATTTCTTTTAACCAACAACATTGCTGCTGTCCGGAATAGTGCATACTGACCAAATAAAAAAGTCATGTACTCTTTGTTTGAGATAATCTTGTCATGATCATCTTTGCTCACCTCCTATTCCATCTAATCAGACTAATATCTGCTTTTTTAGGGAATTTTTCTGGGAAAGCGCATATTTCGACCTCAATAAAATTAAACCGCACAACGTTGTTGCACAGTCTTGAATTTCAACTAGAGTTTAGACTACTGGATGACAAAATTACACAGGGGCACTGAACATAATGTATGTCGAATTCTCTTGCCTAACCTGTGTTAATTTCTATATCATTTTTAAATCTTGAGAAAGAAGCACCTTAATAAAAGGCGCCTTACAGCCCGCCCTTAGACATCGCTTAGTACCCTTGCGGATACTGAAAAAGTTTTTACCTTTTCTCATCTCGCCACAAAGCAATACCGCCTAATAAACCAGTGATATTGGGGATGAGTTTGACATTTAACGGTAGCTGTAAATTCACTCTCACAGCTTCACCACCGCCAATGTAAAGGTAATCATAATTGAATAGATGTTCCAAGGATGCGATCGCTTTTTCTAAACGCCTATTCCATCTTTTCTCACCAATTTTTTCTAACTCTGCACGCCCCAACTGCTGCTCGAAAGTCTCTCCTTTGCGAAACGGGTGATGTCCCATTTCCATATTCGGTACTAGCTTACCATCTACAAATAAAGCCGAACCAAACCCCGTGCCTAGAGTAATCACCAGTTCGACACCTTTACCAGCGATCGCTCCAAACCCCTGCATGTCTGCATCATTAATCACCCGTACAGGCTTGTTTAAGTGTTTTGATAATGCTGTTTCCAAATCAAATCCGATCCAATCTGGATGTAAGTTTACCGCAGTTTCCGTGACTCCAGACCGCACCACACCGGGAAAACCGACCGAAACGCGATGAAATTCACCTTGAGCGGCTGCTAACACAACAATTGCATTAATTACAACCTCCGGTGTAGCAGGTTGGGGTGTATCTAAACGCGCCCTTTCCGTTACAGGATTCCCCGTAATATCTAAAACCATAGCCTTAACGCCACTACCGCCAATATCAACCGATAGAGTACGAATCGATCCATTTTCTTCAACCATTGAGTTACATCCTTAGATTAGAAGATTAGAGTTCCCCTTTGACAAATAGCTACTAAGATTATGAATGAGTCCATGTATTAATTTATAAATTATTTTTTAGTTATTTTAAGTTTCCGAGGAACTAACAGCTACAATCATTAGCTATCAAGCATTTTGGGCATTTTAGCATCTTTAAATAGAGGCTTCAGCCTTGAAATCTGTACTTTCTGTGCTGTCTAGATTTGCTAGTGTAGGTTTAGTGCAAATTGTGTTGATGGTGGCGTAGCTGTGTTACAGCTATCGGCCGAGTAATTATTAATAATAACACTAAGAGATATTAGTTATGACGGAATTTGAACCCAACAGCCTCCGCTCTTATAGCCAAGAAGATGTACAAGAAATTTTACACTTAGCGATCGCTCGTCAAGCTGATGACAAAGATACAGAATTTTCTTATGAGCAGATATTAGAAATTGCTGCTGAGTTAGAAATTTCACCTGATTCTTTAAAATTAGCAGAACGCGATTGGGTAGTACAACAGGGTAAAGTCCAACAGCGAAAAGCTTTTGATGCCTACCGCATCAGAAGATTTCAGAAGCGTCTAGGGAATTATACGATTTTTAATGGCTTTTTGATACTAGCCAATTTAATCACTGGTGGCGGAATTTCTTGGTCGCTCTACATTTTACTATTCTGCGGATTGCCTATAGGGCTTGATGTCTGGAATACCTTTCAAATCAAAGGCGAAGAGTATGAAATGGCATTCCAGAAGTGGAGCCGTAACCATCAGATTAAGAAAACCATCAGCACAGTTTTGAATAAGTGGTTTAAGGCATTACAGGCTTAGTAGATTTGCTTGCGTAGCCAAATCTCGTCGTAGACATCGCTAATTCAAAGAAAAACCCCGGAGGAGAATCGGGGCAATACTTGCGGCAACATTTGTTGTGTAACACCACTGAAAGAAAATCTGAATAAACACAGCAATTATTAGGATTAATATTGATGTTACCTGATTGGCTGAAGTATTCTTTCTATCTTTCTACCAATATCAGGGTCTATCAATAGTCTGAAAGATGATTTTATCTACAATGCTTTTCAGATAATACTAGGTGAAGCACCAAGCAATGTCTTTGATTTGTAGAAGATTTAGATAAGCCAGATTATACCTGGCTTATCTAAATCTATCTATATATATCAGGGTTTGTGTGGAATCGTATGACATCTGTGCGCCTCTACTTCTTAGTATTTATTTAAGCTTTTCGTGAGCAGCCAAAATAATTTTTTCGGTTTCTTCCCAGCCAATACATTTATCAGTTACAGAAATACCATATTTTAATTCTTCTTGTTTACCAATAATTGGTTGACTACCTTCATACAAATGCGATTCCAGCATCATGCCAACTATTGATGTATTACCATCCACTATTTGCTGAATAATATTTTCTAAGACAGCACCTTGGAATTTGTAATCTTTATTCGTATTGCCGTGGCTACAGTCAATAACAATTCTCGGTGTTAAATTTGCCTGTTTTAATTTCTCTTCTACCAGTTTGACATTTGCTACATCAAAGTTGGGTTGACTACCACCCCTTAAAATTACGTGACCGTAGGCATTACCTTTAGTTTGAAAGACGCTAACCTGTCCGTTTTGATTAATTCCCAGAAAATTATGCGGGTTTCGAGCTGATTGTAAGGCATTCAAAGCTACTTGAATATTGCCATCAGTACCATTTTTAAAACCCACAGGCATCGAAAGCCCACTTGCCATTTCGCGGTGAGTTTGTGATTCGGTCGTGCGTGCTCCAATCGCAGACCATGTAATCAGTTCACTAATGTATTGAGGTATGATTGGATCTAGTGCTTCTGTACCAGCAGGTAATCCCAATTCTGTAATTTTTAATAATAGATCCCGTGCAATTAATAAACCATTCTCTACATGGAAAGAATCATCCATATCTGGATCGTTAATTAGCCCTTTCCAGCCTACGGTTGTTCTTGGTTTTTCAAAATACACTCGCATAATTAATAGCAGCTTATCCTTAACTCGCTCGGCCAATATTTTCAACCTTTGAGAATATTCGATTGCTGCTTTGGTGTCATGGATTGAGCATGGGCCAACTACTATAAATTTTCTGCGATCCTGAAAATCCAGGATATCTTCTAACTCCTGCCTATATGCTAGAACTCTTTGTTCGGCTAATTGTGTTAAAGGTAATTTTGATTTAACTTCATTGGGAGTTAACAAAACGCGATCGTTCTCAATGTTACTATTAAATAATTTGTTGTGCATGGGGATGGTCTGTCAATTTTATATACGCACTTCAACTCAAAAGTGTAACACAAACTGATGAAATTCTAAAATAGCTTCTTTTAGACTTGACAAATTTCTAATTAGACTATAGATGAGTAAGGTAATAACTGAAAAAGGGGGAATATTTTCCCTCTTTTTCTTTGCTATTGGACTACTGACTCAGTGGTAGCGTATATCAATCATTACTGCCATACAAATACTTTGGCTTCGTATGGCCCCAAATCAGTTATGATGCCATCGTCAGCAGCTTCGACATCATAATTACCTGTCCACTCGTGCCATCTATCACCACTAGGAAAGTTAGGAACATGATAGCCAGCTAGGAAGTTTTCTGAGAAATTTGCTATTACGACTACACGAGAACCTTCATCATTCCAACGAGTATAAGCTAATACTTTTAGCTCTGGATTTTCGTGGAAAAAATCAATATTTTCTGTGTAGAGGGCATAATTATTTTTACGCAGGTTGGTTAAGCCTTTGTATGATTCAAATAAACTACGATTCAGATCATTACCTAACAGCGTCCAATCGATTTTCGATGATTCAGGTTGTTTAGGTTTATACTCGCCAAATTCCTCTCCCATCCAAATCAAAGGTACGCCAACAGCAGTCATTAGGATGGCTACTCCTAATTTAGCCCGCCTAAACGCTTCTTCATTAAAAATCTCACGGTTCCCCAGTTCTACCATGACATGGTTATGGTCGTGGTTGGTGAGGTAATTTACTACATTGGTGGTACCCAAGAAGCCTTGGCGCTTGCAGTCAATGACATCTTTTAGACGCTCTAAATCAAATGTATCACCGCAGATATGTTCTAGAATGCAGTGATAAAAACTGTCATGCCAGCACGCATCCATTGGGCCATCTACATTGGTAATGCTGGTATTTTCAGGAATGTGTTCGGCAATGTTGTAAAAAGGCTTCATGCTAGCAGCTTTTTTGGCTTCCTGAACAATCCAGTGCATGAAATCGTAGTTAGCAATTTGCCTTGCTGCATCATAGCGAATACCATCCAGATGATATTCCTGAATCCAGAAACGGATTGTATCACCAATAAATTTCCGCGCTGGATTAATATCTAATTTTTCGTCATAATGTTCATAATTAAATTCAGGCCCCCAGTTATTATCAGGGTCACGAGGTTCGTGATGATACCAATAATCGTGGTCAATTTGTGTTAAAGGAGCAGATGCTTCTGAGTGGTTATAAATACCGTCAATAATTACACGAATCCCTCTGGCATGACACTCATCAATCAATTTTTTCAACTCAGCAGTAGAACCATAACTAGATTCTGTTGCAAAGAAGTGACGGGGGTTATAACCCCAACTATAATCACCAGGATATTCTTTAAGGGGCATCAATTCAATAGCGTTGATTCCTAGTTCGCACAAATAATCTAACTTTTCAACGACGTGTTTGTACTTGCCTCGTGCATAAGGATCATCCTCGCCACCAGAAAAGTCACCAACGTGCAATTCATAAATTACTAATTCGCGGTCAGCAGGTAAAGGTTTATCATCATGTTGCCAAACATACGTATCGGTAATCCTTTTGCCATCTTTGACGCGGATAACACCATCATCTTTTCCACTCAGTTCATCTATATCAGTTGCATAAGGATCTGTGACATCAACCAATTGTTCTGGCTCAAAAAACCATGAATTTGACTGGACACGGAATTTATATTTATAAACACCGTCTTCTAATTCAACACTTGTGCGAAAATAACCATCATCACCTTTTTCCATTGGAATTTCTTGCCAATCAGAAAAAGAACCAATTAATGCGGCTCCTTTATTGTAAGGTGCAAATAAATTAAATTCAATTGGCTTTGCCATAGAAGTGTTTGTAATATCAAGGGCTGATAAGAATATTTTCGGATGCTCAATTGAATTTGCAAATCGCTCTAGAGAAATAATTATATTACCACTGCCACTATCTTCAGGATGAATTTATAAAAATTTTATAGTAAATAACTATTTTCTGGGCATTTTGACTGGTTATAGTGTTTATTTTTTAACTATTTTACGGATTAACGTAGTTCATTTTTTGCTGATCATACTACTAGGATGAGAATGTTGTTGTATCAAGCTGCGAAACCTTAGTAAATAAGTTAATGGCTTTTTATTAACTTATTAAATAACAGATATCAGGTTAAAAAAAAGATTATTTTTAAAGACCTGCTGTATATTACTCAATTTTGCCGCTAGTTTGTTGCAGATAACTTAACAACCAATTTGCTGCCGTCGCCCTGCGAGTTTGCCGAGGCCCAAATTCACCAATTTTGTAACCTTTGAAGCCCAGTTTTTCTTTTAGCATTTGTTTATTTTCAGCCGGAATGGAACGAGTCAACTTGACTGTTGCGGGGCGAGATTCAATGAAATCTGGTGGTTGTGGGTACTCATCTTGCCATTCTGGTGCAACTAGGCTAGTGTCCCATTGTGCAGTTGAGGAATCATAGCGATAACCTAAATAATGCCATAGCAACTGGTTGACTATGGAATCATCCAGTTTCTCGTCAAGAATTGCCCAAATTGTTTCTGTATTGAGTGGTGGCAGGTTAGACATAAGCAATTCAAAATCCCAAGTTCAAAAGCTAACTACTGTTTAATTAAACTCACAACAGTTAGTAGGTAGTGAAAAACACTTTATCACTACTCTGCTACACTCCTAAAGTTTGGGATAATTTTATTTTTATCTACACCTGCTGGAAGATTTATCCGCCACAAGCATTAAACAAACTACTAAAGTGACGCTAAATAAGGAGATTCGCCTACTCAAGAGGAAAATTATGAGAATAGGGGATCTGTTCAGAATATAGTCGGTGGCAAGCAGAAAGCATGTTATGAAGAATGGGATAATCGCGATCGCTAGTTATAAACATCGCGATCAGGAAGACCGCTAGTACAAACATCGCGATGACGAACGATGACGATGACCGTGATTAATTTCGCGAGTTGGAGTTAAAAACAGGTTGTGTATACACAAACTAGGTAGACTGGAAATCGTAAAGATTAGACCAGTCTATGCAGAATTCCACAGCACTGCCAAAGATCATCCGCGCCCATGTATTCATTTCTGGCCGAGTCCAAGGAGTGGGCTATCGCTATTCCACTGTGGATACAGCTAGCCAGTTGGGATTGACCGGTTGGGTACGGAATCTCCCCGATAATCGAGTAGAAGCAGTCTTTGAAGGAGCGCCAGATGTTGTAGATGACATGGTTCGCTGGTGTCATTCTGGGCCACCTGCTGCTGTAGTTAAAGATGTTGTAGTTGAGTATGAAGAACCGGAAGGGTTGCGGGGATTTGAAGTTAAGCGGGGTAAATAGTTAGGAGTTAGGAGTAGAGACGCGATTAATCGCGTCTGTACAGGAGTTTGGAGTTTGGATATCTTCCATTGTGTCTCCTGCTTGTTAGCTCATCAAGCCAAAACGTTGATATCATACAAAGAAAACTAAACCTCAAAAAGTATCAAAACTTATTATTTATTATTCTCTGACCGTAATATAATAATTTGTGTCTTTTTTATTCAGTACAATTAATGCCTTATCGAAGAAAATTCTTAAAAAGAGCAGGATATACAACCCTTTCGGCATTATTGACTATGGGGTTTTTACAAAAGGATAAGCAAAAAGAAGACCATAGCATGAATGCTGCTATGGCTGATACAGGTACAAATGCAAATTCTCCTCTTCGGCAATTAGCTGCCGCCAAAGGAAAGCGTTATGGCACAGCAATTTCTGGTGACGCTTTGCAAAAAGAGAAGGATTACGCTGACTTGATTGCTCGTGAATGTTCGATCGCAACACCGAATGGTGAATTAAAATGGAGCGCCACTGAACCACAGCCAGGAAAATTTACCTTTGAATCAGCAGATGCGATCGCTGATTTCTGCCAAAAGCATAATATGGAATTGCACGGGCATACCCTTTTCTGGCACATGGGAAAACCAGACTGGGTTCCTTACCCCCCCACTCTTAAGATGATTGAACGCCATTTTACCGGAGTCATGGGGCATTATCGCAATAGCCCCGTTTTAAAGTCTTGGGATATTGCTAATGAAATTATCGCTGATAATGAAAATGAAACTGACAATGCTACCTACGGTTTGCGTAGAGGGGTAAAACCAGAATTAATTCGAGACTTGTTTTTAATTGCCGCTTCAGTTGATAACAGCAAGAAATTTTACATAAACGATTTCGGCATCGAAGGCGCTACATGGAAATCAGACCATTTCTTAAAAATGGTTGAATATCTGAAGAATAATGGGGTTAAAATTGATGGAGCAGGTATCCAGTCGCATCTATGGTTTTCTACTGCCTATGGTTTTGACGAGAAAGGATTTAATTCCGTCTTAAAACGGCTTAATGATCTTGAAGTTAAACCATTAATCACAGAATTAGATATTATCATTGATACCCCACTACCCGATAGTATCAAAAAGCTAGACCAGATGGTAGCCGACAGTTACAAGCGATATCTTGACTTGTGCTTTGCGGCTAAAGTTGATACCGTAATTACATGGGGGATTAGCGATCGTCATACCTGGATACGTCATCCCGACTGGATGCCAGGAAAAACCTTTAGAGACAATCCTAATCTCTGGAAATTTTTGCGTCCGCTTCCCTTCGATGAGAACCTGCAACCTAAACTTGCCCGCAATGCTATTGCCCAGGCTTTTCAATAAGCAATTTCATTACCAGTAAAATATACTCCAACCAGGCGTAAATAGTGCTTTTAAGGGAGATTGAAAAAATAAAATGCCCAGCCATATCAGGGATATTGTGGCTACACGATTATATCTTTGTCGCTTTCGCCTTTCGGGCGAAAGCGAGGGCTGGGTATTTTATTATTGGTAATAGTACTTACGCACTGTAGAAATTGATCATGATGTGCGTTAACAAAAATAGGTTGTTTCAGGCTTTTCTTAATTATCCTTTGGTCGTAAATTGACGATGCTGTAGGGGTAAAGCGCATTGCGCTTTACCCCTACGAAAGATGTGGTTTTTCACCTATACGTATTTGGTATTTATTGTCAATGCGTAAGTCCTGGGTAAATGCGTAAGTATCATTCTGAGCGAAGTATGTGACGAGATTCTTCGCTATTCATGAGCATGAAAGTTGAAGAAGAATACATTCGTCAGAATACATTCGTCAAAATCAAGACGCTCTCTACGCAGACTCGCTCTAAGCGAACGCGCAGAGCGTCTCTAGGAGTTGCTATGCGGTTCGCCTCCGGTCTCGTAGAGAAGGCTTTACGCTGCGCTATCCGCCAGTCGTAGAGAATTCATGGCTTTATTCTGACGAATGTATTCTAACTCCTGAATTCTGTTTGGATAAATTCGTGACGAACCAAGCGACCTACTGGTAAGGCATGAACTTGTTAAATCTTGTATTTATTATCCTTTTTTTGTTGACTTGAGATACTCCAAATTTCTCGTAAAAATAATGTGCCAACAAACCAAGGCTCAACTAAGTAACGTCTCCAAAGTCTTTTAGGTTCAGAAAATAAGCGATATAACCATTCCAAGCCCATCTTTCCCATCCAGCGAGGAGGAGTGGGTATTGCTCCTGCTACATAGTCCATGCAGGCTCCACTAGTCAAAATAGTGTTGGTGTGAATATGTTCAAGATTTTCAGAAATCCAATACTCTTGGCGTGGCATACCCATCCCCACCATTAATACATGGGGTTTGTAAGCATTAATTGCAGCCAGAGTAGCGAGATTTTCCTGGCTATCTTTATCCCTGTTAATATAACCATGAGCGCAAGTAATCTGTAAACCAGGAAATCTCTGGCGCAAAATACTTGCTCCTTGTTCAGCAATTCCTGGCTTTGAACCTAAATAAAATACACGCCAGCCTTTATTAGCTGCTTCCGCCATCAGAGGCCATATCCAGTCAGCATAGGTTACTCTTTGTTCTCGTTTCATTGGAAAACCTAACAGCTTTCCAATAAACACTAAAGGCATACCATCAATATGGGTATATTCTGCCTTGGCATAAAAAGATTGCATTTTTGGAGCATTATGAAAGAGATAAAGACTATGCAAGTTGTGATTAGCAATAATCCATTTCTTATTCTTACCAATACATTCTTCAATCAATAAATTTAAGTCGAGGATAGAGAGTGCATCGACTTGAGTACCAAGAAGTTTGTAAGATGAAGTCCGGATCATAAATGTTTTTAGTATTAGATTGTATGACTAAAGGCTTAATACTACTGATTAGGCGATCGCTGTTTTTTCAATATTTGTTCAGCACCTTCAACTAAGTTCTGTACCCTAGCAGCCCAACTGTGATGATTTACTATCTCAATGCAAGCCAATTGTCCCATTTCGGGCAGTGCTTCTCTTTTGTGATAAGCTTCCAATAAGGTACGTTTTAAATCATTTTTATCACCTGGTTTAAATAGGAAACCTGTTTTGCGATCGCAAATCAACCGTTTAGCATCTTCAAAAGCTGATGCTATGACTGGTTTAGCCATTGCCATGTATTCATAAAGTTTCATAGGTGAGAGATACATCTTTCCCATTTGTAGTTGAACTTGCCCAGAGTAACCAACATCAAATCCAGCGATATACTGGGGTATTTCTTGCCAAGAAACTCGACCTATAAAAGCTACATAAGGTGAAATACCTAATTCTTGACTCTGCTTTTCCCAAGCAGATTTCATTGCACCATCGCCTACTACTACCAGCGAAATGTCTAAGCCTTCGGCTCGTAATTCAAATATTGTTTCTAATAATAAGTCTAAACCAGCCCAAGCATATAAACTACCTATAAAACCTATAGTAAAACCTAAAAATATTCGCTTTGGGACATGTAGATCAGGATTAATAAAATCAATATCAACTCCGTTTGGTATCAAGACAATTTTTTCACTTGAAATACCAAAATCCCGGACTAAAATTTCTTTTAATGTTTCACTCACACAGGCGACAACATCGCATTTTTGATATGCTCTGATTTCCATCCATTGAGCTAATCTATCCAGTACCAATGCTTTTCGTTCTGTCTTTGCTTCATAAAAAAGTAATGCTTCAGCTTGCAAAATCCAAGGTATTCCCTGACGTTGGAATATCCAGCCCATACATTGCAAAGTTGCAGCGTACTCATACACCCAATCAACTTGATTTTTAAGTTCTTGGTAGCTTCTCCAGGAGTTAATGACACCAAGTCCGAGACGCATAAAATCTACTGCTAAGGTGTAGAAAAATCCTTTGCTGATTAATTCACCAGAACCATTCGCCGACCATTTTTTTGGAACTTTATCTCCCACAATAAATGTTTCGATTTTCCACTCAAGTATTTTAAACCCCTTCAGGATTCCTAAAATTCGGGAACGGGGCCCAGACATCTCTGCATCAGCATGTGTTGAAATCCGAGGTGCTGCCGCTAAAAAACCAAGACGTCGCTGCATTTTGGAACTCCTTAAGGTTGCGAACTACTTTGTGGAATTTCTTCTGCAAATGTGGGAGATGCAGCCAAGTTTTTGTAACCAATAATGGCTCGGAGATAAGGTAAACACCAATAAATTACCCAGAAAAACCCGGAGTGCCGACGACAGAATTCAGTCCAAGGTTTGAGCGGAAATGCTTTGACTTGAATTACCTTTCTTAAGCGTTCTAAAACAGATAATTTTGTATCTACCCAACTGTTGCGGATTGAGTTTTTACCACAGGTTCCGACATATCCAGGTACAACCCATATCGAGCAACCATTCTTTCTTGCTCTCAAACCATAATCTAGGTCTCCTAAACTGTGGATAAATGCTGCATCAAGATTCCCTACTTTCTTCACAACCGCACGAGGAATTAGCACGCAGTTACCAAACATCGTGTCACATTCTTGAAAAACCTGAGTTGAACCTAAAAATTCATATTTATTAGAGTACCATTTGCGAGATTTCACTGCCCCGCCGTATGAAGCTTCTCTTGTTATTGAATCTTGAGTCGTACCAACTAATATTGAATTTTCTCGGACAGATTCTAATAATTGTTGATGAAGTGTCAATAGGCGTTCCAGGGTGTTTGATTCTAGTATTGTGTCGTCATTCAACCAGAGATAATAGTCATAATCTTTTTGCATTGCTTCAGCAAACGCTAGTCTCATTCCTCCCACCCAGAATAGATTCCCATTGCCTTGAAGAATCTGGACTTTTGGATAAAAAGCTTTTACTGCCTTTGAAGTACCGTCATAACTTCCATCATCAGTTAAATAAACATCAAAAGACTTTGTTTGGTGAGCTAACGCACGCAGACAAATCAGAGTTGTCTCACGCCTGTTAAAACAAGTCATTATTACTGCTAATTGTGGTTGCTTCATGGAGTAGTTTTTATTATGTTAATCTAATTTTGTGAAACAAAAATTAAAGGTTGATTTCGTTATCTGAGGCATTTAGCATTAAGTGATGCGTTCTTCCCTCAATGCCATGTAGGGTTGTCTTTATCTTTATTAGCAACATTTGCTTAGGTGTTATACACCACCCAAGGATATGTTATAAAACGTGTTTGGGACGAAACTATTTAGGTAGAAGTTGATATAAATACTTTTCCTCAATTAAGTATGTAACTCCAAGATGGTAATAATAATTTAAAAATTGGCAATTTTTTCTATCCAATTACTCACTTGACTATTCAATTTAAACACGCGTAGCTTTTGTTCTATTTTCCTCACAGTTAACATATATCGGTGCATCACTGATATGCGTGGCATCTTATGTCTGACAACTCCTTCGCATAACCATTGATATTTATCTGAGCCTCGATTAAAGTTTTTTAATCTTTGAATTTGTGCATTCCAATCATTATAGAAAAACAAATTGAAATAATGTATTGACACTATGTCATCCCAAGCTTTAAGTCGTGATTCTTTAGATAAGCGATTGTGTAAAGGTAATGGATAACTATAAGCAGAAGAAAAATGAGAAATATTTTCTTCCAGCGAGCATAAAGTCACAGATAAGACTGACTGTTCCACAAAATAAATCCCTTGAGGAGGGGTAATATCCATACGCATTACCTTCTCAAAGTTTGCTTTCCAGGCAGTAAATATACCTGCGCTCCTTCTTACAGCAACCAAACCAGAATTCCAGTAGGCTCTGATTTTTTTATTACCAATTGGTGTGTCAACAAATACCTCACGCTTTACCCCCAGGACTTCATATAGTTTTTGCCAGTACCATTCTTGAGGATCTCGCAGACCTGTAGAACCAATTCCTTGACCATACTCAGGACGTATGCGAACGTTACAATTTACTGGCAATAAAAATTCCTTTGGCTCAGAAAAAAAGCATTTGTCACTGTCTAAAAAAACTAATATTTCTGCATCGATATTTTGTTCAGCATAGGCACAAACCAGGGGTTTATTGGCTAAATAATATTCATGAAATTCTCGATTTATAGGAACTTGTTGATGAGTCACCTGTAACGCTTCAAACGCATCTTGGGTTTGCTTTGATATCGGTTCACCTACTCTCGGATGAAAACTATATATAGGTGTATTTTTAAATTCGCCGCAGAACTTACGAATACTTTCTGCAAGCATCAAAGATTGACCTTCTAAACGACCAGGTTCTGTACAAATTATAAAAGCTATAGGTATTGACATGTTATAAAGTATTTGTTTACTAAACTAATTAGTGAATGAAGATTTCTTTGCAATCATCAATATTTCCTGAAACAAAGCTGAATAACGACGTGCTTGAAGTTCCAGAGTGAATTCTTGTTCGGCTTTCTCGCGAGCATAGAATGACAGCTTTTGCAGCCTCTGTTCATTTTCAAGTACCCAGGTAATTCCTTTGGCAAAATCCTCAACTTCATAAGGTTTAGCCAAATAGCCGTTCTGCTGATGATCAACAATATCTTTTAAGCCAGTAGAATTAAACGCCACAACTGGAGTACCACACGCGAGTGATTCAGAAGCTGTCTGTCCAAAAGATTCTTGAAGAGATGGTACAAGCATCACATCAGCTGCTGAGTAAACAGTTGCTAAAGATATATCATCGTGGAAGTGTCCCAAATAGTGCGTTTTGAAGCCCAAATCAGGTGGATTTTCGGGTTGAGATGCACCGAAAATAACGACCTCACACTTATCTTTCCAGCCAGATTTGCTTAATTCTTGTAGTGCTGGTTGCAGATAATGGAAACCTTTTCTAGAGTCATTGGTTGCATCTAGCGCTCCAAATAGAATGAGTTGTTTATCTAGAGGTAAATTCAGTAATTCTCGCGCTAAACTTTGATGAACAGGTTTATACTTTTGAGTATCCAACCCATTCGGAATTACTTCAATTCGCAAATTCTTAAACAGAGAACTAGACTTGGCGCATTCGGCTAACCAAGAACCTGGCGAAACAATTGTCAGATTTAAATTTTTCAAAGCTTTGGCTTTACGCTGCCATACCCAATGGGATAAATCCCAATCCTTTTTGCTGTTCAGTTGAGGACAGGCTCCACAGGATATTTGGTAGCGATCGCAATCTCCAGTATAGCTGCATCCTCCAGTAAATGCCCACATATCATGAATTGTCCAGACCAAAGGGCGATTTAGTTTTGCAAGAGTTTCTATTTGCATAAAACCTGCGCTAATCCAATGCAAATTGATTATGTCTGGATTAATCTGAGCAACTTGAGAAATAACTCTATCTGGCAACCATTGAATAAAAAATGGAGTATTTTGCTTTTGAGAATAAAGCTTTAAAGGTAAAGTTTCAAATGTCAACTTTGCCTTAGCGATGCCTTGAAATAATCTCATCTTAGGTGCAATTACTGTTTTGTCATCAGTATATTTTTCTTGCACCAGCATTTGTGATTGGAAGTCAATGTTTTGTAACCCTTTGTGCAAGCGATATGCAGCACGAGCCGCACCGCCAGCCACATCCTGGGTGCTAAGGAGCAAGACGTTCATGTTAGATTTAACTTGAAAAAAAATATACTTGATAATACTGATTCTCTATCGCAGATAATCAGTATTATTTATTTATTTGGCTTGATGCCCTCACAATATAATGAGCCTGGCAGATATACTGTTCCATCAGCATTAATATCTAAGACTTCATCACTAAAGCTTGGAATATCACTTGTATGGGCATCCAAAAATTTTATATCCGAAAAACCAACTCTTTCAAAGAGCGTTTTCATACTATAGCTATCATACATCCACTTATGTTTTTCACCAAGGGACGTTTCATCTATCATAGACTTGCGGACATACTGTGGTATTAACTTCTTTACCATGTCAAGATAGAGGTATTTAAATTTGTTCCTGAGTTTATTTTGATTGATACTAAATACCTTTTGCAACAAAGAATTAGTATTCTTATTTGCCATCTCTTCTTTGATTTTAACACCAGTTCTTGCTTCTACATAGTTTATGGATGATTGATCATTATTTTCAAGCACTTCTCGCCAATAAGTTTTCATCAAGCCGCCATGTTCTGTTCTTACCAATTGGTCGATTAACTCAATAATAATCCATTCATATTGTTTCCTTGTTTCTTGATTTTCAAGGCTGTCGATAATTCTTAAATATTCACGACATGTTCGCTCTAAGTCAGGAACAACGATGCGTAAAATGCCTTGAGGTTTTAGAACTCTATAGCACTCTTTCACCAACATTTCTCCCGTGTCCTGAGAGAAATGCTCTAGGACATGACTGCTATAAATCACATCGAAATAATCTTTAGGGTATGGGAGTGGTTGTAGTAAGTTATGGGCAATTACTTCAGGATGCTCAGAATTAAAATCTATATTGATCCATCCAGAACAAAATCTGTGTCCACATCCAAAATTTAACTTTTTCATGCTTTTTCTCCTTTCAATTATGCAAGTATGTAAACTATTTACCTATTTAAATATTGGTGTCCTCTGATAACTAAGAGTCAGAGATAGAGATGTTGTGACATACATCAACCAATTCCAACCGGGAGTTAATAATCTTGCTTCTGAGAAATTGACTATGACGATGAGAACGAGTATCTGCATTGGCCAATAATCTTCCGGTTTTTTGGCGACAGAAACAATTCGAGTCAATGCCATTACAAAGAACCGGATAAACCCTACCGCAAAAGTCAGAAAACCTAAGAATCCTAATTCTAGCAATAGTTCTAAAAAACCATTGTGAGCATTACTTGCCCAATCATAAGTGGCTCTCAGTTTAGATGCAGCATTACTAGTCCAAAATGCGGAATATCCATAACCTAGCCAAGGTCTTTCCAAAACCTTGGGCATCACTAGCTCCCAGAGGTCAGAGCGTCCATTTAAGGTAAGGTCTTTACCAGAAGTACCAACTATAGTTTCGGCATTATTGATCAGTAACATTGAAAAAATAATCAGGAACATTAAAGCTGAAGTAATCATAATAACTTGTAATTTATAATTAGTCTTTCTAAAGGATTGGTAGAAAGGCAAAAGTAATATCATTGTCAATAAGATTGCCAAAGATGTTGTTGAACGTGTGAGGATAATTAGACATATAGATAACCCACATAATGCCCACATCAACCAGCGATATCGATAGCTACTAAGGGCAAGATGTAAAAAAACTCCTGCACTCCAATTCATCATGTAACCTAATTCATTTTTATGACCATAAATTCCGCTCCACATATCTAGTAATTCAGGTGATTTGTGAATATAACCTGGTATGAATGCAGAGAATATCATAGATAATAATGCAGCTGCACCAAGCGCCCAAGCTATTAGCCTCATTTGTTCTCTAAGGGAATAGCGCATCGCCAAATAGATTGCAATCAAATATATTCGGATTAGCCCTTTTATATAAATCAGACTAGAATGTAGGTCTTCTGACCACAAGATAGAAAATATAACTATTGCTAGTAATAAAAATTCTAATGGACTTCTGGTAGCTACATAAATAAAACCTTTCCAGTATAAAATTAGGAAATAAAATAGAATTAAATATGAAACTATATTGAACAAAGTATCTAGCTTATCGCCTCCAAGGGTAGACATGGAAACTTCTTGTGCAGGGTGTATTGTTAATGCCCCTACAGCAATGAATAATAGCAAGATAGTTAATATTTTTTCTGTTAATTTTACCTTCATCGCTGACATTTAATTTGTTAATTTACTACATACATAACTATTTTTGGATCGTTGAGTAATTCAATCTTTTTTTCACTTCCTCTTTAAAAATATCCAATGCAGTTGCTTTAAAGACTGTTTTCTGCGTAAAATTATCTGCCTCTATATTCCTCACAATAAACGGTGGATGTTTTAAGGGAAATTCCATTGCTTGCATCGACATATTGATAAAAGAAAATTCTTGGGTGGAAGTGAAATGAGTTGCGTCTGCACCAACACCAACATTAGAGATTAAATTTACGTTGGGAATAATGCTTAAGCTACCCTGCATCCAGCAAGCAAATGTCCATTGGTAATCCCAGGTTATACCTGTAGGATTGTTATAAACAGACTCAAATATTCGTTGCCAATAGCTTACTGCTTTTGGGTCTACAAGAATATCATGTAAAAGATTTTCTGCTTGTACCTCTTTCCAGAGTTTGATGGTCAAATCATAATGCTGCCAAGCACGTCTCCAACTTGCCCAACCCCAGCAGTGGTTGTAGCGAGAAAAATAGTAACTGTAATTTGTCCGTTTTCGTCCGAATTGAAGATTTTGAGCAGAGATTGTGGCAACTCTGGTATCGTTTCTATATTTTTCTAGCAGTTCTTCACTAAATCTGAAAAATGTTGGTTGAGGGATACAATCATCTTCTAAAATAATTGTCTCTTCAACATTATTAAATACCCAATCTAAACCACTAGATACTCGTTTTGCACAACCTAAGTTGATATTAGAATAATTCTTGATAACTTCGCAGTCCCAATCAACTCTCTCAATAATTGCGCGAGTTGCTTGACACTTTTCTGCCTCACCTTCGCGGTCATTGCGGGGCCCATCTGCAATTACAAAAAGTTTTGTTGGCTTGGCTTGGCGAATAGCTTCAAAAACTTTCTCTGTTATTTGTGGGCGCTTGAAAATAATAAAAGTTACTGGTGTTTGCATTTTGATTAATTTGGCTAATGTGCTTGATATATAAAGGTTAGGAAAGAACGATCAATATTTGTAAAAAGGAAGAAGCGATCGCACCTGAATCTTAAATATTTTTTGTGTTCTTGAATCAAATGCGTTGCATAGAAAAGTAGCAGCAGCTTGAGATATTATTGTTGCGATCGCAGCCCCAAGTCCCGCATATTTAGGAATAAGTAATAAATTCAGAATAATATTTAGTATTGCCCCAAATAAAGTCTTACCTAAAGAAACGTGGTTTAAACCTTCAGCAATAAACCAAGGTGATGTTGCAAGACCCATGAATACAAATAAGGAAGTCCAAATATGAACTGCTAATATTGTTCCTGCTTCTGCATATCCACTTCCAAACATCACCATAATTATCTTGTCAGATAGGAATGTCAGTGGAAGAGCGATTGCAAAAGATATACATGTCATTAGACTGAGTAATTTTCCTATTCGCTGATAGTAAAGACTTTCTGATTTTTCCTTAGCTGCGTAAATCGAAGGAGCAACAGAAGAAACAATAGCTCCCGGAATAAAATACCAAATTTCAGAAATACGGACAGCAGCAGAATAAATTCCAACCTCACTATTTCCGATCATTTGACCTAACATCACCTGATCTATTCTCATATAAATCAGGATAGCGAACCCCGAAAAAATTAGAGGTAAACTCTCTTTCAGAAGAGTTTTAGCAGCAGAGAAACTCCAACGCCATAACCACAACGAAGACCCTTTGACTTGGTAAACAATCAGCAAGCCAATTGCACTCATCGCAAATTCTGCTAATGTTACCCAAGCAAAAGCTAACAATGGTGCTTTTGTTAAAATTAGCGCTATTTTGATGACACTATTTAGGATAAACGCTGTGTTTTTAGCGATCACAGTGTATTTTGACTGCACCTGCGATTGAAACCAAACTTCAATAGTATCAGTAGCCCTAAAAATTCCTGCCATTCCTAAAATTGCAACTAGCCATATCTTCAGTGTTTCATGCTCACCTAAGAAAAACATAGTGCTAACTGCCAATAAGACAGAAGCAATTCCACCCAGAAATTTTAGCCAAAAAGTGGTTCCTAAAATTTCCTCTTTGTTAGATGATTGACGGACAATATGGCGAACTACTACGTCGTCCAGTCCGAGAGTGAAAATTGGGCTAAATAAGCTAACAAAAGCTAAAGCATAGTTAAAAAGACCATATTGCTGTACTCCTAAGTAGCGCGCTACCCATACTCCTACGACCAAGCTTGCACCCATACGTAGAATGCGGTCAGCAAACAACCAGCCTGTATTGGCAATAATTGCACGCAGCCCAGAACGAGATTTAAATTTTGATAAGTTTTTAATTTTTAATTTACTTAACATTATTTTGAGGAATTAATCATCTGACATTTTCTATCCCTATCAAGCTCTATCGGGCAATTTTTTTACAAGGTACAAAATAACGTGGGTTTATCCAGGATTTCACATTATTTATCGCAATTTTGAATTTCCCACCGATCAAATTTGTCAAAAAATAGCTAAATAAGAAAACGATGCCCTTTATTTTCCAAAAAAAGTTGTATTCAAACAAAAATATGATTTTAAAATATGAAATAAAATCTTCAACTTGTGGATATGGTATTGTTTTTAACTCATTCAGAGAAGTGAAAGCCAATAATAACGGTAAACTAAAATTATTTTTTTGCAGGATGTAATTAAATAAGGAATTACGTTTCCAGAATCTCTTGTATTCATAGTTGTTGTCTATGTCTAAAAAATTCTTGTTATGATACTGATTATTTTTATGTATTCTATACATGACTAAAGGTTTAGACATATAAAACTTTTTAGCCCCTACCAAAGAAGCTCCCCATACTAGGCAGTCATCAGCCCGGACACGCCAATCTTCTATATTTGGAATAGGCAAAATTTTTCTGATTATTTCTTTACGCATTGATAATGTTGAAGTTATGGAGCCAATCCATTCACCACTATATAAAGTTCTGATTACTGAATAACCCAAATCTAAATCAACAGCATCAGCTTGAAATGTTTCTTCTACTGCCCCAAATTTTTTATACGCACAAAAAAGGAAATCACATTCAGTATGTCTATTATAAAAATTTAGGGCAGTTTCTAAATATTGAGGTTCATAAATATCATCCGCGTCTAAAAAAAATATAATGTCCCCAGTTGCAGCTAAAAAACCTTCATTAAAGGATGATAATTGTCCTTGGTTTTTTTCTTTCAAGATAGATTTTACATTAGCTAATTGAGTAAATCTAGTGATGACTTCCAGAGAATTATCTGTGGATGCATCATCAACTATAATAATTTCATCAAATTTAACTGTTTGATTTAAAGCGCTAACAATTGCTTCTGAGAGAAATTCAGCGTAATTGTAGTTATTAATTAAACAAGATGTTTTGATTTTATTTTTATTCATATAAAGTGGTGCTTAATGCCTCGGTACTGAACAAAAGAGAAAGTAGATACTTTTGAAAACCTAGAATTACCAATACGCTGGATATTTTGAGGAACTTGTAGGAATATCATCAGGTCTACACCTCACCCAGTATTCATTATAAAGAGACTGAAAAAATGGAATTTTATCCCAACGGTTGCCTTTAATTCCAAAAAGAATTTGAGTTGACCCTCCAAGATGTACAGCCTGTTTACCCAGAGATTTAATGTAAGCAGCTAATGGAAGTCCATAAGCACCACATCCGATAATAGCTATGTCAAAATCTTGATCTTTAATCTTATTACACATCCAATCATAAGCATCAAACCAAGTATTGAACTGGGTTTGAGTTCCAGCCAGAGACTGAACTGCTTTGAAGGGAATTAGTTCAAATTCGGGCAGAATATTTTGGTTTTCAAAAATTAACTTCCTATGGTTTTTATATTGTGATAAAATTGTTTCTGCAAAAGGATGAATGACTAAAACCTTTTTTCCTTCAAGATTCTTGCTCCAAGGGTCGTTGTGATAATAAGGTTCAAGTGTATTTAATTCCACAAAAGAAGCTTTTCGGCAAGAATTTCTGATAATTTCCGGCTCTCCAATTTGAAGCCATACTCCCAGAGTATCTATAGATTTTGACGATTCTAGAAAAAGTTGACTAAATCGATCTAAATGTTTTCCATCTACTGGGAAAAAACCAGAATCATTAGACATCGACTCGAATATAGAACCCTTGTAACCTCCTTTTAGGTATTCATGCACACAATAAGCTTCTGTGCTACCAAAGCGAGTAATCATAAAAGGTTTAGTATCTTTAATAAGATTGCTAACTAATTCATTACTCTGTTGGGGAGATAAAATTTGCTGATATATATCATAATTTTTTACATAATTTTTGAGAATTATTGCCTTTGTATAAAGAGAGCCTTTCCATTTAGCTAATGGAGTATTTGATTTTACGAATTGCTTGAGATTTTTGCTTAATGTCATTAATTTAGTCCTACAGTCAAAAAATTTGGTTTAGATCGTTGTAGTCAGGGTCGCTTTTGCAATCCAGAGGAGAACTTAACGCTCTTTGGAAAATTTTGTTAAGCTGCTAGATACTAAATCTTGTTCGATTTGTTGTTTTTTGGTGTCACCAAAATAATTCTTAGGTTCATTTTTAGTATTTACACCATTGATGACTATGCCTAACACCTTCTGACCTGACTGAGTTAAAAACTCTTTAGCTGCATTCGCGCTGTTCAAGTCAACCACTCCAGGGCGAACGACTAATAACATACCGTCAGTGAGGGTACTTAAAACAGCAGCATCTGCTATTCCTGAGAGAGGTGGAGTATCAAAAATTACTAAGTCGTAATCTCTCCCAAAGTTACTAATTAATGTTGCCATGCGTTGAGAATCTAGCATTGCTACTGGATTGGGAGGCAAAACTCCCGAACTAAGAACCTCCAGATTAGGCATCACTTCTTGCACAGCTGCATCTAAAGAAACTTGGCCGGCAATGACATTACTTAGTCCGATCGCATTTGTTAGCCCCCAGATATGATGCTGTATGGGATGACGCATATCTGCATCCACCAACAACACCCGACGCCCGGACTGAGCCATAGTCACAGCTAAATTTGCAGATACGTCAGACTTTCCTTCTTTGGCAACGGAACTTGTAACTACAATGCTTTTGAGCGGTTTATCAGAACGGAGGAACTTCAAGTTCACTTGTAGTATTTGATATGCGTTACCAACAGGGAAGTAAGGAATATCTCTGCCAATGATTTTGGGAATAGGTCTATCGAGTCCTGCTATAGAAGTATGAGCTTTCCCGTTTCTAGCTTGTGTGGGAATCACTCCCAAAACACTGTATTTCAAGACTTCTTTGGCTTCTTTGACCGTCTTCACCGAGCGGTCTATCAAGTCTAAACTAAAGGCAACAATGATACCTAAGAAAAGACCAACTCCTCCTCCACCAACAATAAACAGGATTTTGCGGGGACCTTCTGCTTTATCGGGAATTAAGGCATAGGAAATGACACGAGCATTAGGAATTTTTTGGTTCTGTGCAATATCAATTTCTTGGCGTTTCTTTAAAAGTGTTTCGTAAGTCGTTTGAGCTGCTTGCAACTTCCGTTCTAACTCTCGTTGGCTCTGTTCTAGCCTTGGCAAATTATTTGCTCGTTTGATGTAGGCATCTTGCTGTCGCATGAGTGTGGCAATTTGTCTCTCTAGACCAACGCGTTCTGCCTGAGCACGAGTAATATCTGCAATTAGGCTTTGGCGCAGTTGTCCAACCTGTAAACTTCCCGGCGTTATCTGCGCTGTACCCGCTACTTGTCCTGTCCGCTCTTTTAGCAAGCTATTAAGAGCTACGACTTTTTCTTCTAAGTTAATAATTGTAGGGTGTCCAGGTTCAAAACGAGTCCGCTCTAGTGCCAGTAGGCTTTCTGTTTCTTGGAGTTGGGCAAGCACTTTCTGAACCCCAGGTGCTTGACTCAATTCAGATGCGATTACACCTTGCTGTGAATCTACCTGAGCTTCAGTGCGTAACTGTTCTAAACGACCTTTGACATCATCTAGTTGAGCCAAACCTTGAGAAATTTGGTTTCCTAACTTGGAAATCGTATCGACTGCTGCGGTTGCTTCTTGTCCCAAGACAACAACTTTATTCTTTTCTTTAAATAGCCGCAGTTTTGATTCGGCTCTTCTGACAATTTCCTCAGCTTTGGGTACTTCCGTTACGAGAACCTCTTTGGCTGTCAGTGCTTCATTCTGATTAGCCTTAATATTTAGGTCGATATAACTGTCGATAACTTGATTGACGATTTTGGCAGCCAGTTCAGGATTACTGCCTTTATAAGAAAGTTGTACAACATCAGTGCCTTTGATTCCTTCTATTTTTAGTTGTTTTGCCAAGTCGGGAATCGACAGCTGTTTGCCTTTACTATCTTTGAGCTTGAGGGAATTAATTGTTTTCTCAATGACTGGATTTGAACCAACAATTCTCACCTGAGTTTCCAGGGGATTGTCGTTCACATTCAAAGCTTCCAGGCGTCCTATGTCTTGCGTTAACCCTGTAAGTGAGGAAGAGCGATTTGTTTTAATCATCAAACTTGCTTCTGCCTTGTATGAGGGTTTTAGTGAAAATGCATACAAGCATCCAAGGGTAACAGCTATGCCAAAAATTCCTACTATAGATAGCCAACGCCGTTGAAGAACTTCTAAGTATTTCTGAATATTTACTTCTTCAAAGTTTGGTAAAGATTCCATCGTCATAATATATACAAGCTTTATAAAAAAAGACTATTTACTTACAGCAGATTTTTCTCAATATTTTCCTGACAGTAGCACTGTAGTCTACTTCCCAATGGTAATATTTGCGTTAATTGTCAGCTAATGCCTTTTTGGCGAGGTTGTTCAATATCTCAAGCAAACTAATAGTTTTATCAATCGCAATATTAGCTGATATTGCTTGATACTATCCTGACAGCAAAAAGAGGATAACTCACAACTTTCTCCCGGATTTAGAGGCTTTCCATTTTTTTTGGTTAACTTAGTTTTGTGTTGTTAGTGATGCAAGTATTGATTAGTAATCTAATACTCAACATCATATTATGTAAAAAGACTTAATTGAATAACTTTACAAACAATTTATACATGGCAGTATATTCGCTGATTGTGAAAAGACAAGAGAAATTAATGGCTTAAGCGTAAGGAATAGAGTAATTGTGCCAGCCTACAAGCAATAGAACCACTTTAGAGTGAGGCTTTGTGCAGTTATAATAAACACTTGGAAAGACTGGACGGATATTTATGTAAGCTGTTTAAAAAGCTTCCAACAACAATTAATTCTTGCTCTGAATAATGGTTAATTTTAAGAACGATACGGAATTGAGAATATTAAGATTGTGTGATTTTAGTATGAAATTTGTAAAGACTTGCGAGCAGTATATATGTTGTCTTATCTCTGTAACCGCATGGGAACACGCATGAGAGATAAACGGCTAGTAAGTAAGTTTGCACAATAAAACCAAACTATCTGAAGAAAGATAAACTAGGCTACAACCCTCTTCTCTCCTGCCATTAATACGGTTAACAGAATATAAGTTAGCGCAGTTGCAGCAGGAAGCAGATAACAGGCGAGTGTCAAATTCCGACGTGGTTAGAGCATGGGTTGCTCAACTGGCTGCTCCCAGACAAAAGTCTACATCTGGCTAAACTTCACTATATTTTTAATGAACTTTACCTATACTTCTTACTAGCTGTGTTAATCTGAGGTACTCAAACTAGGGTGCTATTTTTTGGGTTTCTGTATCTAGGCAATTGTAATTATTAAACTGACATTAAATGTTAAGAGATTGAATTATGAAATCCTCTTCCATCACCTTAATCGTTGTGATTAGTGCACTCGCTCTCCCCCAGTGTGCCTATGCCAACCAAGAGAATGTTCTCATGACAACAGGCGATGCTGCAAAGGAGCCGTTTCACTATCGCAATCAGGCTGGAGTTTTATTGACGCAACCAGCCACGATTAACACTACATGGAGTAATTTTATCGGACAGACTAATAATCCAAAACAAACTGCTGAATCAATTTCGCTAGTGCGGGAGCGAGGCTACCAAAATATTAACCCGCTTGAGTTCATCAAGAACCCAGACGCTTTCTTTAAGCAATGTCAAAAGCCAACAAATATTCAAAGTTCTCAAAGTACTGAGCCAATTGAGTATCTCAAGGTTCCTAAACTCGATTCTGGTATTAGTGTGACAGTTAGTAAGTTTTGATATAAAAACTTTTTTAACAATAGATAACTAATTCTTGGTAAGCAATCTGCATTTAAGTTGCTCCCATCAGGGCGGGCTTTCGGGGCCACCCCACAAGATATTGAGAAAATTTTAATATAATCTTAGATGTGTTTTAGCTTAGTGTAATTTATCTAGGTAGTTTACGTTAAAACATGGATGAAATATTTATGCTGGCTGCTTTAGCTCAAAGCAGAAAAGCTTTGCCGGAATGTTTGCCGAACCCACCAGTAGGCTGTATAATCACAGATGCCCAAGAGATAGTAGCTAAAGGATACACGCGGGCACCTGGAAAACACCATGCTGAGGCTGACGCACTTAACCAGATTCAAGGCAAAGCTTTCGACTTCTTGAAAATGTATGTAACTCTTGAACCTTGTTCTTTTCATGGACGCACACCCGCATGTGCTTTAGCGATCGCTGAAGATCGTCGTATACATGAAATATATGTATCTATAGTTGATCCAGACCCCCGTAATCATGGTCAAGGATTGGACATTCTCAAAAAAGCAGGAAAGACAGTTAATGTCGGGTTATGCGCCAATGAGGTAAATGCTTTTCTTAACCAATATCTACTAAAGTGATGGTTGAAGAGTTAGGTTAAAATTGCAACGTAGTACCATCGTGGGTTATATATAAACAAACCTTGATTTCTCATGCTTTCCACGGAGGTGGACTACCCTTCTCTTGACGCAGACGCTACGTGTAGCTTGCTTCCACGTACTCCTGCGGAGGACAAGCTACGCGGAGCGTCCCGTAGAGAAGTGGTACGGGGGGAACGTCAAAACCGAACGTTTGTGTAGTAGACATCTCCGAAAAAGAATCTCAAGCCCTTATCCTATCTAGGTGAAAACTTAATTTCTGGAGATGCCTAGTAGCGTTCGCGTCAGCGTGCCGGAGGCTCTATTCTATTCGCCCAATACTTTTCAAACATCCTCTAAACGTAAATCTTTTCGCTTCAATTAGAATATTAGGGATTTCCAACAAATAAATTACTACTACTTGTGGGGTGTGTTCAAAAGTCCGCTTTTGGCTAGGGCGGGCGAGACGCCCACCCCAGAATAAGTAGTTGAGTATTTTTATTATTTGTCAGCCCCTTAGTGGCGATCGCGGGTGTTGCTGGCTTGCCAAGTATTATCCTTGGTGCTAATGTTACCACTGTTAGTACTTTTAGTCCCGAAAATGTCTTTAGGAGTAATTATATTGATAGTACGGCATTTAATGCAGATGTCTGCGTGCAGTATGACACAAGTGCAATTGTCGCACATACCCACGTCTTTGTCATCCTAAATCCCTAATTACAAGTATTTGACCGGACTCCTAAAGAAAGCTATTCTTGAGCAGGGGGAGGATGAAAAGTGCTTTCTTTCATGGTTAGCGATCGCTCACTACGTACCCAGCTTGATATGATTGGATTATCTAGCAAAAAATTAGAGGAGAAAAACGGACATTTTATATTTAATTAATTGCATTTAATCAGAATTACATAGAAGTATAACCAGACTATTAACACTTAAAACAAATCTCTGGTTTAATAATTCGGAATTATGTTGGTATTTGCTGTTAGTAGTAATTTGTCTGTTAGGTAATAAAATCGTTGCTCGGTCGATTATTCATCTTTTCCAGGAACTATACTATATTGGATAATTAAATTAAACATAATTGTGTTTTAAAATATGCAAAAATCAATAATAAAGGAGCGTAATTGCTTCAAAAGATATGCTGATGATACTTTGGGTAATTGATTTGTAACTGGTGATGATGTTAGTATTAAGGGGTGGGTTGATTTTGGGTTTCTTATCTCCAACAATTGACTTGTAATGTATCATAGACCAGAATTCATCAGTATTGCCAATTGATTGATTAGCAGTGTGAAATTGCTATGAGTGTGAATATCTAGACTTGATACCAATAAATTGATGAAGTTACAGAGGAGCAAATAACCATGAGCAACTTAACATCTCCACATGCCGAAGTTCAAAAAACGAAGAAAAAAAGTTTAGCCGCAGATAGAAAACCTCGAGCTACAGATGATATTGTGCGTAGTTATCTGCAAGACATCGGGCGTGTAGATTTGTTGACTCGCGAACAAGAGGTTATTTTTGCCCAACAAGTGCAGCAGATGATGAATTTACTAGCTGCTAAAGAAGAATTGGCTGTGAAATTAAATCAGCAACCCACGCTGCAAGAATGGGCAGATCAAGTGGAGTTAAGTGTTGAGGTGTTAGAGCAACAGCTAAATTTAGGACACTTAGCCAAGCAGAAAATGATTCAGGCTAATCTCCGGTTAGTGGTAGCAGTGGCGAAGAAATATCAGCACCGCAACCTGGAATTTATGGATCTAATTCAAGAAGGTACTTTGGGTTTAGAGCGAGGGGTGGATAAATTTGATCCCGCGCTTGGTTATAAGTTTTCTACCTACGCTTACTGGTGGATTCGTCAAGGAATCACACGAGCGATCGCTCAACAAGGACGGACAATTCGTTTACCTATCCACGTCTTTGAGAAACTGAACAAAATTAAACGGGTGCAGCGAGAATTATCTCAACAGTTGGGTCGCGTTCCCACTACTGCTGAAATTGCCAATGCGTTATCTTTGACACCTAGCCAAGTTCGAGAGTGTTTGTACTTGGCACGTCAACCCTTTTCCTTAGAAGCGCGAGTTGGTGAACAACAGGATACAGAATTGCAAGACATACTGGAGGATGATGGGCCTTCTCCTGAAGACTATGCCGTTGAAGAATCTCTCCACCAAGACTTACAAGACTTGTTGGCAAAGTTGTCTCCCCAGCAGCGAGAAATATTAACCTTACGTTTTGGTCTGACTGATGGCTATGAACTTTCTTTAGCACAGATTGGCGATCGCATGGGTATTAGTCGAGAACGGGTGCGTCAGATAGAGCAAAAAGCTCTCAGTCTCCTCCGACGGCAAAAGGAACAAGTACGTAGTTATCTGGCTAGCTAAATAATTCATAATTTATAATTACTAATTCATAATTTAATTTTTTAATTATGAATTATAAATTAATAATTATTGGTTATTTTGGGGGAAAATAAACCTAAGTAATCTCTCTCAAAGGTTTGATATGAGTACCTCAAAAACAGTGCAACAATTGCAGGCACAATGGGTGACTTCTGAAAACTTTCAGCGTTATGGACAGGTGATTTTTGCAAGTCTTGATGGCAAAGCTTACGATGTGGAAGATGCCCAGTTAAACCTGCAAAACGGGATTCCACGATTTTATGTGATGCGGTTGGACAAGAGAGGGCGAAAGTTTCACAAAATTACTCGCCATGTGCAATGCACTCAATGTCTAGGTTCTTTGTCAGGGAAGGATTGGTTAATTGCAGTTTGTCCTCCTGATAATGATGTGAATGAACCAGCATTAGAAGAAATTGCTGCTTTCCGCATTCCGGGGAATTGTTTTATCAAGCTACATGAGGGTACTTGGCACGCTGGCCCCTATTTTGACCATGAAGCTGTGGATTTTTATAATTTGGAACTAGCTGATACAAATGTGGTGGATCATTTCACCCATGATTTTCTCAAGAGTCATCAATTAGAGTTGGAGATGTATTATGCTTAATTGCCGGGACATGATATTAAATAATTCGTAATTCGTAATTCGTAATTAAGTAATGCATAGGAGATTTAGAACAAGACTTACATACTTGCTGCCTGTAGAGGCAGGGGAATTAAACCCCTAAACCTTGTTAAATATTGAGTCAGAGACTCAATTCTGACTCAATAAATGCATTCCCATACAGAGTATGCAAACGAGGAAAACGAGGAAAATTCATCAAGCTTGATTTTTAGGACTTGTGTGTACATCGTAGCTCGTTGAACCAGAAGATGATTAACCCAACGCGGACTTTAACTCACTTTCTGCTTGTGCCAACGCTTGTGGCAATTTACTCGCATCGCGTCCGCCGGCTTGGGCTAAGTTCGGTCTTCCACCGCCGCCACCACCACAGATTTTAGCGATCGCACCCACAAATTTACCAGCTTGCAAACCTTTTTTGTTCACTTCAGAACTAAAAGCTGCAACTATGCTAACTTTCCCTGCTTCAGGAACAGAACCCAGCACCACCGCACCATTACCGATTTTTTGCAGCAAACGTTCGGCTGCGGTTTTCAATGATTCTGGATCAACATCTTCTAATTGGGCGACGATAATTTTATAATCGCCTACTGTTTCGGCTGTTTGCAGCAAGCTGTCAGATTTGGCGATCGCTAACTGTACCTTTAAGCTTTCCAATTCCTTCTGGCTGGTTCTGAGTTCGCTTTGCAGACTTGTGATTCTGTCTGGTAATTCTTCAGGTTTAACTTTAAAGCGATCGCTCAAATCTTTAACTATTTTATCCCGAAGATCGAGATAATCCAGTATTGCCGGCCCCGAAACAGCTTCAATACGCCGCACCCCAGAAGCTACGCCAGCTTCTGAAATAATCTTGAACACGCCAATTTCAGCAGTATTACTGACATGAGTTCCGCCGCACAGTTCCATTGATACGCTAGGGAAGTCAATCACCCGCACTTCTTCACCGTATTTTTCCCCGAACATGGCAACAGCACCCCTAGCTTTCGCCTCTGCTAAAGGTAATACTTCCACTTTCGCAGCATGTGCTTCGGCAATCCAAGTGTTTACTTGTTCCTCAATTTGTTGGACTTCCTCTACTGTCAATGCGCGGGGACAGTTGAAGTCAAAGCGCAACCTGTCAAAGGAAACCAGGGAACCTGCTTGAGATATGCCATCATCAACAATTTTCTTCAACGCCGCTTGCAACAGGTGCGTTGCGGTATGGTTAGCTTGAGCGCGACGGCGACAAGCCGGATCAATTTGGGCTGTAATATTATCGCCTACGCGCAGTGTACCGCGTTCGATGCGTCCGAAGTGAACAAAGAAATCAGATTCTTTTTTAACGTCTTCCACCCGAACAACGATACCATCACCAGAGATATAACCGCGATCGCCAATTTGTCCCCCAGATTCACCATAAAATGGCGTTTTGTCAAGAACAATTTGCACTTCTGTTCCCGCTTCTGCTTCCTCTTGAGAAACACCTTCTACCAAAATCGCTTCGACTTTTGCCGTCGCCGCCGATTGGGTATAGCCTAAAAACTCGGTGACTTGGATGTGTTCTGCCAATTTGTCGAGGGAACCTTGCACAGTTAAATCGATGGTTTCGTGTGCATCTCTACCACGTCCTTTTTGGATTTCCATTTCTGCCTCAAATTCCTCAGCATCAACTGTGAGATCATTTTCAGCAGCAATTTCCTGAGTTAGTTCGAGTGGGAAACCGTAGGTGTCGTAGAGTTTAAAGGCACTTTTACCGCTAATTTGGGTATTTCCTTGCTGTTTCAGTTCTTGGACGATTTCTTCGAGGAGTTTTTCGCCTCTGTCGAGAGTTGTGAGGAAATTAGCTTCTTCCCGTTGCAACTCAGCTTTAATTGCTGCTTCCCGTTGGCGTACATTGGGGTAAGCTGATTCTGAAAGTGCGATCGCAGTTTCGGCAACTTGGGTGGTAAATTCGCCATCAATCCCAATTAATCGCCCATGACGCACCACCCGCCGAATTAACCGCCGCAGTACATAACCTCGTCCGACGTTGGAGGCGCGAATTTCATCAGCGATCATGTGGATGACAGCCCGAATATGATCACCAATAACTTTTAGGGAAGTTTTGGTTTTTTCATCACTTTTGTGGTAATCAACACCAGCAATTTGCCCTGCTGTTTGGATAATTGGGAAAATCAGGTCAGTTTCGTAGTTATTGGGTACTTTTTGAAGGATTTGCGCCATTCTATCCAAACCCATGCCGGTGTCGATATTCTTGTTTTGCAGAGGCGTTAAATTGCCTGATGCATCCCGGTTATATTGCATGAAGACGAGATTATAAAACTCGATGAACCGGGAATCGTCTTCTAAATCTATATTTTCGTCACCGCGTTCTGGGTGGAAGTCGTAATATATTTCTGAACAAGGGCCACAAGGGCCAGTCGGGCCAGATACCCAAAAGTTATCATCTTCGCCCAAGCGTTTAATTCTCGCTACCGGCACACCGATTTGATCGCGCCAGATATCAAAAGCTTCATCATCATCTTCAAAAACGCTGACGACGAGATTTTGGGGGGAAAAGCCAAAGACTTGTGTAGAGATTTCCCAACCCCAAGCGATCGCTTGTTCTTTAAAATAATCACCAAAGCTGAAATTACCCAGCATCTCAAAAAACGTGTGATGCCGTTTAGTGCGTCCGACATTTTCGATGTCGTTGGTGCGGATACACTTTTGCGAAGTCGTAGCCCGCTTAAATTCTGGTGTGCGCTGCCCCAAGAATATCGGCTTAAATGGTAGCATCCCCGCGATCGTCAACAGCACGGTTGGGTCTTCTGGCACGAGGGAGGCACTTGGGAGAATTTGGTGATCCCGTTGGGCAAAGAAGTCGAGAAATATGTTGCGAATTTCGTTACCGCTTAGGTAGTGGGGATTTGAAGACATGGGTTTTTAACTTTAGACTTTAGACTTTAAGAATTTCGCGTTGCGGCACTAGGTAAGTGTATTTTCATAAATAGCTTTATATATTCTTGCATTTTGTTTCATATTACTGCCAGCGAATTGTGCCAGTCGGTGAGCTATATGCAGTAATTAGGATGCTTTTACACCATTACCTGACTCTGGCAGGATGCGCGTAGGCGTAGCCCGTCGTAGACATCGCATTTTGATGATTAAGATTAATCCTGAAAGAATAATCGAAAATTTCCATATTGAGGTAACAAATGGCACTAAAGTTAAAAGTATCAAATATTGCTTGTGAGGGATGTGCAAAAACAATTACTGAGTCTATCCACGTTATGGAACCTGAAGCCAAGGTGGATGTCGATGTTAATGCTAAAACTGTCACAGTAGAATCCGCAGCTTCTGAGGAGTCAATCAAACAGGTAATTGTTGCTGCTGGTTACACTGTTGAAGGTTATTGATCTGATTCTAGCTTTTCACAGAAGTTTAAATTTTAATATCTTAGGCGACGCCAACAAAATTTTTTCTATTATTTCCGCCCCTGGAAAAGCGGAAACTAGAGGACAAGCAAGATAATTCTTCACTCCTAACTCCTAACTCCCCACTCCCTACTCCCCACTCCCTACTCCCCACTCCCCACTCTTAACTCAGCATGACAATCTTCTACCGAAGTGCGTTGTCGCATGGCATTAACTAAAGCCTCGTAGCTAGACCAATTTTCTTGCAGTAGGGTTTTTGCCTGAAGGGTATGAAACCGCAGTTTTTGCTGATAAACTGATTCAGAAAAACCCAAAATTGTCAAGACTCCTATCAGCTTATTTTTATCATCACCTCCACCCTCAGCATTATTAAAAACTAGGGTTTCAGCAGCAATACCCGCCATCCAAAGAGTGCAGTAGCGGTCTAGCATTTGGGCACTGATTTTACCCGCTTCTAGTTGAGATGCTAATTCGCCATCATCAAAGCTAACGCCGCCTTGCCCAGGTTGCCCCTGTTTCCAGGCTTCCCAAGCGCTGAGTGTGTAGCCAGTAACGGGAATACCCAATAGGTAAGCAACCAAGAAATGGCCTGCTTCGTGGTGGACAATGCGATCGCGGTGTTCACTTGAAAAACCAGCAATCCAATCTACAAAGATAGTACCACCCTTGCCTTGCAAGCTAAAACTATCTAATGTAGCTATGCCTAAGATGGTGAAAGTAGCGATCGCTGGTACTGCCGGTGATATGTTTAAGAATGGCCCCAGCAGTACCGATAGGGTGATGAGAAAGATAGATATTGCAACTAAATTTAGGTTAGTTTGGCTCATTGAGAGTTTTCTGAGTGCAGCTTAATCTTTCTTTATTATGAGGCAAAGTCTATGACAGGCGTAGATGCAGCCCAGTTTTTGTATCAAGATGGTTGTAGCGATCGCTAGCCAAAAGATCCCTTTCAACTGCTGACTTTTCGGATTAAACAATGGCGCATTTACTGAGAATGATTTCTAGCCGATTCTGTACTTGCTCAAGTTCTTGGCGCTTTTGGTAAATCCATATCTTTTCAGCCTCACGTTGTTCCAGAGTTTCGTTGTGAGCCTTTTCCTGCTGTTCTAAAAGATTTTCGTAAAGTGCGATCGCTTGTGCGATGACTCGACTGGCTGATTCAACTCGTTTTTCAAAGACTGAGCCAACAATTTCATCTAACTTCTCCGATAATTTATCCGTTGATTCATCAAATTTTTGAAATCCTAGTTCAAAAACTTTCCCTTTTATTTGGTCTTTTAGTCCATCAAAATCTAGCATTCCAAAACCAAACGAACCAGCAATTGTAGCAGCTACACTTGCAACAATTACGGCAATAAATCCAAGCCCTGTAAATACTATTAATCCAGCTGCTAAAGCGGTACCTATTCCAATACCACCACCAATTCCTCCCATCCCCATAAAGTCATCATTTATACCGTCAATAGACAGTTTAAGCTGTTCGCTAAAATTTGTTTGGATGTTCTGGTCTAGGCTATTAAATTCGCCTTGAATGGCATCTAGTTCATAAGCAATACTAGTATCTAAATACTTAATATTTTCTTGTAAAATTCCCTCCTTAAGTTTCGTATTTCCCCATTCATCTATTTCTCTTGACAAGTCTCTAATAAATTGATTTGTATAATCTCTAATGAGTTTATCTTGGCTAAAAACAGGACTGTGTTCAGAATTCCAATATTGGCTCTTTTGAGCTATGCGATCGCGCAATCCTTCGTACCATTCATCCCAAGATTCAGCAATTTGCTCAAATACTAGGTCTATCAGTTGATCTGCCGATAGACGGATTCTGACATCGCGCCCACTGGCTTCTCCTATTTTTTCTAAAACTTTCTGCTTTTCTACTTCAGAAATTTGAATTTTTCCATCTAAAGTATCCTCTGATTGATATAGCCCATCTAAACCTTTTTCGATGACTGTATTTATTTGACTAATAGAGTGCTTAATTTTTACTATTCCACTATCAAACGCCAAAAATTTTTCAAGAGACTGGGTAAAATTTTGGAAGGCTTTCAAATAGTCATCTTCCATTCCCCGCAAAATTGCATCCAGCGCAGCTTGAGCAGAAATAAAATGAACGCGGTTTTCACCTGCAACTATAGGATTTTGACCTTGTACAAATCTTTCGATCCTCTGTTGTACTTGCTCACGTCCCTTTTCGCTACGCACTAAATCTATAAAATTTCCTACTATAAAAAGATTGGTAGCAGGTTCATTTTCTTTACCAGGATTTAGTTGAGTTCTCACATCCTGGAGTAAGTCGCGTTCTACCTGAGTTAGAGAACGTGAGGCATTAGTTAGGAATATCACTGCATCCGTATCCTTCAGCAGTTTTTGAGTAATGGCGGTACGGTTAGGGTGTTCGTTTAATCCTGGAGAATCTACAATTTCTACCCCACTACTGCATAACTCTAAATCAGGATGCTCAAAAACAATTTCATCAATTTCATCATCTACTAGTTCATCACTCAGACATCCAAGTGCTGCATCTTCTGAAATTGTTGCCTTTAGTTGATATTGCTCAAAAGGAATTTCTTCTTCTCGTCCATCTTTATAACGACAGACTACCCGCTTTTCGATTCCATATTTTAAAACTGTTACCATACCACTACAAGGAATCTCTCTCACAGGTTGAATTTCTTCGCCTAGTAAAGCATTAAGTAAGGTTGATTTTCCTTGACTAAACTCGCCTAAAACTGCTAACCTAAATCGCTGAGATTTGACTTTTTGAGATATTTCCTGTACCTCCTCTATCAAAGTGCGAGGCAAGAAAGCACGATTGGTACAATCTTGAATTATCTGAAATAGCTGATAACAACAATTGTCTAATTGCTTACGATATTCTTGGAACTTCTTCAATTCTCCGTAAGATACATTTCTGTGTGGTTTAGTTATTTTATGTTTTGGTTTAGTAGGTAGAGCGGCTAACATATCACTTGCAGCCTTAACAAATATAGTATCCAGTTCTTGAAAACGAGCAGTGTTGAGTAAAAAATGTACTTCATCTAAAGCAATAGGCTCGACATTTGTTTGATGAGTAAAACCAGCCTCTAAAACTACTAAATGTTGTGGTTTAATGCCTAAGTGCTTGGCGACTATCTCCAAATATTTTTTCTCGCGGGTGTTAATTTAGCCATCTACTGCTGACATTTCATAGCCAAAGCCAATTAACAAAAGCTTTTCTGACTCTGAAAGTGGAGCCGCTAAGGATAGTAAGTTATTAATTTGTTTATAAACTTGATTTTGTTTGACTCCCTTAATCATCAAATGTGTCAACTTACGCACATCACTTTCTGGAATACTAAATCGATAAAGGGTTGTCAGTAAACGTTGCTTTTCTGATTCTGCTACTGTGCCATCTACAAATATAACTCCCAGCAGCACCGTGACTAAATTTGCCAGAAATATCACGGGCAGCGTGAGATTTTTTGGAGTCAGTTTTTGTCCGGTAATCTGTGACAATAGCTCAACAGTCTTAGAGCTAACTAGTGAAGTATTCATAAAAATTGTGAGCCAATAGGTTATCCGTGTTTAGTATGCCCAGATTTAGACAGAATTAATTAATCCGAATAAATACGGTTATCTTTGCTTTTTTATACCAGTTAGCTTTAAGAAAATTAGCCTTTAGTAACCTAAAAATATGCTGTTCCAATTTGCTCCTGCAATTCAAGCTGGTATTCATGCTGGTAAATATCTACAAGTTTTTAGCAATGGAGTACCCTTAAGCATAGTTAGAGATGCAGTTAGCGGGCAGTTTATTGCCAATGCTATTGGTGTTACAGTTAACAACAGCCCTTTATCTCCACTGATAGCAGTTTCTAATCTAGTGATGAGTGGGGCGCAGATGTATCAAACTCAGCAAGGCTTCACATCTGTATTAAATGGCTTGCAAACTATACAGACTAGCTTGGGTGTGCTACAAGCAACTACAGCCTTAATTGGTGTGGGAACAGTAGCAGGTGTAGCACTGACAGCAGTCAACCTGCACCAGACATTGAAACTCAGAAAAGAAGTAGAGCAAATGAGGCTGGAAGTCAAAAACGGTTTTATTGACTTGAAACAAGCCTTAAAAGACCAAGGATTAGAAATTAGACAAATAATCGAACAAGTAGCCCAAGATATAAAATTTGAACAACATCGCATAGCTTTAGTGAGGGCGTATGGAGTGTTTATCCAGGCGATGAACCGCTTTCGTTCAGCGATGCAATTGCAAGATTTCAACCGGAGAAACGCTGAGATTGATGATGTCAGGGGAATGTTATTTGCGGCTTTAGCAGATTACAGCAATCCGCATCTACTGGAAGAAACTTGTGCGGCTGGTCAATTACGTAGACTTGAATGCGCTTGGGCAATTGAACAGGTGATTGTTGCAACTTATCAAGTGCAGAATGAGGTTTCAGCAGTGAGCGATCGCCTGTCTCATCTCCAAGATAAAATCTGTAAAGATGCTCTCACTGTGATTAATCGCTGTGAATCACATGATGAGCTTGATTTTCTCTTTCCCGAAATTATCCGCATTAAAAATCATGATTTAGCAGTATTATATTCGTGGCAAAATCATGTTGATTGGATGCGTTCGCTTCCTTCATCAGAATTAAAACTTTTAAGTAGCGCTGATTTTAATAGTCCAGATCCTCACTACTCCACAATCAATTTAGCAGAACCACCAGAACAATTAGTATATGAGAGTTTAACCGAAAAATCTCATTTCTATTCGCTTCGTGACCAGTTGTTATTTATATTCAAGCCTGAACTACGTCGAGAATACGAACTTTATATTAGTCAACAAGCTGTAATTACTGGTCATAAAACATTAGTTACATCTAATTTGCAACAGGCATCAGACCTAACTGTTGCTAATCTTTATTACTACTTTAACATTAGAGATGAATCGAAAGATAAGACAGAGGTCGTTTCAGCTAACTAAAACAGCTACGGCAATTATTGAAATAACTATTTTTATAAAGTCTGCCTACGCGGACTTTTTTGTATAGCCGGGAATTACATTCCTTCGGATATAAAATCACTCAAATACTACTGTTCTATTACCATAGACTAATACACGATTTTGCAAGTGCGATCGCACCGCTCTTGCTAATACAACTCTCTCCAAATCTTTGCCTTTTCTCACCAAATCATCAACTTCATCACGGTGACTTACTCGCACTACATCCTGTTCAATAATTGGCCCGGCATCTAAATCAGCAGTGGCATAATGAGCCGTTGCACCAATAATTTTCACACCACGTTCAAAAGCTCGGTGATAAGGATTTGCTCCGATAAAAGCTGGTAAAAACGAATGATGAATATTAATAATTTGCGGAAATTTACTAATAAAATCTGCACTAACAATCTGCATATATTTCGCCAAGACAACTAAATCTATTTTATGCTGGCGAAGTAATTCTAGTTGTTGGGCTTCTTGTTCTGCTTTATTGTCTTTAGTGATAGGTATATGCTGGAAGTCGATATTAAATTGCTCTGCTACTACCTTTAAATTAGAATGGTTGCTGATAATTAAAGGAATTTCAGCAATAAACTCTTTAGCGCGTTGTCGCCAAATCAAGTCAAATAGACAATGGTCTTGCCGGCTTACCCAAATAGCAATGCGTGGTACTGTATCAGAAAAATGTATTTCCCACTTAGCGCCTAAAGGTTGTGCGAACACTTCGTGATGCTTCGCAAACGCATTAAATGCAGGGGCAATAAATTCTCGCGGTAAATTGAACCCATCTAATTGCCATTCAATGCGGGTAAGGAATAACCCAGCAGCAAAATCTGTGTGCTGATCTGCATGGATAATATTACCACCATTAGAATAGATGAAATTGGCAAATTTCGCCACCAATCCCCGTTGATCGGGGCAGGAAATTAGCAATGTTGCTGTCGGAGTTGTCATAATAATATCGCCAGATTTTCAATTAATTATTTGCTATTTGTCGGAGTTGGTAAAGGCGTGCTGAGTCCAGGTAGTCTCTGACTATTATCTACAGGTTGCTTCCACTCTGATAGTTCCCGATTCACGGCATTTGCAAAATCTGTAGATACCAATAGCACATTTATATTTCCATCGGGTTTAGCAGTAGGGTCAGCTTGAGCATACAAAAAACGACCATTAAAGTTAGATTTACCCAAAAGCAACTGATGGCTTTGTCGGTTTTTTAGAGTGATATTAATAGTTGCTTGGGGTTGATCTAAGGCAAATTCTCCAAGCTCTTTTGCTGGAGTTGATAAAGTGCGATCGCTCTTACCTTTGACCAACAAATCCATTAAATAAGAAACAATAGCATCATTTGCTGGGCCCGATATTGGAGATTTAATTAACCACTTGGGGTTACTAGATTCAGGGCTACGTTCCAGATTCAGGGTGAGTTTTTTTGTCTTGACTGTTAAAGACTGCACATCATCTGCGGCAAAAGAGAAAATTTGTTGCTTTTGCTCCTTAATTTCTTCTCGCACAGTTGCACCTCGAATTTCATAGAAGTAAACAAAAGCACCTAAACCCAGCGCTAGCAGTATCAAAATTAAAGTCGTTCGCGGCAATTTCATTTTTTAATCATTGGGAATTGGGCATTGGTGAAGAGTTTATATTTATAACCCCTAACTCCTAACTCACTTCTTACCGTCGTTTCCACCAGATAATAACTGCCGCCGCCAACCCAATTAAAGGTAAAACCAACAAAGACGACAATATTAAAAGATTGGCTTGGGTGGTTGTCAGGGTTATCCGACGGTTTTTCGGTTCTTTGGGACGAATCGAAAGGGGTTGCTGATTTTGTTGACTCAACCAAGTAACTGAATTGAGGAATACATCTCCATTTAGTTGCTGTTGAAACAAACCATCGGTGGCGAAATCGGAATTTCCTAAAACCACTAACCGGGATTCGGTGGGTGTTTGAGATGAGGGAGATGAGGGAGATGGGGGAGATGAGGGAGAGGGGGAAGTTTTGCTTTGAGTGGTTGGTGATGGTAGGGGTGAAGGTGTCGGTGAAGCTTGGGGAGTGGAAGTAGAGTTGGTTGGTAGTTTTCTTGTTAAGGCTACGCCCAAGGTCAGAGGCCCTTTGAGGTCTTTATCTGCATTAAACTCCAATTTTTCGCTTTGGAGGTCGCTTTCTGCCCAACTGTTGGGATAGGGTTTGGTTCGTAGCAAAGGAGTAGCTTCAACACCAGGCACAGAGGTAATTTCCAGTGGTCGGGCAATCGGATAAAAAGAATTACCGTTACCGAAATCTTTGGTAATCGGATGTTGTCCGTATTCTGTCACTAAGGGCGTAGCAGGGCCAAGTCCGACAACGCTTCCCCCAGAGATATCAACTGCTAAACGATTATCCAGACGAACACCCCACTCTTGTAGCAAGCTGTTAAGTTTGGGATCGGTATTGGGATCAATCATCAGCAGTAAGTTACCGCCGCGATTAAGATACTCTTGCAAGGCTTTGACTTCGCCTTCAAACAGCCCTCGCTTAGGGCCAGCTACGATTACGACAGAGGCATCTTGAGGAATTTTGGAAGTTTCTCCTAAATTCAGGGGTGATGTTGTAAGATTTTTATCGCCTAATCCCTGAACTGCTTGTGATATTGCACCTTTACCAGGTGAAAGTTGGCGTTCGCCATGACCTTGAAGTAAGTAAACTTTGGCTGTGGTTGAATTTGTTAGTTGTTGTAGGCGACTAGTTAATCTGATTTCTGATAATCGCTCATTTTCATTTACCGTCTGGACTAATTGCCGTTTCTCGCCAGATTCTAGGTAAACTTCCCCGTAATCTTTGACGCCAAACTTTTCTGCAAGTCCTGGCCTAGTTTGGGGGTCGATGTACTCATATTTAAATTTTGAGCTTTGCCTCTGATAATTTTCTAGCAGTTCTCGGTCTTGGGGATTTTGGTTAATATCAAATACCCACACTTTAACTGGCTGTGGTAAAACCCTCACCAGTTCGCGTGACTGGGGTGCAAGGGTAAACAATTGAGCCTCTGTTAAGTCTGCCCGCAGGTGATAGCGAGTTCCCAAAAAGTTAATCAATCCCAAAATTGCCAATACTGCTAGAGTTGCTAGTAGGGCATTAGTCCCAGCTTGGGTAGAACGACTCCTCCACCAGTTAGTTTGGTAGCTTTGCCATATTATCCACAACCCACTGATGACAATTCCCGTAATCAGAAATGCTAATGGAATTAATCCCCATTGTTCAGAGACTAATCCAACTGTTAAGCCGACAGTAATTAGGAACGGGCCAAACCAAAACAGATATTTCCACAGTTTGTTTTTTGCAACTATCTTCATATTATTTGTCATTAGTCATTAGTCATTAGTCATTTGTCATTTGTCCTTGGCCATCTGATACATTACCAATTGAGTTTAGGTAGGAGTTTAATTTTGGCGCTACTTCGTTAATGATTGTTTTGATTGCATTTATCTGTTCGGTAGTTAAAAGGTTATGAGTGTGAGCCAGTCTTAACCAATGTTGAGTTTCATTCAAAGAGCCTCTCGCTATTTTTATGAAACGTCTATTGTCTTGAGAACTACCTCTTCCTAAACCTTCCGCTATATTCGCACCGATACTATCGGCTGAAGGTACAATCTGTTTACCAATCGTATCTTTTGCAAAAAAAATCTATCCTTCAACAATTTTCCAAATGTTCTCTGCTAATTTTTCTGATAATTGATAAACCTGTAATTCTTGGAAACGCTTTGTTGCCATTTATTCAGTTGTCTTGTTGATTTTTAGTCACTAGATTTTCGTCCATATATTTTTACTTGTCACTATTTTTTGGCAAATGACCAATGACAAATGACAAATGACAAATGACTATTGCCTTTGAAAGCGCAGTGCATCAATTGATTGAGCTGTGAGAAAGATACCCAAAAAAATGTAACTGGCAAATAAAATCAAAGCGCTGGTATCAAAAATGCCTTGGATGAGAGTGTTGTAATGTTTTAGCAACGATAGATAACCTAATGCTTCGCCCACGGGGCCAGGGACAATTTTGCCGATTAAATCAATCAATAACAATAATAAGATTACTGCAAAGGTGAGAACGGCAGACAGAATTGTGCTGTCTGTTAATGAGGAAATAAACATTCCTACAGATAAAATTGCTGCTGCTAGCAAGATTAATCCCAAATGACCTAGCAAGGGAATTGAAAGCGCCATTGGTGGATTTGATCCACTGATTGCGATCGCTTCCAACACTAGCATAGGTACAACCATTGTAGTAAAAAATGTTACCACGCCTAATAATTTACCTACAGCTACCGCCCAATTGCTGATTGGTGACGTGGCTAACAGTTCTAAAGTGCCCCGCTTACGTTCTTCAGCATAGAGTCCCATTGAGAGAATTGGCAGGATAAACAACAATAGCCACCCCATGCGATCCAAAAATGCTCGGAGAAATTCGTAGGGGACATCTATCGGCGGTACTGGTACTCCCATTTGTTGCCCTTGTAAATCTATTGCCGCCACTCCTGGCAAAATGCCATCTGGCCCTAGCAAAATCATCACTAAAAATAACCCGGCGATGAACCAAAATATGCCTGCGATCGCATAAGCCAAAGGTGATACAAAATAACTCTGTAACTCTCGGCGATAAATGGCAATAATATTACTCAGCACTACACCCATTTACGCTGCCTCTCCTTCATTGTCTGCTGCTAAGTCTACCTCAGTCTCTAAATTCTTTTCTTCTGTGGTCAGTTGCAAGAATACATCTTCTAAGGTAGCGTTAACACGCCGCAATTCATGTAAACCGAATCCTGCACGCACTAATGTTGTGGCAATATCCTTTCCTGGTTCTTTTCCCGGTTGGGATATCACCCGCAGGTAAGCGCGGTTTTCCTGGAGTTGATGACCTCCGGTTGTCGGAATTGATTCTACCAAACTCACACCCGCTAAATTTTGCAATACCTGTTTCGCTAAAGTAGCTTCTCCTTCTATTTCCAACTCATACCCTGAACCACCTGTCAACTGGGTCATCAAGTTTTCTGGTGTATTAGTTGCCACAACTTTACCGCGATTGATGATGGCGACGCGGCTACAAGTCATGCTAACTTCTGGCAGAATGTGCGTGGAAAGAATAATTGTGTGACTACCAGCAAGACTTTTAATTAAATTCCGCACCTCAATTATTTGTCGGGGATCAAGTCCAACGGTGGGTTCATCCAAAATGATCGCTGGTGGATCGTGGACGATCGCTTGAGCAATTCCTACCCTTTGGCGATATCCTTTAGAAAGTTTGCGAATAATCACCCGCCGCTTATCTTCTAAATTGCAGCGTTCGATCGCAGCTGTTACCTTGTTCGGGCGATCGCCTGCTGATACTCCCTTAATTCGGGCGACAAAATGCAAAAATCCCTCCACCGTCATGTCTGGATATAATGGCGGTGTTTCCGGTAAATAACCAATTCGTTGGCGTACAGCTAGGGAATTTTCATGGACATCATAACCAGCAATCCGGGCATTTCCATTAGTTGCCGGTAAATAACCAGCCAGAATCCGCATGGTTGTGGTTTTACCAGCGCCATTGGGGCCCAACAAGCCTAAAATTTCCCCAGGTTCGACGCTAAAAGTGACATCAGTAATCGCTGGGGTGGAACCGTATATTTTACTTAAATGCTCAACTTCAATCATAAATTTACATATAATAACAATACTTTCAGCCTTCACTCCCTTAAAGATGCTCACCTGATGCTTAATTACCCTGGTTTGTGTGTTTGAGATGAGTTATTAGTAGATTTTCATACTCATTAACTATGCTCAACTTATGCTCAACCCTGGGAGCGAGAATCTTCCTCTATCTTATATGTCTAAAGTTGTTGGAGTAATTAGACATATAAGATAGGTGGCTATGAGGATGTAGACGCGCTAGACATATATAAATTAGCGTAGCCGCATAAATGATGACGATGAAAAAAGTATGTATATTGATTGTACAGACCCTTGGTGGTGAAAAACGATACGTATCAGTGCAAACAATAAAGGGGGAATCAATTATGCCGGAAATAAGCTTTGGAGACTGGTTACGTTCTAAATCTGGGGAAGACACTAATATAGGTGACTTAGCGGTTGACTGTAAGCGCACAGGATGGAATGGACACACCTATGATTCTCTGATAGATGACATAGACTCTATATCAGGGCATTACCTAGCGCGTGAGGCGGCTTGGGACGCTTACGAAAAGTTCTATGGACATAAACACACAGAACACGAACAACATATACTTGATTGGGCTTTTTTAGTAGAGAAGTAACATTGTCAGCCGAAACAATGCTATTGCAACTCTAAAAGACTTGTGTGTAACTGACTTTTCACGTTATGTAGGAAAGCCCACGAAAAACCTAACCCCCTTCCCGACGCGGGAAGGGGGAAAATTCAAAGTCTCTCTCCTTTTAGGAGAGAGATGAAGAAGAGAGGTTTTTGAAATACCGTGAAAAGTCAGGTTAATAATAGCTGCCAGATTTGCGATGCTCCAAAGCAGTGACACCATCATTTTCCAACACTTCACCGTGATCGATGACGGCATAAATTAACCATCGATCGCCACATTCAAGCTGATTTTGCACCGTACATTCTAAATAGGCTAATGCCTCATTCAAAATCAAACAACCATTAAGAGCAGTTTTTGTGGCAAGATTTGCAAAGGGATTATCTCCTAAAGTGCTATGACGAGAAAAATAGCGTCTGACATTTCTTCCTTCTTTAAGGATATTCAGCACAAAATTATCACCAGGATGATGCATTAAATCTGCATTTTGCTCGTTAGCGATCGCAATCATAATCCCTGGCGGGTTAAAAGTTGCCTGCGATACCCAAGAAGTTAAAACCCCTTTGTGAGTTTCTTGATCACGAGTTGTCACAACACAAAGAGAACCAATGATCCGCCCCACAGCTTGTTCGGTACGATCTACATGGGCTTCTGTCACAATATGACGGGAACTACGCAGTTTTTTGGTTTTCTTCAAGTTTTGAGCAAAGGAAGCACCTGCTTCTTGACACTGCTGGAGAATCTCAGGAGTAGGACTAAAACGCACCCGAATTGTTTCAAATCCTAGTTGATAATTAGCATCTTTAAGTTTGCTTTCTAGTAAATCAATTGCCTCTCCACTCCAACCGTAAGAACCAAACACCCCTGCTAACTTAGTTTTAGCCGTGGCTGAGAGGACTATTCCTAAAGCTGTTTGAATTTGAGTCGGTGCATGTCCGCCTAAAGTGGGTGAACCGATAATAAAACCATCGCAGGTTTCTACAATGCGGTTAATCTCCGCAGAGTCTGCTAGTTCACAGTTAATCGATTCTACATTAATACCATTTTGAATCAAACCTTGAGCGATCGCATTCGCCAGAATTGCTGTATTTCCATAAGCAGAAGCATAGAACAAAGCGACACGCAATTCTTGAGATTTTTGCCCTTGACACCATTGACGGTAATCATAAGTAAAACGACTAAGGCTGTAACGGACAACCGGGCCGTGTGCTGGGGCATAACATCTGGCTCCCAAAACTGATATTTTATCTAAAGCTACTTCAACTTGTTTGGCTTGGGGCGCATGGAGACATTCAAAATAGTAACGACGTTCCGCATCTAATCCCTTCCAATCTTCATCAAATAAGGTATCTTCGCAAATATGAGCGCCAAAAAGTTTGTCTGTGTAGAGAATTTTTGTGGCGGTATCGTAGGTACAAAGTCCATCCGCCCACCGAGGAGTTGGTACGGTGATAAATGATAGATCATGTCCTTGTCCTAAATCTAGAGTATCCCCCGATCGCACCGCTTGAATACGTGATTCCCATTCGGGAAAGGCGGTTTTTAGAGCATTAGCGGCGGGGCGAGAACAAATTAGAGTGACTTGAGGAACTTGAGAAAGCAATACTTGCAAAGTGGCTCTACGGTTGGGATTGACATGACCGAGAACAATATAATCTAGGGTAGTAAAGTCTAGATGTTGCGCCAGTTGCTGAAGGTAAATTTCGGTAAAAGATTCACCAGGAGGGTCAATTAAAGCCTTTTTATCAGCTTGAATCAGATAAGAATTCGCCGTAGTTCCCCGTTGGCGGGAATACTCAACCTCAAATTTTAATCTGTCCCAAGTCCGCGATCGCAAAATCAGAGTATTTTTACCAATTTCAGCAACCTGCACATCTCTAGGATGGCTGGTAGTTAAAGTATTTGCAGACATAATAATCTCTCTTAATAATGGGGCATTAGGCATTGGGCATTGGGAATTGGGAATTGGGCATTGGGCATTGGGCATTGGGAATTGGGCATCGTCTCCCTCATCATCCACTACTCCTAACTCCTAACCCCTAACTCCCTACTCCCTACTCCCCACTCCCTACTCTTAATGACTATTAGTTTGTCTTAATTCAGACTTGGCTTGGTTTCTATAGCGTTTAGATACTTCTTGTTCCGGGTCGATACCTTCAAAGGTTGGGGGTAGCCAAACTCGGAGGAACTGTAGTATTCCTAGCACTAATAAAAAGGCGCAAGTTGCTAAAACTTGACTCCAACTTGTTTCTAGAACACCTTTAACAATGACTTCTCGCAAGGCGGAAACGATGGAAACTTCAACAGCTACCCCAATAGATACTCGATGTTCCTGTAGGTAAATAATCAGCAGTCGGAATAGCTCAACTAAGATAAGTAAAAAGAGAATATCGGCAGTAACAGCATGAAAATCTAAAGGTGGAAGCAAGGAAAGAAACATATCTTTCACCTGAAGCACCATGAAGCTAAATAAACCGATACACAAAGAAATTACAATTACATCTTGGATAAATTCCAAGGTTCGCACAACGCGCCCACGATTGATTTCATACATGGTAATTGAGGTATTTTCAGCAGATTCATACATAGCTTTTTGTGAATTGGGAGTTGGGAGTTGGGAGTTGGGAGTTAGGAGTTGGGAGTTAGGAGTTAGGGATTAGGAGAGACGCGATTAATCGCGTCTGTACATTAGGAGTTGGGGAGCAGAGGAAGATGAAGAAAACGATGCCCAATGCCCATTTAGTAATGATTGCCAATTTTGCGGTGATGGGCGGCGGTAAGTGCATTTAACTTGGCAACTCTTCCAGTTTGGACTGTACTATAAATTACCCAATGATCTCCACAATCCATGCGGCTAGTAATTTCACATTCCATGTAAGCTAAAGCTTCAGCTAAAACCGGTGATTCATTGGTGGCTGGATATGTTTTCACTTCAGCAAAGCGATCTGCACCAGGAGCAAAACGCTTCAGGAAATGTTTCATTAATCCTTGATACTTGCCTTCTTCTAAAACGTTTAAAACGAAGCGATCGCCAACGTGCATCAAGGATTCAATTGCCCGATCTTTAGATACTGCGATCGCTACTCCTAAAGGCTCAAGACTCGCTTGTGTCACCCATGAAGCAAACATTGCACTCTGAATTTCTCCTTTTTTGGCGGTGATAATATACAATCCTGTGCTAATACGACCTAAAGCTTTTTCTAGCTCACTATTGATAGATTTAATCTGTTTAATGGTGCGATCGCGGGTTAACCATTGACCCATATCTGTCCCCGCTTCATCACAAAGTTGTTCCGTTGCTTGAGTAGGAATTTCCTTAACTAAGATAGAAGGAAAAGCTTCAGTTAATCCCAGTTCTTGAAACTTATTCCGTAAAGGATAAATTGGTTCATCTTCTCCACCTCCCGACTCTAATAAACCAATTGCCTGTTTCTTGTGAACAGCAGCTAAAATTGTACTTAAAGCAGCTTGAGCCATCACCGAAGATTGGGCTGGCATTGCAATTACTAAACCAGAAGCTTGTGCAACTAATTCTCGAACTTCTTGAGGCTCGGCACTATTGAGAGCTACTAATTCTACTGCCACGCCTGTTTTCGCGCATCCATGTGCTATAGTACGGACTAAATGTTCGCTGTACCCGTAATCTTCAATATAAAATAGAGCCACTAATGTCTCTGTTTTTGCTTGTTCTAAACTCCAGTTTTGATACCGTCCGAGCCATTCGGAGATATAGTGTTGTAATAAAGGGCCATGTCCCGTGGCAACTATTCTTATTTCTAACTTTTCAATCCGTTTTAAAGCTGCCAAGACAGACCGGGCATTCGGGCCCATGAGACAATCATAATAATATTGAAAATCCTCCTCTATTAAGATAATATTTTCATCATAGGTATGGTCATCACAGTAGTGCATTCCAAACACATCACAGGTGTAGAGAGTGCAAGTCTTGTGGTCATAAGTCAAAATTGTGTCAGGCCAGTGTAAGTTAGGTGCAGAGATAAATTCTAATTCGTGTCCGTTGCCTAAATCTAATCGCTCTCCACTTTTCACCTGCATTGATTTAAAAGGCTGGTGAACCATATTTTCTAAAAATTGGATAGCTACCTTAGCACCGACAACAGTAATCGAGGGAGCTAATTGTAAAATATTTTTCACTAAGCCACTGTGATCGGGTTCTGTGTGGCTAACAATCAAGTAATCTATTTTAGTCGGATCAATTAATCCCACCAGTATGTCAAGATATAGCTGCTCAAACTTGCGGTGAGATGTGTCAACTAAGGCAACTTTTTCTCCCTGAATTAAGAAAGAATTATAGGTCGTCCCATTCCGTAAACCAAACTCGATATCAAAACGTTCTCTATCCCAGTCGAGACAACGGATAGCTGTCGTTTGAGCAGCAATTTCAACAGTTTGAACCGTCAAACGTCCTGGATTGGGAATAACTTGAGTAAGCTGTGTGAGTGCAACCATTTATTTTCTCCAAAAAAATATTATCTGGAGCGAGTGTTATGTTTCTTATATTTACCTGAAATACTCAATTAGTAAAATGCCAATTTCTAAAGCTAATCATCAGAAAGATTTATTCTTTATTTTGATTGACTTACCATTGAATTACTCAATGTTTACCATTACTTTTATCTTCAATAATGAACGTGAGAGAATGTAAATTCTAAGTTAGAATGTTGACACATGTCGTTAATGTTTTTTCCTCCTCTACAACAAATAAACAGCGAAATCGCCCGCGACGCTGGTGTTGAACTGTATGTGTTGCGCCTTGATCTCATGCACCCGTGGGTTAACGGCAACAAGTGGTTTAAGCTGAAATACAATCTTTTGGAGGCCAAGGAGAAAAATTTCACGACGCTGCTAACCTTTGGCGGTGCTTATTCCAATCACATCTATGCAACTGCGGCGGCTGGTAATCTTTTCGGTTTTCGCACCATTGGTGTAATTCGTGGGGAGGAGAGGCTACCACTCAACCCGACGCTGAGTTTCGCTGTACAACAAGGTATGCAGCTTGTGTACCTGAACCGCCAGACGTATCGACAGCGCAATACACCACCGCTACAGGAATATCTGCAACAACGCTTCGGTGAGGTTTTTATCATTCCTGAAGGTGGTAGTAATTTAAATGGTGTGCGCGGCTGCACAGAGATAGTTGGTAATGCGATGCCTACGGCTGGCTACGCCTACGCATTTGATCATATATGCGTAGCCTGTGGTACAGCTACTACACTGGCTGGTATTGCGCTTTCGTTGGATCAAAAGCAAAGAGCGATCGCTTTTCCCGTTCTGAAAAATGGGGCTTTTCTTGCACAAGAAATCGAAAGTCTGCTGACAAATTACCTCGCCTCTGGTTTACCCGCACCATATAGTTCTCCGGCTGACTGGGAATTGATATGTGATTACCACTTTGGCGGCTATGCAAAGGTGAACGACAATCTGCTACTGTTCAGCCAGCAGTTCAGGGAGGAACATGGCGTACCCCTTGATTACGTATATACCGCTAAAATGTTTTACGGAGTGATGGATTTACTACAGCAAGGATTTTTTTGTAGAGGCGATTCCTTGTTGCTGGTACACACAGGGGGCTTACAGGGAAACGTCGGGATAGAGGAGCGATCGCAATACGCTTGGGTTAAGCCAAAAACCAGATAGACTGAGGGTTATCACCCAAGTGTACTGGGATTGAATGCAACTTAAAGAATTCTCACTAGACATAGGCGTGAAATTAAATATGCGTTACCCAGAACCCTTGTAGAGACGTAGCAGTGCTACGTCTCTACATTTGTCTAGTCATTAACCCGCCGAAAATTAGAGTCAGCTATTCTCGCTCAATCAACGTGCGATCGCACCAATAGATATGGATTGTTTAGTTTTGCATATCATCTACTGAAGAACTATTTTTATTTAGTTTTACCAAGTAATATACGTTATCCAGATTCTAATTTATCGGATAGGTAATTCAATCATAAACTCTGTGCCCTCACCTTGTGTTGAATGGCAAGTTAGCTTGCCGCGATGATTGTTAACTACAATTTGGTGAGTAATAGATAAACCTAGCCCTGTTCCTTTCCCAATGGCTTTTGTAGTGTAGAAAGCATCGAATATTTTTGTCCTGTCTGCTTCGCTGATTCCTGAGCCATTGTCTGAAATTCGGAGAATAACACGTTCTTCACTTGACTCAGTTTGAATGCGAATCACACCAGTATATTTGGAACTTTCCTGAAAGTCTTGATTTTTTTGTATATCTTCAATTGCATCGAGCGCATTGCAAATCAAATTCATAAATACCTGATTTATTTCGCCTGGATAGCAATCAACAGGTGGTAATTCTCCATATTGTTTGATTATTTTGATTGCCCGATAATGACCATTTACTTTGAATCGATGACCGAGAATGAGTAGCGTGCTTTCTAGACCTTCATGCAGATTAGCTAATTTCTTGCCTGTTTCTCTGTGGCGAGAAAACTTATTCAACGATGACACAATTTCTGTAACGCGATCTGTACCAACTTGCATGGATTGAATAATTTTAAATAAATCATCTAACAAAAAGCTAATATCTTTTGTTTTAATCGCATTTTGAATTTCAACAGGTGGGTCGGGCAGATACTTTTGATATAGCTTGAGCAAATCAACAACCTCCTCGACATATTGTTCCACAAAATTTAAGTTGCCAGCTATAAAGTTGATCGGATTATTCACCTCATGGGCAATTCCTGCTGCCAGATGGCCTAAGGTTGCGACCTTTTCAGCTTGGATCAGTTGGGTTTGAGCCTGTTGTAATTCGGCGTTTTTAGCAATCAAGCTTTTCGTCAAATTTCTCAGCTTCAGTTGATGTTCTATTCGTACCAAGACCTCTTCATACTGAAAAGGTTTGGTAATGTAGTCTACAGCTCCCAATTGCAATCCTTTAACTTTATTAGCAGTATCTGAAAGAGCAGTCATAAAAATGATTGGAATATCCTGGATACGAGGATCGCTTTTTAGGTGTTTACAAGTTTCAAAGCCATCTATGCCCGGCATCATTATATCAAGCAAAATTAAATCAGGTAAATGATCGCCGTCTAATTTTTGAATGGCTTTTTCACCACTACGAGTCGCCCAAACTTCAAATCTAGACTGATCCAAAAAGCTCGATAAAACTTGTAAGTTGGCAGGGTTATCGTCAACGACTAAAACAATTCCTCTGGCAGGCTCGCAAGTCTGGGAATTTTTTTGGTTAGGTATTGTCTGTGTCATACTGTTTCTACCCCATATTGAGTCAATAAGTTAAGGATTAAATCTTCATCAAATTGCCTAGCTAGTTGCCGCAATCGGTTAGTAAAGGGAGCGAGGTTTGTGTCTGTTTCCTCTAGTTGATCCGCCAATTTGAGAATGGCATTGAAGTTACCTTTTCTGGCTAAAGTCAGCAGTTCTTGCAATACATCGGGGGCAGGAGGAGTCAATTTATCTGATCGGCGATCGCTTGTTATAGCCAAAGAGTTAATTTCAGACTGAGATTGCTGGTAAATCCACGCCAAACCTAAGTGAAACTCTAATTGATGCAGTAATTCATCTGCTTGTACAGGTTTGTTCAAAAAGGTGTCACCTCCTGCTTCCAGACTGCGATTTTGGTCAGTTTCAAAGACACTAGCGGAAGAGACGATAATCTTGACATCTGCGATATCTGGGGTATGACGTAGGTGTTGAATCAATTCAAACCCATCCATTTCTGGCATGAACAAATCTGTAATCATCAGGTCTGGTTTAAGGGCGATCGCTTTTTCTAAACCTTCTTTACCGTTGGTAGCTTCGACTACATTAAAACCCAGTGGTTCCAGTAAGTTTGTAATTACTGTGCGATTCTCCCAGCGATCGTCCACCATCAGGATGGTGCGCGGGCTACCTTCAAAGCCAATGATTTGTCTCTTTGATGCAGCCATAGCAGACTGTACCCATTGGCTTGCTTCGGCGATCGCAATCTCAAACCAGAAAGTACTACCCTGACCGATCTGACTGTTAACATGGATATCGCTACCCATCATCTGCACCAACTGCCAAGTAATAGCTAAACCCAGCCCCGTCCCTTCGGTCTGACGCTTTTTCTCACCTACTTGTTCAAATGGCAAAAAAATCTTGCCCAACTCGCTGGGAATTATCCCAATTCCGGTATCTTCTACACTCAAGCGAATTCTATATTTCACCGTCTCCCGATCAGCAGCAAGTTGATCGATTACCTCAACCTTGAAAGTAACTTTACCCTCATCCGTAAATTTGATCGCGTTCCCCAGCAGATTCAATAGCACCTGACGTAATCTTTTGACATCGACATTAACCCCAGTAGGCAAATTGATCGGAGGTTCATAGACAAACAAAATGCCCTTTTGTTCTGCCCGAATCTGGCAAATTTCCCCGATCCCCTGTAAAAAAGACGGGAAATGCACATCATGAGGATGCAGTTCCAGTTTTCGCGCTTCAATTTTAGAAAGATCCAAAATGTCATTGATTAAAGTCAGCAGATGAGAGCCACACTGTTCAATGATGTTTACATGATATTGCTGTGGCTCTGGTAAACTTTGGGAACGCAGCAAAATTTGAGCGCAGCCCAAAATACCATTCAAGGGCGTTCGTAGTTCATGGCTCATATTGGCTAAAAATTCGCTCTTAGCATGGTTTGCGGTATCAGCTGCTGCTTTGGACTTTTTCAGTTGAGCCTGTTCAAACGCTTGCACCCTCCACAAGACAGTGATCATCGTCACTGTTAGTCCGCCGACAATTAGGGCGATAAAATCGAGGAATTGCAGCCGAGATTCAATATTTTGGCGCGGAATCACCAGAGCCACAGACCAATTAGCTTCTCGCAACGGCACATAGGCAACATACTTTTTAGTGCCGTCAATTTCCATCAACTGAATTCCCTGTTGTTTATTTACCATCCGGTGCGCGATCGCATTTAAATTGCGATCGGCAATTTTCAGCAGGCTAGGCGCAGGTTTTTCTAGCGTTGACATTAAAGTTGAGTTGGGATGGATGATCGCTTCTCCTTGGGAATTCAGAGCAAATGCATAGCTGTTTTTGCCGTAGTGCAGCGAGTTGACAACTTCAACAATGTGATCGACCTTAACGTTGCCGTTGAAGACACCAATTGGTGAACGACTCCCAGAAGAATTTGACCAAATGGTGGTGGCGATCGCAATTAAAGGAATGCCTGTGGAACGGCTGATAAAGGGATCGGAAATGTTGCTTTTTCCGACTAGTGCTTTTTGAAAGTAGTCTCGATCCTTAATATTCTTATTTGACCGACCAACCATAGTATTAAAATACGAACCATCCGGGGTAGCTATTTGGAAAACGAAAAATTCATCGATCCGGTTAACTTCTGACTTTAAATAGGGTTCTGCTACAGACCAGTCTAAGGAACGTACAGTTGAAGTATGAGCAAGAGTTTGCACCTCCACTTTGCGAACATGCAACCACTCCTCAATTTCATCAACCCCTCTTTGTACCTCTAAAAAAGCTTTTCCTCTCAACTCTTCTAGGGTTATTTTCCGAGCAGCTTGATAGCTAAAATAAGCAGAAATACTTAGAATAAGAGTAGTGCCGCCGAGAATAAATCGGATCAGCAAATTGTGCGAGGAATGCATTTTGGTGTCAGATGGACTGGAGTTGGCTCTTATCAAAGGTTCCTTCCTTAAACAATTGATTTGCTAATCAGAAAAAAGGGCTATATTTAGATTGCCCAAAAAATTATTGATAATCGCAGCCTTGATTATTTCTCATCGCAAAATAATCAATATATCTATATGGGGATCAGATTTGATTTTTGAAAAAGACTACGAGATAATACGTATAAAAAAATCAAATCCAGTTCAGTTAAGCCAAAAACCAGATAGACTGAGGGTTATCACCCAACTGTACTAAGATTGAATGCAACTTAAAACCGTAGAGGTTTTCTAAAATGTGAGTTGCTACTTAATTAAATATCAGTTAGCTTGGTATGGAATTTTACTAAAACTAGTTAAATTCACACACCAATCTTGATATTTACTCAAAGTTAGGTAAGGCCAAATTAATGTCTACATACACTGATCGCATTCAGCCAACTGATTCTGGCATTGCTACCTATTTGGAAAATCTCTTAGCTAGTAAGTATCAAATTCCAACTTTTCAAAGAGATGTCGTCTGGGAGAAAGAAAATGTTAAAAAACTCTGGGATAGTATTTATAAATTCTATCCTTTAGGAAGTATTTTAATTTGGAAAACCAGTACTAAGCTAGAAAGCCATAGAGAAATAGGAGGTATTAAGCTTGCTGATAATTTTTCTTCTAACGAATACCAATATATTTTAGATGGACAACAAAGAACAACTGCTCTTTTAATGTCAATACATGGAGGCAAGATTGCTGACAAGGAAAATTTTGATCCAACCTTGTATATAGACTTGACTATTGAATTTACTGATACCACTGATGATATAAGCTATAAAAAAAGGTTTTTATTCTGGGATGAAATTGATGATAAAGGTGGTCAATTAAATTTAAATATAGAGAGATATAAGCGTTATAAACAAGGATTAATTGTCAAGTTAAAAGATATCAAATCTGATTACGACACTATAGAAGATCGTCTTTTGGAAATTGAAAATAAGGAACATAAGAATTTATACAAAAAACAGCTAAAAAGAGTGAGGCAAATTTTTGATAACTACAGGATCTCTTTTATTGAATTACGAGGTATTGAAGTTGCAGAAGTATGTCAAATATTTGAGCGGATTAATCAAGCTGGAAAACCATTATATATCTTTGATATTGTGGTGGCTAAGACTTTTCGTAGTGAAGACAAAAAGAATAATATTCCTGGGTTTTACCTTCGGGAATTAATTAATAATTTTAGAGAGTCTATTGCTAGCAGTCAATATGCGAGTGTTGATGATTGGACATTGCTTCAGATGCTAGCTGTAGTAGTAAAACTTGAATTTCCTGATGCAGGGATACAAAATATTACTGATAAATATCTTAATAATCTCAAAACAGAACATATTGAAGCTGTATGGTCAGATTTTAAAACAGCGATCGCTAAAACTTTTAATTTTTTTGATAATTGTTTGCATATCAAGGGGCCAAAGTTAATTCCTTACCGATATTTATATCTGACTATAACAGCATATTTTTATCGTAATATTAAACCGAATTACATTTTTTTAGAAAAGTATTTTTGGTATTATTGTTTTCACAATGAAGATTTGCTGTCTAATACTACCCACCTTTGGCAACATATAGAATTTCTTAATCAACAAAAAACTACGAATACTTACTCATTCAATCAATTTAAAATTGATATAAACAACCTAAAAAAATCATTTTACAGTTCTAGAGGTCGCTTATCCAGAGCGATCCTATCACTTTATGCAAACCATGAGCCAAAGGATTGGGCAAAACCTCATCAATATGTTTTGTCTGATGTTTATTATCTGCTAACAGATAAGCCTAACTTGCACCATATATTTCCAGTTAACTTTATTAAAGAGAGTGGTATTGCTAGTCAAATAGAATCTGACAGCTTGATGAATATTGCCTATCTGTCTCAAATAACTAATTTGAAAATTCGCGATAAAAATCCATTAGATTATCTCAAAGAATATGACCAGCCTGGTTTAGAAGAAGTGCTACGTTCTCATCTTATACCTACGATTATTCTTGAATGGTCAAGAGCCGATGCACTTCCTGAACACGCCCTAACTATTTTTATCGAAGAAAGGGTAAGCCTCTTATTAGAGACTTTGAGGCTGAAGCTAGACGGAATTGAATTTAATGTTTTTGATATGGCTAATCGCACAGATAACATTGGGGGATCTCTTCTGCGTAAGTCCTAAGCTAATCAGCATTTAAGTTGCATAATCAAGGCGGGCAAGATGCCCACCCCACAAGATGTTGAAAAATTTTTAATATGCTTTCTTAGATGTGTTTTAGGTTAATAACAAAGAGCGTTCCGCAATTGGGAACGCTATATTTTGGAAAATTCTGTTAAGATAATCTGAATTTAAATTGAAAATTGCTAGTTGCTAAAATCAGGCATGGAGATTTGCTTGTTCCTGCAACCAAGGATCTACAGGTTGTCCATCTTTGCGGCGTAATTCAATTTCCACTACCATCACTTCTTTGGAACCTGGAGGCGCAGGTTTTTTATGGAAAAGAATGTCATAATCTTCTGGATTGTGTTTGCGTTCTTTCAACCAATCCTGTACTTTGGTTGTGGCAAAAAATGATTGCCCTTGCTCAAACATTCGGGTAATCTGCAATTGCAATGTATAAGGATTTAAGCGACCCATTTTCTACCGCCTTTGTGAAGTTAATTTGATGACAAGTAATCTGCTTACCCTAGATAATCTAATGTTAGTGCGAAGTCCCGACACCTGACACTTCGCGTACAGGTAGAACTTCCAGTTTCAACGCCCTGCCATTTGTAGCAACAAAGTCCGAACCTAGTTCGGTGGATGGTCTAAGAAAGCGCCGATGCTCCTGCAATCTGTATTCCACAGGTTGATAAATCTTATTTGTGCTGCTTGGTTTTTGCGGTCTTTGGCAGTAACTACAACTTAGTAATGTTATAATAGTACGTCATAAAAAAAATGTCAAAAACTTGACTGCACTCCACCACTGAAGTTTTAAGTACACTAAGGGACGATAGAGCAGATTAATTAAGGATTGTTCAGGATTTCCCAGTGCCTCTACAACATTTCACTACTTAATTCTGTTATAGATTGGAGAGAGGCACGCCGCTTCAAAAACTGACCAACAGACTGAGATGGTTGTTATGAAGAGCAAAAATCAAGCTGTTTTCGCTTTAATTGTAAAAAGCACTATCGTATTTTTACCCTTACTGTTATCCGCTAGTATTGCCAGTGGACAATCTGCACCATCACCCAAACCTGCACTAACTCCTGCTCCAGTCTTATCGAATCAGGAACGGGAAGAATTAGCACGACTACGAACCGAAAAGCGAATTCAACAGCAAGTCCAATCTGATTTTAATAGCGCTTTTAGCCGTACAACTATCTTACTGAATGTCTGGCTAGTTATATTAAGCCTATTTCCAGTCGCAATCATTGCTTTATTTTGGCTCTTGCGACGGGTGATAATCCGTGAAATTGTTGAGAGAGCAATGCAACAATTACAGGGGATGGAAAAATTACAAAATCAGCTAACCACCGTTAAACAAGAGGCTGAAAATGTTATTCAAGAAGCTAAAAAAATAAATTATGAATTAGAACAAGAAACGGCTGCTTTACAGCAAAAAATTAAAAGTGAAGAAGAAAATATATCTATTATTACATCGGAGCTAGCTTCAGCTAAAGCACAGGTATTAAGTAGATTAGAAACTGAACTCAAAAAATCTCAAGAAAATATAGAAATTTTAGAGTCAAAATTTGCTTCCGGGCTATCTAAGTTAGAGTTTGATGCTCAACAAAAAAGAGATATAGCGCTGGGAAATCTCGGAAAATTAGCATCTGTTATGGCAGAGGAACTGTCTAAGTTAAAGTTAGGTGTGCAACAACAGCAAGAACTAGCCGTTTTTGATTTAGAAGTATCAAGGTCTGAGTTCACATCTCAACTTTCTGGATTGCAGTCTGATGCTCAAAAGCAAAAGGATATAGCTCTTGAAAATTTAACAAAATTGCAGTCAGAATTTGCTGAAAAGTTATCGGAATTACAGGTAGATACTCAAAATAAAAAAGAGATTACAATTGAAAATTTAGGAAAATTAGATAATCAATTGAAATCTCAATTATTGGAATTACAGGTAGATGCTCAGGAGCAAAAAAATAAAATTGTTGAGAGTTTAGCAAGGTTGCAGTCAGAGTTTGCTGAACAACTATCAGAATTACAAATAGATGCTCAAAAGTGCAAAGAGTTAATCATTGAGAATTTAGAAAAATCGGGTTCTGAGTTTACTTTGCAATTCTCAGAATTACAATTGAATGCTCAACAACAAAAGATTATAATTTTGGAGAAGTTAGAAAGATTAGAAACTGAGTTTGTCTCTCAATCTGAGTTAGAATTGAATGCCCAAGAAAGAAAGGATCTGATACTTCAAGAATTAACTGAAATTACACCTGAATCTATTCCAGAGCTGGTGAATTCTGAAGTTGAGGAAGAAATACAAGAAGAGCTAATACAACCGGAATTCACTGCTGATGAGTATGTAAAACAGGGAGATGAACTGTTTTCCCAAAGGCGTTATGAAGATGCGATCGCAGCTTACAACCAAGCGGTTAAAATCCAACCTGATGAACCTGTGGCTTGGTTAAAACGCGGTCTAACTCTCGGAAGGTTGAAACGCTACAAAGATGCGATCGCTTCCTATGATCGAGCTATTGCGATTCAGCCAGATTATCATCAAGCTTGGTGCGATCGCGGCGTTGCTTTTGGGAACTTACAACAGCATCAGCAAGCCTTTACCTCATTTGATAAAGCTATACAAATCAAGCCGGATGATGCAATTGCTTGGTTAAATCGCGGTCTTTCCCTAGTAGCATTAGAACAATACGAAGAGGCAATAACGTCCTTTGAAAAAGCGTTGGAATTCCAACCCAATTCTCCCAAAATCTGGGATAAACACGGTTATACTTTGGTAAGATTGGGATGCGATGATGAAGCGATCGCTAGTTTTAACAAAGCCTTAGAAATTAATCCAGATTATGCCAGTGCCTATTACAACAAAGCAGCCTGTTACGCACTGCAAAGACAAGTTGAACTATCTCTGCTAACTCTACAACAAGCAATTGAACTTAATCCCAGGTATAAAGAAGACGCAGCATCTGACCTAGATTTTGATGAGATTGCCAATGATCAGCGCTTTAAGGAGTTAGTTGCAGAGTAAAAACCTAAAAAAGTTGCGGTGGTGATTCATCGGGTGAAAACCTCATCCTCCAAAGGCAGAGAAAAAAAGAATTATTCTCTCTCTTTTTACCAATGCCCAAAAATTAATCCCAATTCTCCAAAAGTAAGCTACAGATGTAAACCTGAAAACTTAGATTAAATCTGACTTTTTTAATTACGAATTACTGTCTTCGTAGCATTAGCGAGTCCGCGTACAAACAGCGTCCGACAAGCTACGCGTTGGCGGAGCCTAAGAAGAGAAGCGTCTTGTAGAGAGTGTCATTACGAATTACGAATTACGAATTACGAATTACTCCCCACAATTGGATTGTGTTCGCCAGTCATCGCTTTGAGTTTAGATGTGAAAGACTCAGAGCGATCGCTTTTTTCTGGGGTAAATTGCCCGATTGGGGCATGAATAGCAGCAGGTGGAAGCAGCTTTGCCCGTTTATGATGCAATGGTGATGGAGAGGGCGGTGGACTTTCTTGTGAAGTTTGCCTTTGGCTGACAGCAGATGATAGCTGAAGGGTTGCCGAAGAGGCAAATTTCCCAGAAAGCGAAGACTTGGAGACGGTTTTATTGTCTCTATCTTCCGGCTTTTGCTCTTCTTCACTCAAAGATGTCTTTGGTTCGGAACTTTTCAGTTGTAGAGTTGCACTATTGGTGTGTTGATAGCCCTTGTCAATCTTAGCTGGTGGTAATTGAGGATTCGTCACTTTCTCTACAGTAGGGTTTTTCTGGGCTGGCGGTAGCGCTGGTGCAGCCAATGAGGTTAACCTTTGGGGAAATTTGCTACAAATCATCCGTTCAAATTCCATGTTGAAATGATATGTAGCCTGATCCCGGCGCTGCCAAAATACTAAGATTTGCTGCACCGAAACCCCTTTATAACGACCTTGATATAGTGCCTCAATCACTGCCAGGTGTAGCCAATTAAGGGGAAATTGCGTTTGCCAACGCTCAACTAGCTCATTGGCACTATACCCACTGAGATCGAAACTATAGTTAATTAATAAGGCGATCGCTAAGTTGGCAGAAGTGTCTGGAAGTGTTGTTAACATGGGGCTATTAGCTCTAAGCAATAGGTCTAAGATTTGTCACCCATCGCATATTAGCCTAGCGTGCTTTTAACTACATGGTTTTTTTTCACGAGTTACTAAGCGGATAGGCAGTGTTTCCTATTCTACTTGTCAACTTCTGGAATGCAACCCTACATAGACTGATTTAATCGCAGATGTTCGCCCAATGGCAACTAATGCCTGATAAACCATCGCTGCAACTTCGGCGCGTGTTGCCCAACGTGAAGGGGCAAGCACTTTCGGATCTGGATAGTTGACAACTATCCCCCCTTGTGTAGCAGTGGCAACGGCTGTCTGGGCATAGTCGGGTATCGTATGACGATCGCTATATACTTTTAAAATATCCCTATCAGCAGCTGGTAGTCCCAGTCCGTTTACTAGGGAGACAATCACCTGTAGTCGCTGGACATTTTGATCAAAACGGAAAGTGCGATCGCTAAATCCGCCCACAAAGCCACCACTAGCCGCGATTTGGATAGCGCTATAAGCCCAAAAATCCTTGGGTACGTCTGTAAAATCAGGCGCTGGGACTTTGGGAAATGGGTTAAAGGCACTCGCCACCAAAGCCGCATACTGGGCGCGAGTCATGGGTTTATCTGGCTGGTAGCTACCATCAGCAAAACCCTGAGTTAAATCCATGTTCACTAATGCCTGAATAAATGGTTTTGCCCAATGTCCATCTAGTTGGGGGGACAAGGGAAGTTTTTGAGATCGGGATTCTGTCGGAGCGTTAGAGTCAGTGGTGCTAACCGCTACCCGGTTGCTTGGGAGCAATTCGACCAAGCCCTTGACTAGAGAAGGATTTAATTGATTACCTACGGAAACCAGCTTTTGTGTAGTGGCATTATATAAATCAAATTCACTATTATCACGAAAAATATTATCACCGCGATGTTGGGTGTTACCTAAGTCGGGAATTGCATTGCCATTGACTAATAGACCACCTTGGGTATTTTTAGCAATGAGATTTTGACGTAGCACAGGTTGGGCGTTGCGAGAAAGGGCGATCGCCGTGCGATTTTCGGATAATTTGTTATTTGCGATCGCTGGGGCGGCAAAGTCACTAATTGCTATGCCCAAAGGGTTTCTTTGAAATACATTCCGCAGGACTTCTCCCTGGCTATAACGTGCCATCACTAACCCACTAGCAGTATTTTCCACAAATATGTTATCTAAAATTGCGGGTTTGGCAGCACCAGTGGTAAACACACCTTCCCGTCCACAGTCCCTGAAAGTATTGTTAGCTAAAGTAGGTGCAGCCGATTCAATCCAGATACCAGTACCTTTGACTGAGGGATTGGTGACAGTTACACCTAGAAGACTGGCATTATCTACCAAGAGCAGCGTGATATTTTGCACACCAAAGCTGAGACTTTCATACTCGCCACTCCCGGAAATTACAATCCCTGCACCTTTTTTCGCTTCGTTACCCACCACTGTTGCCCCTCTAGGGATGATCAGTGGGAACACCTCACCACTAGCGGCGCTGTAAGTTCCCGATTCCAGATGAATTATCGTGGGGATTTTAATTACTTTTAAGGCACGGGTGAGGCTTTTAAACGGACTCAACCGTGAACCAGTATTAGTATCATTCCCTGTCATAGGGTTGATATAGAATCTGACAACGAGGGTAGAGTTCACCATTGATAGTTGAGAGTCAATTGTTTGAATTATGACAATCATAAATAAAACTACTTCGAGCAAACTTTTTCAAAGTAGTATCCTTGTCTGTAGAAAATATATTTACGTTACTTTTGCTTGCAAGCGGATCATGTCTACACATAAGTTATAGACTCTCACGCAACATTCCGAGTTCTGATCTCGGCGTTGCGAGTTCCAATCTCGACGTTGCGAGTTCCAATCTCGGCGTTGCGAGTTTCAAGCTCGGCGTTGCGTGTTCCAAGCTCGGCGTTGCGAGTTCCAATCTCGGCGTTGCGAGTTCAAATCTCGGCGTTCCGTGTTCCAATCTCGGCGTTCCGTGTTCCAAGCTCGGCGTTCCGAGTTTTGAGGGCGATCATCCAAATATCTTTTTTAGGGCGCTGTCTTAGCCACACAGCGATTCTCTTAGCTAAGAGCGATGTTGAATGATAAGACGCTCCCGTTGGCGCAGCGTCCCCCTCTTACAGCTATTTTCAGCTAAATATACCACGCGGTAGGGGCACAGCAATGCTCATTAGACATAGGCGTGAAATTAAATATGCGTTACCCAGAACCCTTGTAGAGACGTAGCACTACTACGTCAAAACAATTCTTTTTCACGCCTATGTCTATTAGTGTCAACTTAAGCTAGAAATAGCTTAACTGAAGGCTTGACCTTTTTTGAATTCACGCATTCACGTATTCACGCATTCAAAATGAATAATTTGAATAATTTTGAATTAATTAATCCTTCAAGGTCATTGCCCCCACTGAATGAAATTCAGTGGTCTACAATCAGTGGTGGGTACAGAGCCAACAATGATTGTCTTTAATTTTGAATTAATAATTTTGAATTTTGAATTCCCCGAAGGGCTTGACTCACCCGCCTAGAACTAAAGTTCTTTGGCTTTCAGCTAAACTCTACTGAAGTAGACTAAAGATTTTTGGGTATATTTAGTCATCAACAGAAGACTTTTGCTATTAGCAAAGAACTTCAGTTCCTTGTGGGACATGAATTTTACGTTAAGTTGACACCAATGAGCAATGTTCCCTACGACAGATGTGGTTCAATGTCACACATTCTCATCTAGGATTGTTCCTTCTATATTGGCTCCATCCAAATTTGCTCCGCTCAAATTTGTCTGGTTCAAATCTGCTTGAGTAAGATTTGCTTGGGATAAGTCGGCTACAGTTAAGTCTGCACCACTCAAATCGGCTCCATCTAGATTCGCCGCTATCAAGCTTGCTTCCTGCAAATCCGCGTCACTCAAGTTAGTGTCAATTAGTTTAGCAACTGTCAAATCAGCGTGACTCAAATTAGCTCCTTCCATTGCAGCTCCATCCAAGATAGCTCCATCCAAAATAGCTCCAGTTAAGTTGCTATCACTGAGGTTAGCATTGCTCAAATCTGCTCCATTTAAGTCTGCCTCAATCAAACTGGCGTGGGCTAAATTAGCGTGACTCAGATTAGCTCCATCTAAAATTGCTCTATCTAAAATTACCTCACTGAGATTGGCTTGGCTTAAGTTTACCTCGCTCAAGTTGACGCCAGTAAAGTCTCTGACACCTGCGGCATAGTTTTTCAGGAGTTGATCTGCTTTCATATCTGTCCCTGTGCTAAAGAACGTTCACTTGGGGCTATCCAGCTTACTCAGACAGGCAGTAAATCCTCAGCACGCGCCACGGAGGATTGGTGTGGTGAATCAAACTGGAGTGAATATTTAATCACGTTTATCTACATTAGCCATCCTTAACTACTGGCGCTACTACCTAAAGTTATGAGTTACTTTCATCCTTGAGAGGGATGTTGCTCACCTTAAAAATTTAATCATTTGAGTATAGCGATCGCTATACTCAATTGTGGTGTTCATCTGGCAGAGGTTATGGCAAAACCAATTCGTATTCTTTTGCAGACTACGATTCCTACGACTGAAGATGACTGGAGCATTTTTCGTTTCTCGATGTTACAAGATTACTTAGCATCGATTCAAGACGAAGCCGGAAACTCCTTATTTGAAGTTACCGGACGCGATTACGAATCAGATGCAGTCGGTAGTGATCCAGTTTTAAGTAGTCTCGACAAATCAGATTTTGATGAACTTTGGCTATTTGGCTTAGAGGTGGATAACGGTTTAACCGAAAAAGACATTGCCGGAATTAATGCTTTTCGGCAACGCGGCGGCGGTATTTTAACAACACGCGATCATCAGGATATGGGCTGTTCGATGTGTGGTTTAGTTGACATTGGTGATGTCAACTATTTCAACACCAAAAATCCCGATCCCGATGAATCTCGCTGGAGCCGAGATGACTCATACACAACTTATATTTCCTGGCCTAACTATCATTCTGGAGCTAACGGTGATTATCAAAAAATTACCATTGTTGAACCGATTCACGAACTTTTAAAAAATCCCAATTCACCATCGGGAAGTATCGAGTTTTTCCCCACACATCCCCACGAAGGCGGTATTGGTGCGCTTCCGAGCAATGCAAACGCGCGGGTAATTGCTCTGGGTAAAAGTTTAGTTACAGGTCGTAACTTCAATTTGCTTGTAGTGATCGAGCGTCATCAAGATAAACAGGGGAATATACTAGGACGAGCAGTAGCTAACTCCAGCTTTCATCATTTAGTCGATTACAACTGGGATATTAACAAAGGCTGTCCCACTTTTGTAGATGAATCACCAGGAGATGGCATCAAAAAACAGCCACGCGCCTTAGAAGATATCAAAACCTATGTGCGTAACGTCGCTTTCTGGCTAGCAAATTGATTTTTTTTACTAATTGCAACCCGCAGATCCCCGACTTATTTGAGAAGTCGGGGATCTTCTTTCTCACGAATGATTCAGTAGGGCTATAGCGGCGGGTAGTTCAGGTTTCCCCACCAACCACTACATCTCGAATTCGCAGACTAGGGCCACCACAACCCACTGACAAGCCGTTTTGCCCTCCTTTACCGCAACCGCCAGATTCATCCCAGTAAAAATCATCACCAAGTGCCTCAATATCCGCTAATGTTTGGAATACATTTCCCGAAAGCGTTACATCCCGCACAGGTTCAGCAATTTTGCCGTTCCTAATCATCCACGCTTCCCCAGCACTAAAGGTGAACATTTCCCCATTCGTCATCCCACCTAACCAATTACGGGCATAAACTCCTTCTTTGATATCGGTAAATAAGTCTTCGACTGGTGTTTTACCCCGTTCAATCCAGGTATTTGTCATCCGCACAATCGGAGTAAAGTGATAGTTGAGACAGCGTGCGTTACCCGTAGGCGCTTCATCCAATTTGCCAGCCGTTTCACGAGAATGTAAACGTCCAACTAAAACTCCATCTTTAATTAGTTGAGTAGTAGTGGCAGGTGTGCCTTCATCGTCGTAAAAATAGCTACCGCGATGTCCTTCTGGAGCCGCACCATCAAAAATTTGGAGTTCTTCTGGGCCAAACCGCCGGCCGATGGTCATGACTTCCAGTAAATCGGGGTTTTCGTAAGCCATATCAGCCTCAGAAAGATGTCCGAAGGCTTCGTGGACAAATAAACCCGTGAGAATTGGGTCAATGACTACCGTGTAAGTATTCCCTTTCACCGATGGCAAAGATAAAGCTGCGATCGCTCTTTGAGCGGCACCTTTGACTTGCTCATCCAAATTAGTTAAATCTTCATAACCTTTGCGAGAGCCAGTAGTTTCCCGTCCAGTTTGTACGGTTTCGCCATTTTTGGCGGTGGCGGCAAAGCGCATTTCCATATCCACCCAAGATTGCTCGATCAAAGTGCCTTCTGAGGTAGCGATGATCACTTTTTGGGCGCTGTCACCGTAACGCACCGAGGTAGTGGTAATCCGGCGATCAACGCTTTTGAGCAATTCAGTATAGCGATCGCACAATTGTTTTTTCTTCGAGAGTGGAATTTTTCGGGGGTCGGTGCCTTTTAGGGGTAGAATGCATATTGCTTGCACCGGGTCAATGGGTGCAAGTAAAGTTTCTTCATCACCAACCATCCGCGCAGCAGCGATCGCTTCTTCTATACGATCCTTAATTGTCGCCAGCTCGTTAAAGCAGCTCAATCCCCATCCACCTTTATAACAAGCGCGAATATGTCCACCAATGGAGATGCCTTCACTGAGGGTTTCTACCTTGTCGCCACGCAACAAGATATCAGTCCCTTCTGCTTCTTCAAGGCGAATCATCAGATAATCTACACGCTCACAGTAGCGGGCGATCAGGTCAGAAAGTAAATTTTGTGCGTCAGCAAGTGTAGTCGGCATTTCCAGGTAATAACAATGACGAACTGCATTTATTTTGCAATTATTTGGGGAATTTATGCTACTCAATGTCGGAGTTGCCCATGAATCGGTTTTCTAGAAGATGGAGAGGCAGGGGGAAAATACCCAATACTTCTCTACGAGAGGCTGCGCCAACGGCTTCTCTACCAGACGCTACGCGAACGCTCAGTACAAGTGCCCAATCCCCAATCCCCAATCCCCAATCCCCAATCCCCAATCCCCAATCCCCAATACCCAATTTTGCGCGTAGCACTCTGACTGTTAGTACTTCCTTTTTTACGGTGGGTAAGAACTGAATGATGTGCTAAGGTAATTAGGTGAGAATAAAATTCGGTTACAGTGTTTGTTTTTAGTATTGACAGGCTTTTCCCTTTTGGTCTTAACAAGCTTGTCTCCGAAATCTAAATCTCTACACACCTATGATTTTGGAGATAATGCATGTCAATTTATGTAGGTAATCTATCCTACGAGGTCACACAAGAAGACCTCACTTCTGTTTTTGCCGAACATGGTTCTGTAAAACGGGTTCAGTTGCCTACTGACCGTGAAACAGGACGACCACGCGGCTTTGCTTTTGTAGAGATGGGTACAGAAGCCGAAGAAACAGCTGCCATTGAAGCTCTTGATGGTGCTGAGTGGATGGGACGCGATCTCAAAGTGAATAAGGCTAAACCGAAGGAAGATAGAGGTGGTTCCTTTGGTGGTGACCGTCGCGGCAACAGTGGTGGTGGATACTCTCGAGGAGGAGGAGGAGGAGGACGCTACTAAAAGCTTTAAGATAAAAAATTCAGTTTTAACGTCTTAAGGGCAGAATCATTATCTGCCCTTTTTGCACTCCGGTATACTGGATCGCTTAAAATTGCCCAGTACCAATTAAGTAGGAGATGAAAATGACCCAAGTATTTGTGGGCGAGAATGAAGGAATTGAGTCAGCCTTACGTCGATTTAAGAGGGAAGTTTCCAAAGCAGGTATTTTTCCCGACATGAGAAAGCATCGTCACTTTGAAACGCCTTTGGAAAAACACAAGCGCAAAGAAGTCGCAAGGCACAAACAACGTAAGAGAAATTTCCGTCGTAATTGAGAACAAGCGATACCTACGGTAAGCGACGCTAACGCACTCTCTCATTAGATTCTTAGCTGTCGAAGAGGCGAACGCTATACTCCTGCATGTGAATCTAAAGGGTAGGTTTTGGCACCATTACTCACTATTATGGAATGGGCAATTTGACGCTCCCACGGCTACGGAAATATCGCTACGCTCATTCCCACTTAAAGTCGTGGGATTCTTGGCTCTAAAAGTTAAGTTCCCTTTTAAAGCTGATAAATTACTTTTAGAACTTGTAGCAACTGAGCTGAACGCTCTATATAGAAAAACTGATAACTTCTACCATTGGTAGTTAATCTCCAAACTGATTTTGATTCGCTACCTATAAGACATAGGAGTGAAAAAGAATGTAGAGACGTAGCACTGCTACGTCTCTACAAGGGTTCTGGGTAACGCATATTTAATTTCTAAACCATCCATATTGGGTATGGCTAAATCGAGCATAATCACATCTGGATTGTGTTCACTTGCTACCTATAGCGCGTGTTTGCCGGGAAAATAACTGATAACTGTGAAACAGTATATTTCACTCCCAAATTGAGATGTGCTGATGCTGATTTACTAGGTTTCAGAGACTTTTTCATTTTGAGGAGAAAGAGAGCGAATTAACTCCCGAATCACATCGGTTGCTGGTCTCCCCGTGATTGAACAGAATTGTTCGAGCTTCTGTGCCTCGCTTGATGTGAGATTGATTGTAAGTCGTTTAGCAGCCCATTTTTTATTCATGTATTTAGACAGACAAGCGATATTTTTAAACTACTTCTCTAATATCAATCATTTAAGCTGCTAAAACAATGGTATAACTAATGACATCTCTTTTAAGTAATCATGAAGCAGGACATGATATTTTTCTAAGCAACAGTGAAGAGGTAGGGTATATTCTCAAGTGTGAAGTTTAGCTACTTTTAGGGCGGTAATTATAAATAGAATGTAAAAGGAATACCAAAGTAAGTAAACACAAAATAAGTATTACCAACTGTCATTGAACATCGATATCGCCAAAGTGTTTGTACAGCCTTGGTTCTCCATATTTCAAAACACGAGCTTGAAACCATCTGGCGCGAGGAGGGAAGCTTGAATACAACTCGATTCTTTCATCCCCCTGCCTTACAGTCACTGTATGGGTTACAGCTAAACACTGGCTGAATTATGTAGAATTATGTAGAATTATTAAGAATAATTGTATTTTATTAAGAATTGTTGTAATAAGTGGAAAATAACTGTATTTTAAACAAGCGATTACACATCTTTTCCAATCTCAGCATCCGCTTCAGTTTGCCAGCAGTCTTGTATTAATGATAATACATGTAGTGATACTTGTGTTCGCCCAGGAGTACAAGGTAGTAGTGCTGTTTGTTATTTAAAATCTGTAGCACATAATGTTTCCTGATTTCGGGAATATTTTGGATCAGAGATTCCCGACCCTATACCCCACAAAAAAGAATAAATTAGCTTAAAGTCTTATCAAACAGAGCCTTTGGTTATTGAGTACATTATTAATGCATATTAATAGACGCAGGATTGCGGATGAGATATTAATAGGTGCAGTATTTATTTAAAGTTAACTTAAGAGCCAAAAGCCATCAATAAATCATCCTTTCAGCAAGGGTAAATTTCAGTACGGTTCGGATAATATCCCCCTTTTAACAGTTATCAGTAACTCATGTTCACTGATTTCTTGGCTCTGGCTATTTCTGATTTTTATATTTACGTGTTCTGATAATCCAGTTTAAAGGCGAGGACAAAAATCATATTATGAACATTATGACGAAAACCTTTGCAACCATTGACGGGAATGAGGCTGTCGCCCGTGTTGCTTACAAATTAAATGAAGTGATTGCCATTTATCCCATCACCCCCTCTTCAGCAATGGGTGAATGGGCAGATGCTTGGTCAGCAGAAGGTCGTCCCAATCTCTGGGGTACTGTTCCCAGCGTCGTGCAAATGCAGAGCGAGGGAGGAGCCGCAGGTGCTGTGCATGGGGCATTGCAAACAGGTTCCCTGAGTACGACTTTCACGGCATCTCAGGGATTATTGTTGATGATACCCAACTTCTACAAAATTGCTGGTGAACTGACTAGCGCCGTGGTTCACGTTGCAGCTCGCTCGTTGGCTACTCACGCTTTATCAATTTTTGGTGATCATAGCGATGTGATGGCAGCTCGTGCGACTGGTTTTGCTCTGCTGTGTTCTGCTTCGGTGCAGGAAAGTCAAGATTTTGCTCTGATCGCCCATGCTGCTACCCTAGAGACGCGAGTCTCGTTTATGCACTTCTTTGATGGTTTCCGCACCTCGCATGAAGTGCAGAAAGTCAAACTGCTCTCAGATAGCGATTTACGATCGCTGATCCACGATAACCTAATACTCGCTCACCGCAGCCGTGCGCTCACCCCAGATCGTCCAGTCTTGCGGGGTACTGCCCAAAACCCCGATGTCTACTTCCAAGGACGTGAAGGCGCTAACCTTTACTACAATGCCTGTCCAGAAATTGTCCAGCGGATCATGGATGAATTTGGAGAACGCACGGGAAGGCATTACAAAATCTATGAATATTATGGCGCTAACGATGCCGATCGCATTATCGTTATTATGGGTTCAGGCTGTGAAACCGTCCATGAAACAGTAGATTATCTTAACGCGCGTGGTGAAAAACTTGGTGTTGTAAAAGTGCGACTTTACCGCCCCTTTGATGTTCAAAGGTTTGTTGCAGTATTGCCAACTAGTGTAAAAGCGATCGCTGTTCTTGACCGCACCAAAGAAGCAGGTAGCGCCGGTGAGCCTTTATATTTAGATGTTGTGGCTGCAATTCATGAAGCGTGGGGAGATAAGGGAGCAGGGGGAGCAGGGGAGGCAGGGGAGGTAGGGGAAGAAAATACTTTTTCATACCCTAAAATTGTGGGTGGCCGTTACGGTCTTTCTTCTAAAGAATTTACTCCGGCGATGGTGAAGGGCATTTTTGATAACCTTGCCCAAGCTAAACCAAAAAATCACTTTACTATTGGGATTAATGACGACGTTAGTCATACTTCTCTAAGCTTTGACCCTAACTTTTCTACAGAATCGGATAATGTTGTTCGGGCAATGTTTTATGGGTTGGGTGCTGATGGTACAGTTGGGGCTAACAAAAACTCTATCAAGATTATTGGTGAAGAAACCGACAATTACGCCCAAGGCTACTTTGTCTTTGACTCCAAAAAATCTGGCTCAATGACCGTTTCTCACCTACGCTTCGGTAAAGAGCCAATTCGCTCCACCTATTTAATTGACCAAGCTAACTTTATTGGTTGTCATCACTGGGGTTTTCTGGAACGCATAGATATTTTGAAGGCTGCTATTCCTGGGGCGACTTTGCTGCTTAACAGTCCTTATGATGCAGATACCGTCTGGGAATATTTGCCGATGAAGGTGCAGCAGCAAATTATTGACAAGCATTTGAAGTTATACGTAATCAATGCTAGCCAGGTTGCCCGCGAAAGTGGCATGGGTGGAAGAATTAACACTATTATGCAGGTATGCTTCTTTGCCTTAGCGGGTGTCTTGCCGCAAGAAGAAGCGATCGCTAAAATCAAACAAGCGATTGACAAGACTTATGGTAAAAAAGGTGTAGAAGTTGTCCGCATGAACTTGCAAGCTGTAGACAACACCTTAGAAAACTTACATAAAGTAGATGTCCCACAGGGAATCAACAATCCAAAATCCAAAATCCAAAATCCAAAATTGCTAGACTCCGCTCCCGAATTTGTGCGGGAAGTTCTGGGCAAAATCATGGTGTGGGAAGGCGATGACTTACCTGTTAGCACACTACCCGTTGATGGCACTTTTCCCGTAGGTACTGCCAAGTGGGAAAAACGTAACGTTGCTGAAGAAATACCTGTGTGGGAGCCGGATGTCTGCGTTCAATGCGGTAAGTGCGTCATGGTTTGTCCCCATAGCGCCATCCGTGCAAAAGCTTATCAAGCAGATGAGTTAGTCAATGCACCGGGAAGCTTCAAGTCAACGGGTGCAAAAGATAAAGACTTTGCCAATCAAAAATTTACCATTCAAGTTGCCCCAGAAGATTGCACAGGATGCACTATTTGTGTAAATATTTGCCCTGCTAAAGATAAATCTGAGCCATTGCGGAAAGCGATTAATATGGCACAGCAGCTGCCTTTACAAGAGCAAGAGCGGAAAAACTGGGATTTCTTCTTAAGTTTACCCAATCCTGACAGGCGATCGCTAAAATTAAACCAGATTCGCCAACAACAACTGCAAGAACCTTTATTTGAGTTCTCTGGTGCTTGTGCAGGTTGTGGTGAGACACCTTACTTGAAATTATTAACACAATTGTTTGGCGATCGCGCCGTCATCGCCAATGCTACAGGTTGTTCTTCAATTTATGGTGGTAATCTTCCCACAACTCCTTGGACAACAAACGCCCAAGGACGCGGCCCCGCGTGGTCTAATAATCTATTTGAAGATAACGCCGAATTCGGTTTTGGCTTCCGTCTTTCTCTCGATAAACAAGCTGAGTTTGCGGCGGAATTATTGCAACAGTTGGGGAGTGAAATAGATGAAAACCTTGTCTATTCCATCCTGAAAGCTGAACAAAAATCTGAGGCTGACATTTGGGAACAGCGCGAAAGGATAGAACTGTTGCAGCAGAGGTTAGATGAAATTCTAACTCTCGATCCCAATCTAAAATCTCAAATCCAAAATCTCAAATCCCTTGCAAATTACTTGGTGAGAAAAAGCGTCTGGATTGTTGGTGGTGACGGTTGGGCTTATGATATTGACTTTGGTGGCATCGATCATGTAATTGCTAGTGGTCGAAATGTCAACATCTTAGTCATGGATACAGAAGTCTATTCTAATACAGGCGGTCAATCTTCTAAAGCTACGCCACGAGCAGCAGTTGCTAAATATGCCGCCAGTGGTAAGCCTGCACCTAAGAAAGACTTAGGGATGATTGCCATGACCTACGGAAATGTCTACGTAGCGAGTGTAGCTCTTGGTGCTAGAGATGAACATACTCTCAAAGCATTTCTGGAAGCAGAGGCTTATGATGGCCCGTCACTGATTATTGCTTACAGCCATTGCATAGCCCACGGCATTGATATGACCACAGGGATGAATCATCAAAAAACTCTGGTAGAATCAGGTCGTTGGTTGCTGTATCGGCATAATCCAGAGTTGCTCCTCCAGGGTAAAAATCCTTTGCAATTGGATATGCGATCGCCTAAGCAATCGGTAGAAGATTCGATGTATCAAGAAAATCGCTTCAAAATGCTCACTAAGAGTAAACCCGACGTTGCCAAGCACTTGTTAGAACAAGCGCAATCTGAGGTAGATGCACGTTGGCAGATGTACCAATATCTGGCAAAGCGTGATGTAGAGTGACTAATATCATGTCCGCATAATTAGTTATGCTAACCACAGTCATTACACCCCACCCCCAGCCCCTCCCCGCAAGCGGGGAGGGGAGACAAAGCGTAGCTTTGGCGGGGTGGGGTTCTTCGGGTTTAATAAGCAATCAAGCGGACATGATATAAGTTGATGAGAAACATCGTGATGTTGATGCGAAATATCGTGATGTTGATAAGAAACATCGTGATGTTGATGCGAAATATCGTGATGTTGATGCGAAATATCGTGATGTTGATGAGAAACATCGTGATGTTGATAAGAAACATCGTGATGTTGATGAGAAATATCGTGATGTTGATGAGAAACATCGTGATCTTGATAAGAAACATCGTGCTTTAAGTTCTATTAAAGACGAACTTTATCCAACAAACACGCAAATATTGGGTTTGGTTTCTCAACACAACCTATAAAATAGCACAATATCTACGATGGGCTACGCCTACGCAAAAACTTTACTTGGCAGGTCATAAAATTAACTATAACTTTACCAGAATGACGCTAACCATATTGACAATGCTTAGATATTTATAAGAGTATTTAAGTAATTTAACGGTTATGGATTTCCAAGAAATAAATTATTCAATCTTGTGGGGTGGGCATCTTGCCCGCCCAATAACCAAAGGCGGGCAAGATGCCCACCCCACAATAAATAATTGGATATTTTTTTATTTGTCAGTCCCTTATCAAAGTAATTTTTGCTTAAAAAGTCAAATTTGTTGACTAGTAGACACCAAAAGATCGGTATTAATACAATTGGTAATTGTAAGCTTTTAATTCGTGATTAAATTTTCTAATTAGGAATTACGAATTACCGCTATCGGTCGGATGTCGCAGCAAAGGGGCATCAGAGAGGGTAAGCGTGGGAATATTAATGATATGCATCTTAAGTGCTGTATTCTTGCCAAAGTAATGAAGTAGAGGTGGTGGGCAAGGAGGCATTTCATAGGAGAATCCTATTTTATTTATCAACGGTAGCGCAATCTTTATGTTTTATAGGAATCTGAATCACAAATTCTGCTCCTTCTCCTGGTGCAGAATAACACTTTAATTCCCCAGCATGTTTTGTGATAATTTGGTAGCTGATAGATAAACCTAATCCGGTGCCTTTGCCTACAGGTTTAGTACTAAAGAAGGGGTCAAAAATTTTTTCTGCAATTTTTGACTCTATCCCCGATGCATTATCAGTAATGTGAATTGCTACCCAATTATCACTAATAACCTTAGTATGAATACTAATCATAGGATTAGAGAGGAGCGCTTCCGACTCTAGGGCATCAATGGCATTTGTTATTAAATTCATAAATACCTGATTGAGTTGACCAGCATAGCATTCAATATCAGGTAATTGACCATAGTTTTTGATGACTTCAATAGCTGGGCTATCTGGTTTTGCGTTCAAGCGATTTTGCAGAATCATTAAGGTACTGTCAATACCTTCGTGAATATCTACTTTTTTAAATTCCGCTTCATCCAAACGTGAGAAATTACGTAGCAACAGCACTATTTCTCGAATACGTTTCGTCCCAATCTCCATAGATTTAAGCAGTTTAATAAAGTCTTCAGAAATAAAATTAAGATCGCTTGCTTCAATTTCTTGTTGAATTTCTTTTGGAGGATTAGGATAGTGCTGCTGATAAAGTTGTAGTAGTCGCAGTAAATCTTGGGCGTATTCAATGGCATAACCAAGATTCCCATGAATAAAGTTGACGGGGTTATTAATTTCATGTGCAACCCCAGCCACAAGTTGACCCAAACTCGACATTTTTTCACTCTGAATTAACTGTGCTTGGGACTTATGGAGTTCTTGCAGAGTGTGTTGGAGATATTGATTTTTAACCTCTTGCTCTTGTAATAATTGTTTAACTCGCTGGATTAGATTGTTCAAAGAAGTTGCTAATATCCCGACTTCATCTTTGGTTGTCACGGAGGCTTGCAGATCAAAATTTTCTTCCAAGGTAGCTTGTTGAGCTATTCTAGTCGTGGCTTCTAAAGGATGAGTAATTATCCGATTAGTGTAAATAGCTATTATAGAGGCGATCGCAACCGAAAATAACATACTCACCGCAATAATCTGGAGGCGAAGAATATCTGCTTTATTGGCATCTTTTTTTGCTGTTCTAAGTTCTTGAGAAGAAACTTCAACCTGCTTGTCCAATTTACTGGAAATACTATCCAATTTGAGTGCTAGAGGGCTATTGGTAAAATTAAAGAGTAATGTTTCACCCTTCTCGATTGCTACTGTTGATTTGAGTTTAGATAAGCCAATTTGCTCTACTGTCTGCTCTATTCCTTTCACGTATTCCTCTACAATACCTGTATTGGCTTCTATAAAATGCTTAAGAACTTGACCGTGTTCTCCGTCGATTGCTGAATTTGTAGTGATAAAATTTTTAGCTTCAGCCCAAGTCTGCTTGAGGTTAGCCAGATGTTTAAGCAAATAGGTATATTCTTGTTGAAACTCTTCTGGTTGTTGGACAAGAGAATTGAGCTTTTGTTGAGATATGCGCGACTCCAAAATATTAATTTGCAAGCGATGGAGTGAGTTTATCTCTTCCTGGCTATATTTTTCTTGCTTGTAAGCTAAATTTTGATAGTGTTCACTAATCAAAATTCCCGTTGCCGTGCCAACAACGGCAATACCTAACACTACAGTATACCCAAGGGTAATTTTTTGACCAACTTTCAGGTTGTTCAGCCACTGACTAAATTTATCTCTGCATAGCTTTAAGCTATTTAAGGGCTTGGGTGAATGGCTAGAACCATTATTCGATGAAACTAGTTGAGTTGGTAGCATCTTAATGAACCTGGATTGAATTTTGATCGCTTTAAGTTTAAGATGCCCAAATAATTTCCAATATAAGACTCATATTTGATTTTTGAAATACCCGTAGGGTGCGTTAGACGAAAGTACGGCACGACTGGAAGGTTTTGGTGCGTTACGGACTCCGTGCTAACACACCCTACATATACTCAGATTTTTTCAAAAATATAAACCGCGTAAAAAAGCTTCTTGGATAATAGACATAGGAGTGAAAAGAATGTAGAGACGTAGCATTGCTACGTCTCTACAAGGGTTCTAGATAACACATATTTAATTTCACGCCTATGTCTAATGCGATCGCGCAAGTTATGATCAAGATTACACCCACTCAATTCAAGTAGCTTTCCACGCATCTAACAAACATTTCTACACCCATTGCCAAGGCGGTTTCGTCAAAATCAAACCGGGGATGATGATGTGGATATGCTAGGTCTTTCGCTGGGTTAGCAGAACCTAAAAAGAAATAGCAACCAGGTACTTCTTGCAAGAAGAATGACATATCTTCCGCAGCCATAGTTTGGCATTCTGGTACAATCCCCATCGGGGTTTCTACCACTTCTTCTGCTACAGTTCGCACCAATTCTGCCATCTTAATATCATTTATGACTGGTGGATAAAGTGACCAATATTCTAAGTCATAATTCGCACCTTGACTTTGACAAATTCCGGCAATAATCTGCTCGACGCGCTGATGAAAAAAGCCTTTAAAACTAGGATTAAAATACCTAACAGTGGCACTCATTCTCGCTGTATCAGCAATCACATTCCGCTTGGTTCCAGCATGAAGTTCGCCCACCGTTACCACAGCTGAATCGATGGGATTAACATTCCGAGCGACAATGGTTTGCAAAGCATTTACGATTTGGGCAGCAACCACAACGGAGTCAACAGTTTGATGGGGTAGTGCGCCGTGTCCACCTTTGCCCAAAATTGTGCAGTTAAAGCACTCCACAGCTGCCATCAACGCCCCAGCCCGCACACCCACTGTTCCCAAGGGCAAATTATTCCACAAGTGCAAACCAATAATCGCGTCAACATCAGGATTTTTCAGAACTCCAGCTTCAATCATCGGCTTTGCGCCTCCTGGTGATTCTTCTGCTGGCTGAAAGATAATTTTCACGGTACCAGAGAAATCTTGGCGATGCTGCTGGAGATGGTAAGCTGTGCCTAAAGCGATCGCAGTATGTCCATCATGTCCACAAGCGTGCATCACTCCATCATGCTGCGATTTGTACGGCACTTCGTTGAGTTCTTGGATTGGCAAAGCATCCATATCTGCCCGAATCGCTAAAACTTGGGAAGTCGGGAGTGGGGAGTCGGGAGTGGGGAGTTTGTTGCCTTTGATGGTGGCAACAATGCCAGTGTGGGCAATGCCAGTTTGATGCTCAATTCCCCATTCTTGCAGCTTTTGTGATACAAACTCAGCCGTCAGTTTTTCTTGAAAACCCAACTCTGGTTGTTGATGCAATCGCCGCCGCCACTCTACCAATTGCGGTTGCAATGAACGGATTGCCAGTCGGATGCGAGATAGGTCAACAGAAGAGGGATTGGGAAAGGTAGAAACCATTATGAAGACAAACTAGTTTAAGTACAGCTAATGCAAGTTTATTCTCCCAGTTTATCGTAGGGAATGGGGAAGAATCACAATAGACATAGGAGTGAAAAAGAATTGTTTTGACGTAGCAGTGCAATGTAGAGACGTAGCAGTGCTACGTCTCTACAAGGGTTTTGGGTAACGCATATCTAATTTCTGGAGATGTCTAATGTTCTTAATCAATCAATTCACAAGACTTTCAGATTTGGGGAAGTGCGAGTGGAAAGCGCTATTTTTTTTTCGGCTGGCTTTTCTAAGAAGTTTTCCGATAGTAATTTGGTCAAGGCATCGGGGTGTAGTTGCCAATTTAATAATCCAGATAACCCCATGACCAAGCCAAATATAGTTGGAAGCAAGGCGAGGTAGAACAACCATTTTTTCTGAGATAGAGATGTGATGGCAAATAGCGAGACAGAAAGCGATAAGGAGGCATCAGCTAGGTCAAACTGGTCGTCATGGTAATTAAGCTGGTCATAGGTTGTTTGATCTTTTTCGGCAACTAGCTTCTGTTCCTGCTTTTTCTGGTCTTCTTGATCAGCCAATACTTGATAAGCCGCAATCTGTTTTTCATAGTCAGCCCTGACAGCAGAAGATTGAGAAACAGATTGTAATTTCAGTTGAGTCACATTTGATTTGGCTATTTCTTCACGAATATTACGAGACTGGTATAACGCCCAATCATCAATTTTATTTGCTTGAGCTTGCTGCATTGCCTGAACCAGATTATCGTCTTTGACATTGCAGATTCCCATAAAGGTTGCAATCAATGCAACTGCAATTGCAACAGCACTATTTAGACTACTTTTGCGTTTTTCACGGTTAGCTGACGTTTCGGGTTCATCGTCTTCCGGCTCAACCGAGTCAATCGGGTTTATGTCCATATCGTCATACCAATTTCATTTCAAGATAAAACAAGGGTTTCAGTGCCGAAAAACTTTTGGATTATTCATATAATACCGATGATCCTAGTTTTCTGTTCTGATGCTATTAATACCCCATTATCATTTAAAATCAATTTTGCAACCAACCAGCCATCACAGCAACTATCAAAAATACACCCATCGCCAAGCGGTAGAAAATAAAAATCAAGGTACTGTGTTTTTCCAGGTAGCGTAGGAGTCCCCAAATTGCCAGAAAAGCGGAAATGCTGGCGGAGATTAAGCCCACCAACAAAGTCAACCAACCAGCCACACTCAGTCCGGCTTTCGTAAGAGTGTGGAGTTCTACAGCACCTGCCAAAATCACGGCTGGTAAGCCCAACAAAAAAGAAAAGCGGGCAGATGTCTCCCGTTTCATGCCCAAAAATAACCCGGCGGTGAGAGTGGAACCGGAGCGAGAAACGCCAGGGATGAGGGCAAAAGCTTGAGCAACCCCTACCCAAATGCCATCCCAGAGGGTGAGGTTGTCGAAAGTGCGATCGCGTCCTCCGCGTTTTTCGGCGATCGCCAGCAATCCTGACATAATAATTGAAGCCGCACCGATAACTACTAACCCTCGTATTGGTGAGTTGCAGGCGTTAAGAATTGGTTTGAGTAGCACACCAGCCACAGCAATGGGAAAAGTTCCTATCAATAAACCTAACATCAGTTGCAAAGAACTAGATTGATAGTCTTGTCTGCTAATTGCTCTAACTGTCTCCCCGGTTAATTTTTTTAAGTCTTGCCAAAAATAGACTAAAACAGCAGTCAAGCTAGCTAACTGCATTGCTGCCGAAAAAGCAGACCCCGGATCTTTCAGTCCTAGTAAAGTTGGCACTATCCGCAAATGAGCAGTACTGCTAATTGGCAGTAGTTCTGTAATTCCCTGAACGATGCCTAAAATAATCACGTCAATCCAGCTAAAGTTAGCAAAGTCTAGATTTACTTCGCTACCGTTGCCACAGACTGCACTCGCCACCGCCAAAGAAAGCATCATGATATCAGGCGTAAATAATTTACTTTTAATCAAATATCGACAGATTAACTTATGCCAGTGACGTTTTTGTGACTAAGATATGCCACTTGGATGGCATTTCATACAATACACTGGTATCGTGTGTTAGCGCAGCGTGTTGTCACCCAAGGAAATACCATTTGGTAATTCTAAAAACGTCTTTAACATTCATATTTGGCACAGACAAAAGCTGCTAATGAAGTGGTGTTTTAGCCCTAAACATGAAATAAGGCAGGTAAATCCTGCCTTGTGTGTCACTAGAGTTAGGGTTAATTTCATCCTTACTCACCATTGCACGTCTTATTGACAAAGCTATTACCAAGTTATGTCAGAACTGTGACTGCACCAGTTGTAAACAGGGCTTATACCGTTTTACTTTAATACTGATCGCGCCACGGAGAGCGAGTCTGCGTACTCATACAGAGAAGCTACGCGTAGCGTCTGGTAGAGAGCGTCTTGATTCTGATTCCTGAATTCTGACGAATGTATTCTTCTTCAATGCGAATAGAGCAAAACGGAATAAAGCGATCGCAAGGGTTGGGATAGTATGATTGTGGTTTTGTATTACTAATGGTATTAGAGATGATGCCTCAATTTGAATACAGCACTCTTGCCCATCCACAGGATATTAAACAGCTTGGAACTATCTTTGAGCAGTGTTTCATCAGTGGGCTTGGTGGCGAGGAAGCTTACATTAATCTGCTTGGCGTAGAAAACTTCCGCATTATTCGTGAGTCAGAACAGTTAGTTGGTGGATTGGCAACTCTGGATATGGGCCAATGGTGGGGTGGTGTGCGTGTACCAATGACAGGAATTGCCGTAGTGGGCATTGCTCCAGAGTATCGCGGTTCGGGAGCTGCGATCGCTCTCATGCAGCACACCCTCAAAGAACTTTATGCTAGAGGTATACCGCTCTCTGCTCTTTATCCAGCAGCTCAAGGCTTGTATCGAAAAGTCGGGTATGAGCAAGGGGGTAGCTGGTGTAATTGGGAAGTTCCGACTAAAAGTATCCAATTGCGGGAGCAACCCTTACCTTTGCAACCAATATTTCCAATCAATCATCAAGTCTTTCACAAACTATATCAGCAGCAGGCCAAATTAACGCATGGATATTTAGACCGACATCCCGCAATCTGGGAGCGCTTAATCCAGCCAGATGAGAAGGAAACATTTTACGCATATTTTATCGGTACAAAAGAGAAACCCGAAGGCTACATCCTCTTTAGCCAACATTCAACAGAAGATGGTGCAATCCTGCGGATAAAGGATTGGGTAATTCTCACAGTTGCGGCTGCACAAACATTCTGGTCTTTTCTTGCCAGTCATCGCTCCCAAATTGAGCAGGTGCGATGGAGGAGTTCTGTAACCGATTCCTTGACATTGCTGCTACCAGAGCAAACTGCCAAACTTAAGAATACAATGCGTTGGATGCTGCGGGTAGTAGATGTAGTCAAGGCGCTGGAGATGCGGGGTTATCCATCGGGAATTGAAACTGAACTGCACTTAGATATTCAAGATAATTTGCTAGATGCAAACAATGGTAAATTCATTCTTTCTGTCGCCAATGGACGCGGTGAAGTTACAAAAGGTGGAAAAGGTGAGTTGCAGTTAGATGTCCGAGAACTAGCACCAATATATACAAGCTTGTTCGCTCCCTACCATTTGCAAATAGCCGGAAAACTGCATGGGACAGAAACAGCTATTTCAGCAGCTACGCAAATATTTGCAGGTAGTTCTCCTTGGGTGGCTGATTTTTTTTAACATGAGATGTCAACGAACCTCTATGCGAGTTGAACTTTAGTTCAAGCCTGTTCCTCTAAGAGGTAGGGACGGTTTTGCGTAGTCATATCATGTTCGCCGTGTTGCGATATGTCATTGCGAACGGAACGAAGTGCAGTGAAGCAATCTCAACACCTTTGCGATTGCTTCGCTTCGCTCGCAATGACAATTGTTCAACCGGACATGATATCAAATCACAGAGAGGGATGTCCGTCTCCCAAGGGTGAGGTTTTTGTTTCAAAAACCAATACCTCACAACTGATGCGTATTATCCTGTTTTCATTTTGTTGTTGAGGAAAAGTGGGAATTTTAGATTAGTAACAAATAGCTTGCAATTGTTTTTAGTTTTACTGTCGCCAAAAAGGCGTAAGCACCATCGAGAGATTGACGCTTACACTCAGCAAATACAAATATGGGCTTTATCTTCTTAAGTTGACACCAATGAGCTTTTTCTGTGCCCCTACGAGAAATCTATATGTATCAGGGTTTGTGTGAAATGGTATTAGGTAGAGCTTTGCGTAAAAACGTAGCGTTTTTAATGCAGGGGAACACATTAACAATGCAAGCCGATGCATTGGCATTGCATTGAGATGCATTAACAATGCAAGTCGATGCATTAACAATGCCAGCTTACACATTGTTAATGCAAGCCGATGCATTAATAATGCAAGCCGATGCATTAATAATGCCAGCTTACGCATTAACATTGCAGGTTATTGCTAAATTTAATTTGCTACGAATTAATGAAATGCTGTACTTAGGCGATCGCTACCATCAGTTGCTCAAGTCTTATCTAAGTAAACCAAAAAGTTCTTCTCCCAAGAGCCATGCCTGGGTTGGGCTACGCCTACGCAATCATACCCAATACTTCTCTACGAGAGGCTGCGCCAACGACTTCTCTACGAGACGCTCTGCGCGTTCGCTCAGTACAAGTGCCCAATGCCCAATTTAAAGTGTCAGTGTTTCCCAATCTAAATCTGATGCTATTTGAGCAAGTTTATCTAAATCAGTCAGGTTATCTAAATAAGGTAAGCAGCCTAAAACTGGCGTGTTAGTGAGTGATTGAATCAATTGCTGTGGTGTCCAGTCAGCTATTTCTGCATCCGTTCGGGGTTGTACGCAGTTTAAAACAATGCCTTTGAGATTGACGCGTGATTGTCTCGCTAATGCTACATTCGCCACTGCTTGAGCGATCGCACCCAATCTAACTGGTACTACCAATACCGTTGGTAAACGCCATTCTGCCGCTAAATCGGCTACGGTTAATTCCTCAGTTACTGGCGAACCTAATCCTCCCAAGGCTTCTACAAGCACAAAATCACGATGCGATCGCAACTTAGACAAAGCTTGCCACACAAGTGCTAAATCTACTCGGCGATTTTCCCGTGCTGCTGCGATCGGAGGGGCTAAAGGTGCTTCAAAGTACAAAGGTGTAATTTCTTCTGGGGATTGTTCTAGTGTAAATAGCTTTTGATACCACTCGCGATCGCCAATTCCCGATTGAATCGGTTTCATGATTCCCCAGCTACGCTGCGGGTAATATTTTTGCCAATAGGCTGCTAACGCTGTTGTTAAAACAGTTTTACCTGCTTCGGTATCAGTTCCAGTAATCAGTAGTGTGTTTAACATTAATTTCTTTGGCCAGAAAATGGTTGTGTTCCATCAGCCGGCGGAAAAGTTGGCGTTTCACCACTCGGAGGAAATGGGGTGGGTGTTTCTGTCGGAATTGGGAAGGGTGTTTCTGTTGGAATTGGCAGGGGTGTTTCTGTTGGAATTGGCAGGGGTGTTTCTGTCGGAATTGGCAGGGGTGTTTCTGTCGGAATTGGGGTAGGTGTTTCTGTCGGTGTTGGTTTGACTGGTTTTTCTAATGCAACATTCAGATTGTAATTGCTTTCGGCAATTCCTGAAAGCAGTGTTAATTCAATAGTATATCTACCAGTAACCAGCAATGTACTTTCATAGGATGTTACTTGCTGGGCATTATTAATTGGTTGTTGATTGGGACTTAAGACTGTTAGCAAAACGCTGCTTCCTGGGTCAATAAACGCAGTTAACTTGTCACCTTCCTCCCCAAAAAAAGTGTACCGGATTATTTGATTTGTTTTGAGAGTATCTGTAACCGTGGTTGGGTTAGATGCTCTAAGATTGAGCCGCCTACTAGATACAACAGGTTGCTCGTTGGTGGGTGTGGGTGTGGATGTGAATGTAGTACCACCAGAAATCACTGGTGAAGGGAAATTTTGTGGAAGCGTCTGTGTTGGTGGTGTTTTCGGCTGACTGCGGATAGAACTTACCAGTGCCCAAGAACCAAATCCGGCTATGATCACTACAGCGCTACCAATTGCGGCGATCGCTAAAGGATTATCCAAAACTGAGCTAGTACTACTTGGTGGAATCACAGGATCGGGTTGTTTCTTCTTGGGCGAAGCTGCTGATGGTACTACCCCAGCACGGCGACCAACAGCCATTGTTTGCAAGTTCGATACATCGGGGGTAGGAATACTGGGTTGAGCCAGAGATTGCAGTGCTTGGGATACACTAGCAGCACTTTGGTAGCGATCGCTCGGTAGATGATTCAACATTCGATTCAAAACCAGGGCAAATCGCGGATTAACTTTTACCCACCGTTGCCAATTCCAAGTTAGTTGGTTTTCGTCAAATAGATCCCTTGGTTCTTTACCAGTCAGCAAAACAATCGCACTTACCGCTAATGCATACAAATCACTACTAGGATAAGCTCCCCCTGTTTGCATTTGTTCAATAGGAGAGTAGCCTAATTTTCCTACAGTGGTTTCTGGCATTGCACTCTCTGGCGATCGTAAACGTGTTGCTAGTTCCTTTACCACCCCAAAGTCAATTAACACAGGTTTAGCGTCACTATCTCGCAAAATAATATTTTCTGGCGAGATATCCCGGTGAATAATCCCTCGACTGTGAATATGCTCTAAAACAGGCAACAATAACTCTATCAGCTGCAATACTTCAGCCTCTGTGAAGGTTTGACCCACAGCTTGACGTTCAGCCAGCAGAGTTCGGTACGTTTGACCTGCAACGTAGTCCTCCACCAAAAATAAGCGTTGGTCTTGCTCAAATCTTTCCCGGAATTTAGGTACTTGTGGGTGTTGTATTTGATATAAAATGGCAGCTTCACGCCCAAAAAGCTCTTGTGCCTTCTCCCAAGCCAAAGCCGACCTTGCTGTTGAAATCAATTCCTTGATCGCGCAAAGTTCGTTAAAGCGCCTCTGGTCTTCTGCCAGATAGGTTCTACCAAATCCTCCTTGTCCGAGAATTTGAATTATCCGGTAACGGTTTTGCAAGAGGGTGCCAACTGTAATGGGTGGTTCCATGAGCGATTGATTGAGTGTAGTAGGAACTGAAAAGGAAGTCACCCACTAAGATTAAGCCCAAGAGGCGACGGACAGTTACCTGCGGCAATATTCTACTATACCCAACGGGCACATCCCATTCCCACAATAACAAGGCTGTTTCATACTTTATAACTTAAGAGTCTTCAATCCCCAATTCAAGTTCTCTTCTTGGGAAAACGATAGATTTTGAAATATGCAAAACTAACTTCAGAATCCAGGTTATATAAATTACTCATCTCTTTTTCAATTAATCCTTTGGGAAATAGATAATCACGATTAACTACGATCAAAACTGTATCCGCACTATTTGTTAATTTTTGAATTTTTCCTGCCATATTTTCATTCGTAATCCCCTTTTTTAACTGATCCCCTAACTTCCTTCCATCCAGACTTAGAGTGTCACCGTAGTATCTAAATAATCTGGGATTGCCAAATAAAAATACAGATTGTGTAGAAGAGGAACGATTTTTTATAATGTACTGGACAGCAGAACGGTAGTCATCTTTCTGATAGTTTTCATTGAAGTAGTAGTTAAAAAGAGAATAAATATTCAGAACTATCAGAGAGATCACAGCAATTTTAGCCAACTGAGATACTCCATAACGCTTTGAGCTAATACCAGGTCTTAAACTCAAAGCTGATGGGATAAGCATGGCAAGTGGTAACCAAAGATAATAAGAGTGACGCGGCACCCAATTAAGTTTGGTGACTATAGCTAAGAGCAATCCTAGTAAAAATGCCATGACAATAAGGGAAGCAAAGAAGTAATCAGGATGCTTCTCTCTGTTATTTTTTTTGTGTCTCAATAAAACTTTTATTAAAGCCAGAAAAATTACAGTACCGACAATCAACAATAAAAATATTTGAGGCCAGTAATGAAGCATAACCTGTACTCTATCATTGCCGCGCAACTGCTCCATTGAAGGGCCATACGTTGTCCCCACTAAAATTCCATGTAACACAAAAATAATATTTTGAATTATCGGGAGTCCCAAGCGAGAAACTGAAATGCTTTCCGGATCAGTTGCTCCAGGTAAAGTCAGGTAATATAAAATTGGCGGTAAAGATAAAAAGGCAGCAGGAAGCCACCATTGCAGCCATTGCCTTAAATTTCTATAGATTGCAATATGAGATAAACATAGAGCTGTAGTGGAAAAGCAGAAGTTAATATTAGTAAAAATTCCTATGGCAGTAAAAATACTGAATAACCATATTGAAATACCTTGATTACCTTCATTTTTAACTAATACTGTGGTAAAGAAATATAGTTGAAGTGAAGCTATAAACATTGCTAAGGCATAAATTCTTGCTTCTTGGCTGTAGTAAACACAGAAGGAGCTAAATGTCAGGATTAGCAGAGACCATAAAGCGTGCTTTTTTCCATATATCCGCAAAGCAGTAAAGAATATAACGATACTTGAGCCAATTCCTAAAATAGCAGAGAGTGAGCGAAGGGCAAATTCACTTTCACCAAATACCTGACGCCACAAAAATAGAACTATAAAGTACAGTGGTTGAAATCTATCACTATTTCCTATGTATCTTACTTTGGCAATGCTCTCTTGAAGCGTCGAGACATCGGAATTAGTTAAACTCAAACCCTCATCATACCAAAGACTCTGCTTTGAGAGCATAAAGAAGCGGAGAATAACACTCAAAGAAATCACTATGAAAACAAAGAGATAATATTTTGACCATCTCTGATTTTGCATTTTTATCATAATTTTATTTCTTCTGCATAACACTATAGGAACTATTGCGGCATACCTTCTTTTATCCCAACTTGCGGGACAATGAATCTGGCAAATGCTTCAGAATAATGTAATAAGTTAAGAGTAGTCTATTAGTGATACTAGGATAAAGCGTTTTCTGTCCTAGTACTTTTAATTACATAGCTTAACTATTTTGGAAATACTAATCAATGTTTACTTAAAGCGATCGCACAGATACCGCTCAACATCAAACCTGCTCCTACCCATTGGGAAATTAAGACTTTTTCTCGCAAAATTACAGCACCAGTGATCATTGTCAATATAATTGTTAATCCGATCACTACTGGATAGGCAACTGATAAATTCAGCTTTCCTAAAACTACCACGTAAAAAACCGTACTCAGACCATAAGTACAAATTCCTCCTAGTAAATAGATATTTAACGGATTTTGTCCCGCTCCTAGTTTTAATAGATTTTGAGCCAGTGTATTTAACCCCACTGTGATTAAAATCAGCAAGCTAAAAACTATCTGGTTATTCATGGTGAAAATTTACTCAATTTATAAGGTGATATTTTTTGCTCAAAAGAGCAATTTACAAAAAACTCTCATAGCCAGCAGCATCGTCAAAATCCCAAAGTTCTCCTCCAGATGCATAAGGTATTTGCACCCATTTGCCAGCAAGTTTTTCCCACCATCGGGGCGGGTGTGGTAGGGTAGCAACTTGGATGAAAGCACATCGACAAAGTAATGCTCCCACAAAATCAGTATGTAAGCTATCACCAACAACGAGTATGTGTTTTGCTGGCAACCGCATGTGAGCTATTGCCTGTCGAAATGCCGGGGGAAAAGGTTTTTTAGCTGGACTGAGCGCTGGAATATCAAGACGATGAGACCAATATTTGACACGATAGCGACGTTTCCCATTTGAGAGGATAAAAAATTGCAATCCGGCTAACTTTGCTTGTGTAATCCAATCTTCTGCTCTCGGGGATAGGTAGCGATCATCTTCAGAAATAATAGTGTTATCTAAATCAAGAATGATTCCTTTAACACCAGAAATCTTGATTTTATCAATTTTTATTTGAGCTAGTGTATGGATACGTCGGGGAAGCCTATGGCGTTTCTCTTTGATACCCAATTTAGGCCAGTTCATCAAAAAAGTTTTGAAATTTTTCATCCGCAAAGTCCCGAAAATTATGCCATTGGTGCATTTACCAGATTTATTCGATCAGCCCTTGATGTTTGAGTAAGAGAATCACAAAGCAAGTTAATACCCAACCAATGACAGTTAACAGAATGGGCAAATCTTTCAACAAAACTTCTTCTGGGCGCTCACTACGTCCATCTTGTTCTGGATAGTTGTCGCCGTAATTGGCAATCTCTGGGGGATCACTCAGCAGTTGATAGCGAAAAATGCCATACAATACGAACGGCAAAGTCAGTAGCATCCAAGAACTGGGCGCTCCATGTAGATAGGGGCCCGCACTCCATAGAGCATAAGTAACAACTGTGCAAGTGGTGACAACATTTTCCATGCGACCCAGCAGAGGCAAGGAATAGTATTTGAGGACAGAGCGAGGCTTGTTGCCTTTAATTTGTGCTAATCGCAGTTCTGCTTTGCGCTTTTCAATACCCAAAAATAGCGCTAGCATCGCAGTGCAAAGTAAAAACCAAGCTGATAAAACGATGCCGGTAGCAGCAGCACCGGCATAGGCTCGGAGAACAAATCCAGTAGCGATCGCCCCAATATCCAAAATCACCATCCGTTTTAGTCGCAGATTATAGGCGATCTGCAACACGGCGTATGCAGTTATGGCTGCACCCAACTGGGGCGATCGCAACCAGGCAAAAATCAGAGCGCCACCTAATAGCACCAATGCCATCCCAGTACCAACACGGATGCTGACTAATCCGGCGGCAATTGGCCGCTTACACTTGACAGGGTGCTGACGGTCAGATTCAACATCTGCGATGTCATTGATTAAGTAGAAGCCACTTGATGCACAGCAAAATAATATGAATGCCAATAGGCTACCTAGCAGAGATTGCAGATTGATACTAAATGCAAACAACGGTGCTGCAAACACCACCAGGTTTTTTGTCCATTGTCGCGGTCGCATTGCAGCTAAACAGTACGCCAACTTCTTGGAACTAGTTAAAGATTTTTCTACTACTGAAGTACGCCGATAGTCCATAAGTATACCTGTTGCCTCCCTGTGTCAGGAGAATTAGATTGAACAACTTTCCCAGGTTCTATTAAAATTTATCTTAGTAAAATTACTTACAACTTTTTACCTAGTTGATAGTACCCTTGTTGAGTAATGTTTTCATATTAAAAAATCTACTTTCATAAAATCTTTATGTAAACTTTATTAAATCTTTACATAAAAATTTATACGTAGGTAAATTGTGTTCACCGTTAAAGATATGTAGATATGTCCTCTTTTGTCAATTCGTAAATAAAGTGATAATAAGTTACATTATTACTACTTAGAGAGAAGTGTTATACTCTTATGAGAACAAACTTGAATATCACTTAAGTTATAAATGAGGTAGTTAGCAGAAGCTATCTAGCATACCAATCTTTGAAAGATTGGGTTATTTACCTCAACTCAAAAAATTTTAACTATAGACCTAGTGGACGGTCTTGATGTCCGTTAAGCTATCAATAGTTTGTTTACCTTAGAAAATTAGACAGTTAACGAATGATTATTGTAGGGAAAAATGTTTTAATTTTGTATGAAAGCTTCAAGAATACTCACAGATGTTTTTTTAGGCAATTTCTCGGTTAAATCTATTAAATCTCTAATGATAATATTGCTATGAATGCACATAGAGGATCTGCTGTGCTCAGTTCTGCAACTTTCAAAGTGCAACCATCTGCAACAGGACTGAATGATAATCATCGCCTGCGGCTGTTTTCTGGCTCTGCCAATGTACAACTGTCTCAAGAAGTCGCTCGTTATGTGGGCATGGACTTGGGGCCAATGATTCGCAAAAGATTTGCCGATGGAGAACTTTACATTCAAATCCAAGAATCGATTCGGGGTTGTGATGTCTATTTAATCCAGCCATGTTGTCAACCCGTAAACGATCATTTGATGGAATTATTGATTATGGTTGATGCCTGTCGTCGAGCTTCGGCGCGACAGGTAACGGCAGTAATTCCCTACTACGGCTACGCCCGCGCCGATCGCAAAACGGCAGGACGAGAGTCAATAACCGCCAAGCTGGTTGCTAACTTGATCACTGAAGCCGGTGCCAACCGCGTTCTCGCAATGGATTTACACTCGGCTCAGATTCAGGGCTATTTCGATATACCCTTTGATCATGTTTACGGTTCGCCAGTATTGCTGGATTATCTAGCAAGCAAACAACTGCCCGACTTGGTGGTTGTTTCCCCCGATGTTGGTGGTGTAGCACGAGCTAGGGCATTTGCAAAAAAACTGAATGACGCTCCACTGGCAATTATTGACAAACGTCGTCAGGCACATAATGTTGCCGAAGTGTTAAATATCATCGGCGATGTTAAAGGCAAAACGGCAGTGTTGGTGGATGACATGATCGACACTGGGGGCACGATCGCAGAAGGGGCGCGATTACTGCGTGAAGAAGGAGCGCGTCAGGTATACGCCTGTGCAACTCATGCGGTGTTTTCTCCACCAGCGATGGAGCGGTTATCCAGTGGCTTGTTTGAGGAAGTCATTGTGACAAATACGATTCCCATACCAGAAAGCGATCGCTTTCCCCAACTAGTGGTGCTGTCAGTAGCTAATCTTTTAGGAGAAACTATCTGGCGGATTCATGAAGATACTTCAGTTAGTAGTATGTTCCGCTAACTACATTCCCGTTACAGGGATAAATTACCCACATTGACCCCTTGATCGGGTGCAGTGTGGGCTTTTGCTTTTAGTTATTACGCCAACAGTAATGTCCCTTGTGGGCGATCGCACCCCTGCTCCCTGCACAAGAGCTTTTTCATGTGCGCTAGTAAAATGGATGCAGCACTGCCAAATTAGAATACTTTAATTGAGTTTGGACAATTTGGATAAAGAGGACAAAGGGATGGTTACAACTCCTAAAAAAGTGATTTCAGTTTTACCTTTGGAAAATGGCGATCGCTTATCTCGCTGCGAATTTGAGCGGCGCTATCAGGCAATGCCGCATTTAAGAAAAGCTGAACTGGTTGAGGGAGTTGTGTATATCATGGCATCGCCACTGAGAATTAAAAGTCATGGCGAACCACATGGAAACCTGATCGGGTGGTTATGGAACTATAAAACTGCAACCCCTGGCGTTGTTTTGGGAATTGAACCCACAGTGCGTTTAGATCCGGATAATGAACCACAGCCTGATGCGGTACTATTCATTCCGGGCAGACAGGCATTGATTAGTGAAGATGATTATATCCAAGGCGCACCCGAACTGGTGATAGAAGTGGCAGCAAGCAGTGCAGCCATCGATTTACATGACAAAAAACGTACCTATCGACGGAATGGAGTACAGGAGTATATTGTTTGGCGAACATTAGATAATCAGTTGGATTGGTTTAGGCTGCAAGCGGACGAGTATGTTTCGCTACCAACCGATGAGCAGGGAATTATTCGCAGTCAGGTGTTTCCGGGGTTGTGGTTGTCGATACCTGCCTTGCTGTCAGGAGAAATGGCAATGGTGTTATCTGTTTTACAAGCAGGTTTAGCTGCGACAGAACATCAAGAATTTATGCAAAAGTTGAATGAGAATATCGGAAATAGGGAATAGATATATACTGAGTTTTTTCAAAAATTAAATAGGAGTCCTATCTGTTCCTGAAGAAGTTATCGAAAGGCTTTGTTGCACGAATCAGGAAAATGATGAAAACGAAAGCTAATGTACTTATACAAGAGTGTCAGTGTGAAGTAGCGCAACTGCTAGGTAATGAGAAAGGAATTGATGATTGGGTGGTGGCTGGTGGCAAGCTTGGTTTCAGAAAACTCTTTCTCCCCCTGCCCCCTACGAGGCTTTCCTCGTTCTCATAGGAAGTTAAAAATATGAAAGCTAAAAAAGTTAAAATTAAGACTAGACCTGGGATCACTGATGAGCTTATTCATGATTATCTTACGCAGTTCGGTTTAATAGAAAATTATTATATCTGGGGTACACCTAAATTAAACAGTGGGATAATATATTGTTTATCATCTGACAATAAAATTGTCACATTTTTAGTTGAAGATGATCAACTTAATGGAATATACATAAGGTATCTTGAAAAAATGGGAGTTCCTGTTTTTGAGGATTCTTTAGAATCTGATGAGTATGGAAAAGCCCTCTTGGAAAAGGCTAATAAAAAAGATGACTCCTTAACGATACAGCCAAACCCGAAGTAGGGAAAGCAGTTGCTCAGTATCTACAGGTTTGGTAATGTAGTCAGAAGCTCCAGCTTCGATGCACTTTTCCTTGTCGCCTGGCATGGCTTTGGCAGTTAAAGCAATGATTGGTAGTGAGCGAAACTGTTGTTGTTGGCGGATGGCGCGGGTGGTTTCGTAACCATCCATTTCCGGCATCATGATATCCATCAAAACTATATTAATGTCAGGATTAGCTTCCAGCATCTCGATGCCATCTCTGCCATTTTCGGCAAACAGCACTTGCATTTGATAGATTTCTAAAAAGCTGGTCAGGGCAAAAATATTTCGGAGGTCATCATCTACAATCAAAATTTTCCGATTAGCCAGCACCGGATCAGTTTGATGTAATTGCTCTAGCATTTGACGTTTTGGTGGGGGCAAATTTGCTTGCACCCGATGCAAAAACAGGGCAGTTTCGTCTAACAACCGCTCTGGCGATCGCACATTTTTAATGATAATTGTCTCTGCTAGTCCCCGCAGTTGTGTTTCTTCTTGTCGGCTGAGTTCTTTGCCGGTGTAAACGATGATCGGCAGTTTCAAAAGTCTAGGTTCAAGCTTTATCTGCTCAATTAGTGTAAACCCGCTCATATCGGGCAGACCGAGATCCAATACCATACAATCAAAGTGATGCGATCGCAAAATCATCAGGGCTTCTGCCCCTGTACCCACTGCTGTACTCTGGACATCACTATTACCGATCAGTTCGATAATACTTTGGGCTTGTACGGGATCATCTTCTACAATCAGGAGAGTTTTTACCTGACGCTCAATAAAGCCTTTAATCTCAGTCAATACCTGAGTTAGCGCTTCTGGAGAAATGGGTTTTTGTATATAGGTAATCGCTCCTAAGTGTAATCCCCGTTGCTGTCTTTCATCAACAGAAAGTATATGTACTGGTATATGTCTAGTGTTTGGGTTATGCTTCAGACGATCCAGCAGCGTCCAACCATCCATCTCTGGCATGTGGATATCTAGCATAATCGCATTCGGTTTAAACTGTTGCGCGAGTCCTAGACCTTCTTTGCTCTGTAAAGCAACGATGGTTTTAAAGCCCTGCTCCCGTGCCATATCTAGTAAGATGCGGGCGAATTTATCGTCATCCTCGATAATTAGCAAAACGCGATCGCCTGGTTGAATTATTTCCCGATCGTCTGGAATTTCGCTGGGCAAGCTACTAAGTACTTTCGCAGATAATAATGTATTCAAAATTACAGGTCTGTTTTCGACTATTGGCACTTCTTTGATGATCGATGCCGTGCGAATAGAGGTGATTGGCTCAGGGTGTGGTGTGGTGAGAGTATTTTGACCATTCTTTTGGTGTCGCCTGGGCAAGTAGAGGGTGAAGGTGCTTCCCTGTCCTGGTTGGCTGACTAGTTCAATTCTCCCTCCCAGCAGTTGAGCCAATTCGCGGCTGATGGACAAGCCCAAGCCAGTTCCCCCGTACTTGCGGCTGGTTGTGCCATCTGCCTGCTGAAATGCCTCGAAAATAATCTTCTGCTTCTCGGCTGGAATCCCTATACCCGTGTCGCTAACTGCAAAAGCAATCATCGGATTATCAACTTCGCCTGCCTGAGTTGCTATGCCAATTTGTAACTTCACGCTTCCCTGTTCGGTAAACTTAAAGGCGTTAGCTAGGAGATTTTTCAATACTTGTTGCAGACGCTTGGAGTCGTTATAAATTGTCGGGGGTAACTTATTATCTAGTTCAACAGTAAAACTGAGTTCTTTATTGTGGGCAAGTTGCCGGAAAGTCTGCTCTAGAGATGTCTGCAAATCTGCAAGAGCAATTTGCTCAATATCGAGTGACATAGTACCCGACTCAATTTTTGCCAAATCTAGAATGTCATTTATCAACTCTAGCAAATCAGTCCCAGCCGAGTAAATAGTCCGGCTGTACTCAACCTGTTTGTCAGTCAAGTTGCTAAGAGAGTTATCTGCTAGCAGCCTTGCTAAAATTAACAGGCTATTTAGCGGTGTCCGCAGTTCGTGGGACATATTCGCGAGAAATTCTGACTTATATTTGGAAGACAAGGCCAGTTGTTCAGCTTTTTCTTCCAAAGACTGCCTCGCCCGCTCAACTTCTTGGTTTTTGCGGGCAACTTCCCGATTTTGAACTTCTAACAATTCTGCCTTTTCTTCTAGCTCCTCATTTAATTGTTGTAATTCTTCGTTAGACTCCTTGACAATAAATTGTGATTCCTCCAACTCGTGCGCCTGTTCTTCCAGGCGTTGATTGCTCTGCTGTAGTTCTTCTTGTTGGGTTTGCAGTTCCTCTGTTAATGCAACAGACTCTTGAAGTAGTTGCTGAGTTTGGAATTGTGAGGCAATGTTATTTAAAAATACACCCAGATTTTCACTCAATTGCTCTAGAAATGTCAGGTGCAATTGCTTAAAAGTCCCAAAAGAGGCAAGTTCAATTACGGCATTCACCTGCGTCTCAAATACTATAGGTAAGACAATAATATTTAGCGGTGGAGCTTCTCCCAAGCCGGAAGTAATGCGGATATAGTCACTAGGAACTTCTGTGAGGAGGATTCTTTGTTTTTCTAGGGCGCATTGTCCCACCAATCCCTCGCCCAAACGAAACTGATTTGCCAGGTTTTTCCGCTCTTTGTAAGCATAACTACTCAACAACTTCAGTACAGGCTCGTCGTCTATGGAGTCCATCAGATAAAAAACGCCCTGCGATGCTCCAACCAGTGGTGCTAAATTCGACAAGATCAGGCGAGATACACTTTCCAGCTTTCGCTGCCCTTGCAGCATCTGGGTAAATTCAGCTAAGTTAGATTTTAGCCAGTTTTGCTCATCATTTTTTTGAGTTGTGTTTCGCAAATTAACGATCATCTGGTTGAAGGTGCGCGTCAACACGCCAATTTCATCTAGGCGATCGCTGTGTGGTAAACTCCCCGATAAATCCCCATCCGCCAGCTTTTGAGCCAAATCAGAAACTTGCTTCAGGGGTACTGAGATATTTCGGGTCAGGGCGTATCCGATCAAAGCTAAGATCAAAGCAAATAGAGGAATACTATAAACAATAATGGCGATCATTTGTTGAGCAGCTGCTTTTGCCTTGTTAGAGCGCTGTTTCAGCAGTGTATTTTCCTCAGTTTTCATCGCCTGGATAATTTTCTGGATTTTATCCATCAGTTGTTTACCCTGGTCTGTCAGAATAGCTTTCTGGGCAAGTTCCACGCTTTGACTTCGCCGTAGCTCAATGACATTTTTCATTACAGCCATTCTCTCGGTTAGCAGTGGCTCCAAAATATCAAGCCGATTTTGCTGGTTGGGATTATCTGCTGTTAATCTCTGAAGTTCGTTGAATTTTTGATTTAGTACTTGAATAGCAGCGTTATAAGGTTCTAAATAGCGCTGTTCTCCAGTAATAATGTAACCGCGTTGCCCAGTCTCAGCATTTATCAGTTGCAAGTTGAGGTCTTCAAGCTGACTTAATACCTGGTAAGTATGGTTTTCTTGGCGCGAAGTTTCAATTAGATCATTGGTGCTTTGGTAGGAGATTAGACCAATGGTGGTCAGAGTTGCCAAACTCAGGGCAAAACTTACTGCAATCTTGGTTCCAATCTTCAAACGCTTCAACATTATTCCAGTCAGGTATTCAAATTATTTCTGTTTTTAAGACTATTCTGATTATGTTTTAACTATCCAAAACAAATGTAGGATATTTTATTCGCATGGGATATGCTTAGTTTTTTGCCCACAAAATATTATCATTTGTATCCTAATATATTTACAAATGTAACGTTATTTTAAAGAAATTTATATAATTTCTTCGTCTAAGATTTTGATAATTTAAAAAATAAGCCTTTAGACAGCATAACTTCTTTCACAAGAAGCAGCCACCTTATTTTTTAATTGAATCTGGCGGTGGATGATTCAACACTTGTTCTTAGATTATAAATTTAGGATTCAGACTAGACTTTACTCGCTAAAAAATGGTGATTTTTATGAGTTTACACATTTGGGATGCTCCCCCCTTTTCTCGCTTAGGTTTAATAATCAAAAAAACCTTGAAGAATATTAAACAATTCAAGGCTCATTTAATATTATATTGTTACGGTTCAATAACTTTGGGGGTTGACAAAAAGGCTGGATAGTAAAATCAAGCAGGCGGATAGGGAAAATTAAGTTCATTAAAACAGAATTTCTATAAACGCTAAATATAGATAGTGGTTGCGGTTGGATATGACATCAATGCCATTCTACATCACTATACAGATCAACCCTAAACTTAGTTATCGCAAGCAGTATTCTAGCGCAAAGTTCAGGTTTCAAAAGGCAACCTATACTGAGGCTTATCTGTAGTTTACAAGACAAACTATATACTCCTCCTCTAAATTTTCAGGAATATCCTCAATTAGGGTATGCCATCAAACCTCTTTATATTAACTTGACGTTTAACTAGAAGTTCGTAAGAAAGAGGCGATCGCTTCTAGCCGCATCAAGTTCAGATTGGCTATATATCCGAAAATGTTCAATCTTGTTACTCTCTAAAATGGCTCTTGCACCTGCGATATAGATATCAGTACTATTTAGCATTAATAGGTAATTGCCAAGGGTCACTTGATGTTCATAATATCTGGCTAGATCCGCAGGAATTCCGAAAGTAGTGTAGTTATCTTTGGAACTGCTGATATCTACCTCACTAAGACCATTCAGAGTATTTGTATCCTTAGCAATCACCGACACTTGACTCATAGGAAACCCAGCAGCTTTCAGTTGAGTAAGTGTTCTTTCTGCGTCTTGGCGCGTAGAAAAAACACCAACTGCATTTTTATAGCGACTATTTGGGGTCGAGTATGGCTCATAAACCCCACACTGTTCAATATCACGGCGATTAAAAATCCTCTTAGCAAGACGAATTTCTATCTCTATGCCGGTTACTATCACCAAATAGTAACCTTTGCAGACAAGATCGCTGTAACCGTGTGCTTGCTGTTTAGGGATTCCTAAACTTAGCAACACACCAGGCAAACTACCTGCTAAAGTGGTAGCGATCGCTGTTGCTGCTCCGGCTAGGATGACTCGGCCTATACCAGGAATTACCCAGAATACTAAACCGACTAATAAGGTAGTAAGACCGCCTAAAGCTGCACCCGTAACGGTTTGAGCCGTATCTTCTGAGAATGTATTGCTAGTGTGCTCTTTAACTTCAACACCAGCAATATCACTTTGTTCTTCTGCATTCCGTGCGATTACAGAAACTTTGTGCATTGGAAAATTAGAAGCTTTTAGTTCCTGAAGTGCCAATTGTGCATCCGAACAACTAGCGAAAACTCCTATAGTTCTTCGCTCTTTTTCTAAGGTCATTTTATCGGTTTATTCAGCTAGAAGTGATTCCCAAGACCATTAGCTAATTTCAGGCAATTACACAGCTCGACGAGTCACTAAACCCCAAATGAAAATCAGTAGCATCGCACCAAGAACAGCAAATAAAATACTTCCGAGGGAAAAAGCTCCTACAGATGCGGCGGCTGCTGAACTACTTCCTATATGCAAAGCTTGACCCAAATAACCACCGACAACGGCTCCAAGGATTCCTAATACAATGGTGGAGAGAATGCCGCCACCTTGGGTTCCTGGATAAAATAACTTAGCTAACGCACCTGCAATTAAACCCAAAACTAGCCAAGCAATAATGTTACCCATTGAATTTCTCCTTCCTTGAGAATCTGCTTTGTTTGCTTTTCACCATTTCATCTTAAAATTTTTCGGCAAAATTTCTGATCTATCTAGAGAACTAATATCAAAAATCTTTAGATATCATTTGAATATTCACTAGGTCGTCTTTGAGGATGAATATAGCAATCCGTGCAGGAGTTACGAACAAAAAGATCTCCGACTTCTTCAAGAAGTGGGGGATCTGAGCCTGTCGGTGGAGATCAAATCAAATAGGATTGTTATATATGAATTAGTAACAATTTTTATCTGGCAATCATACTTCTTTGCTGGAACTATATAACCCAATGGGTGCTTCATAGGAGTGTGAACTCGACTTAAGTAAGTGGGCGTGAATAATTAAAGGTTTATAGTAAGGGCTTCAGTCCTGATTACGAGCAAAAGTAATGTTTGCATTACCTAACATAGCTTGATTTATTCTTGCCCAGTTACTTAGAATTATGTTTTTCCTAAATTATTAAGTAGAAAATTCTGTTCATGCAATTATTCACAGAAGGTAAATAGAGATTTGAATTTGTGGGAGCATCCCCATGAGTGTAAAATCTAACAATCTTCCGGGATTGCGTTCGCTACGTGAACGCAATCACAGATTAAATTTGATTATTTTATCGAATAGTAAAAACTGGGATGCACCCGAACTTGTGATTTTTTCAAAGCAGTATTAGCTGCTTAAGCCTCAGGAGTGAGGACTATAGAAAGAGCTAGTTGATAGAGTTGGCGACGGGGAAGGAAAGTAGCTTTTGCTAACTGACGGCTAGCTTGCGATCGCGATATTCCCTGAGTAATTAACTGTTTCAATTCGGCTTTCAATTCCTCTTGTGTCAGTTGGGGCTGACTGAGTGGAATTCCCGCCACTACTAATGTATATTCCCCTTGGGGTTCTCGTTGGTTGTAGTGAGCGATCGCCTCAGCAATTGTCCCCCGCCAAAATTCCTCATACAATTTAGTTAACTCCCGCCCCAGCACAATTTGGCGATCGCTTCCCCAAACAAGAGCTAAGTCTTGTAAAGTATCTCGCAAACGGTGGGGCGATTCGTAGAAAATCAATGTGCGAGCTTCTGTTTGCAGAGATTCTAAATGTTCTTGCCTCTGTTGACTTTTCGCTGGGAGAAAGCCTTCAAAAACAAACCGATCTGTTGGTAATCCAGCTGCACTCAATGCAGTAATTGCTGCACTAGCGCCAGGAATGGGAACTACTGCAATTCCTGCCTGAATGCAGGCTTTCACTAGTTCATATCCAGGATCGGAAATTCCTGGCATTCCAGCATCACTCACCAGAGCGATCGCTTTATTGTTAACTAAATGCTCTAATAATTCTGGGATGCGACTGGTACGATTGTGTTCGTGGTAACTCACCTGGGGAGTTTTAACTTGAAAATGCTGTAGCAGTTTCCCAGTGTGGCGCGTGTCTTCCGCAGCAATGATATCCACAGTCTGCAAAATTCGTACCGCCCGAAAGGTTATATCTTCCAGGTTGCCAATTGGTGTGCCGACAACGTAAAGTGTTCCTGGTTTTGGATCGGTTTGCATGAGTAAGAGTTAGGAGTTTGTAGAGACGCGATTCATCGCGTCTATGCTATGCAGGAGAGACGCGATTCATCGCGTCTGTACAAGAGTTAAAAATAATAATTTATGCACCAATACGAAAATATATGACAAATGGATAATCTAAAATCCAAAATCCAAAATCCAAAATCGCCTCGTGGGTTATTTGTAGGTTTAGTAACCTTAGATTTAATTTACCTTGCTGATCCCCCTAAGAATAATCAGAAGATTGTTGCTACTGACTATACTGTAGCGGCAGGGGGCCCAGCAACAAACGCGGCTGTGACTTTCAGCCATTTAGGTAATCAAGCTACAGTCTTAGGTGTAGTGGGTTCTGATCCCATGACGCAGCTAATTCGAGGTGATTTGGCAAATTACAAAGTTGCGATCGCAGACCTTGAGCCTACCACTGATTTAGCACCTCCTGTCTCCTCAATCATTGTCACCCAAGCCACGGGTGAACGGGCTGTGGTTTCGATCAATTCTGTCAAAACTCAAGCCAGCAGCGCATCTATCCCGCCAGATATTTTGCAAAATGTCGATATAGTACTGATTGATGGACATCAGATGATGGTTAGTTATTCCATAGCCGAAATGGCTAAAGCCAAGAATATCCCAGTAGTGATCGATGGTGGTAGTTGGAAACCTGGATTTGAGCAAATTCTGCCATTTGTAGATTATGCCATCTGTTCGGCTAATTTTTATCCCCCCAACTGCCAGACTGGAGAAGACATTTTTGCCTATCTGGGTGGATTTGACATTCCTCACATCGCCATTACCCACGGACAAAAACCAATTGAATACTTGAGTTGCACTAAAACTGGTATCGTAGATGTGCCGCAGATTCAAGCGGTTGATACATTAGGGGCTGGAGATATTTTCCACGGTGCTTTCTGTGATTACATTTTAAGGGAAAGTTTTACTGATGCACTGGCACTGGCAGTTAATATTGCTGCTGATTCCTGTAAATCTTTTGGCACCCGGCGCTGGATGGATTTAAAATAATTCGTAATTAAAGACTTCCAATTACGAATTGCGTTAGCGTAGCGGAGCGTAGCCCATTAGTAATTAGTTAAACTAAGTAAGCATCGCTGTGCGCCTCTAATCAGGTTATACATATTTTTAGATCAGGCCAAATTAATGAAAGATTTACAAGAAATATTAGCGATCGCTCGTGAGGTAGGTTGGGGCGCAGCACATATACTGCGATCATATTACCACGGCACCGCAAAAGACCCAAATTTAGAAGTACAATATAAACAGAATGAGCCTGTTACCGTTGCCGATGTAGCTGTGAGTCAATACATTTTGCAGAGGCTACAAGCAACTTTGGGTAATGAAGATTTTGCTTATATCAGTGAAGAAACCTATGAATCTCCAAGTGGTGTAGCACAGCCTTCCGCCCCTTGGGTATGGATAATTGACCCTTTAGATGGCACACGAGACTTTATCGAAAAAACTGGAGACTATGCAGTTCACATTGCTTTAGTCAAGGAAACACGCCCAGTCTTGGCCGTGGTGGCAGTACCAGAGACAGAAAAGTTATATTACGCTACCAAAGGCGGGGGTACATTTGTAGAAACCCGTGATGGTTCTGTTCCTTTACAAGTGTCGTCAGGCAAACGAATTGAGGATTTAACCTTAGTCATTAGTCGCTCTCATCGTAACCAACGATTAGATTACTTACTAAAAAATTTACCCTGTCAAAATCAGAAAACTGTGGGTAGTGTAGGCTGCAAAATCGCCACCATTGTCGAGCAACAGGCAGATATCTACATTTCCCTTTCCGGCAAGTCTGCGCCCAAAGATTGGGATATGGCAGCCCCAGAACTGATTTTAACAGAAGCTGGTGGTAAATTTACCCACTTCGACGGCACTCCGTTGCAGTATAACACTGGTGATATCAATCAATGGGGAGGTTTGCTGGCTAGTAACGGTGAATATCACGAGGTGCTGTGTAAGGAAGCAGAAAGGATTTTAGCGCAGTTTGAGCATAACTAAATGGGGCATTTGAGGATGAATATTTTTTAATTTGCAGCCCCCACGCTCTGCGGTACCGCGCTCAGTGGTGGGTAGTTGACAACACTAATTGCCTGGGCGATCGCTAGTTAATTACGATTTTTTGTTAAAAATGTAACTCTTATATTACAAGCAACAAAAGCCTGTCGTTGGAAAAGCAAGCTACGCATTGGCGGAGCCTAAGAAGAGAAGCGTCTCCGGCTTAAGGCAGGATAACCCAACACCAAGAATTCTTGCTTTCGTTGGGTAACACGAATGTTCAACCCATGTTTTTTCAGAGTAATAAAGAGCGATAGTTTGTTGAGTTCCATTTGCGGAACTTGCAGCAATATAAATGTATCTTCCTGTATATCCATAAAGTATTGTAGATATCGTTAGTCTGCAATCCTTGGCTCTGGATTTTCAATAAAATGTTACGACTTTATCATTTATTACTAGGTTCTATCTTGCTGGTGTCAATACCAGTGGGAGCAAAACTTATTCTCCCCCAATTTTCTCCACCCAAAGTGGTAAAACCCCTCGCTGTTGGAAGACTTTCCAACCCTAACGAAGGAAATATCTGGCAGAAAATCCTGGGAAGTGCTGCGGCTCCAACTAACTGGGAAGTTGCTGCTTGTAAGGGAAATGCGCCTTTATTGTGTGTCTCCTCCAAAGGGGAAGTTTTGGGTACAGTTGAGATTAACGTTTACCCGCTAGCAAACAATGAGGATTTTCAAAAGAAACTTGTAGCAGCGGGTATTCCACCTGGTTCCCAAGTGGACTACCAAAGTTCCAAATACCAAACCCAGATATTATCAGCACTCAAGGCTTGGGTTGCAGACCACTACGCTGCTTTTGTGAAAGATCGTCAGGGTGAATATGGAAAACAGATTACTTTCTCAGCCTATCCACCGCAACCAGTACCCGTTGGTAAACTTCAGGGAATCCGCTACGGGTTCGCCGGACTCAACCAACAAGGTGGAGTACAAGAGCAACATATCGGTCATATTGCCTTTGATGGTAGTAAACTTTACGTAATTACCACTGCCTTTGACCCAGGTACGCAAACAGGTAAGTTTGAGAAACTGGAAAACTTGGCTATTTTTCAACCTTACTTGTATGCGATCGCAGCAGATTTGCGTTTACCCTAAGAGGCATGGGGCAATTTAATTTTGGATTTTGGATTGACGATAGCGCCACGGAGAGCGACGTAGGAGCGTCTTTTGGATTAAATCTAAAATCTAAAATCTAAAATCTAAAATTCTTACTCCCCCATTCCCAATCAATCTAAATCTCAGCTACCGCCCGTTCAATTAAGCGACGTGCTAAAGTTTGCGTGCCAGTGTGTTCATAATAATTCGTTGCTACATCTAGGAACGCCGCGAGATAGTCTAACTTGTCATCGGCAATATCGACAAAACTTTGTAAGTTGCCAACTACCTTTTGTGGGGTTAAATTATTGGCGCTGACTAACCCACTCATCCAACCTTTAACTGAGTCAAAACTTTCGCCGATAAAAGCGAGTTTACCACCAGAATTGTTCCCTGGAATCACATCTTTGATATTTTGGAAAGTCGAGTTTTTTTCTAACTCCTGGGGATTTGTTTGATTAAGCCCAGATATCGCTTTGCTGATGAAGTCTGGGCCCAAAGGGATCAAACCATCAACACAAACTAATGCCACCATGCGGATGAGCGACTCACCGCTATACTCACCTAAAGAGGCGACAAAATCCCCAATACTGTCTCCAGGAATGCCGTTAATTTGGCAGAAAGCTACCAACTCAGCCACTAATTTTAATGTCAGATCGATGGTTTGGGCTTTGTCTGGTTTGGGAGTGACAGAGTTTAAAAAACCCAACAGAGGAATTTTCTCACCGACTTTGTTAGCTAAAGCTGCTGCACCAAGCGCTTTATCTGTACCATCAACGGTTTGATATAACCACAAGGCTGTTTGGTATCCTTGGGATTTGTCGTTGAATAAATAAATTGCTCTTTCACCAATTTGCTGAATTAAATCTTCGTCGTCTTCGCCAGTGACAGTTTTAATAGTGTTGACAAAACCGACGGTATTTTGCCACTGTCCGGGAGCAACAAAATCGAGGGAATTCAACATAGAAACAGTCAAGCCACCGGTTGGTAATTGATCAACCAACTCAACAATCGATTTACTCACAAAAATCTCCTTATTTAGGTTTTATTATCTGAATCTTCGTAGTGCAAATCATTGCAGTTTAGCCAGACCATTAAGATTAAACTTCTTTAGCCAATCTGCGCGATCGCTAGCTGTAAATGACGAATCACGGGAAAGTGCTTTTACTTGGTACTTACCTACCAAAATTGCAGTTTGCGTCTTACCAACTTCTACTGCGGGATAACCGCCAATTTTTTTGGTACTCTTCGAGAACTTTGCTGCTGTACTCGGTGTGCTGGTGGTATCAGAAATAGATAGCAATGCTATATCTTTACCGCCTTTTTTCAACTTCGCTTCCGCAAAGCCTTTTTTCTCTTGGGTATAGACGCGCTGGTAGCCATCACCTGCATCAGGGAAAAGTTTATTAAATTCGCTACCCTGAGTTGCGGTCTTACTTACCGCTTGACCGCGTTTTTGTTGAGTACTTTCTTTTTGCACCTGGTCAAAACGTCCAGGTGCTTTTGGAGTACAGGCTGTTGTCAGTAGTACCACTGACAGCAACAAAGCAGCTACTACCCTACGCCCACGGTGTAAAATCATTCTTGGCTTCTCCTTATACTTGAGCTTTGAGGCAATTATCAGCGCTGCTAGCAATTATTACCCGTAAAATTTACTTTTTGATAATTATTGCCTAAGTTCTGAACTATAGCAGTCTGTTTTGATGCAACACCCATCACTATTCTTACACTTCAGAAACCAGTGCCATGCTTAACGTACCAATTAACCCAATAGACATAGGAGTGAAATTAAATATGCGTTACCCAGAACCCTTGTAGAGACGTAGCACTGCTACGTCTCTACAAGCACTGCTACGTCTCTAGATTCTTTTTCACTCCTATGTCTAATGCAAAAACGCCCCCCCTTTCGGGAGAGCGTCTTTTAATTATAGATAAGCGTGAAGAGCGTATCTCAGATTATGATTAACCGTTGATAGCAGGAGCGGTTAGAGCTACAGGAGCAAAATCACCAGCAGCCAAATCTAGGGGGAAGTTGTGAGCGTTGCGCTCGTGCATTACTTCCATACCCAGGTTAGCCCGGTTGATTACATCTGCCCAAGTTGCAATCACACGACCTTCAGAATCAATGATTGATTGGTTAAAGTTGAAACCGTTCAAGTTGAACGCCATTGTGCTTACACCCAAGGCGGTAAACCAGATGCCGATTACAGGCCACGCTGCTAAGAAGAAGTGCAAGCTGCGGCTGTTGTTGAAGGAAGCGTATTGGAAGATTAAGCGACCGAAGTAGCCGTGGGCTGCAACGATGTTGTAGGTTTCTTCTTCTTGACCGAACTTGTAACCGTAGTTAAGGGACTCAGTTTCGGTAGTTTCACGAACTAAGGAAGAAGTAACAAGAGAACCGTGCATTGCAGAGAACAAACTTCCGCCGAATACACCTGCTACACCTAATTGGTGGAAGGGGTGCATTAAGATGTTGTGTTCTGCTTGGAACACGATCATGAAGTTGAATGTTCCAGAAATACCCAAGGGCATACCATCAGAGAAAGAACCTTGTCCGATGGGGTATACCAAGAATACTGCACTTGCTGCTGCTACTGGTGCTGAGTAGGCGATCGCAATCCAAGGACGCATTCCTAAGCGGTAGGATAGTTCCCATTCACGACCCATGTAGCAGAATATGCCAATCAGGAAGTGGAAAATTACCAATTGGTAAGGGCCGCCGTTGTACAACCACTCATCTAGAGAAGCTGCTTCCCAAATTGGGTAGAAGTGCAAGCCGATAGCGTTGGAGGAAGGTACTACTGCACCAGAGATGATGTTGTTTCCGTAGATTAAGGAACCTGCAACAGGTTCACGGATTCCATCGATGTCTACTGGAGGTGCGGCGATGAAGGCGATTACGAAGCAAGCAGTGGCGGCTAGCAGGGTGGGGATCATGACTACGCCGAACCAACCGATGTAAATACGGTTGTTGGTGCTGGTGATCCACTCGCAGAACCGATCCCATACGTTGGCGCTTTCGCGACGTTGTAAGGTTGTTGTCATGGTTTTATAAGTGCGGTTAGTTATTTATGAATCAGGCAGTTTTGTTTTTGCCTGTGAATCTACTTTACAATGCTTTACAATTTTTTATCAAGTTTTATTACTTCAGTAAAACTGATAGAAGTTATTAGTTTTGCTTATTTCTGATTATCGCTGAGAGTACGAGATTATTCTTAAGGATTTGGTGCTGTACTCACGCCGATAACGTACCGTACAATATCGATTGCATCGCACTTTTGATCTCGATGTCTGAGCGATCGCTTTCAACATCGCGTTAAAACAGATACCTCAAATATCGTGTTGAAGTACTCAAATATCGTGTTGAAGTACTCAAATATCGTGTTGAAGTACTCAAATATCGTGTTCAGGTACTCAAATATCGTGTTCAGGTACTCAAATATCGTGTTCAGGTACTCAAATATCGTGTTCAGGTACTCAAATATCGTATTCAGGTACTCAAATATCGTATTCAGGTACTCAAATATCGTGTTGAAGTACTCTTAACTTTGTCGCACCGCGATCAAGTATACAGGTGCTCCGGCGCAGCCCGCCGTAGGCATCGCCTTCATAAATCTCAACAAACAAAGCGAACGCTTGACTTTTAAAACAGTCGCCAACATCAGGCGATCGCACTTGACAATTAAGACAGTCGCTACAAATACTTAATTTTGTTCAAAAATCAAACCGGATTCCGATATATTTACTCTGGTGTTAGCGCTGAAAAGATAAAATAGAAAGGAACATTGTTCTTATCGACTCTGAATAGAGAGTTGAAATGAATTATTACCGAAATTAGGAGGGGAAGTGTGACATGACAATTACTTTAAATCACACCATAGTACCCGTACATGACAAGGAAGCATCGGCGAGGTTCTTTGCAAAAATTTTTGGTTTAGAGGTCGAGGTTCCCGTTGGCCACTTCGCTGCTGTACATATAAATGATGCACTGACACTCGACTTCGCCGATGCCGAAGCGTTTGAGTCGCATCATTATGCCTTCCATGTCAGTGATGAGGAATTTGATGCAATTTTTGCACGCATCAAAGAGGCGGGCATTGAATACACTAGCGACCCCATGCATCAGAATAAAGGACAAATTAACCACCGGAAGCAAGGTCGTGGCTTCTATTTTTATGATCCCAATGGTCACAACTTAGAACTGTTGACCAAATAATTACTAATTCGTAATGACGTTCGCCGTCATTACGAATTATTTTGACCAGTGCCTAGATATTTGACATCAAGTCAATGCATTACTTTTTTACTAAAAAATATGCTGTAGCATAGTCTGGCAATTGCGTGATATGCTGCCCAAAATCTTTTTTATTCTTAAAAATACCTGCCAAAAAATCGAGTTGATAAAGATTGGGTAAAAATGCTCCGCCTGTATCGGCGATGACTCCCATTTGCAGATGTTTGCGACCACCTTGAGTATGCTCAATCACAATCACTTTACCTAAACCGATATTCAAAACATCTCCGGCAAAAGTGACTCCGGGTTTGATAGAAATTTTTGCATCTATTTTGTATCCATAGCCTTTAATAGCATCAACTTCTCGAAAATACCAATAACGCTTTTGTGCTGTTGCCTTCAATCCGCGAATATAAGACATTCCATTATTTCTATCTACATTAAAAAATGCCTGATAACCATCTGTAAAATTAATCAGTATTGTTCCTTCCATAATTGCCTCTTCTAAGCCATTCCTGGTTAGATAAGCGAGACTTGTAACTTTTCCAAATTCTTTACCACCTGGTTCATAAATACCCGACAAAACATCCTGCTTTGTGTATCGAGTGTAGAACTTATCGCTATTAGAGTTGTCTTTTAAGCTATAAATTGGTGTATTAAAGGTAGAGGTTTTCTTGCGAGAACCGGGGTGAGTAAAGACAGCATATTTGGTAATTCGTAATTGTTTTTGCTGTTTATTATTTGGGTTGTAGGCAGACCATTTAATGACTCGAAAATTGGTATTGATAAATTTAGGGTCTTGTAAACGAGTAGCTCGATTATTAGCAACATCCTCCTTTAAGATAGCAATCATGAAATCCAAAGTTTTGAGAACATCTGGCACAGTAACCCCTTGGGTGGTAAGCATCCCTGTACGCAGAATATCTGGGTCTGCTGAAGCGTAGTCTTGAAAATATTTTCTAGTATTAACGAGAACCGTTAATAAATCTTTTTGATTGAAGTTAACCTTACTACTTGGCAGCTTGGCTGGAGTAACAACCTGGCTGCCATTAATGCTAAATTTATATTTTTTGAACTCATCGACAACTGGATAGGGTGCAGATGCTGCTAACAAATTATCCGAAGATGAAAAAGCGTTTTGCTTGGCGATAATCTGATCAGATGTTTGTTGAGCGACAAAAGGATTTTGAAATTTGGAAGTAAGGTAAATCTGTGATTGAAGTGGGGCAAAATTTTTTTGCTGACTAAAGGACTGATCTTGTTGAACTAGCTGTTTATTTTTTGACTGAGTATATAGATGGCTACTCGCTAAACTGACAAATAATAAACCAGCACAACCTACTGCAAGGCGGAATTTTGGGTTAAATAAGATATTCATAACCTGGAAAATAAATTCCTATTGTCTTTAATTAAGAATTACGAATTACGAATTACGAATTTTTTTAAGTTTCTATCACCTCACGCACTAATTGCGCCAATTTTTCGGCACTATCGGGAACTGCGATCGCACGAGCTTTTTGAGCCATCTTTGCTAACTCTGGCGGTGACTGCAACAAATTCAACACATTACTTTGCAATGCTTGGGTCGTCAACTCCGATTGCTTCAAAGTTAACGCCGCACCAGCTGAAGTAAATACGTCTGCATTGTAAGATTGATGGTCTTCTGCGGCAAAGGGGTAAGGAATCAAAATCGCTGGCGTTCCACACACTGCCAATTCTGTCAAGCTACCTGCGCCAGAACGACTAATGGCAAGAGTTGCCCGTTGCAACAACGCCGCCATATTGTTGTAAAAAGGTAAGGCTATGTACTGTGGATGTTTGAGACTATCTGCTTCTGGATCGCGATCGCCAGTTAAATGTACTATATATGCACCAGCATCAAACCAAGCGTTTGCAGATTCCCGCACCAATTTATTAACCGCAATTGCACCCTGGCTACCACCAAAGACGACAATTAAGGGAACACCTTCAGGAATGGCTAAATCCAGAGGTGGATTAATTGCCCCATCGAGAAATTGCGCTCTTACGGGAGTGCCCACGTAGACAGTTTTGGAACGGGGTAAATACTTAGCAGCTACTTCAAATCCCAAGGCGATCGCACTACACCAAGGGCCAAAAAAGCGAGTTACTTTACCAGGTAAAGCGTTAGATTCGTGGAAAACCACGGGTAAACCGAGGGAACGCGCCGCAATCACAGCAGGCCCGGCAATGTAACCCCCTGTGGTAAACACGCCTTGAAAATTTCCTTGTTTGAGAATTCGTCTGACTTCCAGAATCGAAAGGGCGAGTTTACCCAAAATGCGAATCGAGGAGAGTCCAAACCCTTGCTGAAACCCTTCAACTGCAATAGTATTCAAGGGATACTGTTTGGGAACAAGTTGAGTTTCTAGCCGATTGGGTACTCCCAGCCATTCAATTTGATAATCTGGGAGTTTCTCTGCCAGTGCGATCGCTGGAAACAAATGTCCACCAGTCCCACTGGCAGCGATTAATAATCGTATCGGTGCGTTTGCCATCAAACCTCTACCGTTTAGCGCCTAGCTTAACTAAGATAAAACAATTTCCTCACTTTCTCTAATCAAATCAGTAAATTCTTACCAATGACTAACATTATTACCGCCTTAGTGAAACGCCAACTTAGATTTCCAGCAAGTATCTGGCTGATTTTCTTCCTGCTAACCTTTGGTTTAACAACTGGTTGGCAACGCACTCAAGCGACGACACCACAACAATTAGTCCAGGCTGGTACACCCCCAAATGCACCAGCCGATGTGAAAAAACTGTTGACACAAGTTGATGCAGCCGCCAGCCGGGGCGATGTCAAAGGGGTGTTGCAATTCTACAGCCCCAATTTCACTCATGGGGATGGATTAACCCTTCAAACGATGGAAAGGTCTTTGACTTCACTTTGGCAACGATATCCCAAATTGCAATACAGTACGAAACTGCTATCTTCAAAACCTGAAGGCAATGGGATTATTGCTGAAACGGAAACGCAGATAACTAGCTTACCCTCCGGTAACAGTAATAATTTGGCTCTCAATGCCACGATTAAATCGCGTCAGCGCATTGCAAGCGGAAAAATCCTCCGCCAAGATATTTTGTCAGAACGCACCCTACTTACCTCTGGCAGCAAGCCGCCCCAAGTTGATATTAAATTACCACAGCAGGTGCTAGTTGGTCAGAAGTATAATTTTGATGCGATCGTCAAAGAGCCACTTGGTGATGATTTTCTACTAGGAACCGCGCTAGAGGAACCCATCCAACCGGATAAATATCTCAACCCCACATCCGTGGATTTGGAATTACTGACATCTGGCGGACTGTTTAAAGTAGCACAAGCACCATCTACGCCTGGTAGCCAATGGGTTTCTGCTGTCATCCTGCGGGGTAATGGAATGACGATGATAACTCAGCGCCTGCAAGTGGTGAAGAAGTAGAGACGCGATTAATCGCCTCTGTACAGGAGTTACCAGAGACGCGATTAATCGCGTCTGTACAGGAGTTAGGAGTTATAGACGACTAATGATAAATTATGAACTATGAAACTTGTGCTAATTCATAATTCATAACTATTAACTCTTGACTCCTAACTATCCTAATGACTTCCTTAGAAAATCAAATCATTTTGATCACTGGTGCAAGTAGTGGTATCGGTACTGCTTGTGCGAGAATCTTCGCTGGTGCGGGTGCAAAACTGATCTTGGCGGCACGACGGTTAGAACGTTTGCAGCAGCTAGCAGATACTCTCAGTAAAGATTTTAGGACTGAAATTCATTTATTACAGCTAGATGTGCGCGATCGCAACGCTGTCGAATCTGCTATTTCGACTCTACCCCCCGCCTGGTCTGACATCGACATTCTAATTAACAATGCTGGTCTAAGTCGTGGTTTAGACAAGTTGCACGAAGGCAGCTTTCAAGACTGGGAAGACATGATTGATACTAACGTTAAGGGTCTACTTTACCTTTCTCGCTATGTCGTTCCGGGAATGGTGAGTCGCGATCGCGGTCATGTGGTAAATTTAGGTTCCATTGCTGGACATCAAACCTATCCCGGTGGCAATGTCTACTGTGCTACCAAAGCTGCTGTGAGGGCAATTTCTGAAGGTTTAAAACAAGACCTGTTGGGAACGCGGGTACGTGTAACTTCCGTTGACCCTGGTATGGTAGAAACTGAATTTAGCGAGGTGCGCTTTCACGGAGATAGCGAACGCGCCAACAAAGTCTATCAGGGAGTTACACCCCTGACAGCAGATGATGTGGCTGATGTGATATTTTTCTGTGTGACGCGATCGCCTCATGTCAATATTAATGAAGTTGTGCTAATGCCTGTTGACCAAGCTAGCGCTACCCTAGTTAATCGGCGAACAGAAGGGGATGAATAGCGTTACGTTAGATACTTAAAGAGGAAAGATATTATCTAGGCGAAGTTGCAGACGGGGTAAAAGGGGTGAGTTAATTGATTGGTTTAGCCGATATTGTTGTTGAGTATAGGTGTCTTCAACCAGTTCGCAGACGGTAAAAGTAGGTTGTTTGGGTTTACCAATAAATGCGACACCGCCTAATCCTCGATAATCAACAATCCAATATTCAGGAATGCCTAAGAGTGCATATTCTTCAACCTTGCGAGCATAGTCAGTTTCCCAGTTGGTGCTAACAACTTCCACCACCAGTTTAATCGAACGTCCCAGCGTAATTACGGGTTCTCGCTCCCAAAGGGGTTCACGGTGGAGAACAGTTTCATCGAGAACCACAACATCAGGACGACGAACTGTGGCAGCATCTGCCAAGGGGTAAATTAAACAAGTGCGAGGGATAAACCAGGGGAGTTGTTCTGCAACAAGGTAGATACCAATTTGGGTTGCAATGCCACTTACCGTTTCGTGCGGGCCAGTGGGTTCCATGTCAATTAGTTCTCCATCTGCCAGTTCATAGCGGGGATTATCTCGGTATTGAGAGAGAAAATCTTCAAAGGTAAGGGTTTTTGGGGAGATATATGTCATTGAGTCAATCTCCTGAAGGCAGACTTGTTTTGATTATAAGTTATAGCATTTCAAGAAATACCTACTAGACATAGGAGTGAAAAAGAATTGTTTTGACGTAGCACTGCTACGTCTCTACAAGGGTTCTGGGTAACGCATATTTAATTTCACGCCTATGTCTACTACAGATACATGTGTGAACTACCTACACGTTCCCTTGCGGTACAGTGTGAGCCTCCTTGCTGTTTAAGGTAAGGGCGTACAGCCCATCCATGATCCTTACCCCCCGACATGAACGCAAGGACGCCTGTGGGGATTCTTTTCAGCCCGACGGAGTACTTCACGCGTGACTACAGCAATATCGCCCTCCCCAAACAAGATAAAACGCAGTAAGTATTGTATGGGGTTGCCTTCAACCCAGCCGAAGTAGGCATGGGGAATCTTACCTGTTTGGTCACGAATATAGAGCAGTAAAGCCGCGATCGCGTTAGGTACTGCTGCACTCTCGGCCCGTAGAATCCGATAATCACCAACTTGCACCCCTTTTACTTTGATCACATCCGCAAACTCCGAAGCATCTGATACATGAATCTCTAAGAACAGAATTGGATCGTTGGGTGGAATATGGTTATCGTCGCGCACCTCTTTCTCTTTTAAAAAATACTCTTGGGCATCGCCCACATTCAACCGATTTGCAATTAGCCGTATTGCTCCCTGGCTCTCTTCGGCAAGGAATTGGCCTGCAAGTTCGTCAACCTCGATCCGCTCTGTTCGCAGTTCCGTTGAACGCCAAACACGAGAAACCAGCGAGGTAAAAATGATCGCACCGATGAAGAACCCAGCGATCTTAATCCCTTCTGGCCTTTCGATGATATTAACAACAGTGGTATATAAAAATAACAGTGTGATAATGCCAAAAATCAGTTCTGCCCGCTTCTGTTGGTGACGGTGAGCTGATAAGGTGACGGCAAAAGCAGCTGAAGTGATCAATACAAGCACACCAGTTGCGTAAGCCCCACCTTGGGCTTCCACATTTGCCCGAAAGATAATTGTGACAACAAAGGCGATCGCTGTATAGACTAAAACCAAAGGTCGCGCTGCTCGTGCCCAATTTGGTGCCATGCCATAGCGTGGTAAATAGCGGGGCACGATATTCAGCAGCCCTGCCATTGCAGATGCACCTGCAAACCACAAAATGGAAATAGTACTTAAATCGTAAAATGTGCCAAAGCCATTGCCTAAATACAGATGTGCTAAATAAGCAAGGGCCCGTCCATTGGCTTTACCCCCAGATGCAAATTCTGCGACTGGAATTAGTAGAGTAGTTATAAAGCTGGTGGTGAGCAAAAAGAAGCTCATAATCAGAGCAGCAGTGGTGAGCAGCTTGCGTGTATTCCGAATTCGCCCTTTGGTATGCGGCGCGGTGTTGCTGCTGCTACCTTTGACGAGGGGCATAACGGTGACGCCAGTCTCAAAGCCTGACAATCCCAGCGCTAGCTTGGGGAATATCAAAAGAGCTATGCCGAGTAGCATCACAGGGTTGGAATCGCGTGCAAAAAGTGCAGCCTGCCAGTTAGCGATCGCTTGTGGGTGAGTTAGGATCTGATACAGACCGACGCTAACGACAATAAAGTTTAACAGCAGATAAACTCCCACCAAAACTACTGCAATACCAATTGCTTCTCGGAAACCTCTCAAGAAAACTCCGCCTAGTAATGTAACTAATATCAGGGTGATAGCGATCGTCTGATTGTGAAGCCAAATTGGAGCGAGCGGATTTTCGATGATATGGGCTGTAGCATCAGCAGCCGACAAGGTAATGGTAATAATAAAGTCGGTTCCCACAAAGCCAAGTAGGCATAGCACAAGTAATTTGCCTTGCCACCAAGGGAGCAAACGCTCTAACATTGCGATCGACCCTTCCCCATGAGGGCTTTCGGCAGCAATGCGCCGGTAGATTGGCAATGCTCCAAAGATTGTCAGCAAAACCAGAATCAGGGTAGCCAGAGGAGAAAGAGCGCCAGCCGCCAGTGCTGCAATCCCAGGTTGATAGCCAAGAGTCGAGAAATAATCTACACCAGTCAAGCACATCACCTGCCACCAAGCATGCTGGCGATGTGGTTCTTCCTTGCGGTAAGGCCCTTCCTTCTCTTTTCGGTTTTCTTCAAGCAACCAGTTGATTAACTGTCTGCCGAACTGTTTTTTTGAAAGAATTGATTTAGCCATCAAATACGGTTGTGTTGCAAAAGTTGGCTTTGTGGTTTATTAAAATTTTCAACTACAAAGATATAGCATTATTATTGTAGGTCAAGCATCCTGTCCGATTTACAAAATATATAGTAGCTGTTCGTATTCGTCTGGCGTATCAAGCTCAATTGCCGCTTCTGGTATCGGAAGAATAAATCCTGTAACCGTATATTTTCGGTTTAACGTTCTTATAATTACCTCGCAATCACGACGGCTGAAACCCCTACTATTTCGTCCATTTTCCCAAATTTTCGGTCTACTGAAAGCCCAATATCATGCGACGGAATCCCATTTGCTAATTCTAAAAAGTTTTTTAGCCAATCATACTTAGCAGATATCTAAGTCTTAATTGCTACTCAAATCGTAACTGCGATACCTTCTCTACGAGACGCTACGCGTAGCTTGCTTCCACGTAGTGGTACGGTGAGCTTCTCTACGAGACGCTACGCCAACGCTAACGCAAAGTTACAGGATTTTATCGCTGCTTGCGGTGATGCGCGTCAGGCAAGAAAAGCGCAAGGCAAGTCAAGCTGGTGTACCAAGATTACTTGTACGAAGAAATCCAAACAATTTTAGATGTATCTTTAGGCTCGATCACCGAATTTTAGATTTTAAATTTTGGATAATGGAATTGTTGGCGGAGCCTAAGAAGAGAAGATTGAAAATTCAAAAATTAATAACTATGTTAATAAATTTAAATTGTCAGGTGCGTTAATTTATATTTGGTTACATACATTGGAATTTTCTTGCCAACTTACTTAACTACCACGGTGAAGTTATTAAGTTTCAATTAATGCTAGCTGTGCGCTCGGATTTTGCGGATAATTTTGATGTCAAATCTTTACTGCCGTTTTTGGACGCGGCTGAATAATTGCCAGCTTGCAAGCGATCGCAGTGTATCAGTAATTTGGCCGTGGCAGATTCCTGAAACTGGCTCAACTCCAGGCAACTGAGTTAGACACGTAGTGCGTACCCTTTCCCTTAAGCAAGCTACGCATTGGCGGAGCCTAAGAAGAGAAGCGTCTGGTAGTATTACTAAATTTATCGCCGCCGCGTTACTAGCTCTCTGAGCGGATAAACTAACTTCAATTCATGCTGAATTTTGACGAATAACGCCTTTATTCTGTTTTGATAATAGATGGTACTTATGGCATAAATCTTCTGATAGAGAGAGGATAACAAGATAAATTGTATTCTGTTAACAATGTCATTTGAGAAAAATGCTTGTAAAAAAAGTGGTTTTCTATAAAGAATTCAAGTCAAGAGAATTACGCAATATTATTACCAACAAAAACAGAATGGAGTAAACAGATGAAGTTTATCCTAAGACGTCGCAGGTTGGGTCAATTGATGGTCGTCAGCACAGTAGCGGCTACAATCAGTAATTTTGTAGGGAAAACTGTAGCACAAACTCAAGTCAAAAAAACTACCCCAATGCTGACAACTTCGACACCTGAGACTATGAAGGTAACGCTGCAAGTCAACGGAACAGCACATAGTTTACAGATTGAACCGCGTGTTACTTTACTTGATGCACTTCGGGAATATATCGGGCTAATTGGTACTAAAAAAGGTTGTGATCACGGTCAGTGCGGTGCTTGTACGGTGCTGGTTGATGGGCAACGGATTAATTCGTGCTTGACATTTGCGATTATGCACACTGATGCCGCGATCGCAACTATTGAAGGGCTGGAGCAAGGAAACAATTTGCACCCGATGCAAGCGGCGTTTCTTGCTCACGATGCGTTTCAGTGCGGCTACTGCACACCGGGACAGATTTGTTCGGCGGTGGGTTTAGTCAACGAGGGACATGCTAAGTCCGATGCCGACATTCGCGAACTGATGAGCGGCAATATCTGCCGTTGTGGCGCTTATCCAAATATCGTGGCTGCTGTCCGCGATGTCTTAGAGGGAAAAAAAGATGCAGCCGTTTAGCTATAAGAAAGCAGGACAAGCAGAGAATGCCGTGGCGTTGGTCGCTCCAGAGGTGCAAGCTGCTTACTTGGCAGGCGGTACAAGCTTAATTGATTTGATGAAGCTGAATGTCCAGACCCCAAAAGAGTTGGTTGACATTAACCCACTACCGCTAACCAAGATAGAAACCCAAGGTAACGGTGTACGGATTGGGGCAATGGCACGTAATAGCGATGTTGCCTATGATGCGATAATTCGGGAGCGTTACCCCGTGCTATCGGAGGCGTTGCTGTCTGGGGCATCACCGCAACTGCGAAACATGGCGACGGTGGGCGGAAATTTGCTGCAACGTACCCGGTGTTACTACTTCCGTGACACTTCCATGCCGTGTAACAAGCGCGTTCCCGGTTCAGGTTGTCCGGCAATCGAAGGTTACAACCGGATTCACGCGATTCTCGGCGGAAGCGATCGCTGTATTGCCACCCATCCCTCTGATATGGCGGTGGCAATGATCGCACTCGATGCAGTTGTGCAAACCCGCGGCCCGAATGGAGAGCGGAGTATTCCCCTTGTAGATTTTCATCTTTTACCTGGCGATACACCAGAAAGAGAGACAGTTTTACAACACGGAGAGTTAATAGTTGGCGTTGACTTACCTGCTTCAAACTTTGCCCAGCGATCGCACTATTTAAAAGTCCGCGATCGCGCCTCTTATGCTTTTGCAATGGCATCGGTTGCGGCAGCATTAGATATTCAAAATGGGATTATTCGCTCGGCACGCATTGCCCTTGGTGGCGTAGGAACAAAGCCCTGGCGTGCATACGAAGCTGAAAAAGCACTTCTGAACAAACCCGCAAACCAGGCAACATTTCAAGCAGCAGCCTCAGTTGCGATCGCCGGAGCTAAACCTCAAAAATACAACGGCTTTAAGGTCGAACTAACTAAACGCACAATTGTTAAGGCGCTGACAACCGTGGGAGGGATGGCATGAATACAGGGGATACAAATACAGTTGTCGGCAAACCGCTAAATCGAGTCGATGGACATCTCAAGGTAACGGGTGGCGCACGCTATTCGGCAGAGTTTCCGATCGCCAAAATGACTTATGGAGTCACGATTCAAAGCACGATCGCCAAAGGTAAGATTGCCCAAATCGATACAAAAGCGGCGGAACAAGTACCGGGTGTATTAGCAGTAATTACCCACCTCAACGCACCAAAGGCATCGGGAGAAAAAGGCGGCGGTAATAAGCTGCAAGTGCTGCAAGATAACGCTGTGCTTTATAGCGGTCAGCACATTGGTGTTGTGGTTGCCGATACCTTTGAACGAGCTATGTACGCTGCTTCACTGGTGCAAGTTCGCTATGACGAAGAGAAACCGACCATCAATATGCGGGACAACCTCGCTAAGGCATACTTGCCTAAAGGTAAAATCCCTAGAGACGAGCCGCCCGATTTAGCGCACGGTAATGTCAACCAGGGACTAGCGACTGCTGCTGTCCGCGTCGAGCAAACCTATACTACACCGATCGAAAATCACAATCCAATGGAGCCTCATGCCACAACAGCAGTTTGGCAAGGCGATGAACTGCTGTTGTATGACGCAACTCAAGGAATCTTTTCGGCTCAACAAAAAGTTGCGGGGGTATTAGGAATTGAGCCAGAGAAAGTCCGCATTATGTCTTACTTTGTTGGCGGTGGCTTCGGTTGCAAAGGGTCGGTTTGGTCGCATGTGCCAATAGCGGCGATCGCAGCCCGGCAAGTTAATCGCCCAGTGAAATTAGTTCTGGGACGGATACAGATGTATGGGCCTGTTGGCTTCCGACCAGAGACAATTCAACAGGTTTCTCTCGGTGCAACCCGCGAAGGCAAATTGACCGCTCTCCGACACGCTGGGACTTCCCAAACTTCAACTTTCGATGAATTTATCGAACCTGTTGGTAAAAGCGCCCGGATGCTCTACGCTTGCCCGAATATCGAAACCAGCCATCGTCTGATTCAACTCGATCAGGGAACACCAACCTATATGCGGGCACCAGGCGAAGCTTCTGGGTCGTTCGCCTTAGAATCGGCAATGGACGAACTGGCTTATGCGCTGAATATCGATCCGGTGGAACTGCGTCTGCGTAACCATGCTGATGTCGATCCTAGCAAAGGACTGCCCTGGTCGAGCAAGTCACTCATACAATGCTACAAATTAGGGGCAGAAAAGTTTGGCTGGCAGAAGCGCAACCCTCAGCCCCGCTCAATGCGAGACGGCAATTATTTGATCGGTTGGGGTATGGCGACAGCTACTTATCCTACCAACCGTTCTCCAGCATCGGCGATCGCTCAAATTATGGCAGACGGTACAGCCGTAGTGCAAAGCGGTTCCCAAGATATTGGTACGGGAACTTATACTGTGATGACTCAAGTGGCAGCTGAAGCACTCGGTCTCCCAGTTAACAAAGTCCGGTTTGAACTAGGCGATACTAAGATGCCACAAACCCCTGTTTCCGGTGGTTCGCAAACCGCCGCCAGCGTCAGTTCGGCGGTACATTTAGCGGGAAATCAAGCTCGCAGTCAGCTTTTGCAATTAGCGCTTGCCGATCAAAAATCACCCCTTTATAGTTCAAACGCTGAGGATGTGATTGCCCAAGATGGCAGCTTTTCCTTAAAAAATAAATCGTCAGCAAGCGAAACTTATGGGGCAATCTTGGCACGGCATGGAATGAAAATGATCGAAGCGCGTGCAGATGCCAAGCCGGGAGAGGAACAAAAGAAGTTCTCAATGCACGCATTTGGAGCGCAGTTTGCCGAAGTCCGCGTTGAACCTGATTTAGGTGAAGTGCGAGTAACGCGCTGGGTGGGAACATTTGGCGTGGGACGCATACTGAATGCGAAAACAGCCAACAGTCAGCTAATCGGTGGAATTGTCTATGGTATTGGCATGGCGCTAATGGAACACACGCTAACAGACCCGAACCGAGGGCGCGTTGTCAACCATGATTTAGCTGAGTATCACGTACCAGTGAATGCAGACGTTCCTGATATTCAGGTGCTGTTCGTTGATGAACACGATCCACATATCAACCCGCTTGGTGTCAAAGGAATTGGTGAAATTGGCATTACCGGAACTGCGGCGGCGATCGCTAACGCTGTTTATCATGCCACAGGTAAGCGCGTCCGCGATTTGCCAATTACATTAGACAAGCTGCTGTAGATCGATTTGCGTAGGCGTAGCCAGCCGTAGGCATCGCCGAAACGATGAAAGCTCAATCATCCGATTAGCGATCGCTACATTACTTATATCTTGCACCAGGCGACTAGAAGTCGTGGCTACACAGACAAAACTTGCCTCCGCAGGTTGAAAAGCCTTGATTTTGCGTTAGTTTGCGTGGTGCGCGTTCGCAAAGCGTCTCGCAGAGAAGCGCAGCGCAAGCGCGATAGGCGGACTTCTCTGCCAGACGCTGTTCGCGTTCGTTGTATAGCCGCGATTTCTAATCGCTAGGGCTAGGTGCAACATCTGAGTTGACCAGTATGAGCAAGAAGTTCATACTGGCAATGATATCCTGTAGTTTCTTTTACTAATCAGTAGAAGTCTCAGGACTGATGACCAACTCAAGTAAAATTTGGTACTCTTAGCTCGGAATCACTGTAATTACGTCTGTCACCGAGATGAGTAGTCGAACAGCCCGCTCCTACGCTTTCTTGTCGATTGTAGCGGCAATCGTCACTATTGCCCTAAAATTTGGCGCTTACCTGCTAACCGGGTCAGTAGGTTTGCTTTCAGATGCTATTGAATCAATTGTAAATCTCGTAGCAGCATTAGTCGCTCTATGGGCATTGACCTATGCTGATAAACCAGCCGATGCCGAACACGCCTTTGGGCATTCTAAAGCCGAATACTTCTCCAGTGGTGCAGAAGGTGCGTTGATTATAGTAGCAGCTATTAGTATTGCTGTTGAAGCTTGGGGACGCTTGTTGCATCCAGAACCATTAACACAGCTGGGATTCGGGTTAGCACTCTCCCTCTTTGCAACTGCAATCAACGGCGTTGTTGCTTTTATCTTGCTACGGGCAGGGCGACGGTTACGTTCCATTACACTGAGGGCTGATGCTCACCACTTGTTTACTGATGTGGTGACTTCGGGTGGTGTAGTAATTGGAATCATTCTCGTCCAGCTAACAGGCGCTCTCGTGCTCGATCCAATTGTTGCACTGATAGTAGCAGTAAATATTACTTGGACAGGATTTCGTTTGCTGCGGGAAACCAGTAGCGCGTTACTGGATGCAGCTTTGCCTAAAAAAGAAATTGACGCAATCAAAAGCATCCTTAACGAGTACAAACATCAGGACATCCAGTTCCATGCCTTGCGAACCCGCACTGCTGGAACCCGCCGCTTTGTTTCCTTTCATGTTCTTGTGCCTGGATCTTGGACAGTGCAACAAGGGCACGATTTGTGCGAGGTAATTGAGCTTGCTATTCTTCGGGTGCTGCCTTCAACCCACGTTACAACTCACCTGGAACCTGTAGAAGATCCAGTTTCTTGGGACGATTTGGAGTTGGAGCGTCCGAGCAATCAGCAAATGCAAAATATGAAATAAGAGATTAATTGCTGCCGTTGAGCTTTCAGGAATTGCGCGATAGCGAAGCGCTGCCGCCTTCGGCAGTTCGCATCTCTCATAAATTGCAACGCCGACTACTTACAATGCTTCGGCGTAGCCAGCCGTAGGCATCGCCGAAACGATGAAAGCTCAATCATCCGATTAGCGATCGCTAATTTTCAATCTTAATCAAGTTGATTAACTTGCGATCGCTTCCAGCCGGCGGTTACGCCATCGCAACTAGCTTTTTGCGAGAAGGGCGCTTGCGGTCTGATTTTTTCTTCAGTCCCACAGCTTGAGCTTGATCACTATCTGAACCATATTGCCCGCGCACAACTTCTTTCATCGCTAATACAGCATTATGATATTCCCATTCTGCTAATCGGCCAGCATCAGAAGCAGCACGGTATAAAGCTAGTTTCTCCGTTTCGATTTGTTGAGAAATCAACATCCCCTGATAAAGTTCCTGTAACTTTGCAGATGAGGCATCAGCACGAGTTGTATTGTAGGTGGTGACGGTTTGCAAACCGTGGAATGAGCTAATATCTTGACTAATGGTTTGAGGGCGCAAACGGCGTGTTGTATCTTGGATAGTCATAAATGTATCTACTCAGATAGTATAAATTTAATGTACCCATTGCAACCAAAAATCTATCAGTAAGATAAAGTTTTAAATTGGGCAAGCTGAAACAAAAGGTAAGCATTGTGAATGCATCGGCTTGCATTGTGAATGCATCGACTTGCATTGTGAATGCATCGACTTGCATTGTGAATGCATCGGCTTGCATTGTGAATGCATCGGCTTGCATTGTGAATGTATCGACTTGCATTGTGAATGCATCGGCTTGCATTGTGAATGCATCAACTTGCATTCACAGTTGAATCAGTTTTAAACCACAAGAAGCATTTAAATTTATAACACTCCAAAGCTGAAGTGTCACCAGTGGGAATACAATCACAAAATTATACAGTTTTGTTAGAGACTGCACTAGAAAATAGCGGAGGTTAAAGCAATGAATGAGCGTGATCGGTACTTACAAATCGCTCTGGTTCTTATTGGAATAGTTTTTCTACTGATCTATCCGCTAAGTCAGGTCTGGGCATCAGGCTGGTTATGGCAACCAGGTCAGCACGAATACGAACAGATGATCATTGGTATTTATGCAACGCTTGGTGTCTTTTTGCTGTTGGCTTCAAGGCAACCAGAAGCTCACCTCAGTTTAATCTGGTTCACCGTCTGGTCAAGTGTAGTCCACGGGCTGATCATGGCGGTACATGCAGTAATTGACCCTGTTGAACAGGGACACCTGTTTGGTGATGTTCCAGCATTGTTCTTGGTAGCAATTGTACTTGGTTTTTTAGTACCGCACAAAGTGGTATCAGATACATGAACTGGCATAGAATGTCTGTACATCGGGCAAGCAAAGGCGATCGCAAGGGCTGGCGTTGCTTCTCTTCTCTACGAGAGGCAGCGCCAACGAGACGCTCCGGGAAAGGTTTGCTTGCAATAACTGTAAATATTTTTGTCCATCTACTTATTTTTTTACTTGGAAGTCCCTTAGTACACGTCACCGTAAAAGGGGTTCGCAAATATTCAGACTTGATGTTGGGTTCCACTTCGTTCTACCCAACCTACTGGCGTGGCAAGCAAAAAAATTGTGCATTAGATGTAGGTTGGGTGGAGCGGAGCGCAACCCAACACATATCAGGATGTTGGGTTACGCAAAGCCTCCAACGCCACTTGCTACAACGCGGGGAACCCGCGCAACGCAGTGGCTCCCCAACCTACAATTTTTTTGCAACATTTTAGCCTTGCCACTGAGTTTTACGCTTACCGGCTGTTCCTATAAAGTTTTAAATCAAGCAAGCTTAACAAAAGGTAAGCATTGTGAATACATCTTGCGGAGTATGCTTCAAAACACACCTTAGTTAGAGTCTCTATGACAGATTGCCGTGATACTATACGGCTCATTCCTGTTGTTACTTGTAGGAGACAATTATGGAAATTAGTAGACGCAGCTTGTTAAAAACTGCTTCTGCTTCAGGATTAGTGGCAGCAGGACTTGCGGTTTCGGAAGGATTTTTGCAACCGCTGCTTGCCCAAACAAAACCTGTTGATGAAAATACTCAACTGCAAGCCCAAACCTCAGCCACTCCAACTCGACGCGGCGAAATGTTGTATCGCAACCTCGGACGCACCAAAGAACAAGTATCTGTGATTGGTTTGGGGGGGTATCATATTGGAAAAATTCAAGAAGAGCAAGAAAGTATCAAGCTGATCCGCAGTGCCATCGATCGCGGCATCAACTTTATGGATAACTCTTGGGACTATAACAACGGACGTAGCCACCGTTGGATGGGAAATGCTCTTAAGAATGGTTATCGTCAAAAAGTTTTTTTAATGACGAAAATCGACGGACGCACTAAAGGCGCTGCCAAAATGCAGATTGATGAATCACTCAAAGATTTGCAAGTCGATCACATTGATTTATTGCAGCATCATGAAATACTCCGTTTTGAAGACCCTGATCGGGTTTTTGCTCCCGGTGGCTCAATGGAGGCAGTTCTGGAAGCACAGAAAGCGGGCAAAATTCGCTATATTGGTTTCACAGGACATAAAAATCCCCAGATTCACCTTCAGATGCTGGAAGCTGCGGCACAAAATGGTTTCCACTTCGATACCGTGCAGATGCCCTTGAATGTGATGGATGCACATTTTAGAAGTTTTGAACATCAGGTTTTACCTGTGCTAGTGAAAAACAACATTGGTGTCCTGGGAATGAAAAGCATCGGGGAGTCTTACATTCTCAGAAGCAACACGGTGAGTGCGATCGAGTGCCTGCACTACGCAATGAATTTACCAACCTCAGTGGTAATTACGGGCATCGACAGCATGAGGATTTTAGACCAGGCGTTTGAGGCAGTCCGCACCTTTGAGCCAATGGATCAGGCACGAGTTACAGCACTGTTAGCGCGTACCCGTGAGGCAGCAGCTAAAGGGCAGTACGAACGATATAAGACTACAACCCAAAATGATAGTACAGCCATGAATCCAGCTTGGCTGGGGTAAATATTAATACTATCTTTAACGGTTTTGTTTACCCAAACAGCGATATCTACGACGGGCGTAGCTGCCGCAATTTTGCAGGTGTGAGTTACATCTACTGCTGAGTCTGTCGATTGGAAGATGTATTTATCCTCAAAGCCTTGAAATGTTATAGGAAGGTAGAAGGAGACTGACTTCAATAAATTTTGTGGGTCGGATCATGTTCAGAATTTCTTGAAGTAAGACACTATGCGAGAACATCATTATGAAACGCATTGCATATTTAGGACTCGGCATCATGGGCAGTGGCATGGCAACCAACTTGCTCAAAGCTGGTTACGATTTGCGGGTTTGGAATCGCAGCCCAGAGTCTTGTAAGCCTTTAGTAGAACAAGGTGCAACCCAAGGACAAACACCTGCACAAGCTGTAGAAAATGCCGAGGTGATTATCTACTCCCTAGCCAATGACAATGCAGTTGAAGAGGTTGTGTTTGGGCAAGATGGCATTTTATCGAACGTGCGATCGGGACAAATTGCGATCGACATGAGTACAGTTCATCCCGACACCTCCGGCAAACAAGCCGCAGCTTATGCCGAAAAGCAGGTTGAGTTTCTTGATGCCCCGGTTTTCGGCAGTAAAAACGAATCCGCAACTGGGGGATTGTGGATTGTCGTTGGTGGCAAACAGGAGATATTTGAGCAAGTCAAACCAATTTTAGAGCCGTTAAGCGAAACGATCCATTACCTGGGTGACACTGGCAAAGGCGCATCGATGAAACTCATTGGTAACTCCATTGTGGCAACCCAAATCGAAGCTTTAGGGGAAGCGCTGGTTCTGGCAACCAAAGCCGGACTGAATCCACAAGACGTTCTTGATGTCCTGCATGTGGTAGATTTTCGCTCTCCGATTTTTGACGGCATCGGCAAGATGCTGGTGAATCGGGACTTTACACCGAATTTCGCCTTAAAGCATCTGTTGAAAGATGCCAATTTAATCGCTCGATTTGCCCAAGATTTAAATTCTCCAATGCCTGCTGCGGCAATTGTCAGAGAAACCATTAAAACAGCAGTTAATCAAGGATGGGGCGAAGACAATGCATCGGCATTGATTAAAGCTTTGGAGTTAGAAGCAGGAGTAACCATTAAATCATAACTGTAAATTTCGGCTTTGTTTGTAGCTTACTTAAGCGTGCGATCGCGCTTGTTTTTCATTCGACGTTTCAAGATATAGCTTTACCTAAGGAAAACATTAATTATGTCCAACTTCAAAATACTCTCTACTGGTCTAGTTGCGATCGCTTTATCTATGGCGACTGGTTGCACACAAACTACCCCTGGCCAGAATACATCTGAAGCTCCACCGGCTACAAGTGTTCCTGTACAAGCAACTGAGAGTCCATCCCCAACTGCATCACCAAGTGTATCACCAACTGCATCAGGGCAAAATCGGCTGAGTTCTTTAGACAGACAGTTCATGACTGAAGCCGCTCAAGATGGTTTAGCAGAAGTCCAACTAGGAAAACTGGCATCACAACGTGGAACCAGCAATGTGGTAAAACAGTTTGGACAGCATATGGTTCAAGATCATACCCCGGTAAACAATCAACTCAAACAGTTGGCGGCTCAAAAACGTGTCACGCTGCCAACTAGTATCGGCAGCAAAAATCAGCAAGTAAAGCAACGCTTATCCAAACTTTCTGGTACTAACTTTGATCGCCAATATCTAAATCAGATGCTTCAAGCTCATCAAAAGGATGTCTCTGCATTTGTGCGTGAAGCTCAACAGGGACAAGATCCAGACGTGAAAGCATTTGCGGCTCAAACGCTGCCAACCCTCCAAGAACACCTGCAACAGGTTCGTTCTATTGTTAATCGTGGAACTTCAACTAGCAGCCCAAGTTCAACTAGCAGCCCAAGTTCAACTAGCAGCCCAAGT
>NZ_JABXKP010000053.1:13720-154698 GCF_017114985.1 Nostoc sp. JL33 | reverse complement strand
TTATATGTATTTACTTATCTTTACACAGTTTGGTTTTTTCACCTCGTTCTACTTAAAAGATAGCAATTCTCCCCAGTTAACACAAAATATATTAATCTGATTGCTAATCGATGATCGAAAAACCTATCAAGAGATTACTGAATTTTTAGATTGTGGTTATATTAGGACTCATATTTGATTTTTGAAATACACGTAGGGGAGCCGCCGCGTTGCGGAGGTTCCCGACGCTCGATAGAGAAGCGTTAGCGGCTGTGCATAGCGTCTGACTCGCTATCCGTCCCGCTTGTCAAGACTGATATGAAAATCAAAATATAAAATATATGGATAGTAAAGAACTAGCGCAATACATCGAAGCAACGAATAGCATTACCAAACCTTGGCTATTGGTACAACTGCGCCTGATGAAATTGCAAGAGCGTCGAGCCACCCTTACAAACGATGTCTACACCAAAGAGTTAGAAGATATTTACCAAGACTTGATGAATTTGGGGGAATGGTGGCGTGGTATTGAAGATGAGGTATTTTAAAGTTAGGAGTTAGGAGTTATGAGTTTTCCTAACTTTTAACTCCTGCACAGACGCGATTAATCGCGTCTCTACTCCTAAATTAAAACGCAACCTGATGCCTCAAGCTCTCGATCAAGTCGATTACGATACTCTCGATGCCGCAAAACGACGCTTCATCGATGCCGCAAAACGCACGCTTGGCTTTGCAAGGGCTTATGGCATCGTGCCCGCATCCGGTCTTGGAGCAAGCGCTAACGCCTTCAGTTTCAACCTTGCTCCGTTTCTAGAGGCGGGGGCAAGAGAACTTTCTATGACACTTGTACCCGAAGGACTGGGCACCGCAGACGATACCCGACCTGACGACCTCTGTGAACAAGAGCTTCGACGATTCTGGTGGAATATCGGTATCAAGATAATCTCGTGTCTTACGAACGACGCGGCAACCTCAGGTATGCAGACTATACTTCTCGGTCTTTATCTGCCGTCGAGTACTCCTGAAACAATCTTCACCCCCGCTTTCCTTGATGGGTTTCTGGATGGAGTAGTTGAGGGGTGCAAACGAGTGGGGTGTGTTTATCTTTCAGGGGAAACTCCTCAACTAAAAACTAAAATGATTCCAGGGCGACTTGACATCGCCGGCTCGGTTTTTGGGGTCATGCCGCCTGGTGTCGCTCCTATTGATAGCTCGCGTCTGGATGCCGGAAATACCATTGTTCTCGTCGAGAGTTCGGGGCCCCATGAGAACGGCTTTACCCCACTACGCAAGCTTGCTGAGTCTCTCCCTGATGGCTACAGAACCAAACTTCCGAGTGGGCAGGAGTTCTGGGAGGCGATGAATGCTGCGTCGTATCTCTACACGCCGCTTGTGCAGGCGGTGCTTGGCGAGGGAATTCGTCCCACCGCGATGGAGAACATCACTGGACATGGCTGGCAAAAGCTGATGCGGTCGGTGAAGCCGCTCCGGTACGTCATCGAAACAATGCTCCCAGTGCCGGAGATATTTACGTTTGTCGAGGGTCATCTTGAGGGCGGGGCAGCGACGATGCTTTCTGTGTTCAATTACGGTGCAGGATTTGCATTCTATACAGAATCGGAGCAAGATGCAGAGAAAATTGTCATGCTTGCAAGAAAACAGGGGCTTTCGGCTGTGATTGCCGGAAAGGTTGAAGCGTCCCTTAGCCGCGAGGTGGTGGTAGAACCGTTTGGAGTCACCTTAAAGGGAGATTCTTTTGGGATTGCGCGAGGGGTATAGTGATTCGTAAGCGTAGGCATAGCCCGTCGTAGACATCGCCAGCTTTCTTGAAGCTATTGTAGACTCACAGGATACTCTTAGTTTTGCGATGCCTGCGGTTCAAAAAGCCTATGCTAAAGTCATTACTAGTTAACTAAAACTAGTGTAATTACTAATGCAAGTAATCTTTTTTACACACAATATAAATTAGCATTTCCGGCTAATTAGAGATAATTACTCTATTAAACCTTTAGTATCTAAGTAATTTAACACAAATACTATAGGCGTATTTATGAAATTTTGGATGCAATATTTATTACTACTTAAAATTAAAGTAGTACAAACTACCCATGACCACTTAGATTAAGATTTGCTAACGTAGTCTTAACATATTGAAAAATTTGCTGAGAAAGCTGAGAAAGTAACAGCCAACACTAATTTTTATTGTTGGGTCTTTCTTATCTCTAGATGTAGCGTTTTAGTGTGTTAAAAATATACATTTTGTTCAGAGGGGGTTATGGTTGTAAATTTGGCCCAAACTACTGCTTCGGCAGAACTTTTAAAGCAAGTATTCCATAAGATTGATGCACATAGTTGTCCAAGGTTATTCAACTTTCATATGCACACTGTTTACTCGGATGGGAGGTTGCAGCCGAGTGTATTGATGGAGCAGGCGATCGCGATTGGACTAAAAGGGTTAGCCATCACCGATCATCATGGTATTATCGGCTATCAAGCTGCACTTGCTTGGTTAGAAGACTGGAAGTGGAGTAATCCTGGTGCAATCACTCCTTACCTGTGGAGTGGCGTGGAAATTAATGCCAACCTTTTGAATATAGAAGTTCACATTTTGGCTTACGCTTTTGCACCAGAACACCCTAGTATAAAACCCTATCTGCAAAGAAGGGCGACTACAGGGCAAGAATATCAGGCAAGTAACGTGATTGCCGCTATTCATGAAGCTGGGGGATTGGCAGTTTTGGCTCATCCAGCTCGTTACAAGCGATCGCATTTCGACTTAATTCCAGCTGCTGCCGAAAAGGGTATCGATGGCGTGGAAACTTTCTACGCCTACAATAACCCTACCCCCTGGCAACCCAGCGTATTGGAATCAGAACAAGTACAAAAGTTAGCTAATGAATACTTTCTTTTCAATACCTGTGGTACTGATACCCACGGTTTGAGTTTGCTACAACGTTTGTAAAAATGAATCCATTTATTTTTATACCCCTGGTTCAAGCAGCCAGGAGGTTATTTTTTGATCTTCAGGACTTACGCAAACAATAGCCGAAACCCTAATTTTCTGGTAGGGGCAATTCATGAATTGCCCCAGAGCGCGTGTAGTTTTGCGTAAGTTCTAACTGGGTTAAAACGTCTAAGCCCTAAAGTCCTTACTACAAACTCTTCATTACTAGCTTGACAAAGTACTACTTTGAGTATCCATGTTTAAGTTGTTTTTTCGTACTCATATTTCTATCTGCGAGGGCGTACTCATGCTTTTTTCGTTCTCTTGTTTGGAACAAGAAAGTGTTATTTATTAGGATTCTGGTATTGTTACTTGCATGGAGGATCGTTTAGAGAATTCATCGTACCAATGGGCAAGTTTTGGATATTTCTGCCGCCATTGCAGATCAGGAAGACGGATTTCTAGTCCAAGTGCAGAGGCGAGAGTTATATGAGCAAGTTTAGGAGTTTGGTCGAGTTTATCTGATATCTTCTCGAAGTAGTCCAAAATTCTCAACGCCCGCGATCGCTCAAACTCGATCACCCCAAAAGACTGCTCACTCAGGGGACGCCTTAACTCCCGTACCCAGACAGCAATACCATCTATGAACCCACCAGTCATACCTTCAAGTTGCTGTAAAAAGCCATTAGAAATGTCAGCAACTAGTTTGATCTCAGGATTTAAGTGATTCAGATAGGCGCATATTATACGTGTTTCACTCAAAATAAATCCATCATCAGTCGCTAGCGTTGGCACTTTACCTGTAGGGTTGTAATTCAGTAGGTCGCTGTTTGGATCTCGTGCAATGACTTTTTGGGTTTCGATCTGATTGCTGAGATTCAATTCTAGTGTTGCTATCCGTGTAATGCGTGCATAGGGCGAGTTAGGTGTATAGAAGAGTTTCATAAAAAGCGCGATCGTCATTAGATACTGGGTTCAAACGTCTATCGTTTTAACAATTACGAATTAGGATGATTTGCTCTCAAGAAGAGAATCGGTTCTGCCAAATTATTGTTTTTCAATAAAGCATCGGCATACTGCACAGGATTAGATTCCGCAAAGTAGATTCGTTGTGCAGCATGGTATCGCTGACGATATAGACGAACTGCGTTTTCCCAAGACCCAAGCCGTGCTGCATCCCTATCTACCCCACGCTGCTCGGCCACATCAAAATCTGTATCTATATAGATACGATAGTCAAAGTAAGAGACAATCTCTGGTCGTAGCAGAAAACTGGCAGCAAAAAGAAAAATATCTCCAGGATTGGCTTTATTAGGTGCCTCTTCCACTGGAGCATCTGTTTCCAAGTCGAACCCATGTGCCTGGTAGATTAAATTACCCCCAGGCCCCAGTGGTTCAAGCACAAGCTTTTTGAGGAGCGGATAGTTGTAGGCATCAAAATAGTAGCCTTCAGCCGACTCACGACCTCGGCGATGGCGCAGGTGACGTGGGTTATGGAAATCATCCACTGCAATGTGAACAGAACTTCTTCCACGTCTGGTTAATATCTGTGCCAGATCCTGTGCCAAAGTGGATTTGCCACTAGCAGTAATGCCTGTCACCGCGACTTGCAGAACACGAGAAGGCAGAGCCTCAGTATGCTCGATTAAAGTATCCGCTATTGTTTCCAAAACAGTAGCGCGTGTATCACCCATGCATCGCTCCTCTGCCCAAGTATCGAACTTGCTTTACTACCAATGAAACTTCTACTTCACAAAGATTGTCTAGCTGGTATTTTATTTTTACGCGAGTCCCGATTACGCAGTTACCGCTTCACGTCGGTTGTACTCAGAAGCGTCTCCCTTGATGGCCTCACTTTGTTTACCATCGATGCCAACTGGGAGATCGCCGACAATTGTCACTCGTTGAACGTGGCGGGGCTGATCGCCGTAATCTGCGATCGCATAATGTTGAGTAGCCCGGTTGTCCCAAAAGGCGACGTCACCAACTTGCCAACGCCACCGGACTGTGTTCTCAGGACGTGTTACATACGCTTGCAATAGTCGCAGAATGTCATCTGATTCAGTTGTTGATAAGCCACGGAACTGGCGAACAAATCCGCCGATGAATAGCCCACGCTCCCCAGATTCGGGATGGATGCGTACAACTGGGTGCAGAGTCTCGTATACAGTCGAGGTGAAAACAGCTCGGTAAGCTTTGACATCTTCAGGTAGGTCGAATGCAGTTGCATAGTCGTATTTGTTGCTATGTACTGCCCAAAGTTGGTCTGCGAGATTACGCAGATGGGTAGGTAAATCTTGGTAGGCAGTCACGGAGTTTGCCCAGATTGTATCGCCACCAGTTGGGGGAATGTCAAGCGCTCGTAAGACGGAACCGAGAGGCGGACGGTCTACAAATGTCACATCGGTATGCCAGCTATTGGCGCGGGAAGTGGTGCGGCCATAATTCAGGTCTAAAACTTCGGGGTTTTCTGGAAGCGATGGTACGGTGGGGTGGGCTGTAGTGAGTTCACCGAAACGACGAGCGAAGGCGACTTGTCCATCAGTATCGAGCTGTTGCTGACCACGGAAAAAGATCACTTTGTATTTGACTAGAGTCTTGCGAATATCACTGATAATGTCATCGCTGAGATTAGAACTCAGATTAACACCAATAATTTCAGCACCGATACGTCCTGCAACTGGTTTGATATCAAAGTATTGAGAACCCATGTTTTTATCTCCAAGAAGTTTATGTTTTTACAAGAGTAGAGACGCGATTCATCAGACGCGATTCATCGCGTCTCTACTGTTAAACACCAGGGGTAGATCCGCCATCAACGATAATCTCTGTTCCTGTAATCGATGCAGCTAGATCAGACACCAAAAATAACGCCAGCGCGGCAATTTCTTCTGGCTGGGCGATTCTTTTTAAAGGAATACTTTGGATATTTTGTGCCTTCACTTGCTCGACGCTGATCCCTTGTGCTTGGGCATTTTGCCGCGCTAAAGTCTCGGCACGCTCAGTAGCTGTAGCACCGGGCGATATGGCATTAATCCGAATCTTGTACTCGGCTAACTCTTTAGAAATGCCCTTTGTGAAGTTCAGCAAAGCAGCATTGCTTGTACCACCAGCTAGGAAGTTAGGGCGAGGTGTACGTCCTGCACCACCAACTATATTCACAATCCGGCCATCACCGCGACTTTTTTGATGGGGAACGACGGCTCTAACTAAGCGGATATAGCCCAATAATTTTAAGTTCCAAGCATCCAAAAATAAATCATCAGTGGATTCTAGGAAAGATCCAGCACGGGCTGATCCAGCATTGTTAATCAAGATATCAATCTGATTAAATTGGGCTAATGTTGTGGAGACAACTTTCTCTACATCCTCTGCTTTTGTTAAATCGGCGCTGATGGCAATAACTTTCGCGCCTGGAGTGGGTAAGGATTGGATGTCAGCTACTGCCTGATCTAAGCGTTCTTGATTGCGGGCTGCGATCGCTACATTCACACCCTCACTATAAAGTGCTTTGGCAGTTGCTAAACCAATTCCCGCACTTCCTCCTGTTACGATCGCTGTTTTATCTGATAGTTTTAGTTCTAAACTCATACCAACTTATGCTCAAAAATGTAATTTACTTGCGAACCAATAACATTGCTGATTGAGAGCCTCTATTGTGGATATCCAAGATGGCTTGATTTTCCCCTGATGTACAACCCAGAAGTATCTTGATTTCTGTATCTCGCTTTTCCAAGTCAACACTAAAAATAACGGCAGTTACTGTTTGACTAGACAAGCTACCTATCCAAACATCAATATCATCTCCATCTCCAGAGCTAGTGTTTTCCAAGTATCCATAGTCCAGTGGATAAACGAAGGATGGATAACGTGGATGTGATGTCCCTTTTGGGCGATCTATCTTGAGATTACTAGTGGCTACAAGCTGATCTAGTTTCAACCAGAAGTCATTGTTATCCCCCATGCCATCAGCTAATACTCAATTGGAAATGTGTAACACAGCCTTGCCAGGAAAGCGCCTGTCGAGTAATTGTTGCGCTACATCAGCTATTTGTGTCCAAGAAGCTTCTAGATCAATGTGAGGACGCAACTGGCCTGCTTCTACTAGACTCAAAAGCCGTTTTAGACCGACTGCGGCTGATTCAAATCTCAGTTCATCGAACAGACGTAAACCATACAAACTCACGCTACCAGTCCCAAAAAATTGGGCAGCGTTGAATGTTACTTCTGCTCCCCCAGATACTCCATACAGCACAGTTTTTCCATCCTGTGCCAGTAAGCTAAGGGCTACCCCCAAAGTCTTGCCACCCACTGACTCTATAATTAGATCATAGGGGCCATATTCGCTGGCGGGTGAGAGGTCTTCGCCAATCACCACCGATTGTGCCCCTGCTTCTCTAACTAGAGTCTCATAGCCAGCTTGACGAATGTATGCCACGACGTGCGCCCCTGACAGCCGCGCCAATTGGATAGCAAAGTAACCAACGCCTCCTGATGCACCTGTAACTAGAACTGGGCGACCTAACAGCGAACCACCTTTTAGCACAGCATGATACGCGGTTAAACCTGCTACAGGCAGTGTGGCAGCTTGAGCAAAGGATACCGATGCCGGCACTTCTGCTAAGGCGTTGGTGGCAACAGATACGAGTTCTGCCCAAGCACCGGCGCGGCGAAAGCCAACTACACGCGTCCCTTGGGGAAGCCCTGAACCATCGGCAGCCGGGGTTTCCACTACACCTGCCAAGTCCCAACCAGGCTGCCAACCAGCCTCAGCAGTGGTTGAACGTTTCACCTCTCCCCGATTGAGAGAAATCGCCGCTACCCGTACTAGTGCTTCATCTGGGGCAGGCGTTGGTGCAGTCACTTCACTTAGTGCCAAACGTCCAACCACATTCGGATCAACAATCACAGCACGTATTTTACTCATAGAGAATGCCCTGGCTTAGAGATGAATTTCTAGATCGGTGGTTCACGATGTACTGCCTACAATAATAAACTCGATAGATTTCGCTAGTCCTTCTTAACCCCTAATCCCTACAACTAGGTTAATGATATTTAACAATCTACGGTAACTTGATAGGTTTATAGTAATTTTTAGGGTGTAGAAAGAAAACTATCACAATATAGACAAAAGAATCAAGCACCCTGCGAAAAGATTTGTTTCATCAATGCTTGCATTGATGGCTACGTTGTAAGCTAGTCGCTGTCAACCTCCTACTCTAGGAGAAGCCGCCTTCCAGCAGTCTAGGGATTTTACTACGTAGTACACGAATATTCAAAAGTAATAATTTTATCTTATGAAACTTAAGCGTTATTTATGGATAACTGTTTTAAGCATAACTGTATTATTCGGTATCATTCTTCCAGGGAGAACTCAGCAACATAGCTCATCAAATACCCTATTTCAAACATCTACGTTTAATGCTTTGTCAATAGGTGTTTATCAGGGAAATACTAATTTTAAAGAATTAAAAAAATCCGGTAATTTTGGTTTGGGAACAGTAAATTACCTTGATGGAGAAATGATTGGATTAGATGGCAAGTTTTATCAGGTCAAAGCTGATGGAGTTGCGTCTGTCATTCCTGATTCGATGACAAGCCCTTTTGCTACAGTCACCTTTTTTAAACCACAAAGATTAATTAATTTAGAAGGGCAGATTAATTATCAACAATTGCAGCAATCGTTAGATCAGCGCTTACCGACTAAAAATTATCCTTATGCTATTCGGATTCAAGGTAATTTTCCTTATCTCAAACTTAGAAGCGTTCCCAAACAAACCCTACCCTATCGTCCTTTGGCAGATGCGCTCAAAGAACAATCAATTTTTGAGTTAAGAAACGTCAATGGTACTTTAGTAGGTTTTCGGATACCCAAATATATGCAAGGAGTAAATGTTAATGGCTATCACTTTCATTTTATAACTGCAAATCGTCAAACTGGAGGACATATTGTAGATGGACAATTCCAAAATGCTAAAGTAGAACTTGATAGTTTAGCAAACGTTGAGATAAATTTGCCCAAAACTGCTGAATTTGACCAAGCTGATTTGGAAAATAGCAAACCTACTAAAGTCAACAGAGTTAAACGGTAACTAAATATTTTTGGATTAAAGCTATGTCACCAGAAACTATTGCAAAAGAAAAAGATGCTCGTCCCCCTGTAGCGATTGGTCATGTGAGATTATATGTCAGTAATATACCGGAGGCTAGCGATTTTTTTGTCAAGATAGGGCTGCGGCCGATCGCCCAATCAGAACAATTAGCTGTTTTAGAATTACGAGGAGGAACGCACTTAGTTTTGAGAACAAGTTCAGAGGCGATCGCTCCTGGAATTAATGCGCCTTTTGATCTGATGGTAGATGATGTTTTTGCCACCAGAGATACTTTTAAGAAGTGGGGGCTGACTGTTTCTGAGATCGAAACAGGCAGAATCCACAGTTCATTTACTTTGACTGGCCCGGACGGCTATCTTTTAACGTTAACTTCTTCACATGCAGGCGATAGAGAAGTTTAACAATGTTAGTGCAGGGTTAGATCACCGAATTTTAGATTTTAAATTTTGGATTTTGGTGAAGCAGCGCGGGAACAGGGGGTTTCCCCCATGAGTGACTGCACCAAGCCGTTCGCGCAGCGTCTCCCCTTGGGAGAAGGGATTGAAGATTCTTTTTCAACACCAGATTTGCACAACATGACCCTTTAACTGTTGTCCTAACCAAGGTGTATTTTGTGAAAGTGTATAAAGACTTTTGCGTTCGACTTTCCAGGTTTGCTGGGGATCAAATAAAGTAAGTTCTGCTGGTTGATCAGGTGCGATCGCACTGACTTTTTGCCCCAAACACTCGGCTGGACTGCTACTCAATGCCCGCCATAATTCTAAAGCTGTAAATTCTCCAGTTTCAACCAGATATTGCCACAGCAAAGGTAATGCTAACTCTAAACCAATTGCTCCAGCCGGTGCTTCGGCAAAAGCTTGAACTTTTTCTTCGTAGCTGTAGGGTGTGTGGTCAATAGCGATCGCATCTATCACACCCGCACGCACCCCAGCACGCAACGCCGCCACATCGCGGAGATTACCTAAAGGCGGGTCTAAATGCAAGCTGGTGTTATAACTCTTAACTGCTTTTGTATCAAGTAAAAGGTGCATCCAGGTGGTGCTGGCGGTGATCGGTAAACCAGCAGCCTTAGCTGAAGCGATTAATTCCACGCTGCGAGATGTAGAGACACGCATGATATGGACTGGTGTGCCTATGGTTGCAACCAATTCAAGCATTGCTGCGATCGCAGTAGTTTCAGCGCTGGCGGGTATTGGGGGTAAACCGAAACGCAGAGCATCTGGCCCTTCTCTGATTACACCATTTGCTGTTAATTGGCGATCGCTAGGCCAAAATGCTACTGGTTTACCTAACGGCTGGAGATACTCTAACACTCCGCGCACCAGCGCCAAATTTTCTAAAGGCTTACCATCCGTAAAACCAACAACTCCAGCCGACGCTAAATCTGCCAATTCCGTCATTTGTTTCCCAGCAACATCTAAGGTGATAGCACCCCAGAGATGAAGCAGGGGGAGAGGAGAAGTAAAGGTAGCAGGGGGAGCCAAATTAATTTTCTCCTTCTCCCTTATCTCCCTTATCCGCCTCATCTCCCCACCTCTCTTCTGCTGCAACTGTGCCACAAGCGCAGGGTTATCAATAGCTGGGGATGTATCGGGTAAAATGCTAACTCTGGTAAAGCCGCCAGCAGCAGCAGCTTGTAAAAGAGACAAGAGGGTTTCCCGTTCTTCAAAGCCAGGTTCACCAGAGTGGCTATACAAATCTACTAACCCAGTACCGAGAATTAATCCCTGACAATCTCTAATTTGAGTATCGGAACCGATATCAGAAATGCGCGAAGCCACTGCTTGGATATAACCATCAGCAATCAACACATCAAAGAGTCCGTCGATTTCAGAAACTGGGTCAATCACCCGTACTTGTTGCAGCAGTTCAGTCATAAAAGCTTTTAGTTATGAGTTATAAGTAAATCTTAAGTAGGGTATGTTACGGCTTTAGCCTAACGCACCATGTTGTACTAACTTTATTCTTCACTTCTGACTCCTAACTCCTCACTCCTAACTCCTAACTCCTAACTCTATTACAATGCCCCTGCTGCTGTTTTATCTAGTACCCCTCCACGCAAGTGAGTGGTGATATTCATCGCTTGCAATACTGGTAAACCATCGATTCCAGAAGGATAGTCGATAACACTGACTGCACCATTACCCTGGCGAAAATTCCAGAAGTTTTCCAGCGATAAACCCAGAATGTGACAAAGCAATGTTTTATTAGTAGCGTCATGAGCTACTACTAATACAGTTTTGTATTGATTAGTTGATGCTGCTTGCACAATTGATTGCCAAGCTGCAACGCTACGCTCCCACACCTGTTGCAAATTTTCCCCTTCAGGCATTTGCACTTGGTCTGGTACTATCCGCCAGCGCTGCAAGTCTCCCGGAAACTCCTGCTCTATCTCGGTTTCTAATTTCCCTTCCCAAAGTCCGTGACTAATTTCTCTTAAACCATCTTGCAATTCTAACTTTACATTAGGATGTTGTTTTAAGATAATCTCTGCTGTTTCTTTAGGGCGCAACATTGGGCTACTTACAGCAAAATCAATTGCTACCTGTTGAAGAAATTCGGCTGCTTTTTGCGACTGTTGTCTACCGTTGTCGTTGAGGGGGACATCAATTTGCCCTTGAAACCTAGTTTGGCGATTCCAGTCAGTTTCCCCATGACGCACCAGCAACAACCGTATTCCTTGATGATCCGGTCGCAATGAGGGTAGAATTTCCCCAGTGTGTTGCGTCTGATTTAAGGATTCTAGTTGGACTGGTTCCCCCAATCCCCCAGCAAAATTTAGTACGGTGATGCCACAGTTAGATTGCTGGATTGAATGGTAGCGACTTGGAGGGATCCCCAAGGCTGTGCTAATCAGGGCGCGATTAATGCCGTTATGTCCCACTATGAGAATAGTTTCGCCTTGATGTTGGGACAAAGTTTCTTGCCAAAATTGCCGTGCTTGTTCGTATAAAGCAAGAACGGGAAAATGCTCTCTTGTCCCTTGTGCATCATTTAGCAGCATCCGCAGTTCGTCGGGGCGTTGATGCCAAGTGCGGTAGTCTTCGGCAAATTTCTGCTTAACTTCAGCAGTTAGCAGTGCTTCCCATAAAGGTAAGTCAATTTCTAGCAGCAAATCAGAAACTTGGATTACAGCAGACTGTTCAGGATGAGTAGCTAACTCACTATGGATAATATCTGCTGTATGTTTCGCTCGTTGCAGGGGACTGCTGTAAATCGCATTAAATAAAATATTGCTGAGGGCTTTGGCAGCTTTACTGGCATCGTTACGACCTTTTTCGGTTAATGTTGACGCATCAGTGCGTCCCTGAATACGCCGCTCGGTGTTATAACCACTTTGACCGTGGCGCACAATGATGACACGAGTCATCTAAAAGCCCTCCTCTATCTAGACGATTAATTTTACTGCAAAATGATTGCAGAATTATCGACTAAGGAACGCGGATTTAGTCAACTTAAGATTAAAAGGGTGGTTATCCAACAAATAAATTACTACTACTTGTGGGGTATTTTTTTATTTGTCAGTCCCTTGACAGGGATGTAGAGCTAGATGTAGGCCCCTGCCTATGTATCTGTATCACTCAGATATTGCACCAGTTCCCACAACCGCTTCAGAATGAATTCTGAGGCTAATAGCTTAAGTCTTCTAAAGAACACTAAGGTTTTTAGTCCACTTTAGTGGAGTTAAGCTAAAAGCCTGTGAAATTTATTTCTTGGCGGGAGATAGAGCAGGTGCAATATTTGAGTATCAGGTATCTGGCAAAATGGTATAGCTTTAGCTTTGTTTGATTCTAAAGGTGCGCCTCGCAGATGGATTGTTGATGATAAGGCAATAAGGCATCTACGCTCAAAACTACAGCATCAACCTTTATACCTGATTATTCTCTCTCTATATCTAACTGCACTTGCAATCCATCATTGCCACTCCCAGACTGAGCCGGTGTTAAGAAAACAGAAGTGTCTGGCAGTGATAATGATTCGTTAAAGCGGAGTTTGACTGGAGTTTTATTGTTGCTTCTATTATTGTTGGAGATGCTTGCTGGATTAGTTTGCTCAAAAAAGCTTCTAAAGTCATTTTGGGCTGTTCTATGATCAATTCCAACTAGAGAATCACCAGTTAATCTGTATTGCCCTCGATTTAAGCTTGATGCTGGTGACTGAGCGTACACCTGGCTTCCTAAGCTTGCAAAGGCTACCGTAATTGCCAAAAAAGCAATAGTTTTGGTGTTCATTTGTTTAATCCAAATTATCTTTAATATTGCTTGTCTTTATTTTGTGGGGAAATTATTTTAATTAACTCTATCGTTAGGTTCTATTACAATAATTGTATTGCGTATATACTTAGCTTGTCAATGATTCCTGCTCTGTGTTGCCTAAAATAAACAGATGAAATATTAGCCAAGCTATAACGAGCGATCGCGGTTAAGTGCGTTGACATATGCCACCATGAAATCAGGCATGTTATTAGGGCAAACTATGGAAGATAAAACTTAACATTTGTTTAAGCGATCGCTTAAACAACGCAATCATAACTGGGGGTTTTCTTCGGCAATGTAAACAAAATACTCATCAATATCTAAACTGGCTTTGGGTGTAATGATTATCCGCTTTGTGATTATTTCTCTTGATGCAGCTAGAATATTTAAGTGCGTGCGTTTTTGCTGCCACCATTGATGATTAACTTCTATTGCCTCTCCACTTTCAAGCCCTGCAATCAAAAGTTATTCTATATGTTCTTGCATCTTGCGTTTTTGGTCTTGAGTGATTAAGTTTTGTAGATATTCGCTAATTGAACCGTAGCCACCTTGAGCCACTTGTTCCTCAACAAAAGCTTTCATCGACTCAGGCAAGGAAATATTAATCCTACTCATAACCTTGGCAGTTAGGTTGAACTATTTTTTCCAGATTAGCTTCCCCCATCGTAGGCGATCGCAATCTTAACTTTTGGTAGGAATCTTTGCTACTTTAAAGTAACAAGACTTACGCAACACAGACTGGGGCAGATGTAGCTTTGGCTTCCCACACGCTGCCAGATGAGGGAGAATAATTCCTAACTCCTGATTTTGGGGGGTACTAAAACAGCTATAGCTTTAGGTATAAGCCGAAAACGAGCAGGTGTGTAGGTAGTGATTTCACCATCTGTATTAATAGGGTGAGGTTTGCGAGTATGCACCTGTATTTCTTGACCTTGAAGGGAGCGTACACTCTCCCAATGTATATGTCGCCCTAGTCGCATCGCAGGGAGTAATAGTATAATCTGCCACCAATGTTTAATCTCCAAGCTATAGAGGTCTAGCCTTTGGTCATCTATTGTGGCATCATCAGCCACTGCCATACCACCGCCGTAATAGCGGCCGTTACCCACAGCAATTTGCACTGTTTTGACGCGAACTGATTCACCGTTGATTAAAATCTCCGCAGTAAAAGGTCTAGCTTCCCAAATCACTTCTAAAGCAGTGGCGGCATAAGCAAATATTCCCCAACGGCGTTTGGCTTCTTTGGTAAGTTGCTGGGTAATTTTTACACTCAATCCCAGACTGGCAACATTAAAAAAGTGCTTGCCGTTCACCCAACCCAAGTCAATGCGGTGTAAATTTCCATTGGCAATAATTTTGCAAGCTTCGCTGAGGGAATTCGGGATTTCCAAAGTCCTCGCTAGGTCGTTGGCAGTTCCTAAAGGCAAAATTCCCAAGGGCAACTGAGTATCAACTAAAGCATCTACTGCGGCATTGAGAGTCCCATCTCCTCCACCAATGATTACCAAGTCAACTTGATGCTGATAGCGAAAAATAACTTCACCAAGATGTTTGGGGTCTTCTGTAGACTCCTCAATTAATTCAAAGCCGAGTGTCTTCAGATATTCAATCGCTTCCGACAGACCCTTTTGCCCTTGGCGGGCATGACGATTTACTAACAGCAGTGCGCGGAAACTCATGGGTAGTACCTTTTGTAGTTGATATGTCCAATTATCCGCATCTATGTATTCTGCTTCAAGTTGGCTATAAAAAAGTGTTTAAGTTGTGATGAAAGTTATCAAAAATTTATTTTGTCAATGGTTATTATGTTTTGGTTACTAATTTTTAATTTCTATTTTATCTGGTTTATCTCTATTAGCCCTCGGTGTGTTGATAGTTAGCAAATATAACTAGCCTGCCTCCGGCTTCCCTCTCCTTCAACCCTAATACGCTTGGTGTTAAGGTTAAAACTCTTTGTCAAACTCAATTTTTTTAACGTAGACGCGGAGCGGCTTGCCGCAGGCTACCGCAGAGGCGCAGAGGAAACAGAGAGAAGAAAAAAATGCTTAACCCAAGCGTATTGCCCCCAACCCCCCTTAACCCAAGCGTATTGAGTACAGCATTCCATTAATTCGTAGCGAATTAAATTTGGCAATATCCTGCAATCCTAATGCGTCAGCTTGCATTGTTAAGCTGTTCCACATCTAGTTTACATATCTAAATTTAATTAAAATCTTGTGGGGTGGGCATCTTGCCCGCCCTAATTATGCAAGTTAAATGTGGAACAGCTTAATGCATCAGCTTGCATTGTTAATGCGTTGGCTTACATTGTTAATGCGTTGGCTTGCATTGTTAATGCATCGGCTTGCATTGTTAATGCATCGGCTTGCATTGTTAATGCATCAGCTTGCATTGTTAATGCATCGGCTTGCATTGTTAATGCGTCAGCTTGCATTGTTAATGCGTCAGCTTGCATTGTTAATGCGTCGGCTTGCATTAAAAACGCCACGCTTTTACGCAAAACTGTACTTAGTGCTTACCTTAAAAGTTAATTGTCATTAGCAATCCTAAATTAAAGTAAGTCGGAAAAAGCACTGAAAAATTATTAAGTATCGTACTTCTTCCGCCCTTTAACCGGATTCATCCACACTTCTAAGCGGCTAAACGCTTGTGAACAAAGTAACGTCAAACACAAATAAACCACCGCCACAGCCGCGTAAATTTCAAAAGCGCGATAGTTATCGGCGACAATTAGCTGTCCTTTGCGAAACAATTCTTCAAAACCAATCACCGCAACTAAGCTTGTATCTTTCAACAAACTGATAAACTCATTACCTAAAGGTGGAATCATCCGCCGGAAAGCTTGGGGAAAAATTACATAACTCATTGTTTGCACAGAACTCAAACCTAATGACTGTGCTGCTTCTGCTTGTCCTGTTTCAATTGATTGAATGCCAGCACGAACAACTTCAGCAATGTATGCGGCGCTATTCAAACTTAAGGCAATTACCCCAGCGACCCAACGATCAAAAGTAAATGTCAAACCAAGTTCTTGTAAAATTGCAGGTAATCCAAAGTAAATCATAAAAATTTGCACCAACAAAGGCGTTCCCCGGAAAAAATCTACATACGCCCTCGCTAGCCAACGCACAGGTGTAATATGAGAAAGGCGAACAATACCAATCAAAGAACCGCCAATTAAACCAAACACTACAGAAAGTATCGTCAATTGCAACGTTACTAAAGCTCCCTGTAATAAAGTTGGAAAAGCCTGCAAAATCACGCCAATTGAGGTCAATATTTTAGGTGCGCCAGTGGTAGTCTGCTTCTCAAATGGTGATTTAACTGGTAATGATGGCGGCTCGACTTTTAACCATTTTCGATAAATTTGGGAATAAGTACCATTTTTCAGTACCCTATCCAAACCATCGTTTATTAATGCCAAATTTGGCGAATTTTTAGCTGTAGCAATCCCGTAAAACTCCTCCGTCAGCAATTGCTGTACTATTTTAACTCCCTGAAGATTGCCCGTATTAATAGCATATAAAGTCACTGGTGCATCATTGATTACCGCATCCACATTCCGATTGAGCAATTCTTCCAGGGCTAAAGGCGCTGAATCAAAACTGCGAATTTGCACTCCAGGAATACTTTTAGCCTTTGCAGCCCCAGTTGTGCCAATTTGTACCGCAATTTTTTTATTTTTGAGACTGTCAAAGCCAGTAATATTTTGATTATCTGCGCGTATTGCGATCGCTAACCCAGCCTTAAAATAAGGACGGGAAAAAGAAATCGTCTTCGCCCTCTCCTCGGTAATCGTGATTGAACTAATCGCCGCATCTACCGTTTTGCCTTGCAAAGCTGGGATAATGCCATCAAAAGGCAGACTTTGAAAATCCACTTTAAAATTAGCTGCAACTGCGATCGCATTCATCAAATCAATCGAAAAACCCTGCAACTCACCACCTTTTCCCTGAAACTCAAAAGGTGGAAACGCCGGTTCAGTAGCAACCCGTAGAGTTTTACCCACACTAGGATTCACCCCACAGCCAGCCAGTAACAAACAGCTAAAACTTATAACTAGAGATAAGCGCAGCCAACGGATAAAACCAAATTTAGCCATATTATTTATTTTCTCTCTCCCTCTGCGCTCTCTGCGCCTGGTGTGGTTCGTTCAAGTTATAATCTTGCAACCGTCCAATCTCCCGCCAACAAATAAATTCTCAGGCGTTTTTTAAGACTACTGCACGTCTACATTAAAAACCTTACAAGTATTAGAGCAGCTTGACATAAGTAATGAACAATACCATCCCTGCGATTATTTTTGACAATATCGAAAAAAACTTTGGTTCCCTAAAAGTCCTCAAAGGAATCACCGGCGAAATCAACCGGGGAGAAGTCGTTGCAGTTATCGGTTCCTCCGGGTGTGGCAAAAGTACCCTACTACGCTGCTTTAATCGGCTAGAAGCCATTGACAACGGGCGTTTGATAGTCAACGGTATCAACGTATCCCGACCCAGTGTCAACTATAGCCAACTACGGCAACTACGAACACAAGTAGGCATGGTTTTCCAGCAATTCAACCTGTTTCCTCATCTCAGTGTCCTGGAAAATATGACACTCGCCCCTCAGAAAGTCTTGGGTAAAACAGCGAAAGAAAGCGCCCAACTAGCGAGATTATACTTAGATAAAGTTGGTTTATTTGACAAAGCCTCGGCTTATCCCGAACAACTTTCTGGCGGACAAAAGCAACGAGCTGCGATCGCTCGTAGTTTATGTATGAATCCCCAAATCATGCTATTTGACGAACCCACCAGCGCCCTAGATCCCGAACTCGTCGGGGAAGTTTTGCAAGTGATGCAACAATTGGCATCAGAAGGGATGACAATGGTGGTTGTCACCCATGAAATGCAATTTGCAAAAGAAGTAGCCCATCAGGTGATATTTTTAGACAAAGGTATTGTCACAGAACAAGGCCCAGCCTATGAAGTGCTGACTAATCCCCAAAGCGATCGCCTACGTATTTTCCTCAGTCGCCTTAATGTTAGATAGTTAGGAGTTAGGAGTTGACAATTAAAGATTTTTTCATAACTCATAACTCTTCACTCAGCACTCTTCAAAGGTATTCGCGCAAGAAATCAAATGGATCATCTTCCCAACAAGGTTCAGATATCAGCCAAAGTAAACTACAGCTGATGTCGGCTTCAATTTCATCAGTGTCATCTCTGTCAAATAGTTCTATCAAAGCTGTCCAATCACGTTCTCTGAGAAACGTTAACGATGGGGCATATACCTGGAGATTATTTGAGTAATTCACGCGCAAAGTTGTGCTTGAGTGCCGTAAAAAGTTAGTATAAAAATTTGTAAATAATCAGATTTTAGCTTTGACAACGGGAGTTAAATAATTATTTTTATACTATTAAATAAATATGGACTACTCTCATAAGTGTCTCACAATTTAAATAGGATTACTATAGTATTTATTACATAATTAGAAGCTGAATTTACTCAGACTGGAAAAATCCTTGAGGCTGCGACTCGACTAATTCCACGCCAAAGACTTCCGCAAAGGACTGCGCTACATAGAAACGCACTTCTTGGCAAGTGATTCCAGGAATCAATTCGGCTAAACTGCCTACAGGTTTATCAGAAATACCGCAGGGTACAATGCGCTCAAAGCCTGTCATGTCAGGACAAACATTTAATGCAAAGCCGTGCATGGTAATCCAACGGCTGACTTTAATACCAATAGCCGCAACTTTTCGCCCTTGTAACCAAACGCCAGTAAAAGCCGGAATTCTTTCTCCCTGCAACCCATAAACTGCCAATACGCGAATTATTACTTCTTCGAGTTGCCGTAAGTACCAATGGAGGTCTTTACGATGACGTTGCAGATTTAAAATTGGATACCCCACCAGTTGACCGGGACAATGGTAAGTAACCTCGCCGCCTCGTTCAACTCTATGCACATCATATAGACCTTTGTCAATATCAAATTTGAGAAAATCTGAGTTGCTTCCTTGCCCCAGAGTGTAGACAGGTGGATGTTCTAGCAAAATTAACAGATCATCTAGACTGGGGTCGTGGATGCGCTCAGTCAGGAGCGATCGCTGCCATGCATGAGCTTCTAAGTAAGGCATTAATCCTTGGTTATACAGCAAACAACGGTTTTTGTGTGGTTCCATACTATAGATCATGCCAAAAATCAATTGGGATTGAGAAGGAAATATATTTCAAGTTACAGGATTGGAGTCAACAGATGTTAAGGTTTGCAAAGGATTTTAAAGGAAAGTCAAGGTAAGCAGCATTAGAAAATACAAAGTGCTAGCTTGAAAAGATAACCTCAATAGGTTTTAGGAGGAATTTTCTGCAATAAGCATCATGCCAAAACAATAAAGACGAATGTAATGGCTGATGACTCTGATAACATTGTTTGCATTTCAAACAGAATCAAACTTCCACAAAAACTTGTATTCTTGAACAACAGCAAGCAAACCTGAATCGAACACAGAAGGAGCAACTATCAACCAACAGTTCTGTAAGCGTTGCTTTAAAAGAGAAGGTAGTCACGGGAGCTACCACTCAGATTCCCTCACCCAAGAGTTTTAGGGACTTCCAATTGGATATCCGCGCAGAGATGAGGAGGAAAATCAAGGGTATATTTGGCAATAACTCAGACGCAGCAGGCTTAGAGACAGATTACCAGCAGTACAATATAGTTCACAATTTGTTTTGGCGGGAGTAATAGACCTTACCGCAACTTCTTTTCATACAAAGCAAATTCACAAATTCAAATATTCAGCGGGAGAGTTTACATGAAGCTTGTCATCCACAGCAAAAATATTGAAATCACCGATGCAATTCGTGAGTATGTACATCAAAAGATTGAAAAATCAGTTAGTCACTTTCAGAGCATTACAAATGAAGTGGATGTGCATCTTAGCGTAGCCCGTAATCCGCGAATTAATACTAGACAAGCAGCTGAAGTAACTATTTATGCTAATGGTAGCGTTATCCGTGCCGAGGAAAGCAGCGAAAACCTCTATGCCAGCATTGACTTAGTTGCAGATAAAATTGCCCGTCAACTGCGAAAATACAAAGAACGGCGTCAAGACAAGAAAACTCAGTCCCCACCAACAGAAGTAGTTGTTGCAGAGTCGGTAGTTACAGATTTAATTGGCGATCGCACCCCCGAATTGCCCAACGAAGTCGTTCGCACCAAATATTTTTCTATGCCGCCGATGACTCTTGCAGAAGCACTCGAACAGCTGCAACTCGTCGGACACGACTTTTATATGTTCCGCAATTCTGAAACTGGAGAGATTAACGTACTTTACGAACGCAACCACGGCGGTTATGGTCTGATCCATCCCCGCAATGGTAACGGTCATACCAACGGCAAAAATGGCAAGGCAACCCACGCTAATATTGTCATGCCGGAAAAATCGCACTCGAATAAATAGGGAGTAGGGAGTAGGGAGTAGGGAGTGGGGAGAGATAACTCCTGTACAGACGGGATTAATCGCGTCTCTCCTAACTCCTACTTAGGCGCAAGTTGTTGCAAAGTTTTCAGCGCTTCCTCAACATGACCTTTAAAGTTAAACATTGAATCAAAGACGTATTGCACAACTCCTTGTTGGTCAATGACGTAAGTAACGCGACCAGGGAACAAGCCAAAGGCTGCTGTTGCGCCGTATAGCTTCCGCACTTGGTCGCCTTTGTCAGTTAACAGAGTAAAAGGTAGATTATATTTCGCAGCAAATCGTTGGTGAGATTCGCTAGAATCAGCACTCACGCCGACAACTTCAGCACCAGCCGTTTTAAACACTTCATACTGATCGCGAAAGGCGCAGGATTCAGCCGTACATCCGGGTGTGTCGTCCTTGGGATAAAAATATAGGACAACAGCTTTTTTGCCGCGAAAATCTTGGAGGCTAATTGTTGAGCCATTTTGAGCGGGTAGACTGAAATTAGGAGCGGTATCTCCAACTTTGATTGGCATAATGAGTCGTGGTAATTACTTAACGAAATTTTACCTTGTATTCAAGTATATAAATTTTGCTTGATTACCTGCATCAAGCGGGGTAGCTTAGATACTCATCTAACATAAAATTCCGTTTATGCGCCTGACTTCACTGGATGTTTTTCGCGGCATTACGATCGCTGCGATGATTCTCGTCAATATGGCGGGAGTTGCAGATGATGTATATCCTCCCTTAGCCCACGCCGATTGGCATGGTTGCACACCAACTGACTTGGTATTTCCCTTCTTTCTCTTCATTGTCGGTGTAGCGATGACTTTCTCGCTGTCAAAGTACACTGAAAGCAATAAACCAAACTCAGCTGTTTACTCGCGGATCTTACGCCGCGCTGCGATTCTCTTTGCCTTAGGATTGCTACTAAATGGCTTTTGGAATCAGGGTCTTTGGACTTTTGATTTGAGTAGTATCCGCATTATGGGGGTGTTGCAGCGCATCAGCATTACCTATGTGGTGGCTTCCTTGGTAGTTCTCAACCTGCCGCGTAAAGGTCAATGGATACTGGCAGCAGTGCTACTCATCGGCTACTGGCTAACGATGATGTATCTACCAGTGCCGGATTATGGTGCGGGAGTTCTGACGCGGGAAGGTAACTTTGGCGCTTATATTGACCGTTTGATTATTCCCAAAGCACATCTATATAAAGGTGATGGTTTCAACTTTATGGGAGATCCAGAGGGACTGTTCAGTACTATTCCGGCGATCGTAAGCGTCCTCGCTGGCTACTTCACTGGCCAATGGATACGTAGTCAACCTGTACAGTCACGCACAAGTATAGGGTTAGGATTATTTGGAGTTGGTTGTTTAATTATCGGTTGGGCGTGGGGGTGGACATTCCCCATCAACAAAAAGCTGTGGACAAGTTCCTATGTAGTTTTTACCACCGGTTGGGCGTTACTTTTGCTAGCAGCTTGTTATGAACTCATCGAAGTACGGCTGATACGTCGCTGGAGTAAACCTTTTGAAATTATGGGCTTAAATGCGATCGCTCTTTTCGTTCCATCGGTTTTGTTGATTAAAATTTTAGTAAAAACCACTATCGGTACAGGCAAAGACGCTCCTAGCACCTACAATTGGATTTACCAGAATTTTTTCGCATCTTGGGCGGGATTCCTGAATGGTTCCCTGTTGTTTGCCATAGTCACCGTGTTCTTGTGGTGGGCTGTTGGTGTTCTGATGTATCGGCAACGTTGGTTTCTCAAAGTGTAATATGATATTCGGCAAATCACCCGTAATTAGTCAATTGCGAGTAAAATTAGCGATCGCAATATTTTTTTGGGCTTGTTTCCCTATTATCCGGGAACACTGAGAACGAGCGATCGCAATGACAGTTATTTGAACGGACATGATATAAACTCTGGGTTTTTCTGTCAAACGCAAATATGCAAAGTTTTTATTTGTATAATATTTTTTGCGCTTTACGTTTGAGTGTTCACTAGGTTACAACAGGTATTAAGTAATAATTTTTTAACACTCAAGGAACAAAGACAATCCTAGCGTTATCTATACTCTCTATCAGCTCATTTCCGTTCTTCTTAGGGAACTGATCTAAGTTATCATGTCTGACAATAAGCCGCTTCTAAAATTCCCAATAAAGAAGCGTCTACAAAATTCTCTGTGTGTTAAAAATTCTTATTTATTCTAATTCACTAAATTAATTCATAGAAAAAATTGTGAGGTAATGAATGCATCGTTTTAGATTTTGGGTATTTTTGCCACTTACCCTGATATTCGGCTGCTCAAACCAACTGTTTCAATCTACCCCGTCTGTGGAAAAGTTGAACCCAGCAGTAGTTAAACCAGCCAGTCCGACTTTATTAGCAAAGGCGAGTTATCTTTCATCGCTGGAACGACAGGTAATTGTTGAAACAAATAAGGTACGAACAAATCCCAAGGTATACCTCCCGATTGTAGAAAACTATAGAAAGCGCTTTCAGGGGAACCGAGTCAAAATTTCTAATAATACCTATTTGCAAACTCAAGAAGGAGTTAAAGCAGTCGATGAAGCGATCGCATTTCTGAAATCAGCACGTCCTGTGGGAGCGTTGGGTGCATCTAAAGGTATGTCTTTAGGAGCAAGAGATCACGTTAAAGACCAAGGCCCAAAAGGTGCTATAGGTCATGATGGTAGCGATGGTAGCAACCCCTTTACTCGCATCAACCGCTATGGTAAATGGCAAACAACCGCAGGCGAAAATATTAGTTATGGCCCAAACACTGCCCAAGATATCGTCATGCAGTTAATTATTGATGATGGTGTGGGCGATCGCGGCCATAGAAAAAACATTTTTAATGGTGCTTTTAAAGTGTCTGGTGTTGCTTATGGAACTCACAATTTATATAGAACAATGTGTGTAATTGACTACGCTGGGGGGTATAGGGAAAAATAATTTCAGGTAGGGAATAGGGAGGAATATAGCTCAATACGCTTGGTGTTAAGGCTAAAATCCTTTGTCAAGGTCAATTTTTTTAACTAACCACTCCAGGCGCAGAGAACACAGAGAGAAGAAAAAAATGGTTAACTGAACTGTATTGCAAAGCGAGATACGCGAGAAGAAGCCATTTCTAGAAGTTTAAAATATCTAATGATTCTTCTATTTCTAAATCTAATATTCTTTCTCGTGTATCTTTGAGTGCTTCTAGCTTGCCTTCTTGACGATAAATGTCTGCCGCTTTCTGAAAATCTTCAATTGCTCCCTGTTTATCTGCTATTTCTAAACGGATATTGCCACGATTGTAATAACCATCTGCATAATTTGAATTAATCTGGATTGCTTGAGTATAATCTTCAATTGCTCCTTGCAAATCTCCTAAGTCAGAACGAGCATTACCACGGTTGTAATAAGCATCGACATAATTAGGATTAATCTGTATTGCCTGAGTATAATCTTCAATTGCTCCTTCAAAATCTCCTAAATCGGAACGAGCATTACCACGTTTTTTATAAGCTATGGCATCTTTAGGATTAATCTTGATTGCTTGGGGAAACCCCGGTTGAGAGCCTAATAAATAACGAGCAATTCCACGGTTTTTATAAGCATCAGCATAATGGGGGTTAATTTTAATAGCCTGGGTATAATCCTCAATTGCTCCTTGGTTATCCCCTATATGAGAACGAGCTTCAGCCCTGTTTTTATAAGCTACGGCAACATTAGGATTAATTCTGATCGCCTGGGTATAATCATTAATTGCTTCTTCTAATCGCCCCAGCTGAGACAGAGCTAAACCTCGTTTATTGTAAGATTTAGCATCATGAAAATTCATCTCAATTGCCTGAGAATAATCTGCGATCGCAGCTTCATAATCTCCTACTTGATAATGAGCTAAACCTCGTTTATAATATAAATCAATATCGCTAGATTTAACTTTTAAGGCTTGATTATAGTTGGTAATTGCATTAGTATATTCTCCTTTTTCAAAACATTCATCACCCAATCTTACATAAAGTATATTTAAATCTTCATCACCAGATTCAGGTTTAAAAGAAGATTTTATCACCTGATTAATAGTTGGCTTCGGTGGCGTTTCCTGTTTTGGGAGATATTTATAAATTGGTGGTTGTTGCTGATAAGAATTATTAATAGAAGATTGTAACTGTTCTAGATAGCACCATAAACCACCACCATATAGTAATTGTTCTATCCCAAATGAAATTTTACCAGTTTTTAACTTAATCATCCGGGTTGGCAGAAAGCCAGCCAAAAAAAGGTGATACTCCGATTGTGCTTCACTCACATCCTCTTGAATCAAAATGCAAACTACAACTGCATTTTTTTCAACCTCTTCAGAACTAATTGACCATCTAACTTTATCAATACTACCGTGACGAGATTTAACCTCAATACCAATAGAAGGGTCAGAAGTCAAGGTAAAATCTATATTACCATCGCCGCCGAATCGCTTTTCATAATCGACTTCGGTAATAAAATCAGCTAAACGTTCTTTGACAACTTCCTCACCCAACTTCCCTTTGAGATAGCTAATAAAAACGTCACGGACTGGCGAAACACGCTTATATTTCTCAGCCATCAGCCAGCAAAATTCCCGTAGTGCCTTTAATCTCTCTCCAGAAATTATAGTCAATTCACTATATTGACCTTCTGTTTGACAATGAAGCAGACAACCAGATGTTAACCTTTTAATAAAATCAGACTGTAGCGATCGCAGTAGTGTAATCCAGTCCATTTATGTTTCTGCGAATCTTTTGATGAGATTAGTCTGATTATGCCAGAGTTTTGAGGAGTTGAGCGAAGAGTGCGATCGCTCTTAATAATACATGAAATATTAATTAGCTAACCACCAAGAGTGCAAATGACCCAAAATCACAACCCCAACCCAAAGTCTCTCACCGACTCCAGTCCCCCCTCATCGCTTGCGGGGAGGGGGTTAGGGGGTGGGGTTCCGGGATACCCTTGGCAAACCTCACACGAACTTTGGAAAAAACTTAAGCCATTAGCGCGACAAATGCGGTGTGAACCAACTCCAGCAGAAAAGTTACTTTGGGAGAAGTTGAGACACAAGCAACTTTTGGGTTTCAAGTTCCGCCGTCAGCAAACAATTGACCGTTTTATCGTCGATTTTTACTGTGGTGAAGCGCGGTTAGTGGTGGAAGTGGATGGCGAAATTCATGACTACACCCAACAGGAAGATGCGATACGTCAAGAATTTTTGGAGAGTTTGGGGTTGCAGGTTGTGCGATTTAGAAATGAGGATGTTCTGGAGAGGATGGAGGGGGTGTTGCAAGATATTGCTGCTTGGTTGCAGAGATAGAACCCCACCCCCAACCCCCTCCCCGCAAGCGAGGAGGGGGCTAATTATGTGGTTTTTGGTGAGGAGGTGCGATCGCTTTGCGTCATAGTTTGACGATTATTTCACACAATAGTGATTTTGATGTATCTTCAGTTTACTGCCAAGGCATCTGCCACACTTTAACTGTTTTGTCATAACCACCACTAACAATATTTTTACCATCGGGACTAAAAGCTACTGACTCTACATAAGATTCATGCCCAAAAAGAGTGATAATTGGTAGTCCAGTTTGCACATCCCATAGTTTAATCGTTTTGTCATCACTGCCACTCACAAGGGTTAGACCATCAGGGCTAAAAGCCAAGGATGTCACTGCATTAGAGTGGCCTTTAAAAGTACGTATCTGGCTATTATTTTCCCAATCCCAAAGTATGATTTTATTATCTTCACTACCACTAGCCAAAGTCTGGCCATTTGGGTTAAAAGCTATAGCACGAACACACTGTTGATGTCCTTCTAGGGTATTAATTTCTTTGCCAGTTTGCACATCCCATAGTTTAATACTGTTGTCGCAGCTTCCACTAGCGATAATATTATTATTTGGACTAAAATTCAAAGACTTAATGTAACCTGAGTGTCCAGAGAAGCTGCGAATTTGTTCTCCAGTTTCTATATTCCAAAATTTAATGGTTTTGTCATCACTTCCACTAGCTATGGTCTGTCCGTCTGGACTAAAAGCAAGGGAACCAATCCAACCAGAATGCCCTGACATAGTAAGGATTTGTTCTCCTGTGCTGACATTCCAAAGTTCAATAGTTTTTTCAGTACCGGAACTAGCAATAGTTTGACCATCAGGGCTAAAAGTTACAGCAAAAACTAAACCTGAATTTCCAGAAAGTGTGTTAATTTCTTGTCCTGTCTTTAAATTCCATAGTTTGATAGTTGAGTCTTCACTCCCACTGGCTAAAGTTGTTCCATCAGAACTGATAGCTACTGACTGAACCGCAGCAAACATTCCTGAATGCCCTGTGAGATTATATATTAATAACGCCTTACTATAATCTGCACTGATGTAATCTTTATTTGCAGCTTCGTATTCTCCAAGTGTTTCATGAGCGATCGCCCGAATATCATAAGCTTCATAATACTTAGAATCCAGCTTAATAGCATTATTTAAATCCTCGATTGCTTTTTTTGGTTCGCCTAGTTTTAAATTAATAAGTCCACGCTTATAGTAGGCATCTGGATAATAGGTATTAGCATCCTCTGCATTATTATCAATAGCCTGAGTTAAATCTTCAATAGCTTTTTCGTATTCGCCCAATTCAGCCAAAACAGAACCACGTTTCAGAAATGCAGCCGGATAATTATCAGCAGTTAACTTTAATGATTCTGTTAAATCATTAATCGCTTCTTGATAATGTTTTTGTTCAATATAGATAATAGCTCTACCTAAATAAGCATCATAAAAGTCAGGATTTAGTTTAACCGCTAGATTAAAATCATCAAGTGCAGCCTGATAATTACCAAGTTTGATGTAAACGGTACCTCGTCCTAGTAATGGTTCAACATATCTGTCTTTGTCTTCAGAAAATTTGGGACTAACATTCATTGCTATAGTATAATCTGCAATAGCTCTTTGCTGCTCTCCTAACTCTGAATAAGCACGACCTCGGCTTACATGAGCTTCTGCAAATTTGCCATCTTTACTCAAAGCATCGCTGTAATGCTTAACAGCACCCTTATAATCTGCTTTTTCTTGAGCCTTTTCGACTCCTAATTTATAACACTCTAAAGCAGGAGACACAAAGGAATCTTTTTTATCACCTATATTAACCTTAATTAAGTTAACCTCTTGGGCTTCAAAAAAGAAATCTACTCTGCCAATGAAAGATAGAGTAGGAGCGAAAGTAGGCGCGAAAGTTGGTGCGAAAGTAGGAGCAATAGTCGGCGCTAATGTTGCTCTTAAAATAGAAATATCTGGGATAAAAGAACTCCCTGTGGCAATAAAATTTCTAGCTTTTTCCAAAACTGCAAGTGTCTTATCTACTTGCAATGATGATAAATATTTATTTATGGGAACTGCCTCAGCCACTCCATGCCTTGTTAGAGGTATAATAGGTAAAATAATCTCTGTCATACTCATAGTTCATGCGAGTAAAATATAAAGTACAAGTTTAGATAGGTACTGCAATACATGATAAAATTTTATAAATACAGCCTGTTTTGCTTTTTGTAGTGTAATCGAGTTCATGTTTTTAGGAATCCAGTCTTACCTTACAAGGAATCTCAGTTTAGTATTCCCAGTTGAGTGGCAGAAATCTCAAATTACTATTAAGTTGCTCTACCGTAACCCCAGAGCTATTTCATTCTCATCTAGCCCGCCTCAGAATAAATTCTGAGTCTAATAGCGAAAGTCGTCTCAAGACGACTGAGAAAAGGTTATAGTCCGTTTTAACGGACTTTAGTTATTAGCCCGGAACTTCAGTTCTGGGCGGTTTCTGTCTAGAACGAAATAGCCCTGACTGTAACCCCTTCTCCCGCAAAAGCGCATCAGCCCAAGCTGCATCTGCTTCTGACAAACCTGATACTGGTTGTTGACTGTAATCTACTACCAAATCATAGCCGTAGATATCATATACCTCATTTAACAATGTCTGCAAATCTATAACTGGTTCCGTATCTTCAGAACGCAAAGGCAGGGGAAAAGGTGGAATTATATCTGTTAAATTAAAAGCATATAAGTCAGCATAAGGACGGCGATCGCCACGACAAACTAAAATTCGATAGTGACTCTGAATATCATTGCCCATCATAGGCATTGCTTCACCTTTACGCAGTAAATCAATTTCAACTAAATTACTACGACTAGCTAATACTTGTTCACGTTTCTCTTGATATGTCTGTCTTCCTTTACCCGGACGTTTATTCGTAGGAGATAGAATTTCAATAGTAGTAACTAATGCCTCTGTACCAACTTCTCGTACTTCTAGATATCCTTCCCTGATGGAAACAGGCATAGGAATCTTTACTTTTATAGGTTCAGGCGTTGGTGCGGCTACTGCCACATTTGTATTTGTAGAATCAGTTACAGTCTGCCGATTTTTAACAATCACATCAGGAATGCCAACAAGTAGTGAATTCTCATCAGTGGTTTCATACATCCGCACCTCTACAGCAACTCGATATTTAGGACGTAGTTGGGGAGATAAAAACCTGGCAATTTCACTAATTAGCAAGTGATGTACTCCTGGCCATAATTCAGCATCTTCTAAAAACGGGTTCATTCCTGGAAATGGATAAGCCATAACAAATATCTCAAAACCAAAATTTTAAACCTAATTCTCATAGCCCCCTCCTCGTAATTCTCATAGCCCCCTCTCGAAGAGCGGGGAGGGGGTTGGGGGTGGGGTTCTAAGAACAACTAGTAAGGGCTGCACTACATTGATCTTTCCTTCTCAACCAACCCTTAACACCTTGATATTCTACCTGCGCCCAATCTCCCTGACAGCCTAACAATTTGACAATCGTATTAGCAGGAATCCTTCTCACTTTTTGGCTTTGTTTACTGGTACTAGCATATAAATCCACCCCATTAGTACCGTAACCCCGCGTTGTTAAGCCTAACTTTGGCACAAATACCCATCCAGTTCCTTTAAAATCATTACTAGCATTAGTAATCTCCACCCAATTTCCAACAGCACCAATAACCTGAACTGTCTCGTTGATTGGTATTTGTCCTAAAATTGTGTTATTTGTACTTGCACCACTCCGCACATTTAAACCTTGCTGATCTGTATCGGTAACGTAGGCAAAAATATTACACTTTTGAGAGTTAGTTGATTTCGCTAAACTTATTTGATTAGCTATAGCAATATTGAGCATCACACTAATACAACTGAGTGCCAATCCTATCACTAACTTTAATGCTGGATTTTTTACTTTTTTTGTCATAATTTATCCAATTTTTCGACACTAGTATCTCGGTACTAGTATGAATGTTGGTGCGAGATTTTTATATATACAGCACTTTGCAAGTAAATGAAGTACAACCTTCCATTGCTTGGGGCTACGGTAAATTACCCCCCTTAATCCCCCCGATATATTGGGGGGAAACAGCAAATCTAGTTCCCTCCCCAATATATCGGGGAGGGTTAGGGTGGGGTACTTTTGTACCTCACCAACTCGCAATCTGCTGTAGCAATCCTAAATCATTCGTGACAAAATCGCTGAAATGCTTATATATACCTACTTTATGTCTACGTATTTTCTCACGTTTCAGTTCGGATTGCTATAGCAGTTGTAATGATTTGTGAGATTTGTGAATTTTCTATTTATTCTCCTTTCCTTAGCAGTAGCTTGGGGCAACTCATGCTTTGGAATTAAATTCTCTAAAGGGAGTGCGATCGCAATAAATAAAGATTAATCAGGTACATTCTGGTATTGATTCATCATTCATTGGACAATTCCTCGCTGTTTGATGGTTTGTTCCGTTGCCTGAGACAGCCCAGGCCAAGGGATGAAATTTAGCCGCAGAATCCGCTTAGAAGAGTCGTTATCCCAAGCGCTGTAAACATTCTTCCAAGCTTCCAAGAAATATGATTCAAGCTGCCCTAAAGTTTGCACCAGAGAATGATAAACTCGGTCGAGCGTTACTGCATCAGACTCTACACCTTGTCTGGTTTCCAGGTCAAAAGCCAAATATTGCATATCTTCTTCATCAACAATTCGAGCGCGGTATAGTCCGGTGAGAATCTCATCCAGTTCTTCACATTTCACCGCCGCGTCTAGCATATATTCTGTGAGATTAGCACCGCCAAGGATTAAGCAACTATCTGCTCGACCGCTAACAGCCAGCAAATCTGGGAGATCATCACTACTATCTGAAATTATCTTTACCCAAGGTTGATCCTCCAAATCTAGATACGCAGAGGTGAGAACGGCTTGTTTAAATTCTTTCCAGTTGTATAAAGCCACACGATCATAAAGAATGTAGCGTACTAGGGGAATGCCTTGCCAACGAGTTACGCACAGATGACCATCGATACTCTCCAGGAAAGTCTTAGTTGCAAGAAAATGAAAAAAGTGCGGAATCGGGGATTCTATACCAAGGGAATTAGCGAGAGCAGAGTTTCGATATAATATTTTTCGCAGAGCGATGGTAGCCAGGAGTTCCATTCCGAGACCACCCGTATCGGCACTGCCATAAAGAGAAAACATAAATGGGATCTTATCTTCTACCCCTGCACGCTTCTGGAGAGAAATTCGTAAGCTCTCTGGAAAAGGTTCACCAGTGACAATGTACTTTAATTTCTCAAAGGGGAAAGATTTATTTAACTGACTTGCCTTAAGGTGAAGATGTGCGATCGCAGATGGAACCATAAACAGAATGATCTGATCCACAAAGGGGTTCATTTTGTAGACCATCTCGATAATTTCTTGATGATGGCTACCTGGAGAGAATACATAGAATGGATAAGGCGTATCGATTGCCATATTTTTGAGAGACCAGGAAAAAAACTCACCACCTAACCAGGCTCCAAGGTTCAGCCCCATAATCGCTAGTGTCTTTTTCTGGTGTACAGCAAATACGGCTTCGAGAAGCGTCCTCATACCAGCCGATGATGAACTACTGTCTGACTTCAACTGCGGCCAATAGAAGCTTTGCCCAGATGAGCCTGAAGAGCGAAAGATCGTAAAGCACTCTTCATAATCATCCCCCAGCAGTTCTTCAAATGGGTAAGCAAGGGCGTATGATTTTTTGTCTAACTGGGGTAACTGCTCAAAGGTTTCTCCACCTTTAAACCCCTGGCTTTCCAAAAAACGCTTGTAAGCAGGTACAAAACGTTGGGTACGTTCAGCAACTTCTTCAGCTATCTGTTTCGCTCCCAAAGAGTTTTTCACAAATACCTGATTCATCCAAAAGCTCCTTTTGTAACTTAAAAATCACTGACAGCTTGATTGATAAAAATCAGCCAAGCTGATATGCAGTAGAGATTTTTACCAGTCGCCACCTAAAACTCTACCTCATATCATAGCCAAACAAATTTGGGTCAACTTCTCCTAACTGCAACTCTGCCAAACCATACTCCGCCCATCGTCTCTCTACCATCGCCGCCACATCTGGGTCAGATTCCAAAGGCGAACCCCATTCATGGTCTGTTTCCGGCGGAATTTTTGTAGTTGCATCAATTCCCATGCGTCCACCTAAGCCAATCTTCTCACTGGCAAAATCTAACGTATCAAAAGGTGTATTCGGCAGAATAAAGACATCCCGCACTGGGTCAACTTTGGAACTAATTGCCCACACAACTTGACGCGGATCGCGAATATTTATGTCTTTATCCACAACAATTACAAATTTGGTGTAGGTAAATTGTGGTAAAGCACTCCAAAACGCTAAAGCTGCCCGTCGCGCTTGTCCCGGATATGCTTTATCAATGGAAATAATCGCCGCTTTGTAACTCAAAGCTTCCATTGGGAGGAAGAAATCGACAATTTCTGATACTTGTTGCCGCAGTATGGGCGTATAAATGCGATTTAGCGCGATCGCCATCATCGCTTCTTCTTTAGGTGGACGACCGCTAAATGTTGTTAAGTAAATCGGATTTTTCCGGTGTGTCATACACTCAAAGCGAATTAACGGCGAATCCTCCACGCCGCCGTAATAACCCATGTGGTCGCCAAAAGGCCCATCTGGTAAAACTTCCCCTGGTGTAATCGTTCCTTCCAAGACAAATTCCGAATCTGCGGGAACTTCCAAATCTACAGTTTTACACTTTGCCAACTGCACACCCGAACCGCCGTACAGTCCAGCAAATAGCCATTCTGATAAATCTACAGGTATAGGTGTAGCTGCTGCCATGATAATTAGAGGATCTACACCAAGTGCGATCGCAACTTCTAATTTCTTCCCACGTTCGGCCGCTTTTCGCAAATGCCTCGCCCCACCCCGCACCGATAACCAGTGAACCGTCATCGTATTTTGAGATTGTAGTTGCAAGCGATACACACCTACATTTGGAGTCCCCGTCTCACAATCTTTGGTAATCACCAGTCCCAGCGTGATAATCTTGCCAGCATCACCAATATAAGGACGTATCAAAGGCAACTTATGTAAATCTAAATCATTACCTTGAAGCACAACTTGCTGACAAGCGGGGAAAAAGTCCCGCCCTGGTTTCGCTTTCAGCACGTCAAACAGTACTTTTCCAAAATCTATCGCCTGGGAAATCTTCTTCGGCGGTTTTGGTTGTTGTAGCATACTCAGCTTTTTCCCCAGAGTTTCCAACTCCTCTGGATGCTGCATATTCATCGCCCAGCAAATCCTTTCCACAGTTCCCATCAAATTCACCGCCACCGGGAAGGAAGCGCCTTTGACGTTTTCAAATAACAAACCTGGGCCACCTTTTTGCAGCATCCGGTTGGAAATCTCAGCAATTTCTAAATCTGGGTCAACTAAAGCTGAAATCCGCCGTAATTGTCCCTTATCTTCCAAAATTTTAATGAATCCCCGCAAGTCTCTCGCCATTGTTCTAATAAAGCTGATTATTTAAGAAGTGTGAAGCGCTTTCTTATATTATGGGGCATTGGGCATTGGGAAATATTTTTCCGTGTCCTCGTCTCCCTATTCGGTAAATTGTTAGATTTAATTGTAAATTAACCTATTTAGTAACTTTTCTTAACTGGTTTCCCAAAGTATTTAGTTATTGTATCTAGGGATACGCAATTATTTTTTACAAATAAGCGCTAACCTGATCAAACATGGCCAGAATATACTATACCTTCCTGGCAGGCGGCGTTGTTATATGGCCCCTGCTGGGTTTATTTATTACAAGCTTGGACTGTGCCTTGCTTTTAGGTTTTTCTGAATTTTTGTGAGTTTGCTATATTCGTAGGCCAACCGTAGGGGCGTACAGATGTACGCTCCTACCAATGTATATGTAAATAAATTTAATTAATCTTGAAAATTATTAATAAAAAATATTTTATAAATAATAATTTATTGCAACATCATTAAACTAATAATCCTACGCTTAAAAGGTGTGAGATATTCAAGTAATAATGTTGACTTTACCAGTGTCAATATCGTAACAAGCGCTAACAATTTTTAGTTTGCCTTGATGGAGCAATTTGGCTAAAACTGTTGAGCTTTCCTGCAATTTTTCAGCCTGATACTGAATGTTAGCTATAACTGCATCCTGCATATTATCACCCGTTCTGAACTTTACCCTTTCTACAGATGGTTTGATGCCCTCAATAATCAAACCAATTCTGCCAGGAAGTGGTTCGTTTTTGATTGCTTCTGCTACTGCACCGCATCTTTTATGACCCAAAATCACAATCAACTGCGAACCCAATACTGTTGTAGAATATTCCAAACTGCCTATAACCGTGTCACTGACTACATTACCAGCAACTCGCACAACAAATAAATCTCCAAGTCCTTGATCGAAGACGATTTCCGCAGGTACTCTAGAATCTGCACAGCCCAATATGGCGGCAAAGGGATACTGAGCTTTAGCAACTAATCGCAAATGTTCTAATGATTGATCGGGATATTGACGTTTTTGATGAATAAATCTTTGATTACCATCCAGCAAGCGTCTGACGGCTTCATTTGGACTGATTGGATTAGGGTTAACTGCGTGAATATCAGCAACAGCAGTTTGCTCTGAATTCCAAAAGCTATTACCAAAACCAGTAGCGGTAATACCTACCATGCTGGCGAATTTTAAGAAATCACGTCGCCCTACAAATCCATTAATTCGACTCATCAATCTACCTGATAACAACAAAGCTGTTCCCAAGAAGATATCAGACTAAAGGAAGATGCAAGAGTACCTGATTACACGATTTAAGAGTCATTTAATCTTCACATTGTATCGTAATTTATAACTTATATATTGTATAAATTGACTATTATAGCGGTTCCCAGGTGCATGAAGTACATATCAAAACCTCACGCCCAACCCCTCTCCTTACCAAGGTGAGGGGAGATAAAGCACAGCTTTATCGGGGTGAGGTTAAGCTGTACCTCATTCTTATTAAGAAACGCTATATGTGCCTCAATTAAATTTGATATTATTTGTCAAGTTTAAAGCCAAGGTTAGCTATAACCAGCGCAGTTTTTCCGAAACATTAATATTCTAGTTACGAAAGAGTATAATTTGTGTCAAAAGCCAAAAGGATCTATTGTTTGTATTTGCTGTGTTTTTTGGGAATACTTAACATAGTACTGGCTATAAAGATGATTTTTTTAAACAAAATAAACTGGAATTTCTTACGTAAAAATGCTGCAAATAGCTCTGGGATAGCTCCATCTGTTCCCAGCCTTCAACCTGTAGTGCGAAAGCAATCTACAACACCATCAACCCCCAAGAACCTTGCTGAATTAGAGCATGAAATGGAGTTAAAAAGGCAGGTTATCAAAACATCTCCTCAGCAATTGCATAGCAAAGCCAAGCGCGGTATAGGTAGTAGACTTATTTGGATCGCAATACTTATAGGTATTCCCGTTGGTATAATTTGGGTGGCCAACCAGCCTTACCCGGTGATTCGGCGTCCGATGATGCTCCATGCGCCTTTTTTGTTGCTACCCAGCTATATCAGCATGGATAATCACTATCGAGAGGCGTTGGTATTAGTCGAACAAGCTGAACAATTGATTGAAAAAGCTACTAGTCCGGCTGATTTGGCTTTGGGAGAACAGAAGCTACAAGAAACACAAAAACATCTAGATCAGTTACCAACTTCCTTTGTCAACGATTGGTCAGAATACAGATATTGGTGGTATGATTCGCGCTTTAGCATCTACGGTTTTAATGCATTTCGGAGTAAAGTTGGGCAGCTAGAAGCTCAAGTTTTTCAGGAAAAGAATGCTCAGTCGTTGCTTGCCGATAATATGCAGAGCTTCTTAAATGCTAAACAGCAATATGAACGGGCTGCAACAGCAACTGATAAACAGACTGCAACTGCTGTTTGGCAAACCACCCTTAATCAATTAGAGCAGATTCCTAGTCAAACTCTGGCAGGAAAAACTGTACAAAATCAACTGGATAATTATAAGCGTGAGTTTCAGGAAGTCGTTGGATTGGCAGCTGAGAACGATCGCATCAGTGCTGGGAACGATCGCATCAGTGCCTTAATTACCGCAGCGCGGCAATTTTCCTGGCAAGCTGCCAAAGCTGGTCAAAATCCGCCGCACGCTGTAACTGAATGGCAACAGATAGAAAATTTGTGGATAGAGGCAATTGAGCGGCTTAAAGAGATTCCCTCAAAAGACGTGGCGGGTTATACCGAAGCACAGAAGTTATTAGCAATTTATGAGGCGAATTTAGGTCAAGTTAAGGTAAGGCGGCAAGCTGAGGCTGATGCTGTGGAGACAATGGAATTAGCGCAACGAGAAATAAAAAGCTTGGTGGCTTCAACTCCTGCTAATGCTGATGATGGAGAGCGCAATCGGGTGTTGAGCCAATTGCAAAGTATTATTAATCAATTAGAAAAGGTGCAAAATGGCACAACAGCCTATCTGAAAGCTCAAGAGTTACTGCTGTCCGCAAATAATAAACTAAGGCAACTACAGGTTAAATAAATGGTGGCGATCGCTTTGGTATGATCCACCTGGCTAACTATGTGTTTTCTGTTTGATTTCTACAAGCCGCACACTCGTGACTTATAGTCATGAGTTAGGCGCTCCATATTGAGTGTGACTTTGTGTTACAATACCAGTGTATTTAACACATTTAACAAGTTGTCCTACGTGCAAAAAGCATTCAAGATTACACTAATCCCCACACACAATCAACAAGTCTTAATTAACAAGACTATTGGCTGTGCGAGATTTGTGTACAACCGCTTCTTAGGACTAAGAAAAGAGTTATATAACACTGAGAAAAAAGCGTTAAACTATAACGCTTGTAGTCAGCAGTTAACTTTACTTAAAAAAGAAATTGAATGGCTCAAAGAGGTAGATAAATTTGCTCTACAAAACTCGCTCAAGAATCTAGAAACAGCGTACAAAAACTTTTTTGCTGACTTCAAGAAAATTAAAAGTAGAAAAAACGTAGGCTTTCCTAAATTCAAAAAGAAGCATGGGTGCAAGCAGTCTTACAAAACCAACCTGACCAACGGTAACATTCAGGTAATAGAGAATCGTTTAAAACTACCAAAACTAGGATGGGTGAAGTTTCACAAGTCTCAGTCAATTACGGGAAAGCTGATAAATGTTACGGTAACTCGCACGTCATCAGGTAAATATATTGCTAGCATTTTATGTGAAACAGAGATAGAGAAACACCACCAGGTCACTCAAAATATTGGGCTAGACTTAGGCATAAAATCTTATCTCGTTACTAGCAATGGAGAAGTTGTAGATAATCCGAAATATTACAGAACTCAAACTCGTAAGTTACGCAAGGCACATAAAAAGCTATCTCGTAGTGTCAAGGGTAGTAGTAATCGAGTCAAAGCGAAAATCAAGCTGGCTCGTACCTACGAAAGGATTACTAATCTCAGAGACGATTTTCTGCATAAGCTCTCAACTCGTCTAATCAAAGAAAACAGTATTATCTGTATAGAAGATTTGCGAGTTGCCAACATGGTTAAAATTCCCTTACTAGCTTTGAGTATTTCGGACGCTAGTTGGTCTAAGTTCGTTGCCATGCTGGAATATAAAGCTTTGTGGCATGACAAAATTGTGCAAAAAGTTGGCACATTTTACCCCTCATCTCAAACTTGTAATGATTGTGGTTTTATCAACCCATTAGTCAAAGATTTAAAACTGCGTGAATGGTCTTGTCCTACTTGCAGCAATTACAATTTCAGAGACAATAATGCGGCTTTGAACATCTTGAATGAGGGATTAAAACTTTTAACAGCGAAAAGCTCTTGTATTAATACTGCTGGGGTCTCCCCAGCAGCAAAGAGACTTTTCAAGACAGCAGCCGTCGGTGCGCCGGATGCTTTAAACGCCTATGGAGAATCTGTAAGTCCTGGAGTAATCCAGGCAGGAATCGTTGAAGTAGGAATCGCGTGACTTCTAGTCATGCGAGGTTCAATTCTAGCCAGTTGTGGTGAAGCGGTGACGCTTGCGCTGCATCCACGTTAAGGTGGTTCAAAGAGCCTGGGCGTCAACAACTGGCCATTGGGTGGGATTTTTGAGACGGGAATCGCTCCCTTGTAGAACTTTCTCAATGTCCCTGTAACCCTGCTGATATCTCAATTAAAACTGCAACAGAAAAATTTTGGATGCCAAATTGCCAAAAGCACTCAACATCATCAGACATCTCCAAAAAAGAATTGTTTTGACGTAGCAGTGCTACGTCTCTACAAGGGTTCTGGGTAAGGCATATTTAATTTCACTCCTATGTCTATTACTAATTCGTAATTCGTCAGAACTTACGCCTTGACAAAGTAAACCAAAAATGACGTAAGGGGGGCAAGAGAAAAACAGGCGACGCCGGAGCTAATCACTAGGGACTTTAAAAGGCTAAACTCTAGGTTGTTAACACTACTAGCTGAGTAGGGTTTTCAATTGTTAGTTCACAAGTGCCGTCTTCTACTTCTATTGCCTCTACTCCAGTAATATTGACTTGTTTTCTATTAATAAATTCTGGTGAACGACCATCTGTAATTTTGTTCAGCGTTTGTGAAGAAACAAAGACTTCGCAGATTTGATGATTTTCTCGTTCCAATCGTAATCGAATCATTCCATTCCCCTGGTTGGTGAAACCAGCCACCCGTCCTAGAATTCCTTGAGATGTTGCGTTACAAAAAAATTGTACGGGATTTCTACTAAAATTAGCGCATGATAAAACTTGATCTGCTCTTAATGCAATCGTTCTAAATTCTTTATAGTCTGGCTCTTCTCCTGTGTCGTAGTTTGCCTGTTTCTTAATTCTTTTAGGTGCATTTTCTAAAATGTTTTGAATCTGCTTTTGGATAGTAGGAGTTAATTTTGGAGATAAGTAAACTCCTGTGCCTGGAATTTCTCTACTAATTTGAATTACTCGGAATTGTGGATCGTCCTTCAGCGTACTGTATACAACTGCTCCTATATCTGCTTTTTTGTTAGCTACTAGCTCTCGAATTTTACTACTTCTATGTCCTGCCGTTACAGTCATAGATTTTCCATATAAATTATAGACAGGCATATAGAAGCTTGAAGCTGAATTGAAATCTCCAAGAGCGATAGTTGTTGAAGAATTAATATCTTCAATTGACTTAATTGAACTATCAGACCTAACAAATAAAACTGATTCATAAGTAAGTGGATATTTAGGATACATTCGAGCTAACCATTTGTAGCTATTATCTTTAGCTCGCATTCCATTCATGGGTGAGTTGGCAAACACGATATCCCATTTGTTTTTAGTAATATTATTTTGAGCATCTTTATATGTAATTTCAGAGTTCCCTTCAACTACTACATCTATGCCTTGAGAACGGAGTTGGTTTTTTAAATATGTTTTAAATTCTGAATACTGTTTAGGTGAAGTGATAATGCCTACAACAAGAGGTTTTTTAGTAATATCTTTATAACAAATACCATTTACTCTTGTTTGAGTAGCGGTTTCGCATCCTCTTTGATTAGAATAATGCCAAACAGCAAATATTCCTGCGACTGCAAAGCAAGTAAGGATTATAGAAAGATGAATATATTTGTTATGAGGTAGTTTTAGAGTCGGGCCAACAGGTTCTAGTTCTACTGGAGGTGCTTCTAGAGTCGGGTTAACAGGTTTTAGTTCTACTGGACGTGGTTTTAGAGTTGGGCCCGGCGGCTGACCATTTATAAGTATTTCGATTTTTTCTAGTGATATTCCTGTGAGTTCGCTAATAATTTTTTTAATACCAATTTCGTTGAATTTTGCAGCAACATTTTCCTTAGTTCTAATACTGCCTAAGACCTGTTCTATTCTGGATATATTACAAATTTGCACTGACCTTCCAGGTTGAAAGGTATTAATAACTGCATCTTTTATTTCAAATTTTGTTTGATCAGGGGCAACAACAAAATAATTAACCCAAAAATCAATATCCTGAAATATACAAGACCGAAGTTTATCTTTAATAACTAGGCTGTATCGTTCAACTTGTATATATGGATTGCCGCCAACTGCTTTAATTTCTTGATTATCAGAAAACCATGTTTCGTTGGCGCTTCCTGTCCACTTACCTTTATATCCTTTTGCCTCTAAACATACAAATACTCCTGGCTCCATAACCACCAAAGCATCAATTTGGTGAAGCTTTGAACTGAGAGCCTCTCTAAAGGCAAAACCCATAAGGGCATAACCAGCAAGTTGTGCTTGCTCTAGAGTTGTTTTTAATTCTCTCTCAAAACCTTGAAGTTCAACTCCCTCTGGTAAAAGCACTTTCATAATATTTTTTGATAATTTATAAGACTGACATTGAAATATTTAGAACAATTTGCATTAAGCCGAGATGATTATAAATACGCTTACTACTAACTAATCTTTGTAAAAATACTTCTTTAAGTCATTTAACGAAAGAAACTTTACCTTCTAACTTAAGTAACTAGTTCTATATTATTTGCTACATATTAAGCAGGCAAACTCGCAAAATACATCAGTGAATACCCTGAGAAAATGTTTTTATAGTAAATCTTTTTTGCTTCAATTAAGGGAATTTTTTAAGTGATGTTGAACTTGAATTCAAGCGATCGCGTTCAGCGTCTCTTAGAGAGGAAAAGTTGCTGTCAGAACTAGCCCTTTCAAGGCGAGCATATGTACTATCAAAGTTTTTAGGGCATTTCAGGCATCGCCTGGAATTGAACAAAGAATTTATGCATTAAACTCCAAATTTTTGGACTGTAAATTAAGCGATGCCAACTCTACCAGACGCACTGTTAGGTCGTAGTGGGTAGCGATCGCAATCGCCAAAATACCAAAGTTGGGTTAAAACATCATTTTTTTCATAGTACAAACGTTCACCTTGAAAGGGCTAACTGGCAGAACTTATGCATTGACAAAGTAGACAAAAAATGCAGTAAAGGGGAGTAAGAGAAAAACAGGCGATGCCTACGCCTATGCTCATAACTAGGGACTTTAACCTGTTCGTAATTAAGAATTAAGAATTCTGAATGGGTGTTCTGGCAAATCCGAATAATTTATGTTTTGGTCGTTTTTTCCTGAATGAATGTCCTGTTTTACCTTTCGACTAGCTGTAGATGTGATTAGAAAAGCAAGGATTATTGGGGAGAATTCTTTGAGCATCGAAAACGACGGTCGCGGCAGTGGCAGGTAGTATTATAGATTTTGTATTAGTTATAGATAGCGTAGGCGCAGCCCAACCGAGCCATCGCTATCGCCTGGTGAAGTTCCCATATTAGACTGGTGTTATGTTGAATGGGGCAAGAGTGATTAAAAAGGGTTAATGTCTCTTACCTGCTCCCAGATATAGCTCACCCACTTTCGGGTCATTCAACAATTCTTCACCAGGGCCTGAGATAGCATCGCGTCCCGACTCCAGTACATAGCCGCGATTAGCCATCTCTAAAGCCTTACGGGCATTTTGTTCTACTAATACGATCGCAGTACCCGCCTGATTAATTTGTTTAATCTGCTCAAACACTTGTGTCACCAAAATCGGGGACAAAGCAGCAGATGGTTCATCCAAAATCAGCAAACTAGGTTCCAACATCAAAGCTTTGCCCATCGCTAGCATCTGGCGTTCTCCTCCAGAGAGAGTACCGGCACGTTGACGACGGCGATCGCTCAGTCGGGGGAACATAGTAAATATTTTATCTTTGATTGGTTTCAGGGGAACGTTAAGCACAAAAGCACCCATCTCCAAGTTCTCTTCAACACTGAGGGAGGGGAAAACATTGGCGATTTGCGGTACGTAGCACATTCCTCGTTGGACAATTTGATTGGACTTTAGCCCCACAAGATTTTCACCTTTGAAGGTAATTGTGCCTGTGTGGGGGATCAAAAGCCCAAAAATTGCTTTTGCCAAAGTAGATTTACCCGCACCATTGGGGCCAATCACTGTCACCAATTCCCCTGGTGCAACCTGGAAATTCACACCTTGCAGGATATCTACATCTTTGATGTATCCAGCGTGGACATTTTGAACATCTAGTAAATAGTCATTTGTCATTGGTCATTTGTCATTTGTCATTGGTCAACAGTCAAGTCAAACATAACTATTCACTATTGACTGTTGACTATGGACTATTACGGAGTTTTTTGCAACTCCGGTCTTTCTTCTGGAAGAATCGCCCCTTCTACTGGGCAAACTTGGAGACATATGCCACAGTCTATGCAAGTGGCAAAGTCAATCCAGTACCAATCGGTGCCCTTGGCATTTTTGCCTGGGCCTTCATGAATGCAAGCTACTGGACAAGCACCTACGCAGTCAGCGACACCTTCACAGACTTCTGTAACAATTGTGTGCGGCATATTCTCGATTCCCTCTTTTCTGTATCGGCTATTTCTAGCCTAACAGGGGAGTGGGGACACTTCTCTGCGAGAGGCTGCGCCAACGGCAAAGCTCAGTGACCACTGGAGATTGGAGATACTGGTGTCAAGCTGAGTCTGGATGAGACCGTAATTTCTATTCATTACTAGCTCAGAACCCGGAATTTTCAAATTTACAAGCGTAATTTATCTTACTCCTAAAACGCAAAACAACAGGGTGTGATTTCAAGTTGAGGCGATCGCAAGAGATCATCACTAGGGAATTGGGATCACCAGATTAATCACAATTTAAACCAGCCGATATTATTCTGTTGCTCACAATGCTTGCAGAAATTCGTCGCAAAATAGCTGATGATCAATTTGAATTCTCCAAACACGCTGTTGACCAATCTATTCTGCGTGGCATTCACGTACAAGAAATTAAGGAGGCAATTGCTAGTGGTCAAGTTATCGAAGACTATCCTGATGATAAATATGCCCCTAGCTGCTTGATTAGTGGCTTGACGCAAGCAAACCGACCTCTTCACGTTCAGTGTAGCTATCCCTCTCGCTCCTTAATCAAAATTATTACCGTTTACGAGCCTAACTCCAACCTATGGAACAATGACTTTACCCGAAGGAGAAGCAACGATGAGCAGTAACTCCAATGAGACACTAATAGAACAAACAGTAACCTACACACTACAGATGAATGGCAAATTTTACTTAATTGAAAATGTCCCTGCACAGGTGAATCCAGAGACAGGAGAACAATTTTTCTCACCGTCTACGGTAGAACGGTTGCAGCAGATTATTTACAACCAACAAGAGCCTGTCTGCATTGTTGAAACGCCAGTGTATGACTTTGCTGCTTAGGGCTGTGGCAACGGGAAGCCACCTAACGCAATGGCTCCCCAATCACCAATGCCCAACTCACTTAACGCAATGATTCTATTTTTGGGGAGCCATCAGCTTTGATCCAAGCAATTTGGGCTATGCCGCGATCGCGTGCATATTGGCGAATAGCGTCTGCATCCCTTCCCCCCAAATCAATTTCTACCCGCGCCAAATCAGTAGAATCTCTGAGCTTTTGCGCGTAGGCAAAGGCAAAGGCATTAGCACTCGGCGTCTCTGGTGCTACCAACCAGTTACTCGCTGGAATTACCTGCGGTAATTGCTGAGTAGACAATAAAACTTGGTATAAATCTTCGATATTGAGTCCAAAACCAATTCCGGGTATGTTTTCTCCTTGGGGATGATATAGCCCCAAAAGCTGGTCATAGCGACCGCCCCGCCCTAAAACTCTGGTTTGATCGGTATCATTGACAACTTCAAAGACGATACCAGTGTAGTAATCTATGGTCTGGATGAGGCTGAGGTCAAGGATTAACGGAAGTTTTTTCTCCGATTCCAGTAATTCTACTAGGGATTTGAGGTTATTTACTGCCTCTCGCTGTTCTTCATCTAAATCCAAAATACTGACTTTTTGTAACACGTCTGCACTAGAGCCACGCAGATCCATCATCATTCGGGCGCGATCGCGTAGTTTCTCACTTAGGGGTAAAGTATCTATAGTAATGCGGTCGAGATGGGCGATCGCACTGCGAACTTTATCCTGTAAATTATCACCAAAGGCACTCAGGAGCGATCGGGTAATTCCCGCCTCACCTAAAATTAAATGCCATTCCCGTAAACCCAGTGCTGCCAAACAATCTGCAACTAACAGCAGTACTTCCGCATTGGCCAGCAATCCCCCAGCGCCTAACAACTCCACCCCAGCTTGATAAAACTCTTGCTGGCGATTATGCCTGCTTTCCCAAGTGCGGCGAAACACATTGGCGTTATAGTACAATCGTTGCGGATAATGCAGACCTGCCATCCGAGTCACAACAGTGCGAGCAATGGATGCTGTTAATTCTGGACGTAGCCCTAATTCATCATCTTCGCCATTTTGTTGTAGCTGAATCACCATCTGGCGCTGGATTGCTTCCCCCGCCATCAGGGTATCCATGCGCTCTAAAGTCGAGGTGATAATCCGGTGATATCCCCAACGGTGAAACACCTGCTGTAACCGCTCTTCAATCCAGCGTTTTTTCTCCACATCCAAGGGCAATAAATCCCTGGCTCCCGATGCTGGTTGATACACCATTATTTTTTCTTCCCACCAAACAAACCACCGAACAAACCACCACTACCAGATTTATCTGGTTGCTTATCTTTATTATTGGGGGATGAAGTCACCTTATGATCACTAGGTTGTTGTCCTAAAGCCTTATCTATTTTTGGTTTCCATTGCAATGCCGTTTCGTCATTGGGGTCTAATTTTAGAGCATTGTCAAAGTGGATTTTTGCCATTTTTAGCTGATTTTGCTTCAAATACACCATTGCAATTAAGCTATGGCAGCGACTATTTTTAGGTTCTAGCTTCAGGGCATCCTGCAACTCTACTTTGGCTTGGGCAAATTGGTTTTTGTCAATCAAAGATTGAGCGCGGCGAACATACTGTTCTACAATCAAGTCTTCTTTTGGTGGCGCTGGCTCTGGTGGTGTATTTTTTGCTGTATTTGGCTCAGGTGTGCCTGATTGGGCTTTGGGTTGAGCATGTGGCGGCGGCGCGGTGGATGATTTGCCCGCACTACGCATTAAATAGACTAAATTCAATTCACTAACTTGGCCAATGACTTGCAGCGCTTGCTCTAAAGAATCATATTGGGTTTGGGCTAGTTGAGCGATCGCACTTTTATAGAAATGATCGAGATTAGCCGCCTCAGCTAACTGTCTAGCCAAGTTGCTGTTTAGAGTCACTGAAGTAGACTCTTGTACCAGGCGCTTGCCAATTTGCGCCAAAATCATCATATATTCTGCGCGAGTGCGATCGCTAGTAAGTTTTTCGTAAGCAGGGTTAACCAACTTTGATAACAATTCGTTCCCTAGCTGTTTTTGAGCCGCACTTTCAGTAAGATTACTGTCCGGGTGCAGACGGCGGGCGATTTGGAGATAGCGTTTGCGAACCTCTTTGACATCTGCATCAACTGAAACGCACAATATTGCGTGATTATCTATGAAATCATATTTAAATAGTCCACGATCTATTTTCAAAGCCATATAGAGCTCTTGCACCAAAGGAGCAGTTAGATTCTTTCTAGTTTACTTCGGTTGATCAGTGATTCGTCATTAGCCATTGGGCAAACAGGGCAATTCAATGCAAGGATTTTGGTGAAGCAGCGCCAGAACAGGGGTTTCCCCCTTTCCTCGACTGCACCAAGCCGTCCCTTGCGCGTCTCCCCAACTCTTCTCTACGAGAGGCTGCGCCAAGGAGACGCTGCTTCGCGTTGGGAGAAGGGATTGACGATAGCGCTACGGAGAGCGACGTAGGAGCGTCTTTTGGATTAAATTTCAATTCTTTAATCTAAAATCTAAAATCTAAAATCTAAAATTCTTACTCCCCCACTCCTCTCACACCCAAGCTGATAGTGGCGGAACTTGTAAAAGTTCGCTACTGAGGGAGCCGTGAATATAACCATTTGTGGCGAGAATTCTACCTGATTCAATTTTGACGGCAGTACCATCATAGGCGGTGATTTTGCCCCCGGATTCTTGTACCAAAATTATCCCGGCGGCAATATCCCAAGGAGAAAGCCCCCGTTCCCAATAACCATCGACACGTCCACAGGCGACATATGCCAAATCTAGCGATGCAGAACCGCTACGTCTGACTCCTTGGGTAAGATGGGTGAGGTGACTAAATTCTGCGTAGTTGTTATCAGAGGTTTCGCGGCGATCGTAGGCAAATCCTGTCACTAGTAGGCTCTTACTCAGTTCTGATGTTACCGAAACATTGATAGGGCTACGGTTGCGCGTTGCTCCCAAGCCAGCAGCAGCACGGAATAGCTCATTGTGAAAGGGGTCATAAATTACACCCACTTGCGGAATGCCATTAATTAATAGCCCGATGGAAACGGCAAAAAATGGGTATTGATGAGCATAGTTGGTTGTGCCATCTAGAGGATCTATTGCCCAAAGGTATTCATTCTCTTGATTACCAAATTTCCCTGATTCTTCAGCGAGGATAGAGTGCTGGGGAAAGTGGCGGCGCAAAATTTCTAAAATTAACTCTTCTGAGGCTTTATCAGCAGCAGTGACTAAATCACCAGGGCGTGCTTTTTCAATAATTGCGTCTTCTAACTTACCCAAGTAACCTTGCAAAATCGCACCAGCAGCCAAGGCCGCTTCCGTAGCAATATCTAGAAAAATTTGTAGATTAGTCATTTGTCATTTGTCATTGGTTGATCTCCCTCATCTCCCTCATCTCCCCACTCCTCAAAGATTTTGGCGGCGATACTCGGCGGGAGTAAGGCGCATGGGTTTTTCTGGGTTCCAGATTCCTTGTCCCATGAGTCTAGCCCATTGTTGGGCACGTTCTAAACGTTGGTCATATTTGTGGTTAGGCGATCGCCCAATAAACATTGCATTCCCTTGTTTCACCAATTCTTCATTCAACAACACCTTATTTTTCCACACATAAGCTAGAGTTCGCCCGATTTTGTCTTTTGCTTCTAAATCAAACTCCAGCGTTACCGATTGTTCTGCACCACCAATTAGATCCTCTAACTGTTCTTTTGCTGCTTCCCCCCAAGGCCGCTGTCGCAAATCTGGTGCATCAATACCAACTAACCGGACTTGGGAAATCAAATTTGGTTGTTCAGCCATGCCTAACACTTCCAAGCTTTGCCCACTAACTACCCGCGCTACTTTCACCTGGGCTTGATTGTTTGGCAGCTGGTTTTTACCTTGGCAACTCACCAAGAGCAATAAGCAGGCCAAAATGGCTATTTTTCGCACCCAGCCACCAAAATGTACAGGCATCACAACTTTGGTGATTTTGAATAGTTTATTCCTCATCTAAGGGTAAGCCCGCTTTAACTTTCCCCCTAGCAAAATAGCGTCCAAACTGGAGTTCGTAGACTTCATCTTCGTCTTGTGTCTCCACCTCCAAGTCAGAACGGGGGTAACTCACACACAACAAGGCATAACCTTGGCGACGTAAATCTGGCGACAATCCGATCGCCTCTGGTTGGTAAATTTCTCCTGACAACACCCTCACAGCACAAGTGGTGCAAGCCCCGTTGCGGCAGGAAAACGGCAGTTCCACCCCTTGTTTTTCGCCAGTGTGCAGGATGTAACGGTCTTCTGGAACTTCTAGGGTGTATGTTTTGCCAGTGGCGCGATCGCTAACTCTAATTGTGTATGTACGGGACATCTTGATTTGCGTTTTGGGGTTGGGACTTTCAGATTCAATCTTAAATATCTTTCTTTATCTTTGCATTTTCTGGGATTCTATAGTATGATCGTAACTTGTGGCACCTGGAGAGGTGGCCGAGTGGTTGAAGGCGCACGCCTGGAAAGTGTGTTTAGGGCAACTTAACGAGGGTTCGAATCCCTCCCTCTCCGTTATATGTATACGGGGTAAGAATTTTAAGTTTACCCTGTATTTTTTAAACAACTTCTTTAGGTGACATTTTAATTTCTAGTTTTTGATTTAAAGCTGCTGCAATCCGAGCCAATATAGACAAAGAATGTCCCTCATAGTCAGCATCTTCCAATCGAGCTATGACTGACTGGGTAGTACCGACTTTTGCGGCTAGTTGTTGCTGGGTTAGTCCTCCTTGTTTGCGTGCATCGTAGATGATTTGAGATACTTGAGCATTTATTGATGATTCTCTAACCATCTCTTCTAATTCTGGATCTGACTTGATCATTCTTTTAATGATTTTCAGCGCATCATTAGTTTTCTTCATCTGTTTCTTCCTCTGGTTCAATATAAGTATGAACTTCTGAATTGAGTGTGAATAAATTTTTGTATGTTAATGCTAAATCAATTTCTCGATCTGGAAGTTGGTTATCCTCTTTAATGATGGCATGAGCTAAAATTACTACGTTTTGACCATGAAAAAAATATAGAATTCTATACTGTACTCTGACGTGCTTGGCTCTTAGTTCATAAATACCATCACGCAGGAAATCTGCGGGGGTCGTCTTAATTCAAAACCATACTCAGCTAACTGCTCAATTCTGGCGATGCAGTTCGCATATCCCTTACGATCCTGTTTGAGTAATTTGTTTAGCCACTTTAAAACTGGAACTTCTCCTGTATTATCCTGAAAGAAAATAATCCGTGTTTGTGGCATTGTATGGGATAAAGTTACGCATACTATTAAATTTATCGCATTTTTGCGATTTTAGTCAGCAGGCAGCACAGCGTTTTTAGCCTTAACCCAAGCGTATTGGGGCTATAGTGCCACAGCATAGTGTAAAATATGACTGCTAAATTCAATACATAATCTCGCCGAAAGTAACATTTGTTTATTTTTTATTCATAATCGAGGTATTTTGTCAAGTCGCCAAACTCCTACTTCACTATGGCAACAGCCTGATGAATGGATCGGGTAAATTAAGATAAGTAAAGAAAACGCTTTAAATTAAATGGCAACTCTAAGCTTAGAAGAAATTTCTACTCAGTTAGAAAGTCCGAATTTACGCGATCGCATGGTAGCCCTTGCCAATTTGCGTCATGTTTCTGCTGAGGATGCAGTCCCTTTGATTAAAAAGGTACTAGACGACGAATCTTTGCAACTGCGATCGATGGCAATATTTGCCCTTGGAATCAAGCCGACAGCAGAATGTTATTCAATTTTGGTAAGAATTCTCGTAAATGACCCCGATTATGGTATACGCGCTGATGCTGCTGGTGCCTTAGGATATTTGGGTGATACCAGAGCCTTTGAAGTGCTTTCACGGGCGTTTTATGAAGATACTGATTGGCTAGTACGCTTTAGTGCAGCCGTTTCATTAGGTAACATTAAAGACCCTCGTGCCCATGAAATACTTATTCAGGCATTGGATAGCAAAGAAGTAGTGTTGCAACAAGCTGCAATCTCTGCACTGGGAGAAATTCAAGATATTGAGTCTGTCGATCAGATCCTCCGCTTCGCCCAATCAGATGATTGGTTAGTAAGGCAGCGTTTGGCTGAAGCTTTGGGAAATCTTCCCACTCCCAAGAGTGTCTCAGCTTTGAAATATTTGGAAAAAGACAATCATTTCAACGTTGCTGAGGCAGCCAGGATTGGTCTCAAGAAGCTTGAGGAAATAGGCAATCAAGCTTAATATTAAAGTTTCCTGCTATTTATTAATAATAATTAAGTGGGAATTTTAGCATTTTGATGCAGGGTAATTTAATTCATGAATATTGAAGAGTTTTTTCAGTTAAGTGCTGGGAAATGGTTTTCTCATCGTACCAGTCAACATTTGGCTTTTAACCAATCTGAAAATAGCAAATCAGATATCATCATTGAGAGGCTGGCAGTAGATCATCCAGAAGTGAGCAAACTGTGTCAACAATACAAGATTAATCTTAGTTCCGCCTCTTGTGCTGCCAAAATTAGCTGGAACGGCACAACGGAAAAGGATCAAGCAAAACACAGTGGTTCAACTGTGTTAGTTCTGGTATCTGATGCAGATAATCCAGCCCAAGGCAAGTTACTGCGAGAAATAGTTGATGCCGATAAAACTCCGGTTGCCGGACGCTATAAAATTGACAGTGATGGTGCTTTGATCCTGATTACAGAGGATAAAACGATGAGTTGTGAGGAGCGCCTGTGGTTTGCTAGCCCGAATTTGCGAATGCGGGTAAATGTCCTCAAGAGTTTTGGTGGATTTAGTATCACTTCCTTCACTTCTGAGATTCGCATGGGTGGTTTTCCACCAGCCGCGAAGGCTTCAGAGGCGGCTAATTCCGTATCTAGTTAGTTTTGTAGTAATGCAAGGGTGTGTTATGCCGTAGGATAACGCACCATCCTAAATTTTCAGTGCGTTAGGGTTAATGTCCATCCATAACGCACGTTACCAGATTATTTGACTGGCGAGCAAGTTAAAATCATAAAATACCAAGCTGTGGTTAATTCGATAGCTGGGAAAAAATTTAGATATATTTCTCTGTTGGCGTTGATACTTTTTAAATTTGCAAAAAGTTAGCGATCGCCTGCGGTAGTGGCAGAACAATTACAATCAATAAAGCGATCGCCAGTAATCCCCAAATGTCACGTCCATTATCCAAGTCAGTCACATCATTCAGCGTCGGTTCATCAACCAACGGCATAAATAATAAGATAATCGCCCACACCAAAAATTCTTCCCGAACTAAAGAAAGTAATAACAACAGTAGGCGAGCAATTTGACCAATTATGATCGCAACTCGTTGTCCAAACATCGCATGGACAATGTGACCTCCATCTAGTTGTCCCACAGGCATTAAATTTAACGCCGTGACAATTAATCCCAGAAAACCAGCTACAGCCACTGGATGTAAGTCAAGGGCTGATTTTGCTGTTAACTGACTTCCCAAGGCTAACTTCGAGAGTAGCGCCAGTAAAATTGAATACTTGGGATTAAGGGCCTCAAGATTCAAAAGCCGGGTTTTTTCATTCAGGGAAACCACGTCAGAATGAGCCAAGCCCCATATTAGTAATGGCAAGGTAACGACAAAACCTGCAATTGGCCCAGCGATACTTACATCAAATAAAGCTTTGCGGTTGGGAATAGGACTACGCATCTGAATAAATGCACCAAAAGTTCCCAAGAAGAAAGGCACGGGAATAAAGTAAGGCAACGTCGAGCGAATATTGTAAAATTTAGCTGTCAAATAATGCCCAAGTTCGTGAATGCCCAAAATAGTCATCAGTCCTAAAGCATAGGGCAATCCTTTGAATAGGACATCTGGGTTAGATAGAACTTTGAACAAAGAGCCAATTTCCCAGATAGCTGGAAGAGAAACACCAGCATTTTCGATTCCCACCAAAGTTGTAGTTACCAAAGTAGCTGCTAGTAGTAGAAGTGCTAATCCTGGTCGAGTTAACCGTTCCTGGTCGCGTCGTGGTGTATTTCTCTCTTTAGCAGCTTGAGTGTTAGGAACCAGCACAAAGAAAGGTTTGTCATTTAAACCTTCTTGAAAGATCAGCACAAAGCGATCGCCAAATTGTGCTTCAATATTAGTCTTAATCTGCTGGTAGGCGTTGCTGGCTTTAGTTCGCAACTGACCACGGCAAATCACGGCTTGTGGTCGATATTCAATATTTTGAATGTAGTATACAGACCAAGGAAAACAATTTCGCAGTTGGGTTTCTTCCGTTAGCTCAATGGGACGCGCTATTGGTTCTGCGATTGGCTCGATAGCCGGCTGTGCATCAGCTTTGGCTGGGGCTTCGGTCTGTGTATCTGTTGGCACTTGACGCCCCCATTGAAACAACATCCAGTACAAGAGTGTGCAGACAAATAACGACCAAAGGATCAGCCCTGGTGGTGGAGGTTGTTTAGCCCCGTACATCAGCGTCCATCCACTCAACAAAAATGCTGGTGTCATTAAAACCAGCCACAACAACCATACTGGCGTCCGGGTGATTTGAGCGACGCTACGCTGCACCATTAGATAAGTAGCTAGCCCCAGTAGGAGGATAAACAGAAACCAAAATGCCATGTTATCTTCAGTAATTTGGACAAAACGCCCCACCAGTAGCTTCAGCACCATAGCATTAACTACAAGGCAGACCTACAAACCCCAATTTTATAAGAGAAGGCAGGAGGCAGGAGGAAAGAAGTATGAATGAAAACTTTAGTTCTGAGTATAAAACCCAGTTTAAAAAGAAAGAAGAATTGTATCGACCGGAAAGTGCCGCGAGATACAAAGCATTCACAGTCTAAGTCCCACGCCTTTAAACATGGGTTACTCCTGTCTCCTTCTGCCTTCCTTTTGCCTCCTGATTCACAATGGTTAACAGCGCTGGTTAACGCTCAAGTTTCAATTCTTCAGAATTTCCACACTGTAACCAAGTCGGTGAGAATAAATCAAACTAGATTAAGTAATGTAAAAAATCTTGAGATTAGTTCGTAGTGAGGACTTTAGTCCTCAAATGATGGCTGAAGCCCTCACTACAAACCTTGAATTATTCACACCGCTCTACTTAACCAAATTATCCACAACTCCTCAGTTTCGGCTCTTTGATCATGTGCCCTTTACCACAAGTGCCAAGTCATACAACTAAGCCACCACGGGCTGTATTCCCTGACGAAGTTCTTAGCGGGGGTTCTCTGCAATCGGACTTCGCCCAAGAAAGCATTTTTGCTTTTCCACCCAATCGGGACACATTAGGGGGAACCTCTTATCTTATTGTAAGAAATGAAGGCAATATCCTCATAGATTGCCCTACCTTAGACCAAACAAATCAAGATTTTTTAGGAGCGCATGGAGGCGTGCGTTGGTTATTTATCACCCATCGAGGCGCTATTGGCAAGACTGCTGAATTTCAGCAAACCTTTGGCTGCGAGGTACTGGTTCAAGAGCAAGAAGCTTATTTATTACCAGGCTTAACCGTAACTACGTTTAGGCAGGAATTTACTCTCGATGCATCAACACAAGTGATTTGGACACCAGGACATTCTCCCGGCTCATCTTGCCTCTATTATAGTGAGCTTGGAGGTATATTGTTTTCTGGTCGCCATTTAGTCCCTAATCAGCAGGGTCAACCAGTACCATTACGGACTGCGAAAACCTTTCACTGGCCAAGGCAAATTAACAGTCTTCGATTATTGTTAGAACGTTTTACACCAGAAACTCTCTGCTACATTTGTCCTGGAGCTAATACAGGCTTTCTCAGAGGTAAGCGATTCATAGATCAAGCTTATCAACACCTCGCCTCCTTGGATTTACCTGACTTTTCACCTCATCTGGAAAAGCCTACGAAAAACTTAACCCCCTAACCCCCAATACGCGTAGCGTTTTTAATGCAGGGGAACGCATTAACAATACATCCCGATGCATTGGCATTGTAAGGGGACGCATTAACAATGCATCCCGATGCATTGGCATTGTAAGGGGACGCATTAACAATGCATCCCGATGCATTGGCATTGTAAATGGACGCATTAACATTGCAAGGTTTTGCCAAATTTAATTCGCTACGAATTAATGAAATGCTGTACTAAGGGACTGACAAATAAAAAAATACCCCACAAGATTGGATAATTTATTTGTTGGAAATCCCTAAGTAGGTAGGCATAAACAAACCTAACTATGTAACGAAATATAAAATACTCAAAACCTTTGCGATCGCAACTCAACTCTTAAAGAGGCTACGCCAAGGAGACGCTACGCGTTAAGCGTTCGCGGAGCGTCTCGTTGGCGCAGCCTCTCGTAGAGAAGAGAAGCTATGCCGTTCGCAATGCAAATTTTGTAACGTTTGTTAAACAAGATATTTTCCTGGGAATTCTAAGCTTAGTACACAGGAATTCTCGGAAAAATTTATGAGCGCAAAAGTTGATGGGACTGTAACGATCGCTGGCTACCAAATCATCGAGCAACTTTATTCAGGTTCTCGTACCCAAGTGTATCGGGCAGTTCGAGAATGTGATACCTTCTCTACGAGACGCTACGCGAACGGTGGGCTTCGCCAACGCCTAGCAGTTGTGATCAAGCTCTTAAAACGAGAATACCCAACTTTTAGCGAACTAGTACAGTTTCGCAACCAATATGCGATCGCTAAAAACCTAGATATTCCCGGCATCATCAAGCCCTACAGTTTAGAAGCCGATCGCAACGGCTACGCCCTAGTCATGGAAGACTTTGGTGGCATTTGTTTGCGAGAATTTACCCAAGGACGACCATTGACTTTAGAGCAATTCCTGGCGATTGCCCTGCAACTGCTCGACACGCTACACCAGTTACATCAACAGCGCGTCATTCACAAAGACATTAAACCAGCCAACATCTTAATTCACCCTGACACCAAACAAATCAAGCTGATTGACTTCAGTATTGCCTCGCTTCTACCACGAGAAACCCAGGAAATCCAAAGTCCCAACGGACTGGAGGGAACACTAGCGTATCTGTCGCCAGAGCAAACCGGACGGATGAACCGGGGCATTGACTACCGCAGCGACTTCTATTCATTAGGTGTGACTTTCTTTGAACTACTGAGCGGACAACTGCCCTTTGAGTCCAATGACCCGATGGAGTTGGTGCATTGCCACATTGCGAAACTTCCCCCCTTCCTCTGCGATTTCAACCCGGATTTGCCCTTGATGCTGGGTGAAATTATCCGCAAACTGATGGCGAAGAATGCCGAAGACCGCTATCAGAGTGTACTGGGGCTTAAACATGACCTCGTTACTTGCCTAGAACAGTCGCGAGAAACAGGCAAACATACCTGGTTTGAATTGGGACAGCGCGATATCAGCGATCGCTTTCTCATCAGAGAAAAACTCTACGGACGCGAATCGGAAGTGCAGGCGTTATTGGAGGCATTTGGTGATGTTGCCAATGGTGGCTGTGAACTGATGCTGGTGGCAGGTTTCTCTGGCATTGGTAAAACCGCAGTCGTCAATGAAGTGCATAAGCCGATTGTCCGGTGGAACGGCTACTTCATCAAAGGGAAATATGACCAGTTCAACCGCAACATTCCTCTGTCTGCTTTTGTGCAAGCCTTTCGTGACTTGATGGGACAGTTGCTGAGTGAAAGTGATACCCAACTGTCACAATGGCAGAGCAAAATTTTAGCGGCACTTGGAGAAAACGCGCAAGTCCTAATTGGGGTGATTCCTGAACTGGAACAGATCATCGGCAAACAGCCTGCGTTAGCCGAACTATCGGGCAGTGCGGCACAAAATCGCTTTAATTTACTGTTCCAAAATTTCATTCAAGTCTTCACCACAAGAGAGCATCCGTTAGTGATGTTTCTCGATGATTTGCAATGGGCAGATTCGGCATCGCTGAATTTGCTGAAGGTGTTGATGGCCCAGAGCGATTGCGGTTATCTGTTCATTATTGGCGCATACCGCGATAACGAAGTGTTTGCGGCTCATCCACTGATCTTAACGCTAGATGAAATTCAAAAGGCATCCTCCCGCGTCAATACTATAACTCTAGCGAACTTGAGTCAAGCAGATGTGAATCATTTAATTGCCGACTCCCTCAGTTGTGCAACGGGCCTGGCATGGCCGTTGACAGAGTTGGTTTATCAAAAAGCTAAAGGCAATCCCTTTTTCACGACTCAATTTTTGAAAGCACTGCATGAAGATGAGCTGATTACCTTTGATTGGGAGGCGGGTTTTTGGCAGTGTGATGTCGCGCAAGTGCGATCGCTCGCCCTCACCGATGATGTGGTGGAATTTATGGCCCAACAGCTTCAGAAATTGCCCGACATCACTCAAGATGTTTTGAAACTGGCAGCTTGTATTGGCAATCAGTTTGATTTGGCGACGTTAGCGATCGTTTCTGAAAAATCGCAGACAGAAACCGCTTCGGACTTGTGGAAAGCATTGCAAGAAGGATTTATCATTCCGATCAATGAGGTTTACAAGTTTTATCAAACTGAAACATCAACCGCCACACTCCAAACATCAACACAGAAAGTTGACACCTGTGCTTACAAATTTTTGCACGATCGCGTCCAGCAAGCGGCATATTCCCTGATTCCAGAGGAGCAAAAACAGGCAACTCACCTGAAAATTGGGCAATTGCTTTTCAGTGCAATCAGCCAGAGGGGAAAAGATGAAAAAATCTTTGAGATTGTCAATCAGTTAAATAAAGGAGCCGATTTAATTGGCTCAGAAACTGAACGTGAAGGATTAGCAAAGTTAAACCTAGCTGCTGCACAAAGAGCAAAATCTGCAATCGCTTACGTCGCAGCAATTGAATACGCAACTAAAGGCATACAACTTCTCACAGCAAATTGTTGGCAGCAATGTTATGACATCACCTTGGCTCTGCATGATTTAGCCGCAGAAGTAGCGTGTCTGAGCGGTGACTTTAGGCAAATGGAGCAGATAGTTGAGCGGGTACTGCAAAATGCTCGTCAATTACTAGACAAAGTTAAGGTTTATGAAGTGAGAATTTTGGCTGACGTGGCGCAGAGTCAGCAGCCCGAAGCGATTAAAACCGCTCTTTCTGCTTTGAAATTATTTGGAGTGTTGTTTCCAGAGCAGCCCACTGAAGCAGATAATACTCAAAGTTTGCAACAGACTCAAGATATATTAAAAGGAAAAGATTGGGCAGATTTGCTGGAACTGCCTGAGATGAGAGACCTTCAAGCTCTGGCAGTGATGCGAATTTTAGCAACCGTCACAGCAGCAGTCTATCAAGCGGTTCCAGAACTACTGCCGTTAATCGTGTGCAAGCAAGTTAGGTTATCAGTTGAATATGGTAATGCTGCGGTATCAGCACAAACTTATGCTTGGTATGGAGTAATTCTGTGCGTTATTGGAGAAATAGATTTGGGCGATCGCGTTGGTCAACTGGCAATGGGACTATTATCACGCTTTGAGAGTAGAGAATTTAAAGCCAGCACGATTAACATGGTTTATCCGTTCGTAAAGCCTTGGAAACATCATATTCAAGAGTCACTCGCTCCTTTGCTCGACGGATACCACACCGGTCTGGAGATGGGTACTTTAGAATATGCTGCCTACTGTGCCTACAATTACTGTTCGCTGTCCTTTTTTCTGGGAAAAGATTTGTCAATCCTAGAACCAGAAATGAAGATTTACAGTCAGGCGTTGGCTCAACTCAAACAGGAAGTTGCTCACAACTATCTGAGAGTCTTTTACCAATCCGTCTTGAATTTACTCGACCAGAGTGAATGTCCCTGGAAAATTCAAGGTGTAATCTATGACGAACAAATGATGTTGCCCTTGCATCAGAAAGCAAACGATCTTTACGCAATGGGAACACTGTATATCAATAAATTAATTCTTTGTTGTTTGTTCAATGAGTGGGAGCAAGCAATCAAAGTGGCAGTTTATGCCAAACAATATTTGAGTGGAGTATCCGGCTGTTTCATGGTTCCGGTGTTTCACTTTTACGATTCATTGACCCATCTGGCGATCATAGCCAACGCTCAAGGCAGAGAATATGATCGCCTTCCCCAGGAAGTTGTTGACAACCAGAAGAAGCTCAAACAATGGGCAAACCATGCACCCACAAACCATTTACACAGATTTTATTTGGTTGAAGCAGAGCAGTATCGGGTGTTGGGGCAGATGTATGAAGCAATGGATTACTACGATCGCGCGATCGCATCTGCAAAAGAAAACGCTTACATCCAAGAAGAAGCCCTAGCCAATGAACTAGCAGCTAAATTCTACCTCGACTGGGGCAAAAAACGTATTGCCCAGTCATACATGACCGAAGCCTACTACGGCTATGCTCGTTGGGGCGCTAAAGCCAAAGTCGCCGACTTGAAACGACGCTATCCCCAACTCCTCGCCCCCATCTTAGAGCAAACCCGTTCTTCCTTCTCAACTAACGAAACTATCTTCACATTGGCGAGTGTCACCTCCACCAGTTCCGCCACAACAAGCAGTAGCAGCGTCTCTGTTGCTTTAGATTTAGCTACCATTCTCAAAGCTTCCCAAACTATCTCAAGCGAAATCGAACTCGAAAAACTGCTTTCGGTATTGCTGCATATCGTCATTGAAAATGCGGGAGCAGATAAGTGCGTGTTTATGCTTTTGGAGTCAGGTCGTTTGCTCATTCAGGCGTTAGCACAGCTTTCCCTTCGTGTCACATCTCTAGAGAACAAAGGAATTGCTCAAGTCGATTTTTACCCAATGTTGCTCAACCCGCAGCCTGTTGAAGACTCTGTTGATGTTCCAGTTAACTTAATTAATACCGTCAAACGCAGCTTACAACCAGCAGTAATTATTGATGCCACGGTGCAGTCTCAATTAATCAATGACCCGTATATTCAGCAACAGCAACCCAAGAGTATCTTGTGCAGCCCGATTTTGCATCAGGGTAAGTTGCTGGGCATTTTGTATCTAGAAAACAATTTGGCAACTGGAGCATTTACCAGCGATCGCGTCGAACTACTCAACTTACTTTGCGCTCAAGTCGCAATCTCTTTAGAAAATGCCCGACTTTATCGAAATTCCCAGAACTATGCTCAACAGTTGGAACAATCTCTAGCAAAATTGCAGGCTGGTGAAGTTCGCTTCCAAAATTTGGCGAATAATATTCCTGGTATGGTGTACCAATTCCGGATCGCAGCTGACGGTTCAACTTCAACACCCTACGTTAGCTCTGGCTGTCTCGACTTGTATGGATTAGAGCCAGAGTCGGTGATAGCAGGAACCCATAGTCTTTACGCCATGAATCATCCTGACGATCAACCAGCTATTGTCCAAGCGATCGCCTACTCTGCCCAAACTCTGACACCGTTTGAGGTAGAATGTCGGATTATCCTGCCTTCAGGAACCGTGAAATGGATTCAATCTCTTGCTCGGCCAGAGCGACAAGCCGATGGCGCAATCATCTGGGATGGGGTGATGATTGATATTAGTGATGTCTACAACGAGCTTCGCTTACGCAAAGAAGCTGAAGCATCTCTAGCCAAAGAACGAGAGTTTTTGAATGCGATCATTCACAATATTACCGATGGGATTGTTGTTTGTGATGCTAGTGGCAAGTTGACCTTATTCAATAACGCAACTCGTGAGTTTCATGGCTTACCAGTAGAATCATTACCAGCAGAACAATGGGCAGAACACTTCTCACTCTATCAACCTGATGGTCAAACACCTCTGTCAATCACAGAAATCCCTCTGTTTCGCGCCTTGGAAGGGGAAATAGTCGAAAATGCCGAAATGGTAATTGCGCCGAAGCATGGTTCTAAGAGAATTTTGTTAGCAAGCGGACAAGCAATCTTCGATCCTTTGGGTAATAAAATCGGTGCAGTAATTGTGATGCGAGATGTTACTGATGTCTACAACGGGCTTCGCTTACGCAAAAAAGCTGAACTTGCCTTGCAGCAAAAATCACTTGACTTAGAACAAGCGCTAACTGATCTGCAAAACACCCAATTACAAATGGTGCAAAGTGAGAAAATGTCTGCACTAGGCAATTTAGTTGCTGGTGTCGCTCACGAAATGAATAATCCCCTTGGTTTTATTGCTGCCAGTCTAAAACTTGCTAAACCTACTATCGCTGATATTGTTGAACACCTCGGACTATATCAAGAAAGTTTACCCAACAAAAGTGATCAAATCAAAGATCATGCTGAAGAAATCGACTTGGATTATAGTTTAGAAGACTTGCCCAAGATGATTGATTCCATGTCGATGGCGTGCGATCGCCTAAAAAATATCAGTACCAGTCTCCGCACTTTCTCCCGTGCTGATCGAGATTACAAAGTACCATTTAACATTCACGAAGGCATTGATAGCACAATTTTAATTTTGAAACATCGTCTGAAGGCGAACGAACTACGTCCCGCTATTGAAGTTGTCACAAACTACGGTAATTTACCTCAAGTAGAATGTTTCCCTGGTCAATTAAATCAGGTATTTATGAATCTTATCGCCAATGCTATTGATGCCTTAGATGAATCTAATTCTGGACGCACTTATGAGGAAATTAAAGCCAATCCTAACTGCATTACAATTACAACCTCAGCAGAAAATAATCTATTTAGAATTGGCATTGCTGATAATGGTAAGGGGATGAGTGAACAAGTCCAATCCAAAATATTTGACCATTTATTTACTACAAAAGCTGTCGGTAAAGGCACAGGATTAGGATTGGCGATCGCTCGTCAAATCGTCGAATCAACCCATAGTGGCAAATTGAGTTTTAACTCTCTTCTGGGTAATGGTACAGAATTTATCATTGAAATTCCGGTATAATCTTTACCTCTTATTGGTAAACAACTTCAGATATCTGGGAATACTAAATCTGAAAGCCTTAAGGATAAGCGCAATATGGTCACTATTCCCGGATATCGCATCAGTGAAGAACTCTACAATGGTTCGAGAACCCTAGTTTATCGGGGGTATCGAGAAACAGACTCCTTAAGAGTAGTGATTAAACTGCTGAAAAATCCTTATCCCAGTTTCAGCGAATTGGTGCAGTTTCGCAATCAGTACACCATTGCCAAAAATCTCAACTCACCCCTAATCATCCAAACCTACAGCCTCCAAGCGTATCAAAATGGGTATGCGTTGGTGATGGAAGACTTTGGGGGGATTTCTCTGAAAGAATGGGTAACAGGGGAAAGTCTACGAAATCTCACGGAGTTTTTACAGATAGCGATCGCACTGTGCAATACCTTAGATATATTGTATCGCGATCGGATTATTCATAAAGATATCAAACCCGCTAATATTCTCATTAATCCCGAAACCAAACAAGTTAAATTAATTGACTTTAGTATTGCATCTTTATTACCACGGGAAACGCAGACACTAATTAATCCAAATGTCTTAGAAGGTACACTCGCTTATATTTCCCCAGAACAAACAGGCAGAATGAATCGGGGGATTGACTACCGGACTGATTTTTATTCTCTGGGTGTGACTTTCTACGAATTACTCACGGGAGAGTTACCTTTTGCATCAAACGATCCAATGGAGTTGGTACATTCTCATATTGCAAAACAACCACCAAATATGAATCAACCTCACCCGCATAAAGCACCCTCTCCTTACCAAGGAGAGGGCTGGGGTGAGGTCGATTTTCTTATTCCTCAAGTTCTTTGTGATATTGTAATGAAATTGATGGCGAAAAATGCTGAAGACCGCTATCAGAGTGCATTGGGGCTGAAATTTGATTTAGAAAATTGTTTATCTCAACTTCAAGTTTTTGGTGAAATTAAGAGTTTCCCAATTGCAGAACGGGATGTGTGCGATCGCTTCATTATCCCCGACAAACTTTATGGACGAGAAACCGAAGTAGAAACTCTACTACAAGCATTTGAGCGAGTCAGCCTTGGTGCAACAGAAATGATGCTGGTAGCTGGATTTTCTGGAATTGGTAAAACAGCAGTTGTTAACGAAGTTCATAAACCAATTATTAGACAACGCGGTTATTTTATCAAAGGTAAATACGACCAATTTCAACGCAATATTCCCTTCAGTGCATTTGTGCAAGCCTTCCGAGATTTAATGGGTCAATTGTTAACCGAAAGTGATGCTCAAATTCAGCAATGGAGAAACCAAATATTAGATGCTGTTGGAGAAAATGGACAAGTAATTATTGAAGTCATCCCCGAATTATCAAGAATTATTGGTCAACAACCACCCACCATAGAATTATCAGGAACGGCAGCACAAAATAGATTTAATTTATTGTTTCAAAAATTTACCCAAGTCTTTACCAGTGCTGAACATCCCTTAGTGATATTTTTAGATGATTTGCAATGGGCAGATTCGGCATCACTGAAGTTAATGCAGCTCTTAATGGCTGATACAGGTCATCTTTTATTAATTGGTGCGTACCGTGATAACGAGGTCAATCCAGTACATCCATTAATGTTGACTTTGAGTGAGATTCAAAAAACACTCTTCACGATTAATACAATTACCTTAGCACCACTGAGTCAAATCACAGTGAATCAATTAGTTGCTGACACACTTAAATGTACAGAAAGTTTGGCATGGACTCTTTCTCGCTTGGTATCTCAGAAAACTAAAGGTAATCCGTTTTTCGCTACACAGTTTCTCAAAGCATTGCATCAAGATAAGCTGATTCAATTTGATTCTGAATTAGCCTGTTGGCAATGTGACATTGTACAGGTGAATCAGCTAGCAGTTACAGATGACGTTGTTGCTTTTATGAAATTTCAATTACGAAGACTGCCACAATCAACTCAACACGTCTTGGAGTTAGCTGCTTGTATTGGCAATCAGTTTGATTTAGCAACTTTGGCAATTGTTTCAGAACATTCAGAGGTAGAAACGGCTGCTGATTTATGGAAAGCTTTACAAGAAGGGCTAATTTTACCGATTAGTGATGTTTATAAGTTTTATCAAAATTCGTCATTGGTCACTTGTACTGAGCTTTGCCGAAGTATTGGTCATTTGTCATTGGAAAATAACAAACAAATGACAAAGGACAAAGGACAAAGGACAGCTTCATATAGATTTTTACATGACAGAGTACAGCAAGCGGCTTATTCCCTGATTCCCGATGAGCAAAAAACAGCAACTCATCTCCAAATTGGACATTTACTCCAACAAAATTTATCCGAGATCGAGCTTGAGGAAAAACTGTTTGATCTTGTCGGGCATTTGAATTTAGGAATTGAGTTAATTAGTCAACCAAGCGATCGCCAAGCATTAGCTCAACTGAATTTGAAAGCTGGAGTCAAGGCGAGAAATTCTACAGCTTACGTCGCCGCAAGGGATTATTTGCAAACGGGGATTAAGCTATTACAGACAAACTGCTGGCAAAATCAGTATGAATTGACTCTGAATCTATATGTGACGGCTGCGGAAGCTGCCTATTTAAATGGTGACTTCGAGGGCATGGAACTCTTAGCCGCAGTGGTATTGCAGCAGACACAGACAATTTTTGACAAAGTGAAAATCTACGAAATTCAAATCGCGGCATTAACGGCTCAAAGCCAAATGTTAGAGGCGATCGCGGTGGGAAAAGAGGCACTAAGTCAATTAGGGGTGGATCTCCCGAACGCACCAGATGAAGCCGAAATCGGCAAAGGGCTACAAGACGTGGCCAGCCTTCTCCAGGGCAGAGAGATTGCCGAGCTGATTGACCTGCCCGTGATGAGCGATCGCACAGCCGAAGCTGCAATGCAACTGTTAGGAGTTTTGTTTCCAGCAGTGATCCAGGGAATGCCAGGGTTACTGCCCTTGTTGAGTGCGACAATGGTGCGGTTGTCACTCCAGTTTGGGAATGCACCCGCTTCGATTGTCGGCTATGGGATTCATGGCATGATGCTATGTGCCTTTTTGGGCGAAGTCGAAACAGGCTATGGGTTTGGTAGATTAGCGATCTCGTTGCTGGAACGGTTGAATGTTCTCTTAATAAAGTCCATCACTCTAAACCTGTTTGGGTCTTTCATCCAACATCGCCACGAAGCGCTGAGAGCAACGATATTGACGCTGAAAGATAGCTACACGACTGGCATCGAAACAGGCGATTTTCTCAACGCTGGCTACAGCGCAATATCCTACATGAATATTGCGGTTTTCGCAGGTATAGAACTGGACACTTTAGAACCCGAATTCGCCGCTTACAGTGCTGCCTTGGCTCAGGTTAAACAAGATTCGGCGCATATTCATTCGCAGATAAGGCGGCAAATGGTGCAGCATTTGCGAGAAACAGTCAGCCAACCCGATTGCTTAATTGGCACTGCCTACGATGAAACGGTGATGCTGCCGAAGCACCAGCAGGATAATGATCTCATGGCGATCGCCATTGTCTACATCTATAAACTGCTGCTTGCCTACTCCTTTGGGAATTATCAGGCTGCCCGCGACCACATCACCCAAGTCAACTCCTATTTGATGGCAGTATCGGGATTAATTTTTATTCCCAGTTTCCATTTTTATGCCGCACTCACACACCTAGCACTCTTCCCAACACAGCCAGAACCAGAACAAGCCGAAATGCTTGCTGCTACCTTCACCCATCAAACTATTCTGCACCAGTGGGCGCAAAATGCCCCGATGAATCACTTGCATAAATGGTATTTAGTGGAGGCTGAACGTTATCGAGTTTTGGGTGAAAAAATCGCAGCCATTGAGTGTTATGACCGAGCCATAACTCTTGCTAAAGAACATCAGTTTATCAACGAAGAAGCGTTAGCCAACGAACTCGCAGCTAAATTCTACCTGGAATGGGGTAAAGAGCAATTTGCTCAAATTTACATCACAAATGCTTACTACTGCTATGCTCGCTGGGGTGCTAAAGCCAAAGTCGCTCACCTAGAAAACCACTATCCCCAACTGCTTGCTCCCATCCTCAACCAAACCCGTTCTCCCTTCTCCACTAGCGAAACTATCTTCGCCTTGGGAAGTGTCACATCCAGCAGTTCTGCCACTTCCAGCAGTACCAGTATCTCTGTGACTCTAGATTTAGCTGCCATTCTCAAAGCTTCCCAAACGATCTCAGGCGAAATCGAACTCGAAAAACTGCTTTCATCGTTGCTGCATATCATCATCGAAAATGCAGGAGCCGATAAGTGTGTGTTAATGCTTATGGAGTCAGGTAATTTACAGATTCGGGCATTAGCAAAGCTGGGGCTACAGAACAATGGAAATACAAAAGTTGATTTTTCTCCAATGCTGACTAATCCACAGCCTATTGAAGGGTCAACCTATGTACCAGTTCGCTTAATTAATACTGTTAAACGCAGTTTACAACCAGCAGTGATTGTTGATGCTATTGTGCATCCACAATTAATTAATGACCCTTATATTCAGCAACAGCAGCCCAAAAGTATCTTGTGTAGTCCAATTTTACATCAGGGTAAACTGCTTGGTGTGCTGTATTTGGAGAATAACCTAGCGACTGGAGCGTTTACCCATGAGCGGGTCGAACTGCTCAATCTCCTCTGCGTTCAAGCGGCAATCTCATTGGAAAATGCCGGACTTTATGCCCAAGAACAGGAAAAATCACAAGATTTAGAACAAGCGCTAACTGATTTGCAAAACGCCCAATTACAAATAGTGCAAAGTGAAAAAATGTCTGCACTGGGCAACTTAGTTGCTGGTGTGGCTCACGAAATGAATAATCCTTTGGGTTTTATTGCTGCCAGTCTAAAACTTGCTAAACCTACTATCGCTGATATTGTTGAACACCTCGGACTATATCAAGAAAGTTTACCCAACAAAAGTGATCAAATCAAAGATCATGCTGAAGAAATCGACTTGGATTATAGTTTAGAAGACTTGCCCAAGATGATTGATTCCATGTCGATGGCGTGCGATCGCCTAAAAAATATCAGTACCAGTCTCCGCACTTTCTCCCGTGCTGATCGAGATTACAAAGTACCATTTAACATTCACGAAGGCATTGATAGCACAATTTTAATTTTGAAACATCGTCTGAAGGCGAACGAACTACGTCCCGCTATTGAAGTTGTCACAAACTACGGTAATTTACCTCAAGTAGAATGTTTCCCTGGTCAATTAAATCAGGTATTTATGAATCTTATCGCCAATGCTATTGATGCCTTAGATGAATCTAATTCTGGACGCACTTATGAGGAAATTAAAGCCAATCCTAACTGCATTACAATTACAACCTCAGCAGAAAATAATCTATTTAGAATTGGCATTGCTGATAATGGTAAGGGGATGAGTGAACAAGTCCAATCCAAAATATTTGACCATTTATTTACTACAAAAGCTGTCGGTAAAGGCACAGGATTAGGATTGGCGATCGCTCGTCAAATCGTCGAATCAACTCATGGTGGAAAATTGAGTTTCAACTGTATTATCGGTGAGGGAACAGAATTTTTAATTGAAATTCCGGTATAATTTTTGGCTCTTTTTGGTAAGTAACTTCAGATATAGCAATCCTATCTGAGTTGTGAAAATTAATTTTTAATCGAACCACTCCAGGCGCAGAGAATACGGAGAGAAGAAAGAAATGCTTAACTGAACCGTATTGCAATTAGACCAACTCATTGCCAGTCTCACTCAGATTATCCTGGAAAACTCTGGGGCAAAAAAAGTTGTATTGCTACTTCTGCAAGAAAATACTTGGCAAGTCCGAGCAATTACTTCGGCGGTGTTATTGATTGATGCTCAGGCGGGTGGGCGATGTCTGACAACAAGCCGCTACGCGTCTACGCATCTGAGCCAGGATGGTTATGTAGAGGGAGCGCTAGAACTGGTTGCCGAAATTGCCGCCAGTAGTGCCACGGTTGATCTGGGTGACAAAAAGCGTGCTTATCGGCGGAATGGAATACAGGAGTACTTCGTGTGGCAGGTGTTTGAGCAGCGCATCGATTGGTTCCACTTAGAAGCAGGAGAGTATATAAATCTGCACTCTGATGCCGCAGGTGTGATTCAAAGTCGAGTCTTTCCAGGATTGTGGTTAGATCAATCTGCCTTGCTGTCGGGTGATATGCAACAGGTGTTAAGCGTATTACAGACAGGAGTGAATTCTATCGAACATCAAGCCTTTGTGCAGCAGTTAGCCCAGGCAGTCCAATCGGATGGATAATTTGGCACATCTTCATACATAATTGGCATTAGGTGTCGCTAACCCGATCAACGGAAGTTACCCACTTTGCAAGAAGCGCTTTGAAATTGCAGCAGGGGTGAAATTGCTAGGGTCTGCACTCGCTGATCAATACCATCTCCCTGAATAATTACCTGAGAACGTGACTGAATTAATTGCCGTATCTGCGGACAACCTAGAACAGGAGTCAGTTCTTTTAAAGCAAAGACAAATTCTGTGTTTAATTTATCTAACGATGGTCGCAATGTCTGGTTTAAGTCTGGCACGTTAGGAAAAGATTTAATGCCTTGCTTTTGCCAGTTTTGAAAATCAACTGTTTGGATGAGTTTTCCTGCTTCTATTTGTCCTTGAAAAAATGCTGCAACTGTATCGGGTTCTAGACTATGGGTTGTTGCTTGTTGCCTAACCTTTAATAGTAACTCTTGTTCCCGCTTTAGATCCTCAATAGGACGTTTGTGATTCCATTTCCACCGGGCTACATCATGTGCAATTAGCAATCGCTGCTGGATCAATTTTAGTAATTTATCTACAGGTACTTGTTGATCTGCGATCGCAATAGCTTGAGGATTTACTGATTGTACTGACCTAGAGTTCTGAGCAGCGAAATATAATTTTAAGTTGGCAGCAACTACTGTACTACTGAAAAAAAGCCCAAAGAAAATTATGATGACAAACAACAGTGGATGCTTTCTAAAAAAACTTAAATTCATGTCAAAAAGTTTATACACCCTGCTACCTAGCAGGAATTTTCAGTAATTCGATAGGAATACAGTATTTTAAATCTCAGATAAAATATCTCATAGTTACTGACAAAAAGCAAGTTCAGCACAAAAAACTGTTGCATGAATTATCCGGTCATTCCCAGTCAGAGACTGGGAACAAGGCAAATTCCTAACTCCTAACTTATCGTAAATAAAAGGGTTTAAGACCCCAACCATTACACGTAGCGCGGAGTCGGAGCCACTCCGCCTTTGATCAGTTTCAGTCCTTCCCTGCGGGACGCTACGCGAACGACAAGCTCAGGAACCATCGGGATTTAAATCCCCTTATGTAAATGTCTTTAATTACAAATTACGTCAGCGTTGCGTTAGCGAGTCATCGTACTCTTACAGAGAAGCAAGCTACGCTTTTAGCGTCTGTCTGCGACACGCTATTCGCGTTCGTAGAGAGCGTCATTGCGAATTACGAATTATTTAATACGCCTTTCCCGCCATCACGGAGTTTTTAAGCAAAAGTTCCACTGCTGCTTGATATTGCAGATCCGCTTGGGTACCAATCTGTTCGCGGTTAATTGGATCTTGGGAAATCACTTTATCCGGCTTAATACCTAGTTTATTAATATCCCGGTGTTGAGGAGTTTCATACTTAGCAATTGTGACTGCCAAGCCGGAACCATCTGATAATTCAAATAATGATTGAATTAAGCCCTTTCCAAAGGTGGTTTCGCCTACCAACTGGGCACGACCGTTATCTTGGAGTGCGCCGGCGAGAATCTCGCTGGCACTGGCAGTTCCTTGATTCACCAAAATAACCAGAGGATCATTGGTCAGGGCTGGCCCAACGGCTTCAAAACTACCCTGAATGCCTTGTCGGTTAACAGTGTAGACGATAGTGCCAGAGTCTAACCACAGACGGGCGATTTCAATTCCTGATTGCAATAGCCCCCCAGGATTATTTCGCAAATCCAGAATGTAGGCAGCAGCGCCTTTTTTTTCTAGACTAGAAATAGCGTGTGCCAATTCTGTTGAGGCGTTGGCATTAAATTGAGTCAGGCGAAGGTAGCCAATGGGTGTACCCTCAGTGGAAACACGCAATTCTGAGACTACAGGGTTAAGAGCAATGCGATCGCGTGTGAGTCTAATTTCCCTTTCTGTCTCTTTGTCCCGTTCGATCACCAGGGTAACAAGGCTGCCACTCGGCCCGCGCATCCTAGTTGCAGCTTCATCAAGGGTGAGATTTTCTGTAGAAACGCCTTCAATTTTGAGAATGCGATCGCGTGGTCTAATCCCGGCTTTATCTGCTGGTGAACCTGCGATCGGAGCCACTACTTCCAACTTCCCAGTCTCAGGATTCAGAGCAATTTGCAATCCTACCCCAGTCAGTTCCCCAGAAGTATTGACCTGCAAGCTGCGGTACTGTTCTGGATCTAAAAAGCGGGTAAAAGGATCATCAAGGCTCTTGAGCATCGTCCCAATTGCCGTATAACTGGCATTTGAGTCGGTGAGCGGCTTCTCCAGAACCTTTTGCCTGACAGCCGCCCAGTTTTGATGATTAAACGTCTCATCTAGATAAGTGCGATTAACAATTCGCCAAACTTCCGAAACCAGCTTTTGTTCCGTCGTCAAAGCCACCGCCGGCTGGACGAGCGTACCCAACGCCAACGAAAACACCATTAACAATGAAAATCCAACCCGAAAGACTTGTTTGTTCATGAACCTCATTATCAATTCCACCTCAACCCAAATTGCCTAGATAATGCCCACTTGCCCTGTTGTTGATGAAATCTATCTCTCGATTATGTTACTTTTTTTATAGAAGTGGTGCATTTTTCTCATCAAGTTGTTCAGTCAACTGATGCATCGTATCCACTCACCAAAGGATAAAATCTACTTTGTGTCCACCATTTACCGTGTAGGGGCGTAGAGAGATCGCAATATATTCCATCTTTACAGAGTGTAAAGTTTCTGAAGTCTCTTAGCACGCTGAAAACTGACAACCAAAAAAACTCCCCTTTACAAAAATCCCAAAATTGCTAATTGGGAGAGAAGTCTGAGCGAAGGCTTTTGCCGATTCAGAACTTCGAGATTTATCAACCGCAACCGACTTTTAGGAACTTGAGATTGTATGGCCAACGTTTCCGACTGGTTTGAGGAACGCCTTGAGATTCAGGCACTCGCCGAAGACGTCACTAGTAAGTACGTCCCTCCTCACGTCAATATCTTTTACTGCCTGGGTGGAATTACCCTGGTTTGTTTTCTCATCCAGTTTGCCACTGGATTTGCGATGACGTTCTACTACAGGCCAACAGTAGCTGAAGCTTTCTCCTCAGTGGAGTACATCATGAATGAAGTCAACTTCGGTTGGCTAATTCGCTCCATCCATCGCTGGTCTGCCAGCATGATGGTATTGATGATGATTTTGCACACCTTCCGAGTTTATCTGACTGGTGGTTTCAAAAAGCCCCGCGAACTGACCTGGATAAGTGGTGTCATCCTAGCTGTGATTACAGTTTCCTTTGGAGTCACCGGCTATTCCCTACCTTGGGATCAAGTTGGTTACTGGGCTGTGAAAATCGTTAGCGGTGTACCAGAAGCAATTCCTGTGGTTGGCGTTCTGATTTCCGACCTGCTACGCGGCGGATCGAGTGTTGGTCAAGCAACACTAACTCGTTACTACAGCGCACACACCTTTGTGCTGCCTTGGTTGATTGCAGTCTTCATGCTGTTTCACTTCTTGATGATCCGCAAGCAAGGCATTTCCGGTCCTTTGTAAACAAGCTATTAGCCCTCGGCAACATTTGTCAGTTTTCAGATGAAGTTGTTTGTTTTAAACTTATGAAACAGAAAAAATTAATTGTACATAAGTTCAAAAAACCAACACTTGTATCTGAAGCCTAAAGCTGTAGACACCTTCCAGGCGGCTGACGTGTAGATAGACAAACGCTATTTGCCGCTTTTGCTAGGGTTGCCTAGTAGCTGATAGCTTTCACAAATGCTTTAATTTAACTTAAGCAGGAGAGCACATTTCAAAATGTCAACACAAAAAAAACCTGACCTGAGCGATCCTCAGTTAAGAGCCAAACTCGCTAAAGGCATGGGTCACAACTACTATGGTGAACCCGCTTGGCCTAATGACCTACTTTACGTCTTTCCAATCGTGATCATGGGTTCCTTCGCTGCGATTGTGGCTCTAGCTGTGCTAGATCCGGCAATGACAGGTGAACCAGCAAATCCTTTCGCCACACCATTGGAAATTTTGCCGGAGTGGTACTTATATCCAGTCTTCCAGATTTTGCGATCGCTTCCTAACAAACTTTTAGGAGTGTTAGCAATGGGTTCGGTACCAGTGGGGTTGATCCTCATTCCCTTTATTGAGAACGTGAATAAATTCCAAAACCCCTTCCGCCGTCCAGTTGCAACCACATTATTCCTCTTTGGTACCCTTGTCACTCTGTGGCTGGGTATTGGTGCTGCCTTGCCATTGGATAAATCTTTGACCTTAGGACTATTCTAAATTAGTCACTACCAAGTGCTTTGACGCCTGTGAGTTTCAACAGCATATGCAGATGTGCTTTTGAAAACAATTAACAGGCGTCAATTTTAATAGTTGAGATTGCATCTTGGATTTTAAGTTTTGGATGGAAAAGCTATTCCAAAATCTCAAATCACTAAAAGTCAACAAATACAAACATTTTTCACTTACTTAACGTAAGTTGCTAGTTACAACCCTCGAAATGCCAAAATCGCTCATGTTTTGTATTTTGGTAAACAGAATATCTCAATTAAGATTTTTCTATATCAGAGAAATTTTGCGAATAGCGCAAAATTTAATAACTAGCAACTTGGGTTTACTTATATTTAAGTCACAGTTAATGTTTAGCATAGTGCAGCAAGACCATCTGACGGTTAAGAGCGAACTCAGTCTCCTAAACCAGGTGCAAGAATGGTTCGAGCAATTTTGTCTGCAACATTTGTCTCAACTTGGCTGGTCAAAAACCCAACTTGATCGCCTCAATTTAGCATTAGCAGAAGGCTTTACCAACGCTGTTCGTCATGCTCATCATGCTTTACCCCCGGAAACAACCATTGAGATTAACGTTTATCTCTGGATTGACCGACTAGAGATTAGAATTTGGGATTATGGAAAACCTTTTAATCCTGATGCGATCGCAGAACCAGAGCCAGGTACGCTGCAAGTAGGCGGGTATGGATGGTTTCTCCTCCGGCGGTTGGCTGACCGTGTTGTATACGAACGTGGTGCAGATGGTAGAAATTGCCTGCTCATCGTCAAATACTCTCTAGAAGCACAAAAGTAATGATCAAGCAGCCAAGGGTTGGAAGCTGCTCGCTAATATTTCTGCAAATATAAGCAGATGTCTGGATGATTATCTAGATTGCGCTGATACCCGTAGCTTGCCTCTCCCTAGAGGTAGGGCGATTTTGCCCAAAGTCGAGCCACTCACTTCAAAACAGAAGCAGGAGCGGAACGAGTCTCTGATCAAATATATAGTGTATAGTTATTTGATTGATAAAAGTATACTCTTTTTTCAATATTATTTGGATTACAATAATATACCTCTACTCTAATTGGAGCAATCCTATCAGAGCAAGTTGGCTCGTAGATAGAAGAATCCCCGTGCGTTCACGCCGGGGAGTGTCAAACTAGCTCCCTTGTTAAGATTTGTCACCAGTGTTGAGAGTCTTAAACCCCAAGTGAGCTTTGAGGAACTTTTAGAAATAAATGGTAAAAACAGATTTAGAACGGTTAAAAAGCGGTGCTCCGGCATAGCCCGTCGTAGACATCGCGTCCTGGCTACGAGTGTAAAGAATATAACATGCATATCACTACAGTGATAGAAAACCTAAAGTTAGGTGATAAAGTTAACAAAAAAACTAACCATGTCTTCGTGTTTTTAGAAATTTTTGCCCACGAAGGTGGTATTCAATCATATATAAAAGATATTTTTCGCGCCTATCTGGGATTAAGCCAAGCCTACAAGGCAGAAGTCTTTTTGCTGCGAGATAGTCCTGATACTTTAAATCCCTTTGAAGACGAGAACTTAAAATTTCATTACTTTAAAAATCAGTCTCCCTATTGGGGAAGACTCCAAATGGCAGCCGCTTTACTTAAGTGTCTGTTGCAAACCCATCCGCAGCAAGTTTTCTGCGGTCATATTAACTTAGCAGTATTAATCCAAACTCTTTGCCAGCCCTTGGGGATTCCTTACACCGTGCTAACTTATGGTAAAGAAGTCTGGGAACCACTGAAAAATCAAGAACGTCGCGCCCTGACATCAGCAGCTGGAATTTGGACAATTAGTCGCTACAGCCGCGATCGCGCTTGTGTTGCTAATAGTCTAAACCCGAAAATGGTACAGATAATGCCTTGTGCAATTGATGGGGATAAATTTACTCCTGGTTCCAAGCAGCCAGAATTAGCAAAGAAGTATGGCTTAACTGGTGCTAAGGTGTTAATGACAGTAGCGCGGTTATGGTCGGGGGATATTTACAAAGGTGTAGATGTAACAATTCGGGCATTACCACAAATCGCTCAAGTTTTCCCAGAAGTGAAATATTTGGTAATTGGTCGCGGTGATGACCAACCGCGATTAGCCAAACTTGCTGCATATTTAGATGTAAGCGATCAGGTCGTCTTTGCTGGTTTCGTTCCTACAGAAGAATTAATAGAACATTACCGCCTTGCTGATGCCTATATTATGCCTTCGCAAGAAGGCTTTGGCATTGTTTATCTGGAAGCAATGGCTTGTGGAGTACCTGTATTATCCGGTGACGACGATGGCTCCGCTGATCCCTTGCAGGATGGTAAACTAGGATGGCGAGTACCACACCGCAGCCCTGATAGTGTAGCAGCGGCTTGTATAGAAATGCTTCAAGGGGATGACCAGCGATGTGATGGAGAGTGGCTGCGAGAACAAGCGATCGCTCTGTTTGGCATAGATGCCTTCCAACAGCACTTGCAAAAAATGCTTCTATCCTCAGTAATCAAGTCTAAATAACAAATGACAAATCACAAATGGCCAATGACTAAAATCGCTATCCTAGAAGGAGAGCAGGACGACATTTAAAAAATGAGCTTTAAGTCATTTCAATTGAATCTTTTAAATCTCCGCCCTTGGCTCATCCTGCTGGCAGTTATTTGGTTGCTGGCATCAGTGGGCTTGGGTTGGTTGGTTAATTCGTTGCTAATTATTTTCTCTTTGCTGTTGTTGGCACCGATTCTGGCTTTTTTTGGCTTTCGTTGGTGGCTACAACGCAGCTTGGTTGCTGATCAGTGTCCTGTCTGTCGATATGAATTTACAGGTTTAAATAATACCCAGTTGCAATGTCCTAACTGTGGGGAGTCACTGTTAGTACAAAATAGTCATTTTCACCGCTTCACACCAGAAGGCACAATTGATGTCACTGCTGTCGAAGTTCCAGCCCAATCACTGGAAGATTAGTCATTGGTCATTGGTGATTAGCAAAGGACAAATGACAAATGACAAATGACTATTTATTTTTTTGCGAGATTGAGAGGGTGTAGGTATACTCTCGTTTGGATAGTTCGCCCACATGCAGCGAGTATTTTCCTGCCTGCCAGAAACCAGAAAGTTCTGGCTTGTCTCCAGAGTAGCTATCTGCCATTACACAAAAGCGCCCCCCAGGCCCGTCGATTAACAGCGTTGGCTTCCCTTCTCCCTCTACTGTTAATCGCAAATAAGGTAGTGACTCTGTAACCTGGATAACTTGACTAGGTTCAGTGGTAATATTGCCACAATTACTTTTGACAGTTCCCCCAGACTTTCCCTTCAAAACCAGTGGATCTGGTTGTAAATTCCGATTAATTTGGATTGTTGGTGTCTGTGCCAAATTAGCCTCAGTGAAAACCAAACTGATCGCCAAAGCTGTGGGAACAATTGCAAGTAGCCTAAGCGTGTTCATTTTAATTAATGCTCCAGATTTTTTTAGAGCAATATTGTTATACAGTAGTCATTTAATTGACGACAGCAATCCATCTTGGTTCCAAAAGCTGCCGTATAACCTAATACCCTTTAGTTAGGTATTGTTTGTGAGGATTTGATGTGTGTAAAGACCATCAATTGTGCAAATTATCGATTTTTGGTGGCACTTTTGCACCAAAATATTTCACCGTATATTCCGCACTTCAATCCGTAACACCCTAGTAATCTAAAAATCATCATAATAAATTTTATCTGCCCAGAAAGTTCTTGCACATACAGACATTAGCTAAAATCACTAAGACAACCATCAAAAATAGAATTTGGTTGATTTGTTGTTGAATAAGTGACTTAGCTGAGGTAGAAAAGATTAATGAATTCTCAACCAGAAGAAAACTTACAGCGTCGCCTCGATAAGCTAGAGGCAGAGATTAATTCCCCACCTGGGGTGGTTTCGCAACCACAAGAACAAAAACAAACACCTCAATCTGTTTTTGCCAACTTGAACTTGCAACTGGAGCGATTTCAGATTTGGTTCAAGAGCTTATCTGGGGCAAAAAAGCTGGTAGTTTCGGGTGTGACGGTGCTAGTAGGCTTGGCGATGCTGCAAACAGTGTTTAAACTGGTTGCATCTGTAATCACTCTGGCACTTTTGGCAGTATTAGTGTATGTTGGATACAAATTTTTTGTGTCTAGTAGCTTTCAACGTAAGCAATAAGTTGATATGCATTTGCTTTGCATGCCCAAAGTTATGAGAGTCAGGAGCCAGAATACAAACGGTTCCTGACCTATGTCTGGTAAATTCTATTTCAATATGCTTTTCTTTTTGCCGATTAACTTAGTCTATTTTAATTGTGCCGATCGCGGCGTAAAAATAATATCAAAGGGAATTATGCGATGACGACACCAATTGTCAGGAGAAGTACTAATCAATCTAGTCAGTCAAAAGAACCGGAAAGAGCCAAGTCGCTGTTGCTAGCAGGTAGGCGTTTTGCTGCTTGGGCAGCTGAAATCACACTAGTGGTTACTAGTGGGTTGATTCCCTTCGGCATTGGTGTCTATGCCAATTCTAGAAGCGATCTCAACCGAGTGCCGCTTAACCCCGTGCTGGTAGTAACACAAAGAGCGATCGCTAGACCCCTGGCTCTGCCTATGAGCTATGGCATCCCTAACGTCGCATGGCCAACTAATATTTTGTGGACAATCGCCCTGTTAGCGCCTGTAACTCTCTCGTGGTGGCAATTGTATTTACTAGCTAAGACTGGTAGTACAATTCCTAAACGTTGGTTAAAAGTGCGGGTTGTCAACGAGCAAGGGACGCCGCCCGGATTGGGGGCAGTTGTGATTAGAGAAGGCGTTGGGCGTTGGACTGTACCCATTTCCATCGCCTATCTGCTGTGGCGCTACAGCTTTGCTTTTCCAAATTTAGGATTATTCACATTTTTGTCTTTGTTAATGATTGTGGGTGAAGGGATCGGCTTACCGTCGCGCCGGGGACGTCGCGCACTGCATGATCAACTTGCAAGCACTTATACAATAGATGGACTCTTAGCTAGCAACAAACAAGTTCAGTCTGCTGACGCTAATGATCAAGCAGAAGAATGGCAGGAGGGAGAAGAATTAGCAGTACCTCAAACCAACCAGTCGCCTAATCTGTGGCGGCGGATACAGCAAAATCCTAATCTTACCTTGTTTGGGGTAGGGCTTACGAGTATGACTGCTGTGTTGGCAACTTTAATCGGCACTCAAGTTTATATCCAAATTCAACAATCTCAGCGAGCAACTAAGCAAATCAACAGCCAACAGTTTCTCGAACTTCGCAACCAATTAAATTCCAACTCTGGAGCGAGTAATGAGCAACGCCAAAGTGCAATTCTGGCGATGGGTGGTCTTAATGACCCAGAGTCGATCAAATTTCTGGCGAATTTATTGGTTAGCGAAACCAATCCCAGCCTCTTGGATACGATTCAACAAGCTTTGACAACTGTCGGGCCCCAAGCCATCCCGGAATTAAAAAATAAAAATCAGTTTTTGGTTAGCGAACTGGAGTCTGTAGGCAGCACTGCAACCCAAGAACGGGAATTACGGCAAGGGCGGCTACAAAGAAACCAGGGGACGATCAACAAGATTCTCTCTGTTTACAGTGGTAAAATCGAGGGCGTTGACCTTAGTCGCACCCAATTAGGTCAAAGCGGTACTCCAGGAAGTTCCTTCTTCAACTTGGTACTGGACAACGTTGATTTATCAGGAGTTAAGTTAAAATCTGCAAATCTTAACCAAGCCAGCTTTAAGGGTAGCCGTTTTCGGGGTGTGGGTGAAGATGGACGCTGGGATACCTACGACGATGCGATCGCTGATTTAAGCCAAGCTCAGTTGCAGCAAGCCAATCTTACTGATGCTAATCTCAGTCGCGTCTTGATGAGCCGTACCGATTTGAGCCGCGCTACTCTCAACAGAGCCAACTTATCCAACGCGCGTTTATTTGACGCTAAACTCAACAGCACTCAACTAGTAGGAGCCGATCTGCGAAACGCAGTCTTGGAAAGAGCTAGCCTGACTGGAGCAGATTTAGGCGACGCCAACTTGAACGAAGCCAATCTCTACGCCGCGCGTTTAGGTCGCGTCAGTGCTATAGGAACGCAATTATCCTTTGCCAACTTAACTAACACTGATTGGCAAGGGGCAGATTTATCAGGAGCCTATTTGGATCGTGCTAATCTCAGCAATGCTAACCTCAGCGCCACTCGTCTAGCTGGCGCTGTTTTGCGTTCTGCCCAGATGGAAAACGTTAACTTGCAAAATGCCGACTTGAGTCAGGCAGATTTACGAGGGGCAAATGTCGCCGGAGCAGATTTTAAGGGGGCAATTCTCGCCCCGATCAAACAAGATCCAGCAGATCAATTTGTCGAAACCCCAGATTTAGGCTCAGTATCTGCCGTAGTCCAAGGGGTTGATTTTTCTCAAGCCAAAAATTTAGATGCCAAGCAATTAGCGTACATTTGTACTCAAGGAGGCATTCATCCGCGTTGCCCGTAGAATGAGAGGGGGGAAGAGGCAGAGGGAGGAGGGGGCAGGGGAGGATGAGGGAGACTAGCTAAACTCAATGCCCCATGCCCAATGACTAATGACTAATGACTAATGACTAATGACAAATTGGTGTGAGGAGTTCGGTTATGAAGTATATTCCATATTTGGTTTCAGTTTTGGGGGCTGGCTTGGCCTTGAGTCTGGTGAGTACTAAACCAGCGCAAGCTCAAGTAGCCTATGGCAGTTATATCGGTATAGGCCCGGCTATTGGTATTACCGATGGTATCCAATTAGGGGGGGTGATAGCGGGGCGCTACAAGCTTTTGGAAGCACCGATTTCACTCCGCGCCCAAGTGTTAATTGGTAATAATACGGCAGTAGTGCCAACGGTTTCCTACGATTTCCCTCTCAACTGGCAAGCTGATGCTTACCTGGGTGCTGGGTTAGTGTTGGCTGGTGGTGGTGGATCTTCTCCTGTGGGCGACAAAATTAGTTTTGCTTTACAACCGGGCATTGATTATATGATCCCAAATAGCAATACTGTCCTTTTTGGCAACGCCATTATCGCTTTTGATGCCTACCGTGATAGCAGTGGTACAGCTATCTCAGTACAAGGTGGTGTTGGTTTGAGATTTTAATGGGCAGATGAAAACCTAACAGCGATCGCTATTCCTAAAAAGCGTTAAACTTCATTGCAAATTAAGAAGTTAGTCCAAACAACGTGATAATTTTTGGTCATGAAGAGAGACAGCACAGGATTAACACAGGAGAACACAGTGGCAATGGAATCAAATTTATTAACGGATGCGGGCGCAAATGAAGTGAATCAAGATTTCAGTGAATATGTTGCCAACCTGCAACTTCACATGACTCTGCAAGCTCGCAATCTTGTTCCAACCCTGAAACAAACACTGGTAGATAGTCGCCACCAATTACTCCATCAAACCCAAGCCCACTTTGAAAAGCTAGTTTCTCGACAAGGACTGTAAATATATAGAAACTTTAATCAAAATTCCAATAAAATAAAGGCAGATGTTGTTGGGTCAATGCCAATGGTGTTCTCACAAGGTCTGCTTTTTTAAGTATTAAGTTACTAAAATCACCCTTTTGGCACAATAGTAAGGGGCAGAAAGTAGTTAATATTATTAAAACACTCGGTAAGCCTAAAACTCAGCCCTAAAGGGACTGAGTTTTAGGCAATCGTGGGGCTTTAGGAAGAGTCGTTCGTGATATAATCATCTTGCCAAGGTGTAACTCCTTTAGCATTGTGAAACAGTTAAGACACACTTTTAGCTAAGAATATAGGGGCAAAGAGCCAACGAAAACTGTTAAAGCCTCGGCTTTGCTCGGTTTTAACACTGAGGGCAGTCGAAGTGTGAAACCCGTTAGGGTAATAAAGAAGTACCCCAATCCAAAAAAACAAATATTGTTGATAAAAAAGTAGGGCGGGGCACGCTCAAACTCTAGGTTCACATATCCTAGTACGCTTGAGAAGATAGACTCTGGAGAAATTCAATAAATTAGGCTCGTTGATTGGTGCTGTGGCACGGTCAAAAAGTTTAAGCATTGCCGCAAGGATATTGGGTTTTAAAGTCCGTCGTTGAGCCAAGAATCTCAGTGTCTTTAGACCTGAGAGTGTCAATGCAGCAGTTCCTTTGAAGATCAGTTAGTGAAAGCTAAATGGCGGCTCGAATTAAAATGACTTCATTACTTCCCCGAAACCTAAGCGTTATTATTCGACCAGTCCAATACCGGGATCTGGACGGGATTGAGCGCATAACTCAAGAGTCATTCGCAGCCCTCACTCCCCAGAGAGCAGGTCTTGCCATCAGCCAGATGCAAAGGCTGCGTCGCTGGTATGGATTACTCAAATTTTTGAGTTGGTTTCCTAACCCGCTCCAGTATCGCCTCTGTGCCTACGTTGCAGAGCAAGGGCGGATGCTTCTAGGAATGATTCAAGTGTCACCGTTTAACCGGACACGCAGCACTTGGCGGATTGATCAAGTGCTGTTGGAGCGTGGTGTCGATAAACAAGGAATTGGCTCGCAACTTTTGCGTCATTGCTTTGAATCGATTTTGGAAGCTCGCACTTGGCTACTGGAAGTTAACATCAATGACATAGAGGCGCTGGCACTATATCGACAAAATGGATTCCAGCGTCTGGCAGAAATGACATACTGGGAAATAGGGCCAGAATTATTGGTTGAATTGGCACAAGCAGAGCCAGACTTGCCCAATCTCTTGCCAGTGAGCAATGCTGATGCCCAGTTGCTATATCAGCTGGATACGGCATCGATGCCACCTCTGGTACGTCAGGTTTTTGACCGCAATACCCGCGACTTTAAAACCAGTTTGTTCGGCGCTTTAACTGATGCAGTGAAGCAATGGCTGACCAAAACAGAAGTAGTGAGTGGTTACGTATTTGAACCCCAACGCAAAGCTGCGATCGGCTATTTTCAGGTGCAACTTGACCGTAAGGGTGAAGTTCCCCACGCTGCAACGCTGACGGTTCATCCTGCTTACACCTGGCTGTATCCAGAATTACTATCTCAACTGGCTCGTATTGCCCAAGATTTTCCCCAGCAAGGGTTACAACTAGCTTCCTCAGACTATCAGGCAGAGCGAGAAGAGTATTTGGAACGAATTGGGGCAAAACGCATAGAACATACATTAGTTATGTCTCGCTCTGTGTGGCACAAGCTACGGGAGTCTAAATTCGTCTCCTTAGAAGGAATCCAGTGGACTGATATGCTGCAAGGTCTACAACCTACTCGTAAACCTATACCAGGTGGGATGTCATGGATACAACCACCAAAGTTGCCATCGTCAGATAAACCGTTGCCAAGCAAGTCAGAACCGATTAACTTTTCGGTTAAAAACCCTAGCATGGAAGCATCGCCGATTCCTGAATCAGCAGATGCACAGCAGGAGAATTAGTGTGATATCCCAAGAGCAACCAAAACCGTTTATTTCAGCGTTGGGATTGGATTTCGGTCGCAAGCGGATTGGTGTGGCCGGGTGCGATCGCACGGGTTTAATTGCCACAGGGATCACCACAATTGAGCGCACATCTTTTGAGCGGGATGTCGAGCAAATCCGACAAATAGTTAATGAACGCGAGGTGCAAGTTCTAGTTATGGGCTTACCTTATTCAATGGATGGCTCACTAGGATTTCAGGCGCGTCAAGTTCAGAAATTTACTACAAGACTTGCTAGAGCACTGAAACTGCCTGTGGAATATATGGATGAGCGATTAACTTCATTTCAAGCAGAGCAACTGCTGATAGCTGAGAACCGCTCCCCGTCACGCCATAAAGGATTGATTGACCGCAAGGCAGCCGCTTTGATTTTGCAACAATGGCTGGATGTTAAGCGTGCCAATTCCCGCAGTTCAGTGGCGGCTATTGAGTATTGATACCTTTTAACATGATATTCTGAAAACGATTACCCAGCAGTTGTATCTACGTATAAAGCTATTTAATTAACATAATATGTGATTAAATAGTTAAGCGATTTTTAAAGTTGCTGGTATTTATTAAAATTCTACATTTCGGCTATGTTTCCCTCCCCATTTCCTGAAGAAAATGATAACGCTCATGCGGGTTCCATCACTTTAACCGATGACAAAGGGCGATCGCTCGAATGTTACATAGAGCATTCCCTGGAGGTTGATGAGCAAGAATACGTTTTACTTCTTCCTGTAGACTCACCTGTAGAAATTTTTTCTTGGGAGGGTGAGGGCGAGGAAGAAGAAGCGGTTCTGGTAGAAGATGACAGCACCATTGAGCAAATTTTTGCCACTGCTCAAGCGGTACTATCTGAGCAGAACCTGATATTGAAGAACACAGCCTATGCTTTGACAGTCGCAGGTGATTTACCGCCAGTTGAAGAATCAGAACTCTTCACCTTAGAAATCGAAGACGAAGAGGCAGATTTAGAGCCAGAGCAATTACAGCTACTAGCTAGCTTCTATGATGAAGATCAGGAGTATGCAATTTATACACCCCTCGATCCCCTATTATTTTTTGCACGGATAGCAAAAACAGGTCAACCTGAATTACTCTCTCCAGAGGAGTTCCGCAAAGTGCAACCTCTGTTAGAGGAACATCTTTTTAATGAAGTGGAATAAGATTAAAAATTCAAAATGATAATGTAACATTTTGAATTTTTTAATTGGGAATTTTTCATTTTAATCACAATCTACTTAAACCTTTTACCATGTCCCATTAAATGTGGAAGCAATGAAACATTGACACTAAATTGGGACAATTAGTATTGTTTAAGATTCTGGAAAAAGCATTGTGGTTGGTAGAGATTTTCAATTCCATTATCTAAAATCTAAAATCAAAAATTGCTATGAGGTGCTGAAAATGGCTTATAGTGATTTTACATTAAGTAAATTTAAAAAGTCATTCAGCATCCGCATTGATGAAAAAACTGATTTATGTGCCAACATAGAACCTTTACAGGCAAGTGAGAAACTCAAAAATTCTTTAGAAGAAACTACAGAACTGGCTTTAGCAATTAATACTGAAAAAGCTCGTTCAGAAATGATTATCACTCCGATATTGTTGGAGGTAAGACGCAGGGCTAATTGTCCAATTAGTTTATTTTCGGGAACAGAGTTTAATGTAGATGCAGAAAACGGACTGAATGGCTATTGTGACTTTATCATCAGTCGTTCTAAAGAGCAACTAACAATTAATGTGCCTGTGGTGGTTATTATTGAAGCCAAAAACGAAAATATTAAAGGTGGATTAGGTCAATGTGCAGCCGGAATGTTGGCAGCACAATTGTTTAATCAACAAGAAGGGAATGAAATCAGAAAAATTTACGGTGCGGTAACAACGGGTGATATTTGGAAATTTTTGAAGTTAGAAGAAAACGATATATTTATAGATTTGAGTAATTATTACATCAAAGAAATAGATAAGATTTTAGGGATTTTATCTCAAAGTGTTCAGGGAGATATCCCAGGATGGAGTTCGACTAACTAAACTATATTGGGTTATGCTCATTTGTCTGAGCTACTCAAATTTGACTGGTGACTATGACCTGGAACAATCTTTTACAGCCTGACTTGATTTTACAGGGTTCAGTGTTGAACCTAACGCCAGATATTATCCAAAAATACGGGCTTAAGGGGCTGGTATTGGATGTAGATGAAACTTTAGTACCCTTTAGAGTCGGAGTGGCTTCCCCAGAACTACGGCAGTGGGTGGAGCAAATCCGCGCCTGTACTGCATTGTGCTTGGTCAGTAATAACCTCAGTGAAGCGCGAATTGGTGGAATTGCGCGATCGCTCAACCTACCTTACTATTTAGGTGCAGCCAAGCCTTCCCGGCGCAAAATTAGGGCAGCACTTAGGGGAATGGATCTACCAGTACATCAAGTGGGAATGGTAGGCGATCGCTTATTTACCGATGTTTTAGCAGGTAATCGCCTGGGAATGTTTACTATTTTAGTCGAACCGATTGTTCATGCCGACGCAGCCCTCCGCTCTCATCCAGTACGCAACTTTGAAGTCTGGATATCTGAAATTCTGGGAGCCTCTATTACCCCGAAGAAAAGCAAGATTCACAAAAGTTGATAAATCGTCAGGAAAGTAAATCTAAAGAAATCATTAAGGAATCTTGGTGTGATTCCAAAATCGGGGATCATAAGTATTAATAACATGGGGTCAGCCAAAAAAGACCCTAACCCATACTAAGTAAATATACACCCGTAAAGCGTCAGCCTTCACTATAGAGGGATTGGCGCTTTACAATTTTGGATTTTAGATTTTGGATTTTGGATTGAATCTAAAATAGACTTCTGTGTGTATGGATTTAAAAGTTAAAAGGGTGTTTCCATATGCTTTAGTCTGTTCGCGTAGCCTCTGCCTTAGAGGATGTTTGAAAAGTCCTCTTGTCGGCATTAAAAGTTCTAGATCCCTCTAAATCCCCCGATAAATTGGGGGACTTTGATTCCGGTTCCCCCCAATTTATCGGGGGGTTAGGGGGGATCTAAAAGTGCCTCAAGTCACAGTGAAACACTTTTCAAACAACCTCTTAGAGCAGGGCTTAAAAAACTTATGCAAGATGTCTAATCTGAAATCTAAAATCTAAAATCTAAAATCTAAAATTGAAAGATGCCACTAACAATTGTTGTCAAAATAGGCACTTCTAGCCTAACTCAACCAGAAACGGGACAATTAGCACTTTCTACGATCGCTACCTTGGCGGAAACACTCTCCCATTTAAGACACCAGGGACACCGGGTGATTTTGGTTTCCTCTGGCGCTGTGGGGGTAGGTTGTGCGCGGTTGGGTTTAACTGAACGTCCGAAGGCGATCGCACTAAAACAGGCTGTAGCAGCAGTTGGACAAGGCAGGTTAATTCGTATATACGATGATTTATTTAGTACGATCCAACAGGCGATCGCCCAAGTATTACTGACTCGCAGCGACTTGGTACAGCGCAGCCGCTATCTCAACGTCTACAACACTTTTCAGGAACTACTGAGACTGGGAGTGATCCCCATAGTCAATGAAAATGATACCGTAGCAATAGACGAACTAAAATTTGGTGATAATGACACCCTTTCGGCATTGGTTGCCAGTTTAGTAGAAGCAGATTGGCTATTTTTGCTTACCGATGTCGATAGGCTGTACTCAGCCGATCCGCGTTCTGTACCAGATGCGCGGCCGATCGCTTTAGTGAGTAGCATTAAGGAATTAGCTCAATTACAAATACAAACAGGTTCCCAAGGTTCTCAATGGGGAACTGGTGGTATGGTGACAAAAATTTCGGCTGCGAGAATTGCGATCGCTGCTGGAGTCCGTACCGTAATTACTCAAGGACGATTTCCCCGGAATATCGAAAAAATTATCCAAGGTGAACTGATTGGGACGCATTTTGAACCGCAACCTGAACCAACTTCGGCGCGTAAACGTTGGATAGCTTACGGACTTGTACCTGCGGGTAAATTGTATTTAGATGAAGGTGCGATCGCGGCAATTTCTCTAGCAGGAAAATCGTTATTAGCAGCTGGAATTAAGCTAGTAGAAGGAGAGTTTCGCACACAGGACGCAGTGCAATTGTGTGACACCAACGGCAACGAAATTGCTAGAGGACTTGTGAATTACAACAGCGATGAATTGCAAAAGATTCGCGGCTGTCATTCGCGGGAAATTTCCGTAATTTTAGGCTATGCGGGTGTGGAAACTGTGATTCACCGAGATAATTTGGTTTTGATTTAAGATGGAAATGAGATAAATTTCGTGAGTACTAACTGGGAGAGTAAAAAATATTATGACTCAAACGTTAGAAAATGCTGTTAACTTACCAGAAGAACAACGCTTCTTTCGACGTGGGTTAAGTTGGGAAAAATTTAAAGCGATTCAAGCCAGCTTTGAAAATCTGCCAGGGGTGCGGTTGTTTTATTGTGAGGGAATTTTAGAAATAGTGACTATTGGTAAACCTCATGAGGTGATTAAGTGTTTAATTGCTGGACTATTGATTACTTATTTTGAAATCAAAGGCATTGAATTTTTCCCCAGTGGGAGTTTTAGCCAGATTATTCCCAAGATAGTAGAATATCAAGCAGATTTATCTTATTGCTTTGGAACGGACAAACCTATACCAGACTTGTGCATTGAAGTAGTGATTACTAGCGGTAGTCCCATAAAGTTACAGAAGTACAAATTAATGGGAGTCCCGGAAGTTTGGTTTTGGGAAGATGGCACAATTGAAGTTTACTGCTTACGAGAACAAGAATATGAGAAAGTTGTTAACAGTGAAGTTTTACCAGAATTAGATTTATCCCTGCTCAATCGTTGTATTTTGTTGTCGTCTCCCTTGGAAGCGATTAGAGAATTTCGTCAAAATATTCAGAAATAATATTAGGTTAAAGAAAACAATAATCAAATCTGTCGAAAGATGGCTAACCAAAAGCTGACGTTAGAAATTCCAGAATCTCTGTTTGAGCAATTGCATCATCTTGCTGAGTTAACTGGTCAATCTATAGAATCCTTAGCATTGCAAAGCATTACGAGCAACTTACCTTGCTTAAGTGAAAAAGTACATGACCTTGATGAACTACTGTCACGAGTAACACCGGATAATTTACATGGTGAAGGCAAAGCCGTCTCCCGCGCCACCTGCTAGAAATCCTCCCCCGCCTTCGTCACACCGCCTCCCAACACAAAGCGCTGCGGATTCATCAAGTTCGCCACATTGCCAATACCCACACCCAGCGCCCAAGCATCAGGACGGGCAAGATGCCCACCCCACAAGATATTGATAAAATTTTGATATGCTTTCTTAGATGTGTTTTAGCTTATCAGTACAGAATCCCCGTTTATTTATGGGGGGGAGTGTCAAAATACGTGGTTTCTTTCTCAAGAAAGATGTTTGCAAGCAAAATAAATTCAACACTAAAGAAGACTGTATAATTTAGTAACTCATGACTCCCGATCAACCCAATCCACTCATCGATTTCTCTCACGCCAAAGAGCCTCCTCAGTCTCTTGATATCGATAAAGCTCAAGAGGCAGATCCCATTGAACCAGAAGAAGTTACTGGAGAGAGTAAGCAAAACCCCACTCCTGATGATTTGGATCGCCAAGATGAAGATCCCAGAATCGGGGGTAGTCAAATAATTAGTGGGAATATTTCTGCTGGTTAAATAATTGGCATAACTAAGTTACTCACCTTTTTGTGAGTTAAGTACTCCATCAATAAACTGTTGCAATCGTTCATAATGCGAACCTTTCCAATAAATGCGATCGCAGTCTTGGCAACGGCGGAATTCATCAATCTGCGATCGCACATTTTCTGGTATCTTGTCAACGATGGATTGCTTATCTACAGGTTCTAATAATCCATTGCAACGCAAACACCGTTTAAATGGTGAGATTAATTTAAACAAGTCGAAGCGTTGCAGTACTTCTATGATTTGTTGTTGAGGGTTAGTATTTCTTACGTAATACCCATGCGTTACCAAACTACGCATCAATAAACCTTTATCACGAGTCAAGAGAATCCGCGCTTGGCTGGAGGATATTTGGGCTAATTTCTCATCCTCGTAGTCATTGCGGTATAAAGTATCAAAACCTAAAAGTCGTAGAGATGTCGCCAGCTTCCCCAAATGAATATCTAAAACAAAGCGGATAATACTAAGCGGTTCTGGCCTAACAGAAATGCTTGGTATAATACTACCCCTAGCAGAAATTGGATAAACATTGATAGTATCTCCATCCGAAACTATGTAATAAAAATTTACATATTCACCATTAACATTTATAAAATCAACTTCTGGATGAGGGACACCCAACGACTCAATCATGTCCTTAATTGAGGCTTTCTCCTCAAAAAAATGACTGATTCTCACCTGCTGATGATGCCGTGGTAAAAAATAATTCAATTCTGCATGAAAATAGAAATATGCGATCGCCATAGCTACAGATATTTGGATTAGCGCCCAGCTGTGCGCCCCTACTGGTCACAATTGCAAAACTTTATCTATTGTATTGAAAGAATCAATGCTTGTTCAAGTGAGCTATCTCCACTAGAGAATGCCCCTTAACCTTGATTTAACCAACCTTATAGAGGCGACAAACGATCATGAAATTATAAAGATTCTCAAATACTTGCATTTATTATTGAGTTCAGTTACAGTCAAGGCAGATGCCTATAATGAAACCCTGACATAAGCTTCAGGAAGTTAGACTAGGTAAAAGGGTAAATAACAGGTTTGTTAATGTTGATGTTAGTGACGCTGCGAATAATTAGTCACTAGTTTTGAACATTAACTTATCGCGCATGAAGTCTGGGGTACTAAAGCATTTACCCCTAATTTAATTGTTTTTATTTTTTCTAGAGTAATTGAGAATTATTTGCAATATGTCTACATGGATAAATACGTTCAAAGCAGATAGTAGGGAAAAAGTTTTAAAACAGTATTCGCTTATAAAAGCATTATCTGTTGATCAAGTATTTCCGCATCTATCTTTAGGAATATCTTGCTTCCAAGAACAGCACAAAATTACATCTTTATGTGTAAATACAAGAAGTGTAACTAGCTATGTAGATAATTCTAACAAAACCTTAAATAAGTATATCGCTGCTAGCAATATTAAAGAAATTAAGTTCAGAAAAGCCGAGTTTCAGCAAGTTAAAATTTATAAAATACCAAATAATAATAAAACTAGATACAAAATTAACATCGCTCATACGGAAAAATCTATCTTGACACTGTTTATCTCTATTGTGGAGGGTTTATTAACCGGAAAGACCTTGATCAATAATGATGTTATAAAATGGCTACCTAATTTTAATTGGGAAATGAATATTGTTCTTTTTTATCTCCTTTAGCCAAGGATATTGTAGCTAAGAACACAATTGTATTTTGTAATACCTTTTGTCCATAAAATACGCTAATGAGTACAGTGAGATGAATACTTTTTTTTGTTCTGACGATTCACGCCAAATAGGAGAAGATGTTATTGGTAGCGCCACCAATTATCAAACTTATATTTTAGTTGAGTGTCCTTTACCTTGGACATCAGAAGCCTTTAATTCCAAATGGGTGCCCCAGAATTTGAGGATTTTGGTAGATGAAGTCAAGCGTGCTAAATTACCGATTAGATTCCTCTTAATTGCTAATGATGTATCACACAAAGTAAACCAGACTACGCTTTTGATTTATCAAAAAAAAGAGGGGCTAAGTAATGGATACGATAAGCAAGAGTTTCAGCTACTAAATATTGAGCAAGTAGCAGCAGTTGTCCAAAAATGGTTATGGGGTATTAATTCTAATTCTGAGGTAGGAACTAGTACAACTAGAGATATTTTAGTGTGTACCCACGGTAGCCATGATAAATGCTGTGCTAGATATGGCGCTCCTTTTTACTTCAATATTACAGCGAGTAATGCTGATTTGTGCTTGGATAATGTGCGAATTTGGAAATCATCGCACTTTGGTGGACATCGGTTTGCACCAACAGTTATAGATTTGCCAGAAGGAAGATACTATGGCCGTCTCGATCAAGATTCATTTAGATCGATTCTGTCCCGGACTGGCGATATTCAATGCTTAAATAAAGTCTATCGAGGCTGGGGAATTCTGCCTGCTGCGCTTCAGGTTTTGGAAAGAGAACTAATCTTCAGCAATGGATGGGATTGGTTTAACTACAAAGTTGCAGGCAAAATTTTGGAGCAAAGTTTAGATAATAATACTATCCTAGCTGAACTAAGTTTTGAACAACCTTCTGGTTCTCTCTACACTTACCAGGCTAAACTCGTGAAAGATGAAACCAAGACTCAACAACTGAAGAGTTCATGCAATGCTACACGAGAGTTGGTAGTTACTAAATATGCTGTAGGTAGTTTCTGGATTACCTCTAGTAAGGTAATGACTTATAGTACATAAAAGTGGAGAGTTTTTAAACGCAGAGGAGAGGCAGCGCGTTGCGTATTTTCCCACGCCACTTGCTTTAGCCGGGGAACCCGTCCACCGCAGTGGCTCCCCGTTGTAGCGACTGCCGTCAGGCAAAGGGAAGCGCATAGGCGCTTCGCCTTCCCGTAGGGTAGGAACGCAGAGTATTGCTAAATTTACTTCGCTACGAATTAATGAAATGCTGTATTTAGTATAACGCTACACAAATTCGTCATAAAATCTCTGCGCTTTCCTCTGCGTTTAAATTCCAAATTCCGAATCAAGATGAAGCTATATTTAAGACTTTCCTTAACAGTACTTGGTCTTCTAATTTGGCTTTTAAACGACCATTTTCAATATCTCGAATCCAGCTTTGGCTTTTACCTGTGAGCTTTGCCAACTCTCTTTGGGAGAGATTCAAATTTTTTCGCGCTTGCAAAATCTGTTCACCCAGCAAATCGCTTGTAGTTTTGGGCTTCCTTTTGGCTTTAGCAGTTCGCCGTTGCTTCTTTTCTGATTCTGAGATTTGCTGTTCCCATTCTGGTGGGAGTTCAAAAGCCAAAATCCGCGCATTCATTAGCAGATTCCACTTACCACGGGGGCCTGTGTCTGTGAGGCGAGTTTCAGCACCACCGTCATTAGTCCAAAATTCTAATGCTTCATCTGGATCTTCGGGAATATCAATTAACTTCGCCCACAAAGGTTGAATTTCTGGTGGGTAAGTAACTGGATCGAAAATTGCCTTCATTCCATAGTGATTGAGAATTTCCAAATCGCTTTCAAAAGTTCGCAGCAGACGTTTGCGTTCTTCTCGTTGTCTGGATGCAAGGGCGACTTTTTCTTCGCCGTAAGCAATACGCAGCAAGGTAGGAATGGTAATGCGTTGTTCTTTGCCCATTTTGGTTTTAAACAGCAACCACAGCATTAGCCGGACTGCGCCTTCATGTTGCTGCCAAATACTCATGACTGTAGTTAACAGCGTTTTGGGGAGACTGCCATATTGATAGAATGCGGTTCGCTCTTTACATGCTTGTTTGTTTAAGAAATATTGTGCCCAAATGCCTGCTTTTACTTTAAAAGTTAGCCCAATAAGATATTTGCATCCGAGATTGTCTTCTTGAAAGTGGTGCTGAATGTCTACTAAGTGCCATAAGCGGCTTCCTGTAAGAGAAAATCCGTTAATTCGACCTTGTTGAGGCCAGTCAATGGAGATAATTAGAGAGCAAGCTTGCTGAACGATATTTTTCATTAAAGCTAGCTTGGCAGCTTTGCTCAAATCTTTGCGTTTTTCCATCCCCAAATATTTCTCAATTTGTCGCTCATCGATCGCAAATTCTTGCTCCCAAGGTTGATCTAAAGCTGTCGCATAAGCTGCAAAAATCAGATGTATGCAAGCGGCTCTGATGTCAAGCCCCTCAATTGCTGCTAAATCTGTGGCCTTGTCGCTCACTTTGAATGGATCTTGGATGTGAAAGGCGATCGCACCTCGCCCTTGATTGACTTGTCGGCTATAACATAAGTAGCCTTCTTCATCGGTTTCCCAGTGTAGAGATGTGCGTTGTGCTAGTACATTACAAGCTTCCCAAATAGCGATCGCTGAAGCAAATGGGTTATTCTTTCCATTAGAAAACAAGTCTAAGCTGCTAGCATCTCTCGGCTCAACTTTGCATCTCCCCTTTTTCGCCTGCGAGGGAATGGGAGAATTAGTTGGACAAGCTATTACACATTGCGGTTCTGAATAATAGCCCTCACAATTATTACAAAGACCAGGATCAACCCAGTATTCATTATTCTCTATTTTGATTGCACCCGTAGGACATTGGGGGCGGCAGTTGTCACATCCAACGCAACTGTTGTTAGGAATTGTATAAGGCATATGGCTCTTTTCCCACTCTAATCGTTGAGATGTCTGGCTCAGGTCTCCCCTGGATGAGTCCTGTTTATTCATGACTCGCTACCACATTATCTTTCTGGCGAGAATAATCTTTTCTCACCACACTCACTCCCCACATCCATATTTTTATGCCTCCAATTGGAAGCTATTTAAGCCTTTGAAACTAAGCCTAATAAAACTTCTTTATTAACTATACATTTCATGAAAAAAATGATTAATTTGTTCGTCTTGAGCTTAAAAAAATCTTTTAACATTTATTTAACTAGGTACTTAATGAACATTTTAACTTTGACAATAAAACCTTGTCCAAAGTGCTTTTAGGAAAAATTCAAGCCGATTGCAATTTGACTACCTCTGCTTTATTAATAATTTTAATATTTAATGCATGATCATATTCTGCCATAAAGTTTACAGTTCCTTCATAAATTAATTTAGTTTCTTTATCTGAAATCAGAATATTTCTTTTGTCACCATTTCTCTAAATAGTTGAATTACAGGTAAAATTAAAATTGTTGCTTGATAAAATACATATTGCATATATCAAACTGTAACTAATAAACATATATATTTGTATATATGTATACTGTTTATCTAGATTTATTTGCCTAAAGCTAAAAATATTTGCTAAAGAATATCATCACTCTTATAGATATAGTTGCATTTGCTGGAAATAAAAAACCGCATCTACACGAGGCTTTACCGATTCAGGTAGGTTTCAAACCCTCAATTTCTTTTTCTCTCATTCCTATGCAGAGCATGGGAATGGCTGCTGACGGGGCTGCTGCCTCCAGTCAGATATTGAGTCAGAGACTCGATGAATGCGTTCCCATGCGGAGCATAGGAACGAGGAAAATTTAAACATTCATAATAATTATTGGCAATAATTTTCATCTATAAATTGAAATAAAAACAATTTACCATTGTGTTCAAAGTCATCGAATTTTGATGAGATAAAAGTAAGCTTTGAATACAAACAAACAAAAGATTAGGATAATATGATGATTAAAGGACAAACAGATTGGCAGGCAAAATTGCCGAGGATTTATTCATGGCACAAGTAACAGGTTTGACGTTTGGCGGTAAGACTTGGACACCAAAATTTGCTCAGGAAATCGACAAGGACAAATGTATCGGCTGTGGCAGATGCGTTAAAGTATGCGGGTACAATGTGCTAGGTTTGAAGGCGCTTAATGAAGAAGGGGAATTTGTAGAAGACGAAGACGAAGAAGAAGTTGAACGGAAAGTAATGGCAGTTACTTCTCCCGATAACTGTATTGGTTGTGAAGCTTGCTCACGGATTTGTCCGAAGAACTGTTACACCCATGTTGCATTAAACAATTAAGGTTTTTGGAGCTAGTCAAAATTGTTGTTCATTCAAGGAGGTACTGTTTGTATAAAGCGCAAATGCGCTAGGCAAGGTAACTTGAGGGGAATACTAAATGTTTACCGGAACTAATAAAAAGTTCACAGTAAACAAATCCGTAAATCGCAAAATGTTAGCTATTAACAAACTTAAACTTGCTGCTAATATAGCCTAATCAATATTAGGGCTAACAGTGCCTCTTGGAACAACTAGCTTTTCTGTAAGTAAGGGCTAACTTTGTCATAGGAGTTGAAATATAATTTGTAATTTTATGGGGGAAAGATATGGAAAAAATCTGGAAGTTTCCCCCATTTTTTATGGCTGCACGTTAGAAAGTTAATAAGAGAATGGGGAGTAGGGAGTAGGGAATAGGGAAAGAACAAGGGAATAGGGTACAGGTTACAGGGAATAGATGAATTCCTATTACCTGTAACCTGTAACCTCTGCCCTAAAACCTAATACCAGAAAATCACACCTTAAAAGACGGTTTACACAGGTAGCATGTATGCAACAAGTTCCTGTTTCACTATGGACTCTGGTTGCTGGGATAGTAGTTACAGCAATCAGCATTTGGATTGGTCAAAACCACACTCTCATGCCGGTGCAAGCATCGTTACAAGCGCCTTTGGTAGACGGTTTTTTTAACGTCATGTTTACCATTGCGATCGCACTCTTCTTGGTGGTAGAAGGAACAATTGTAGTTTTTTTGATTCAGTTTCGTCGCCGTCCGGGTGACGATACCGATGGCGTGCCAATAGAAGGGAACTTGCCTTTAGAAGTCTTTTGGACAGCAATTCCAACAGCGATTGTCCTCCTCTTGGGCATCTACAGTGTAGATGTTTTTAACCGAATGGGCGGCTTTGATCCTGCGGGTCATCCTCATTCAGTAGCTCATGCTGCACATATGCCGGGAACTGCTCTTGCAGCTACATTAAGCGATACCTCCCAAGCAACAACTGCTCCATCAATTGCCCCAACAATTGGCATCGGCGCGTCTCCTCAAACCCTAAACAAACCAGCCGATTTAGTTGTCGATGTCAAAGGGATACAGTACGCCTGGATATTTAATTACCCCGATAGTGGCATTACCTCTGGGGAATTGCACATACCCGTCGGTGCTGATGTGCAACTCAACCTTTCAGCACAGGATGTAATTCACTCATTCTGGGTGCCAAACTTCCGCCTCAAACAAGATGCACTTCCCGGTATCCCCACTGAATTACGATTTGTCGCCACCAAACCCGGTACATATCCCGTAGTTTGTGCTGAGTTGTGCGGTGGTTATCACGGTTCAATGCGGACACAGGTAATTGTCCACACACCAGAAGAATATAATAGCTGGCGGACAGAAAATCAGATCGCTCAACAGCAAAACTTAAATCAAGTCGTTGCAATTAATCCAGCCGACTTATCAACATCAGAGTTTCTCGCGCCCCACACCCATGATATGGGAATTAGTGCAGCAACTTTAGAGTCAGTAGTCATTGGTCAGGAGAGACGCGATTAATCGCGTCTGTACAAGCGATTAATTGCGTCTGTACAAGAGTCAAATTTGATTACTTTGGACGTTTGACCCTGGACTTTGCATAAGGGTAAAAAATATGACACAGGTAGAATTTCCCCGAAATACTCCACCAGAAGAAAAGAAACCGGAAATGGTGGCTGGCCATACCTCCCATCCGAAGGCGTGGAAATGGCAGGACTATTTTACATTTAATGTTGACCACAAGGTTATTGGTATCCAATACCTAGTGACGGCGTTTGTATTCTATCTTATCGGCGGACTGATGGCGATCGCTCTGCGTGTCGAATTAGCAACACCAGATGCAGACTTCCTCGACCCCAATCTGTATAACGCTTTCATGACCAATCACGGGACGATCATGATCTTCCTGTGGATTGTCCCTAGTGCCATTGGGGGATTTGGTAACTATTTAGTGCCGTTGATGGTCGGTGCTAGGGATATGGCTTTCCCGAAGCTAAACGCGATCGCCTTTTGGTTAAATCCACCAGCAGGTGCGCTCATTTTAGGTAGTTTCATTTTTGGCGGTTCGCAATCTGGTTGGACAGCTTACCCACCTTTGAGCTTGGTGACAGCACCAATCGCTCAAACTATGTGGATACTTGCGATCGTTTTGGTGGGAACTTCCTCAATTTTGGGTTCGCTGAACTTTGTGATCACCATTTTGATGATGAAGGTTCCCAGCATGAAATGGGATCAAGTGCCCTTGTTTTGCTGGGCAATCTTGGCAACCTCCCTGCTGGCGCTTTTCTCCACACCTGTATTAGCAGCCGGTTTAGTTCTGCTGTTGTTTGACCTCAACTTTGGCACCTCCTTCTTTAAACCAGATGCAGGCGGTAACGTTGTAATTTATCAACACTTATTCTGGTTTTATTCCCACCCGGCAGTATATTTAATGATTCTGCCGATCTTCGGCATCATGTCGGAGGTAATTCCAGTTCACTCCCGCAAGCCAATTTTTGGTTATAAAGCGATCGCTTATTCTAGTGTAGCCATCTGCGTTGTCGGTTTGTTCGTCTGGGTACACCACATGTTTACCAGTGGCACACCCGGTTGGATGCGGATGTTTTTCACCATTTCCACCCTCATCGTTGCAGTTCCGACTGGCGTAAAGATTTTTGCTTGGGTTGCTACCCTCTGGGGTGGTAAAATCCGCTTCACCAGTGCGATGCTTTTCGCCATTGGCTTGTTGTCGATGTTTGTCATGGGCGGTTTAAGCGGTGTGACGATGGGAACAGCCCCCTTTGATGTTCACGTCCACGACACATATTATGTAGTAGGACATTTCCACTACGTTCTGTTTGGCGGTTCCGTGTTTGGCATTTACGCCGGTATTTATCACTGGTTCCCCAAAATGACCGGACGAATGCTGAATGAAACCTGGGGACGCGTTCACTTTGCCCTCACCTTTATCGGCACTAATCTCACCTTTTTACCCATGCACGAGTTGGGTTTGAAAGGAATGCCGCGACGAGTTGCAATGTATGACCCCCAATTTATCGACCTCAATCAAATTTGTACCTTTGGTTCATTTGTTTTGGGGATATCGGTAATTCCTTTTGCCATCAACATGATTTACAGTTGGCTGAAGGGGCCTTTGGCTGGTGATAATCCTTGGCAAGCTTTGACTTTAGAATGGACAACTAGCTCACCACCTGCAATTGAAAACTGGGAAGTGTTGCCGGTTGTGACTCATGGCCCTTATGACTACGGTCATGATAACAGGCTTGAAATACAGCCATCTGCAACACCGGAAGCTAGTACTTAGTACAGCTTTGCGTAAAAACGTAGCGTTTTTAATGCAAGCCGATGCATTAACAATGCAAGCCAACGCATTAACAATGCAAGCCGATGCATTAACAATGCAAGCCGACGCATTAACAATGCAAGCCGATGCATTAACAATGCAAGCCGATGCATTAACAATGTAAGCCGATACATTAACAATGCAAGCCGATGCATTAACAATACGAGCCGATGCATTAGCATTGTCGGGTATTACCAAATTTAATTCGCTACGAATTAATGAAATGCCGTACTTAGTTAAGAAATAACTCTTGTGGGCTTGGGCATCCTGCCTTAATCTAGGACAAGTCAGACACCCATCCCACAAGCAAATCAGGACTGTGAAGAATTGAATTGCCCGACGCTTCACCTTTGAGGGTAAACAATATGACCATAGCTACGACAAGCGAAGATCACAGTGTAGGACACGAAGAACATCCAGATTTAAGAGTTTGGGGACTTTTGACATTCCTCGCCTCTGAATCCCTGATGTTTGGAGGATTTTTTGCCACTTATTTATTTTTCCGAGGTACTACAGCCGTTTGGCCTCCAGAAGGAAGTGAAGTAGAACTACTTGTGCCGACAATTAACACCATTATTCTGGTGTCGAGTAGTTTCGTTATTCACTTCGGTGATACGGCGATTAAAAAGAATAATCTTAAGGGAATGCAACTGTGGTATGCAATTACTGCAATCATGGGTGCAATTTTCTTGGGTGGTCAGGTTTATGAGTACTCAACTTTAGGATACGGTCTGACTACCAACGTCTTCGCCAACTGCTTTTATATCATGACCGGGTTCCACGGTTTACACGTTTTTATCGGACTGTTATTGATATTACGTGTATTGTGGCGATCGCGTCGTCCCGGCGAATATTCTGCAACCAATCATACTTTCATCGAAATGACAGAAATTTACTGGCACTTCGTAGACATTATTTGGATTGTTCTGTTTACCTTAGTGTACGTTCTTACTTTGTTTTAACAAAAGTTAGGAGTTAGAAGTTAAGAATTTCTAACTCCCCACTCCCCACTCCCCACTCCCCACTCCCAATATGCAACTTGATACAAACAAATTCTCATGGTTCCAGGTTCCAGACGACATCAAAAATTTATTAATTTTAGCTGCACAAAACTGGGAGAACACATCAGAATCGGAAAAGTATATTCAACAAGCTTTAGCCCAAACTGGTGAAAATACAGATGTCTTGGTAGCAGCATATAGATTTTTCTATTATAAAAATAATTATTCTCTTGCTTTGCAAACAACAGTCAAATTATTAGATAAAATTAAAGAGCAAGAGAAACTTCCTGATGACTGGGAGCAACTTAAGCCTATATTAGTCAATCGCAAAGAAGACCCACAAATCCGATTGTACTTAAATGCTTATGCTGCTTCTGGATTAGTACTAGCGAATTTAGGTGAAATTGAGCAAGCAAAAGAAATCAGCACCAAAGTCAAACAAATAGACGAGAAGAATGATTTTGGAGCCGGAATTCTCCTGGATATTTTGACACGCCCAGCAGAAGAAGATGATTAATTAGTCAACAATTAAGGTGAACAGTCATGAACAATTGGTTATCTACTACATCGTATTCCTCTTACTCTCTCTTGGGAGCGGGTACTCATAGTAACTCTATCATTCCTCCTATTAACGTACCTACTAAACTTGATGTAGGCAGTCTTCCTAATGTCTCTCCGATCTTTGTCCTCCAATCTTATAAGCTCTCAATCTAAAAGTTATGAAAGGTAGGGATTGGCTGCTAACAGGGGATGGTGAGTATCAAGCCTGTAAATCTGTAAGATCATGGGATTTGTTGAGAGAAAACTACCGCCTTTATCGGTTTTTAACTGAGGTGGAAGATGTTCTTAATAGTGCGGATGATGAAGCCAGCCGTCTCCCAGAAATTCGGATGCTAGTAAGGCGCTTGATAGTAAATTCCTACTGGGTGCGAAGTCAAAATTTAGAGCCTTCGCCCAAAACGGGAACCTCTGTTTTACTCCTATACGATGAATTGGGTTTTCCGTTGACGGTGCAAACAGTAACATTTGCACCGGGAACCCAAGCAACCATTCATAATCATGGGACGTGGGGAGTAGTGGCGGTGTTAAAAGGCCAGGAAAAAAATACTTTTTGGCGACGCACCCCTAGCCCAGATTTTCAGGACAAAATTGAACCGACGGGAGAGATAACTCTATTTCCAGGGGATATTATTAGTTTCGCTCCCGATGCAATTCACAGTGTAGAAGCAATGGGTGATGAACCAACTGTGACTTTTAACATTTACGGCGAAACTGATCCGAATCAGAGATTTGAGTTTGATCCGGTTAAGTGTAGTGCTAAAAACTTTTAGCATCACGCGGTAGGGGCGCATATTTGTGCGCCCCTATAAACAAATAGTATTTTACTAAGAGGTAGTTGAATGGCAAGGGTAATTTTCTATAGCAAACCAGGCTGTAAAGGTGGTACTAAGCAAAAGGTTTTGCTAACAGCTGCTGGTCATGAGGTGATACCATACAACCTGCTAACAGAATCTTGGACAGTTGAGCGGTTGCGTTCATTTTTTGGCGATCGCCCCGTAGCCGAATGGTTTAATCCTTCCTCCCCAAAGGTAAAATCTGGTGAGGTGGTTCCTGAAAAAATCGATGCAGAAACCGCTTTGGGGCTGATGTTGAGAGAGCCATTGTTAATTCGCCGTCCTTTGTTAGAAATAGGCGACCGCCGCGAGGTAGGATTCGATGCAGAAAAGATCGATGCTTGGATTGGCTTAAAGCCTGTGGATGAGTCCTTGCAAGAAATCAGCGAAAATCTGATGAAGCAAGATTTGCAAAACTGCTCCCACGGTAATGATCATAGTCATCATCACCATAATCAGCAGGGTGAACAGCATCAAAAGCAAGGCAAGTGTAGTCATTAGATTTCTTGCAAAAATCCCTAACACCCCACCCCCAATCCCTTCCCGCAAGCAAGGAGGGGAGACAAAGCGTAGCTTTGGCGGGTGGGGTTTTTATTGACAATGCGATTGTTTCGATTGACAATGCGATTGTTTCGGCTTGCAAAAATTAACACACCCTTTCTTTACGGTGTTCTTTAAGTAAATAAACCACGGGTTAAGACCACGGCAATGCCTTAAATGGTGTTAAACCCGATAACAGGAGTATTAAGCTTATAATTTTTAGAGTTATACAACAAATAGCAGGATAAAATTTTTGGTAGCGATGTTATCTTGCTATTTGTGGCTGAATATATAGTTAGCTTGGCAATGAAAACTGTTCTCTTCGACTTAGACGATACTCTTATCCGCCATGACGCTGCGATTAGAGGTGCATCTGAGGAACTGTTCGTGCAGGTTTTGCCTGGACGAAGCCAAGACTGTAACGTATTTGTAGAGAAATGGATATCAGCTAACGCTTCGTGGTATCGCAAATTCTACGACGGTCAGGTAAGTTTTCAGGAGTCAGGACGGGGGAAGTTGCGAGAGTCGTTTAGTGAATATGGATGTGTATTTTCCGATAGGACGGCTGATGCTCTGCTGTTGGAGTACTGGGAGCGTTATGTTGGGTTGTGCCAGTTGTTTGATGATGTCCTAGAATGCCTTGGGGAATTAGACGAGTACAAGGTTGGAGTCATAACAAATGGTCAAGAGGCTCAACAGATTAACAAACTCAAACACTGTGGTATTTTTTCAAAATTCGATGTCGTTGTCACATCCCAAAGAGCAGGAGCGGCGAAACCATCGGCAGAGATATTTGTATACGCGTGTAAGCAGCTTAGAGAATCTGCATCAGATTGCATCTACATTGGGGATAACTTGAAGTTGGATGCGATCGCTGCGACAAAAGCTGGAATGCTGGGAGTGTGGCTTGACCGTGAACAGAAGACTTCCGAGATTGACTTCTATGATCGGGACAAGATTAATAGTCTTTCGCAAGTACCTGCGCTATTGGCAAAGCTAACAAGGACAAGCACCGAATGAAACGCTAGAGCCAAATGAGAGGGACAGAGAGATTCATTACTCCGTTGTCCCCCTGTCTCCTTACCGCACCCCAGCAGTTTCTAAGGACAAATCTTGAAACATGGGTGTGCTGAGGTAACGTTCACCAAAGGAAGGCTGAATCATCACGATTAAACGTCCGGCATTTTCTGGACGTTTACCTACTTGAATTGCGGCGCACAAAGCTGCACCAGAGGATATCCCAGATAATAAGCCTTCTTCTTTTGCTAAACGTCGCCCATAAGCGATCGCTTGTTCATCGCTGACTCTAATTACTTCATCAACCAATTCCAAACGGAGAACATCTGGGATAAATCCGGCACCAATACCTTGAATTTTATGTGGCCCGGCTTCACCGCCAGAGAGAACTGGGCTGTTGCTGGGTTCAACTGCGATCGCTTGAAAAGTCGGCTTGCGCTGTTTGATTACTTCTGCAATACCAGTTATCGTCCCACCAGTACCTACCCCAGCTACAACAATATCTACTTCCCCGTCTGTATCTGCCCAAATTTCTTCTGCGGTGGTTTCTTGGTGAACTTTGGGATTGGCAGGGTTGCGAAACTGTTGCAGCATGAAAGCATTGGGAGTATTAGCCACAATTTCTTCGGCTTTGCGAATTGCTCCCCGCATCCCCTCAGCACCTGGTGTCAATTCTAAAGACGCACCATAAGCTCTAAGCATAGCCCGTCGTTCTTGGCTCATTGTCTCTGGCATTGTTAAAATCAAACGGTAGCCACGCGCTGCTGCTACCATCGCTAGAGCAATTCCTGTATTACCGGAAGTTGGCTCTACTAAAATGGTCTTTCCAGGGAAAATTGAACCAGATGCTTCTGCTGAGAGCACCATACTTAACCCAATGCGGTCTTTCACCGAAGCCGCTGGGTTCATACCTTCTAATTTCACAACTATCCTTGCTACTACTCCCTCAGCTTGAGGAATCTTGTTCAGTTGAACTAAAGGAGTTCGTCCGATAAGTTCTGTTACGTCTTGAGCAATCCGCATTATTTAACTCCTAAAATCCTAAATATTAGTAGAGAGTATTTACTTGTAACAATAAGATGAATGTGTATTTAATTTGTAGTTTAGTGTCAATGAGTGCATATACTCTGTATTCTAACTAAACTACAAAATCTGAAAGTTTAGCAAGAACTTTTATCAGATGTTCCCATTGATTATCACTTCAGCACACGTCTAACTTGCCATACTTCTATTTTACCATTTGTAATTGCTGACTATTGCTCCTTGGGCATAGATTCGGTTAATTGAATTCTCTATATAGGAATAATTTTTACCATTTTTTCCAATATTTTGTATTTTTCATGGAAATATAATTTACTTCCAAAAGATTTAATTGTTTTTCCTAATTTATTAGTATATCTTGATCAAGAGACATTGATATTTTCTTTTGAGTGCAGGTTTTGTCCGCCCAAAATTGGATCAAAAACAGCCCCTAACCATTGCCTATATTGCTTTCAGGTTGAGTGCAGAAATACTAGAACCCCACCTCGAAAATACTAGAACCCCTTCCCAAAAACACTAGCACCCATACCCCAATAAATTTTTGTAAGACTTGTCAGATGGGAATTACAGGCTTTGAGTACTATTCTAATAAATTTAATAATCTTAACGGGGCTGGGGTAAACTGTTTTGTGGAGAGCGGCTGATATAAATCGTATAGGATTTACGCAGAGATTCCCCTCTACCCCCCAACATTCCTGAGCGAAAGCTTAGTGAACTAGGGGGGACTTCTTAATCTCCCTTTTGAGAGTAGGATGAAACCAGATTCCCGAATCTAAGTGCGTTATTTCTGACTGAACAATCCTACGTTTTGTGAAAAGGTTGGTAACTTTTATGTAGTCGGTGGTCAGCAGGAATTAGGAAAATAGCTGACAACTAACAATTTTGAAAATTACCGTCTACAGATATTTTAATATCAAAACTGTTTGAGAGGTAGAAATATATAGCTACTTTAGAGAAACAGCAAAAGATATTTTCTTACTGGGTGCATACTACCTAGGAAGGGAGAGCTAAGATGAAAGCCAAACTTTTAAATCTTCTTACAGTTTGCTTAGTTGCCTTAGCAGTGCTTTCTCCAGAATTAGTAGTATTTGGCATAGTTTGGGAACGACATCTAGAGTTAGTAAAATCTCAGAATTTAGCCTGGGAAGTCAACAAGACTAGTAGAGATGCTCCCGCCTTAGCTCCCCAGACAGAGGGTACACATTCCCCTCAGGCTAGCATCCAATCCTCTGATCGTAATGTGGTTCATCAAATGCTGACTGTTGCTGAACAATATAAATTTGCTACTATCCTGCAATGGTTCTTCTTGTTAACCCCTATTTGTGTTGGATTAGGGATTCTCTTTTACGACAGATATCTTGTTCATCGTGCTGCTGTTTTAAAAGAACAAGTTGAAATGTTGGAAAGACTGTGGCAGCAAAGTATCGAACAGTAACTCATTCACAATTTACTCACTCAAATCAACAAAATTATCATGACAGAACAACGCGAACAACTGTATTTTAATCTGATTGATGAGTTACTTAAATGCCCTAATGGTCAAGAACCAGAAATTTTAGAATCTAAGCCAGAATTGATTGATTCTGGTTTAGTACAAACAATGTTACAAGTAGCAACTATGTTTGCCCATGAAGGCAATCAAGATGGTGCCCAATTTTTATTTTTTGTGGCGCGTGAGCTAGCTAAAGAACTCGGTTTATACCCGGAAGTTCCCAATACTGAAGCTGCAAATCCTGAAGCTGCAAATCCTGAAGTTGCAAATAAGGAGTAAAAATGCTTTTGACTTCAACGGATGCCGGACAAATAGCTTTAGAACTGCTGATGGCAGATTGGAATATTTCAGAAGAGAACAGAGAGTGGTTCACAATCTTTAACTCTCGTCTGATTGGCGAGAGTTGGTACACTGTGGAATTAGGTGTAGAAGGATTTCCAGATAGATGGTTTCTTCAAGTATATGACAATGGAGTATGTGATCCAAACTATACATTTATATCACCAATCGGTACTTCTGAAGGATTCACTGACTGTATAAATCTGCCAGATATCATAGCAGAGGTCTTAGTTTGTGAACGCAATGCTCGATAATAAAAATTAAAAATTTAGAATTCAACATTGAAATGTGCTAATTAAATGCATTTTATTTGAATTCATAATTTTCGATATCAGAGTATTTGGGAGCATCTGAATGGGTGCAAATATACCTGGCGATTAGAAATCGCGGCTACACAAAAAAAGTCCACCTGCGCGGACTCTAGAGATTTGAAACCCACCTCCGTGGGTTTTGTCTGTATAGCCTGCGCCAGTGCGCCCTTGCGGCTCTTTGCCCACTTTTCCCTTGCGCGGTCTCCCCCAAAGAGAAGCAACTGGCATGCGAATTGCATTCGCCAGGGCTATTCAAACCAATACTTTCATATTTCATTCAATATAAAGATGCTTTACGCAAATCTGAGGTGATACCAAATAAGGTACACCTCTTTTATTATGTAAAATTTAATATTTTATTTAAGCTTAATCAGCTATTTTGTCATATTTAACTGACAAAATTATGTTATATTAAATAGCGTGATGGACGCTACAGAAATATCAGTTCCAATGATTGCTGAAGATATCTTAGCCAAGGAATTCACAAGAGTCGTCAACCATTACTACCCGCAAGTTGGGGAATTGCTGGATGGGTGTTATGTGAAAGTCATCACCTGTTTTTGGGGACGACCTGCTAGACGCTTGCAATATATAGGAATTTATTGCTCTGACGAAATGATTTTCTGTGTGCAAGCTCAAAAAGAAATACTCAGAGAAGTAGCAGACAACATGGGTCTAATACAGGTAGTCTGCATGAATGCCAAGCGATTGTTGCGCGATCCGATGTCGAAGGTCAAAGACAACAACCCACGCCTATGGTTGGAGTTGCAGTGGGTTGCCAGTTAGTGATTCATCGCATTAATTGAGAGGAGTAAATGCGTTTGTAGTAAGTACTTTAGTGCTTAAATATTCAAATACTAAAGTGCTTACTACAAACCTATCAAATGCGATAGACCACTAGAATAGCGAGCAACTAAGGTGAGTACAAAGTATTAACGCAAGTAATGAAAACTGGAATTTTCTGCAATTACGATAATTATCACCAAGATGCTCGTCGTGCCATCTTTGAGCAAGTCGCGCTGGTAAAACAGGCAGAAAGCTTGGGTTTTGAGTCAGCTTGGGTGAGTGAGCATCATTTTAGTGAATCCAATCTCAGCCCGTCGATGTTGCTGTTAATGGCACACTTGGCGGGATTGACTTCAACTATCCAATTAGGCACTGCGGCGGTGCTATTGCCATTCCATAACCCGATTAGGGTAGCGGAAGATATTGCGACTTTGGATAACTTGTGCAATGGACGATTATTATTTGGAGTTGCTAAAGGCGGCCCCTTTCCCGAACAAAACAAGCATTTTGCGACACTAGCAAGTGAATCCCGTCCCAAGATGCTAGAGGCGATCGCATTGATTCAAAAGCTCTTATATGAAACTGATGTATCATTTAATGGGCAATATTATCAATGCGATCGCCTGACAATTTACCCAAAACCATTGCAGAGTCAAATACCAATGTATGTTGCCACTGGCGGCGATGACGGTATCGAGTTGGCCGCTAAACATTCCTTCAGCTTGATGGGTGGGCCGCCATTTTCTCTAGAGAGATTGAAGGATACTGTTACCAAATATCGAGCCTTAAATTCTAGCGGTGCAGAAAACTTCGTACTAGCACGCTTCTTTTTTGTTGGCAAAACATTTGATGAGGCAGTGAGTGAAGCGTTACCTTTCGTTCGCAAATTTAGCCAGAAAATGAAAGCTAATTCGGCTCAAGTATTGCAAAACAGTGCGAATCCAAACCAAAAACCATTTGATCGCACAAATATTTGTTTCGATGAAGACTATTTGATTGAGAACTCAATTATCGGTGATGTGGAGACTTGTCGAGACAAAATCAAGAAATTTCAGGACGAATTAAATTTAGGTACGCTAGCACTCAAACCCTCATCTGCGGATCTGCAAAAAAACCTAGAGAGTTTGACGCGCTACAACCAAGAGGTGCGAAATTATGTCTTCTAAACTATACCTGCTTCCTCCCGATGATTTACCTCCAACTGAGGTAACGAAACAGGATGGAATGCTGCAAATGGAGCTAGAACAGTCTACTGGCAAATGTTTTTTTCAAGCCTGCGATCGCATTACGCGAGTACTGTTATCTAATTGTCAGTGGTATCTCACAACAAATGCTAGCATCCTAACATTAATTATTGACTGCCCTGACTTAGTATCTTACTGGCATATCGTCAGCAATATTCCCCAGTTGGGTAATAGGTTAGAGCGGTTTGCTACGAATGGTAAAATCCGCGTTTATCCGCCATTTGGCAAAGGGATGCCGTTTGAAATCAGCGTAAATGAAATATCAGCTTATCGAGATTGGCTTTGAGGTAAATAGGCATGAACTGGGAATCACAAAAAATATAGCTTATTCACTCTTATCGCTGTCTTCCACCCTGTACTCCTAAAGTGCAGGGTGTTGCAATTTTAGAAGAATTACATTATTCTTTTTATTTCAGATAAAGAGGTATTTGGGGCTGTATAAGACGGTTTAAGAGGCTAGTTAAATTTTAAATTTTTTCTTTAAAATAGGTTTTAGTTTAAACGCAGAGGGACGCTTTCGCAAAGCGTCTGTCTGCGACACGCTGCGCGAACGCAGAGAAGGAAAGCGCAGAAGGGCGCAAAGTTTTTGTTATAACGATGCAGTTAGCCACGCATACCAATTCTCTAACCCAGCACCAGTAGTTGCAGAAATTTGAAAAATCTGAATTTGGGGATTTACTTGTTTAGCATATTCTATGCACTTTTGAACATCAAAATCTACATAAGGTAGCAAATCAATTTTAGTGAGAATCATTACATCACTAGCACGGAACATATGCGGGTATTTTAGCGGCTTATCTTCTCCTTCGGTAACGGAGAGAATCACGACTTTTGCATTTTCTCCTAAATCAAATAAGGCTGGACAAACCAAATTTCCGACATTTTCAATCATCACAATTGAGTCCAGTGGCGGATTCAGTTGTTGCAAACCCCTGTCTATCATTGATGCATCTAAATGGCAGCCTGTTCCGGTGTTGATTTGGATGACTTTAGACCCTGTTTCTTGAATTTTTTTGGCATCATTAGCAGTTTCTTGGTCGCCTTCAATCACACTAATAGATAATTTATGCTTTAAATCATTGATGGTTCGCGTTAAAAGAGTTGTTTTCCCTGCACCGGGAGAACTCATTAAATTTAAGGCGAGAATATTTCGACCTTTAAACCATCCCCGATTTTGGGCAGCTATCAAATTATTTTTTGCCAATATATCCTGTTCTAAGGATATCGTTGTGTTGTGTATTTTGGCATGAATTTGAGACGCTTCTATATGAGTGTCGTGACTATGTGAATGAGTGATGACAGTACCATCTGGTAAAGTATGATAATGGTTATGTTCAGCTTCACCTGTTTGCAAATTGGTAATTTTAGTTTCGCCATCATCAGAACAACCGCAGGTTACACACATAATTCCTCTATTTCTATTTCTTTAATTTTCAGTTCTTCACCAGTAATTAAATCTAATTGCACGTTACCGCAGCTACAGACACCAAATGGTTTATCTAAATAAATTTCTGCACCACATTGCCGACATTTTGCTAAACCTGGGATTTCCAAAATTTCTAATGTCGCCCCTTCTAAAACTGTACCTTGAGTGCAAATATCAAAACAAAATCGGATAGCATCGGGCATAATAGCTGAAAGTTTGCCGATTTCTAATAAAACTCGCTGCACTTTTGCACCTTTGGCGTGTTCAGATACAATTGCCACAATATTTTGAGTAATTCCAAGTTCGTGCATACGATAAAATCTATTAAATATTAACAAATTCGTGGCAATTGGTCGCCTACTAGCATATCAACAATCCTTTCAGCACCAAAAAGTGTTTTTAATAATACGATACCTGAGGGTGAAGTAATAACTTCGCCAATAATACAAGCATCTTTTCCTGCTGGATGAGATTTCATGGCAGATAAAACAGCTTCTGCGTATTTACCTGCCACCACCACAACTAACTTACCTTCATTAGCTAAATACAATGGGTCTAAACCGAGAATTTCGCAAACTCCGTTGACTTCTTCACGCACTGGAATAGATTCTTCGTAGAGACGAATTCCCACATCGGAACTAAGGGCGAATTCATTTAAGACTGTGGCTAAACCACCGCGTGTAGCATCTCGCATAGCATGAATTTGGGGACATGCATGAAGAATAGTTTCTACTAAACTATGCAAGGGCTGACAATCACTTTCAATATTAGTTACTAAGGCTAATTCACCACGGGCAATTAAAATTGCTGCGCCATGATTGCCGATTTCACCATTAATTATTACGGCATCTCCAGGTTGAATATTATGAGCAGAAATATTAACTCCTCGCGGGATAATACCAATACCAGCAGTATTAATAAAGAGTTTATCGGCAGCACCACGATGTACAACTTTTGTGTCACCAGTGACAATTTGGACACTAGCTTTTTTTGCGGCTGCTTTCATGCTGGCTGCGACACGCCGTAAGGTTTCTACAGGTAATCCTTCTTCTAAAATTACACTACAAGTTAGATATAAAGGTTTAGCACCGCTTACAGCTAAATCATTAACTGTACCGTTGACGGCTAGTTCTCCTATATCACTGCCGGGAAAAAATAACGGGTCTACAACATAGGAATCTGTTGTAAATGCGAGTCTGTCTCCTTGTTGTATGAGAGAGGCTAAGTTGAAGCTGGCTTGGTCTTCTAGTTGGGAGAGAATCGGGTTATCAAAATTGCTGACGAATATATCATCTATTAAATCACGCATGGCTTTGCCACCGCTACCATGTGCGAGAGTTATATGAGTGTCTTGCACTTTACTTTGGCGACGGCGGACTTGTTCTATTTTTTGGAATAGGGGATTTTGGATTGGGTTTGTGGGGGAAATGTTCATATTAAAATTTTTTTAAACGCAAAGGGGCGCAAAGGGAAGCGCAGAGGTACGCAGAGTATTTAGTCTGAGGAGAAGCCGCAGGCGGGGAGAGGTTCTTGAGTTATTTTTGGTTTTTGGGCGATTGTTCTTTTGGCAATGGTGGAGAGTCGCCCATATTTGTAATAGGCTGCACAAGCGCCTTCAGTAGATACCATGCAAGTACCAATGGGGGTTTCTGGTGTGCAAGCTGTACCGAATACTTTACACTCCCAAGGTTTTAAGACTCCTTTGAGAATTTCTCCACATTTACAAGCTTTGTGATCGGCTATTTTGAGATTAGGGATGGTAAATTTAAGTTCGGCATCAAATTGGGCATATTCAGGTTGAATTTTTAATCCTGAATAGGGGATATCACCTAAGCCACGCCAATCAAAACTATCTCGCACGGCGAAAACTTTGTTGATGGCTTGCAGCGCTACTGTGTTTCCGCTTTTCTGGACAATTCGGTTATATTGGTTTTCGACTTCACAACGATTTTCTACTAGCTGTTGCAATAACATCCAAATTGATTGAAGAATATCTAAGGGTTCAAATCCTGAGACGACTATTGGCTTATTATATTGTTGGGAAATAAATTTATAAGGCTCAGTGCCAATTACCATGCTGACATGACCAGGCCCAACAAATCCATCCAGTTGTAAGTCGGGATTATCTAATAGTGCTTTGAGGGCGGGAATCACGAGGACGTGATTGCTAAACATACTAAAGTTATCAATTTTCTCGGCTGCTGCTTGCAGAATGGTGAAGGCGGTGCTGGGGGCTGTGGTTTCAAAGCCTAATGCAAAGAAGACTACTTGTTTGTCGGGGTTATCTCTGGCAATTTGCAGGCTGTCTAGGGGAGAGTACACCATACGGATGTCTGCACCTTGTGCCCTAGCTTGCAATAAACTGGTTTTGGAACCGGGAACTCGCATTGCGTCGCCAAAGGTGGCAAAAATGACGTTAGAATTTTGGGAGATTGCGATCGCATCATCTAATCTCCCTTTTGGCATAACGCATACTGGACAACCAGGCCCATGAATTAATTCAATGGTTTGGGGTAATATTTCTTCGATACCGTATTTAAATATGGAATGGGTATGTCCGCCGCATACTTCCATGATTTTGATGGGTTTTTCTAGCTGGTTGCATAATTTGGCAATTTCGCGGCGTATGGCTTCAGCTTTTTCTGGTTCGCGGAATTCGTCAACATATTTCATAGGATGTGTATCAGTTAATTTCGCTTTTGTGGTAATGAGTTTTTTTTAACGAACCGCGTACTCCTGCGGAGGACAAGCTACGCGCAGCGTCTCGTTAGAGAAGGACGCGAAGGACGCGAAGGAAGAAAGAAAGTAAAGAAAGAAATTAGACTCTTTCTCTACGACTCTGCGTCAGACAAAGAATATCTATTAAGCTGTTCCACATCTAGTTTACATATCTAAATTTAATTAAAATCTTGTGGGGTGGGCATCTTGCCCGCCCTAATTATGCAAGTTAAATGTGGAACAGCTTATTTAAGTACTAATCCCTGTTTGTGCTGCTGCTAATTCTTGGAATAGTTGTAATGTTTCCGCCGCTTCTTGTTCATTAATTCGATTCATAGCAAAGCCAACATGTACTAATACCCAATCCCCAATACAAGCTTCGGGGGGATGTTGTTCATCTACGATACAAGCAATATTTACTTGGCGCTTAACACCACCAATGTTAACTATGGCTAATTTGTGGTTAACATCAGCTATTTCAATAATTTGACCGGGGATTCCTAAGCACATTTTTTTATTTTTTAAGATAAACTAACCGCAGAGGCGCGGAGAACACAGAGAGAATTATTTGTGAGAAAAAGGTTATCCACTCTCAGCACTTATGTATTAATTGTGCGGCTGCAATAACTGCTTGTCCTAAAGATAACCCGCCGTCATTAGCTGGAACTAAGCTGTGAGTGAGTACTTTTATTCCCGATATTTGTAATAGTTTGGTAACTTGCTCTAACAATATACAATTTTGAAATACTCCTCCTGTTAGCGCTACCTGAGAAATCAGATTTTCTTGAGAAAGATACTTAACCATCTCCACAATCGCATTAGCTAAACCTTGGTGAAATTTAGCAGCCATAACTGGTTGTGGAATCTGCTGCTGTAAGTCATTGAGCAAGGCTTGCCACATTGGACGCGGGTCTATACAATAAATCCTATCTGAAAAGCTAAAACTAAAAGGATATATTAGCGTTTCTTTATCATTATTTAACCTGCTAACATCTACTATAGCTTCCATTGCGATCGCAGCTTGTCCTTCATAGCTACATTCTTCTCTATAAATACCGATAGCCGCCGCCACTGCATCAAACAACCGTCCCACTGAGGAAGCTGGAGGCGAGTTAATCCCTTTGTCAATAAGTTGATTAAGTAGTTTTAGTGGTTTTTTATTCAAAAATTTTACGATTTCTAAATCAGCATATTGCTGTTGTTGACAGTCATCCCAAAGGTTAGCAGCTATTAATTGGGCATACGTATTACGCCAAGGCTGATAAATTGCTTGTTCACCACCAATCATTGCTACTGGTTTAAATGTTGCTAGTCGCTGAAATCTCCGGTAATCTGCTAAAAGGAATTCTCCACCCCAGAGTGTAGCATCATCACCGTAACCTAAACCATCTAAAGCAATGCCTAATACTGGAGGTGAATCTAAAGGAATACCATTTTCTGCCATGCAAGCGGCGATATGGGCGTGATGATGTTGGATTTGGTAAATTTTGATTTGATTTGTGTCCGCAAGTTGTTTACCAAGTTTGCTTGAGAGATATTCAGGATGTTTATCAATGGCAATTACTTCTGGCTTATGCTCAAATAAATTTAAGTATAAATTCAAAGTCTCTTGGTAAGCATTAAAAGCCGCAGCATTTTCTAAATCTCCCAAATGTTGAGAGAGAATTGCTTCTCCTTCACGCAATAAGCAAAAGGTATTTTTTAACTCACTGCCCATTGCTAAAATTTGCGGTAACTTGTGAAATCCCGGTGGTAAACTAATCGGTGCGGGTGCATATCCTCTGGCACGGCGAATTGTTTGGATTTTATCGCCAATAACCCGCACAACTGAATCATCTACCCGATTAATAATTTCGCGATTGTGAAAGAGAAAATAATCAGCGATGTGATCTAATTTTTCTCTTGCTTCGTCATTATCAATACATTGCGGTTCATCGGCAAGATTGCCACTTGTTAAAACAATTGGGCGATTCATCCGCCGCAGAATTAAATGATGTAAAGGCGTATAAGGTAGCATGAAACCGAGGGTATTTTGCCCTACTGCAACAGAAGAAGCTACTACTTTTTTACCTATTGCCTGTAGTAAAACAATTGGTGCAGCAGCACTTGCCAATAATTCTTTTTCCTTGGGATTAATGGTGCAGTATTCTGCAATTATCTCAATATCTCGCGCCATTAAAGCAAAAGGTTTATGATAGCGCTTTTTTCGCTGACGCAGTTTTTGTACAGCAGTTTCTTGTGTTGCATCACAAGCTAGATGAATACCACTTAACCCTTTAATTGCCACAATCTCACCCTTTTGCAACAGGGTACAAACGGCATCAACATCATCCAGCATGGAGAACATGGAAGCAGTAACCGATTTCCTATCGGCGCGTTCTAACCAAGCTGCGGGGCCGCAAGCATGACAAGCTACAGGTTGGGCGTGAAAACGGCGGTTTTCGACATCGTGGTATTCCTTTGCACATTCTGAACAGATGGGAAACGCAGACATACTGGTATTGCATCTATCGTAAGGAATGGCACGAATAATACTCAGGCGGGGGCCGCAATGAGTGCAGTTAGTAAATGGGTAACGATAAAAGCGGCTAAAGGGGTCGAATATTTCTTGTTGACATTGCGGACAAGTGGCTGCATCAGGGGTAATTTCTGTTTTAATCGCATTACTGACACTAGGAGAAATCACAAAATTATCAAATTCTAATTCACCTTTATAAATAATTCTTGTTAGTTGATTAATTCTTGCTAACGGTGGACATTCTCTTTGCAATCTGGCAACAAATTCGGTTATTGCTTTCTCACTACCAGATACCCGAATTAAAACACCTTGGCCATCATTACAAACCTCTCCACGCAAACCGCAGGCTTTAGCGAGACGATATACAGTAGGGCGAAATCCTACTCCTTGAACAGTACCACTAACTCTAATTTCTTCAGTCGGCATAGTTAAACTGCCACAGCAATATTCGGTTATTTCCAGAATCAGCTATTACTGCTGTTTTGCCACAAATTTTTATGCCATAACACCAATTTAAGCTATCTCGTTTCGGTAGCCCGAAGTTCCGATTTTCACCTTTACTTTGAAAATTTATCTGTGCTGCCAAACCATCTGCCACTGCACCTTGCAGTGATAAAATAGATTCTGGCTTTCTCCATCCTAACAAACGGGAATTAGCAGTATCTGCAACTACTAACCAATCCCCAGCCACCCCCACACCATAAGGCATACTTAAACTACTAGCGCTAGGATAATAAACTCCTTGATTCATTTCTACAGAATCAAAGCTTTTTTGTCCTAAAACCACTGCACAAGGGGCATTATTTACTGTTGGTATTCCCTGCCAAATCATCACTCGGTGATTACCTGCATCGCTAACAACCAAATTCTCTCCCCAAAAGGTAATATCATGACACCAACGCATACTCGCTGCGGTTGGAGAACTACCACCGTTTTCATTGCGAGAGATTATATCCGGTTGTCCCAAAACTAAATCAGCCGATTGACCATTTTCTGTTGGTAATTGATGCCAAATTAATACCCTTCGATTACCAGTGTCAGCAATAAATAGCCGTCCTTGATGATAGAAAACACCATAAGGCCAGTGCATTGTACTAGCAGATGCTTGTTGATTTCCCCGATTCGGTTCATTCTCGGTAAAATTAACTTGCCCTAACACCAAATCTGCTGGAACATTGCTATCTTCTGGTAAGTGTTTCCAAATCAAAACCCGATGATTCCAAGCATCTGCTACAGCTAACCCTTCGCCACAAGCACAAATCCCTGTTGGGACACTTAAGGTTGCCCTTCCTGGTGTACTTTTAGCATTTTGTCCTTCATGATAAAAGTCAGGTTGTCCAATTACCCAATCAGCCTGTTGACTATCTCTGGTGGGTAAATTCTGCCATCCCAATAATCGATGATGTCCCGTATCTGATACCCACAAAGGGCCAGTTTCTGATAACAAACAAGCAGCACGAGGCCCAAACATTGTTATGGAACTGGGTGCTACAGGTATCACTAATTGCTGTGGTTCAATAATGTTACCTAAAATTACCTCTGCACCTTGAGGTGATAAAGGTAATTGTTGATAAATTTCTGTTGCTTCCGGCGGTAATTGTGGTATGGGATTAATTATGATTGGGATATCCATGAACCGCAGATAGACGTTGTTAATTATTTAAAAACATTAATGTTTGTCACCATGTAACAACAGTAACAATTTTGCATTATGTTTTTTTCCAAATTTAGTTAAAACCTTTAAAAAACTTCTGCATTCATCAATTTTGCAGTTTCACAAAAACCTTATCGTCTTTAATTTTTACTGGATAGGACTGAAGCGAAACATCGGGTGCTGTTAAGCATTCACCTGTCTCTAACTTGTACTGAAATCCGTGGGAAGGACAGGTAATAATACCATTTTCAACTTTACCCTTTTCTAAGGGAGATCCTAGATGAGCACAAGCATTCCGGTAACATTTTACTGTAGCACCTTGGCGATGTAAAATCAGTGAATTCCCAGCAAATTGTACTGCCAATACACTAAATTCAGCAACTTGATCAATAGCTGCCACTTTGATCCAAGTAGAAGTTATTTTTGAAGAGAATGGACTGATTAAACCGACATTCACATTGTTAACAGTAGGGTTATTACTGGCTGCAACTACTTTGGTAATTTCGGGACAATGGTTTTTGATTGCCTGTTCTACTCCCTGAGATAAAGTCAAAGTAGAAGCCGGACAACTGCTGCAAGTTCCGATTAATCTGATTTCTACTGTATCTGGTGGCTTAATTGCCACTAGTTCTACATCCCCATTATGGCTTTTTAAACCTGGGCGAACTTCTTCAAGGGCTGTCTCAACACGTTGTGAAAGTGGAAGTTTTGGTGGTTTTACTAGTTCGTGATACAGTAGCACTGCATACACAACTTCATCTGCAACAGCATGACGCAAAGCTGGCATTGATTCTTGTTTTAGGTTTTTAATCAAACTAGTCAATGCAGCTTTATGCAAAGCTTCAATTGCTCTTTTTAAACCTACTGCTACACACCGTTGGCTTTCATCCCACTCGGATATAATTGCCTCAAAGCGGTTAATTTCCTGAACTAATTCTTCAAGGTTGGGCATGGGGTAGAAGAATTTTAGATTTTAGATTTTGCGTTCGCGTAGCGTGTCGGAGACAAAAGTTGCGTGCGGGGGTTCCCCCCGTTGAGCAAACTTTTTAAGACGGATTTTGGATTGAACAATCTAAAATTGCAAATCCAAAATTGGGTATGAGGTATTAGTCGTTAGCTTTGGACAAAGTAAAAATGGCAAATTACTTCATTTTGAAATCTTTGAGGAGAAATGGCATAATCATGCCTGTCACTAAGCTAGATAATATTATTGGTAAGTAGAAGGGAATTGGGGCTTGTGCGAGTAACACTAGCAGTAAGAAACCTACAGCAATACCAATAGTAGTTTGTTTGACAAAATACATCGGGTCGCGTAGTAGCTTTCCTTTAAAAAATAACTTGGCAGAAAACCACCCTATCTCTAACATATTTTCTCCTAATAATTTGTCAATAAATTTAAGACAACAAGCCCTAAGAGGATGGCGGGAATTACACCGGCAGGGGCAAATAATGCACCAAGCATTGCTGAAAACTGATAGCCTATATCTTTTCCAGCTAACAGCATTCCTCCAATTGCACCGCCGGCCATAGATAAGGCTGTGGCGATGATTAGCCAAACGAATCCTGTTGCTATGTTCAAGTCACCATCTGCTAAACTTGTGATAAAAGTTATCACATTTTGGTAGGTTAAAATATCTCTCATGCTGCTTTTTTCTCATTGTTAAAGTTAAGAGTAAAGAGTTAGGAATCAAATTAGATCCATAACTTATAACTCTTAACCCTTGATTTCCGCTTCTACATCTTGTAGCGCTTGGGCTACTACCTCTGCTTGTCCAATTTGTTGATATTTCGTAAATATTTCTAAAGCATCTTGATAGTAGATACGCGCTTGTAAAAGATTTTTAAGATTACCAGCTTCTGGTTTTTCCTGGTCGTCTGGTAAATTGAATAAGGCGTTGGCTTTGTTAGAAATTGTGTTAGCGTACTCTAGAGGTGTATCTTTAGGATTACGCACTTTTAACGCTTCATCGTAAGCTGCGATCGCTCTTAAATTATTCTCCACAGGATGGGAACTGACTAAATATTGCAAAGCGTTACCCAAGTTGTTTTGCAACATCGCATATTCTCTGGGATGATCAATCAAATTAATATGCTTTAGTGCCACCTCAAATGACTGCACTGCTAACCCTTGACGCAAGTATTCCCGTTCGGATGCTAGGGGCATGGAAAGGTAAGCGATCGCAATATTGTTATACAAAATCGCGTATTCCTGGGGGTAATTTTCCCAAGTGAACACCCGCAAAGCCTCATGATAAGCTTGGATGCTGTCGGTTATCCGTGCCAAATTGAATGGTACAAGCGACTGCAACACCAGCCCAAAATTCATTTGCGTCTCTGCCACTTCCTCTGGCGTTGCTAATTGTTGTAAAATTGGCAACGCCTCTTCATAACCTGCTTTCGCTTGCACCAGCAGTTGGTAGTCAGCATCCGGTATTGCTTGTAACGTCCCTGCCATCCCCACTTGCGCCCTGGCTTTCAGCAGGGGGTATTCCTCACCACACATTTCATAAGCCCGGTAATATAACCCAACTGCATTTCGCAAGTCTTGGGCTGTTTTGGGCTTTTTTTGAAAGCCTTGTGCTATCTCGATCAGCATCTGGATTTTTTCTTCTGCTGTAGCTGACTCCGATGCAATAGCTGCGATCGCAGCCTTCACCGTTGAATCTGTAATGCTGGGGATCATAACTCTGCCGTACTCTAGCCAATTGGGAATTGAGTCTGTCAACGCCCACGAATGATCAAGACACGCTGAAAGTATCTGATCACGGGCCCTACTGATTTACGCAGGCTTCGAGTCCTTTAGGCGGAATTCCCCTTTTCTTGTCTGAGACTAGGGCTAAGGATTAGGGACTAGGGAAATTGATCCCATGCCCAATGCCCTATCAATTTTTTTACTATAAAACACCCTATTTCTAAAATTCTAGGGGGAAATTGCCAATATTAATGTTAGTTTTAAACACCTTACATTTTTATAAGGTGTTTTGTATCATCACTAAACACAATCCAAATATTCTTTATTGAATTGTTGACATACATATATGCAGTATCTTACCAGCTAATTTTTGTGTAGTCCAAATCGTCGAGGTGTAAAATACGTTCATCAACTGTAAAACTAGTTCCCTTGAAAACAGACAGTATCTTTTATCGCATCTTCCAAAGTATCCCCACCACTTTCTTTGAACTGATTAACCAACCGCCGCAACTAGCTAGTGCTTATCAATTTTCATCAGTAGAAGTCAAACAACTGGCGTTTAGAATCGATGGTGTATTCCTCCCAAATGCAGCAGAACTACCCATCTATTTTGCCGAAGTCCAATTTCAGCCAGATAAAAAATTTTACTCACGTTTGTTTACCGAAATCTTTAACTATCTCGACAAAACCGAATTAACCAACAATTGGCGTGGTGTAGTCATCTTTCCCAACCGCAGCGTTGATACTGGAGATACCGAAAGATATGCAGAATTACTCAACTCACAACGGGTGACTCGCGTCTATCTTAATGAATTAAGCTCAATTGAGACATCATCAATCGGCATAGAGACAGTTAAACTAATCATTGAACCCGAATCAACTGCGACAACAAGAGCTATAGAGATAGTCAACAGTGTCCGACAGCAAATTCCAGATGTCGCTACTACAAGAGAAATTATACAATTGATAGAGACAATATTAATCTACAAGTTGCCGCGATTGAGCCAGGAGGAGATAGGGAGAATGTTTGGATCAAATGAGTTAAAGCAAACTAGATTCTACCAAGATGTTTTTGAAGAAGGTAAACAAGAAGGTAAGTTAGAAACGATACCTCAGTTATTAGGGCTGGGGTTGAGTATTGAGCAAATAGCTCAAGCGTTAGGTTTGGACGAACAAGTTGTTAGGCAAGCTGTACAACCGAAATCCTAAAACAATAGGATGCGCGAACCCTTAACAGTGCGTTTAATAGAGACGATATTAATCTATAAGTTGCCGCGATTGAGCCAGGAGGAGATCGGGAAAATGTTTGAATTAAATGACTTGAGGCAAACTAGATTTTTCCAAGATGTTTTTGAAGAAGGTAAAAAACAAGGTAAACAAGAAGTTTTGGAAGAAAGTAAGTTAGAAATAATACCCCAGTTATTAGCGTTTGGGTTGAGTATTGAGCAGATAGCTCAAGGGTTAGGTTTGGACGAACAACTTGTTAGGCAGGCTGCACAACCAAAATCCTAAAACAATTGATATATAGCTGACGGGGCGCAAGACTTTGCACCCCGATATTTTTCTGTATTTAACTCAGTTTTTATATTAAAATCTGACGGGTTAAAATACTCATAACCTCACCTGTATATAGCTATTGTAGTAGTGGACTCTAGTCTTTAACATTTGCATAGCCAATTAACCTCACCCCGATAAAGCTGTGCTTTATTTCCCCTCTCCTTAGCAAGGAGAGGGGCTGGGGATGAGGTTTTGATTGTGATGTACTTCATGCACCTTGGAACCGCTATTAACATCAGTAGTTAAAAACAAAAGGCAATTTAATTTATACTATTTTTTATTTTTAAATGTGTTACATACATAACAGACATAACCTTTGAAAATAATCTTAATCGAATTTAAGTTATTGTTAATGATTAATTCTTTTTTAATGAGAGTGAATTAAATAAAAAAATATCTTAGAATTGAAATATAAATATTGATAAACAGGTGAGACTTTACAAGCATTATCACCTACATCATGCATGGTAAACAATAGAAAAACGCATAGCCAATGACTAACGTACTATGGCTACAGGGTGGTGCTTGTTCAGGCAACACGATGTCATTTCTCAACGCTGAAGAACCCACAGTCTGCGATTTAATTGCGGACTTTGGCATTAACTTACTTTGGCATCCCTCCTTGGGAGTGGAATTAGGCAACAATTTGCAAACACTGCTGCGGGATTGTATTTCTGGCACAATTCCCCTAGATATCTTGGTATTTGAAGGCAGCGTTGTCAACGCTCCCAACGGCACAGGCGAATGGAATCGGTTTGCCGATCGCGCCATGAAAGACTGGTTAGCAGACCTCGCCAAAGTTGCTAAATTTATCGTCGCTGTGGGAGATTGTGCCACATGGGGAGGAATTCCGGCGATGTCACCCAACCCCAGCGAATCGGAAGGTTTGCAATTTCTCAAGCGTCAAGAAGGCGGTTTTTTAGGTAAAGACTTCTTGTCTCAAGCTGGATTACCTGTAATTAATATACCTGGATGTCCCGCCCATCCCGACTGGATTACGCAGATATTAGTTGCGATCGCTACTGGACGCATAGCAGACATTGCTTTCGATGAACTAAATCGTCCGCAAACCTTCTTCAACAGCTATACCCAAACAGGTTGTACCCGTAACGTTCACTTTGCCTACAAAGCATCAACCGCCGAATTTGGTCAGCGTAAAGGCTGCCTATTTTATGACTTGGGTTGTCGCGGCCCCATGACTCATTCCTCTTGCAACCGCATCTTGTGGAACCGCGTCTCTTCCAAAACCCGCGTTGGAATGCCTTGTTTAGGTTGCACAGAACCAGAATTTCCCTTCTTTGATCTCAAACCTGGAACCGTATTTAAAACCCAAACAGTCATGGGAGTTCCCAAAGAATTACCGCCAGGGGTGAACAAAAAAGATTACGCCTTACTCACAATGATCGCCAAAGATGCCGCACCACCTTGGGCAGAAGAAGACTTTTTTAGGGTTTAGGGAATAGGGAATAGGGAACAGGGAATGAGGAATAAGTCAATTTCCCCCACTCCCCACTCCCCACTCCCTACTCCCCTCAATAATTAAAGGAGAAGATAATGGGAATTCAATCATTAGACATTTCGCCCGTCGGTAGAGTTGAAGGTGATTTAGATGTTCGAGTTGACATTGAGAATGGAAGAGTAGTCAACGCTTGGACACACGCCGAATTATTTCGCGGATTTGAAGTTATCCTACGGGGTAAAGATCCCCAAGCCGGATTAATTGTCACGCCTCGCATTTGCGGAATTTGCGGCGGTTCTCACCTAACTTGTGCATCTTGGGCATTAGATACAGCTTGGGAAACTGAAGTTCCCCGCAATGCAATTTTAGCCAGAAATCTCGGTCAAATTGTCGAGACAATTCAAAGTATACCCCGCTATTTTTATGGTCTATTTGCGATTGATTTAACCAATAAAAAATATCGCCATAGTCGCTTTTATGACGAAGCAGTTAAACGCTTTGCCGCCTTCACAGGTAAATCTTACGAACTAGGCATTACAATTTCCGCTAAACCTGTAGAAATTTATGCACTATTGGGCGGACAATGGCCACATTCTAGCTACATGGTTCCTGGTGGCGTAATGTGCGCCCCCACTTTAACAGACATCACCCGCGCTTGGGCGATTCTAGAATATTTCCGCACCAATTGGTTAGAACCAGTGTGGTTAGGTTGTTCATTAGAACGCTATGAAGAAATCCAGACTTATGACGACTTCAATAACTGGTTAGATGAAGACCGAAATCATCGAGATTCTGACTTAGGTTTTTATTGGCGCATGGGTTTAGATATCGGTCTAGATAGATATGGTGCTGGTGTTGGTAAATATGTCACTTGGGGATATTTAGCCCATGAAGATAAATACCAAAAGCCGACTATCGAAGGACGAAATGCGGCGATGATCATGAAAAGTGGAGTGTACGACAGCTTCGCAGACACTCACACCTTAATGGATCAGTCATTTACGCGCGAGAATACAACTCACTCCTGGTACGATGAAGGGACAGCAGACATTCACCCTAGCGATCGCATAACTTTACCCACTGCAATTAATACCAAAGACTTCGATAACGCCTACTCTTGGTCGAGTGCAGTCCTTCACAAAGACTTTGGACGTTTGGAAACTGGCCCCTTAGCACGTCAATTAGTTGCAGGTGGCAAACATGGCGAATCTTGGCAACACTACGACGGCTTGATCCTCGATGTCTTCAAAGAAATGGGTGGTGCTAGTATTCATGTGCGTCAGCTAGCACGAGTTCACGAACTTGTCAAGTTATATCGTCAAGCTGAACACTGTTTACGCGAATTCAAATTAAACGACCCCTGGTATATCAAACCCACAGAAAAAGATGGTAAGGGTTGGGGTGCAACAGAAGCAGCGCGGGGTTCCTTATCTCACTGGGTAGAAGTGGAGGGCGGTAAAATTAAGAATTACCAAGTGATTGCCCCAGGTACTTGGAATATCGGCCCTCGTGACGGTGAAGGAATCCGCGGCCCCATTGAAGAAGCTTTAATTGGGACACCCATTTATGATTCTAGCGATCCGGTAGAAGTTGGTCATGTGGCGCGATCGTTTGATTCATGTTTGGTGTGTACAGTCCATGCTCATGATGCTAAAACAGGTGAAGAGTTGGCGCGTTTTCGGACAGCTTAATTCTCAAATATCAGATCGTCTACCACAACGCACATTGAGTTAGACTGGCTCTACAAGTGATTGCGATTTTGGTAGACATACTTTGCATGGCTGAAATTATTGAGATACCTGTTGAACTGACTCACTTTCAACTTCCTGAAGCTGTACAAGAGTGTCTGCAATTTCTGCTGGATCGCCAAGATGCAGGTAAAGTGCTTACCCAAGCAGAGCGACCAGAAGCAGAAGGGCTAGTTGAGTTGGCAGAATTTTTATCTCTGCTGCACTTGCGATCGCAGCGTGTAATGCAGCAGGGATAAATGGTAAACATTTCAGATGCTTTACGTCGATTGGTTATCCTAAAGAGCAGCTGATCGCTGTGAATATTGTAGTTTATCCCAAGCAGGTCAAGCACTGCGTATAGCGCAGTGTTAAGCATCACTCGACATATCTTTAATGATCCGCTCATGCTCGGTAAGCAAAAACGAGATATAGGAGCGAATAAGATTGCAAAATAGGCGACCCTCCGCAAGCGTTATTGGTTTACCATCTTTTAAATCAATTCCATGCCGAACGCCTCCACCAGTTGTAGTTGAAAGATAACCATGTAGCTGAGAAGCCCAATCTAACATACGCTCCAGTGTTGTCCCTTGATATTCTTTACGGAGATCCCTTATGATCTCGTTAAAATATTTTCCTTTGATTGTCGTGCCTGATGCCAGTGACACGCCTTTAAATACAGTTGCAATCGACTCTAGAATCCAAAGCATTTGTTGAACTGCCTCTGTGGGTCGGTTCTCTGTTAGTAACTGTTCAGCACGATTTAGGGATTCTTGCAGAGTTTGAACCGCCGACTCAGCGAGTGTTGGTGGTGATTGAGGTACAGCGATAGTTTCTTCACCTTCACTCAGTTTTAAGAGATTTGGGGGATGAATTTGATATCTAATACTGTGCTTATGACAAATATCATTCAATATCTCAACCTCAGGAACAGCATATTGAGTATTGCGAAAGCTCTCACAGGTATCATATAACGCCTCCAGAAAAATAGGTGGATTGATGGCTGCTTCTTGCATGTATGACCGTAAATCTGTCTCTGCCCAACTTTCTGAAGAACTCTGGGAGCTTGTCGAACCCACTGCATTTGCAAAAAAGGCTTTGAAACGCTCTAGAAACCACCAACGGTCGCCCTGTGCTGCGATTTTACCAATGAGATCAAAGAATTCAGAAATTGCTGAGTCAGGAATCACTACTTTATCTAAACGTGCAAAACGCCATGAGGCAGGATAGTTGAGTGACATTCGACTTTTAAATAATTGAGTAGTTTCTAGTCTAACTAATACACCACAATGCTTAGGTGATTATCAAAACAGGAATATTACTCATGGTCTACTGAACCACAATCTGTTGTGTACCCATAAACTCTGTCTCGAACACCAGATCCTCATCTTCTAAAAGCATCTCAATAAGTTCACGCAAATTTTCCTGCAATTCATCCAGGGTTTCGCCTTGAGAATACGCTCCAGGAAAGCCAGGGACATAGCCAACATAGAATTTAGTATCAGGATCTCTTTCAACGATCGCAGTAAAAGTTTTCATATCACAATCATGGACAACGCTCACTTACAGCTTACTGGATCGGTGATCTAACTGAGCGACGCCGAATAAATAGCCCGTCGTAGACATCGCTCTTGCACCGCTATGACAACCAGACTAAACTTAGTTTACAGACTTAGTTTAATCTTATGGAAACTGTAAATATTCATCAAGCTAAAACGAATCTCTCAAAGCTATTGTCGCGCGTAGAACTTGGAGAAGAAATCATTATTTCCAACCGAGGCATTCCTGTTGCCAAGTTGGTTCCGTTTCGCACCTCATCAAATCGACTCAATAGTTTAGGGCAAGATAAAGGGCGTTTTGTAGTGCCAGATGACTTCAATGCCCCTTTGCCAGAAGAAATTTTGGCAGCATTTGAGGGCGGTGAGGAGTGAAACTTTTGCTAGATACGCAGTGCTGGTTATGGTGGTTTACCCAACCAGAGCTTTTGAATTAAGCAGCGATCGCCCATATTGCGGATGAAACCAATGAATTGTGGCTCTCAGTTGCCAGCATTTGGGAAATGGGGATAAAAGTTGCGATCGGCAAGTTACCACTGGCAGATCCCCTAGACAGTTATATTTCTAGTCGGATGACGGTGTTGGCAATGCGATCGCTAGAAATTACAGCTTCTCATGCTTTGCAAGCGGCTGCTTTACCTTTGCATCACCGAGATCCTTTTGACAGAATGTTGATTGCACAGGCTCAGATAGAAGAAATGACGCTTGTGAGTGCCGATTCGATGTTTAATAAGTACGACATTTCCCTACTTTGGGCAGCCAAATCTTAATGCCTACGGCTGGCTACGCCTACGTATTTGCTATTTCGGCGATGCCTACGGCTGGCTACGGCTACGCATTTGCTATTTCGGCGACTCCATTTGCTATTTCGGGGACTCCATTTGCTATTTCGGCGAACCCATTTGTTACATCGGCGAACCCATTTGTTACATCGGCGAACTCATTTGTTATTTCGGCGAACCCATTTGTTATTTCGGCGAACCCATTTGTTATTTCGGCGATCGCGCCACCAACTATTTTAACTGGGGAGTGAAGAGTGGGGAAAATCAGGGAGAAATAACCTATTCCCAATGCCCTATTCCCAATGCCTCATATTCAAAACTCGTAGCGTAACACACTAAAACTTATAGAAACAGTGCGTTAGGCTTGCATTAATGCACTTCAAAAAAACAGAAATTTACACGGTAAGCTTGTGTCTGATTTAGCGCTACACGAATATCTCCCTCGCGTTCCCGATGCAGCATTGCAAGAATTCATCGAATGGTGTGTTTTAGAGCAGGCAAAAGCCGCAGAACTTAACTTTACTCCAGATACAAGTAAGTTAAATAACTTGCCGCCAGCAGACTACATTCCGAAACTTGTTGATCAGTTCATGAAAGTTAAACCAGACCCAATTAAAGCAGGTTTAGTATCAGCGATCGCTGGTAAGGAAGCTGACAAACATGCTTTATCTGGTTTAGCGATCGTAGCTGATTTTGTATCTCTTTATGTCAAGTACTTAATTCCTAAAGAGGGAAGTACTAGAGAACAGGCTGAAGAACTCTTGACTAAAGCATCACAACATCAGTCGGAGAAACTTACCGAAATTGCCAAGAAACATGGTGTAGAGTTCTAGTTTCCTGCTGATAACTTAGTTATTCAGAGGCTTTGTCTGTCTCATCAGTCAGAGCCTCATACTTTGCAGATTACGGCAATAACTCGAAGTAATCACAGTGTCTCGGACGAACAAAACCAAAATCACGACGGTCAAGCGTCAAGATGCGAGTGATGGTGTCTCGCTCTGCAAGTGCAATAATCGTTGCATCTGTAAAGTCAAGCTGACTATCAGCATACTGTTCCAGAATTTCATTAACTCGCTCGAAGTCTTCAAAGTGAATTGATTCCAGTCGAATATCACTAGCAGCAAGTTCAATCAAAAAATTACGCATAACCGGATGTCCGAGTCTAGACGAGATTAAATAACAAACTTCGGGAAGGACAGAGGTTGGCAAAATTAATGGTTCACTTAATGTCTTTGCGACAGTAAAAACACGAGAGTGATTGCGATCGCTTTTGTCAGTAAGTGCAAACAGGAAACTTGTATCCAGGATCGCTGTCATGTAGGATTATCTGCTTTCAGACTCCAACCACGCACAGGATCAATCTCATTTTTTAAGATATCTTCATCACGTTCTGAAATGTTGTTTTCAGTAGAAGCTCCTAATCCTGCAATAGACATCAGAAAAGAAGATTTATGATTGTCTACCTCTTTTTGCCTTGTCGATTTATATTGAAGATATTCAACAAAGCTTGCTAGTTCAATTAATTTTTCATCTGGGAGAGCATTAATTACCTCAATTAATCTCTGTCTATCTGTAGTCAAAGTATCCATATGCTTGACAAAAGGAAAGAATTACCTTGACTTATTGTACTTCTTCTTGACAGCAGGTAGAAACGTGATGATGAATTGTTCCTAGTTTTATACCTTTACTATCACGTTAAGCCTTAAAGTATGCTTCACTACGTTTATAGATACAGTGCAACTTCTTATTTTATAATTTAGGAAACATATTATTAGTTTATAGTTAAATGGACAGAATCGTAGTTAACTCTCACATTCATTTCGGTAAACCTTGCATCGCAGGAACACGCATCACTGTACAAAGCATTTTTGAACTGCTCAATGACGGACTTTCATTTGAAGGAATTATCCAAGACTACTATCCAGACCTACAAATCGAAGATATTCGTGCCTGCTTACGATACGCGATCGCGCTTTAACTGAATTTGCAACTACTTAAACAATTAAATATCATCCCATGCTAACTATTATTGGTTGCGGTAATCTCAATCGCAGTGATGACGCTGTAGGCGTAATCATCGCCCAACGCTTACAAAAATATCTAGCTGAAAATCCTCATCCTCATGTGCGCGTTTATGACTGTGGCACCGCCGGGATGGAAGTAATGTTTCAAGCTAGAGGTAGTAAACAATTAGTGATTATTGATGCAAGTTCAACTAGTTCTGAACCAGGTGCTGTGTTTAAAGTTCCAGGAAAAGAACTGGAAGCTTTGCCAGAACCTAGTTATAACTTGCATGATTTTCGTTGGGATAATGCTTTAGCCGCCGGACGGAAAATCTTTCAAAATGACTTTCCCGAAGATATAACAGTTTATTTAATTGAAGCGGCAAATCTTGGTTTGGGACTAGAGTTGAGTCCTGTTGTCAAATATTCTGCCGATTTGGTTTTTGAAGAACTAACCGCACTTATCAAACAGAATATCAACTTTTAATTAACAATCCAAAATCTAAAATCCAAAATCCAAAATCGAATCACGCCCAATCCCGATAAACCGAAAGTTCATCTACCCTCATTTCAAAAGGTACGCCTTGACTCTCTGGTGGACAAACACGGATTTTAGCACTGGTGATAATTCCATATAGCAATGTCCCCATTGGCACGATTTTTTGCAAAATACGCCAATTAGTAACTTGATCAGGACATTCAATTACTAATGTTAGAGCATTGGCATGGGTTGTGACATACCACCGACAATTAGATAGAAGATTTTGAATCGTGCGATCGCAAGCATCATAAAAGTATCTACTAATAGAATACTCTAGTTGCTGTCGCAATATAATATCTGCCGATGTCGGTTGCATAGGATGCGAGTCGTCACCATTTAAGCAATACGTCTTTCTAGCCATCTCTCTTTAGGTTCCTGCTTATATTCCAATTACCATTCCATAAAGTACATCTTTATTTGTTTCTAATAATTCCTGGGTTTCTTCATCATAATAAGCACCTATTCCACTACACTGAATCCCCAAATAATTACTAGTTAAATAAAGTCTCTGCCCTAGAAAACCAGCTATTTGCATAGCACTTTGATAATTTAAATAATCTGACACGAAAAATAAAGTTACAGCGCTATCTTTAGCAATAGCCTGATTAATGCATAAGTAACCCGTCTTTTCACTAAAATTACCCGTCTTAACCAGATACGTACCTTTATATAACCCAGGTGTCATTCCCTCTACTCGATGCACCACTGAGTAAATTTCTATTTCCTCATAGTTTTCTGTGGGTATTGGCTGCTGAAGTTGCTGCACTATATATAAATAATCTTCTTGAGAAATAGACTCTTTCCGGAAACGTCTAATAGAACGTCTATTCCAAATTGTTTGATAAAATTTATCCTTGTCAAAGTTAAACTTGGGCTGTGCTAGTCCCTGCTGGCGGCTCTTTTGTAAAGCCGTGGCTTGATAGCTATCTTCAATAAATTGATTGGATTCAAAATAATCAGTACCACAGACAAAAGGAACTTTCAGCCTTAAGCGTCTGATTTTCTTGTCTTGTACTTCTCCTGACACCGCACAAGCAGTGATAAACTCTTTATTCTCAAATCCCAAATCTGAATTGAGAGCAAGTTTATCAAAGTCAAAAACTAGTTGTATATCTCGGTTGTAGAGAAAAGCTGAAGCTGCGATTCCGCCTAAATGGTGTCCGCTATCTAATAAGCAATATCTCATGCTTCTATTTTGATATTTCCAGCTAGACCTATAATAAACACAACTAATTAAAAAGATGAATCCATTGATACATTTACCTGGTATAATATAATTCTCTAACCCATCATCGATTAATTCATAGATGAGAGTTAGACAATTATTCTCAACTTCTAGATGGTATATACCATCTACTATTCCCTCAATGCCGCGAACCTGTACGTAAACTTCCGTAGGATACAGAGCGCCTGCTGATGGATTCACGCGCAGTTTTAATGGGCCATCTTTATATACTTTTTCTAGTGTTATCGCACTGGTTAATGAGATAAAAGAATGAACAGGATTATTGAGATTTAATTTCACTCTCCGATAAAACTTTGGATAAACTTTAAATGAAGATGGCTGTGTTGAAGCATCTACATAATTTGGATCAATTTGTACCGATAAGTAAGAATGCTTGGTAGCTTCATGATAGGCTTTTCCCGATATCTTACTTTGTGGCATTTTTCAGTATCCTTAAAACTTCTACATTGCTGGCAAAATCGATAGCTTTATAGTCGTCTAAATTTTTCAAATCTAAGTCAGGGTTATGCTCTAAAAGTAACTTGACGACTTCTGTCTTTCCGGCTGATGCTGCATACATTAAGGCAGTTGCACCGTTATCATTTTGGTTGTCAACATTAATGTTGACAGCTAGCAGGAAATTAATTAAATCGTAGTGATTCCCAAAACAAGCAAACCACAAAGCATTGTTGCTATCGCTATTTCGAGCATTAATATCCGCGCCTGCATCAATGAGTTCTTTGACGACTGCATAAACACCCTCTCTTGTAGCTTTCATCAAAGCTGTATCGCCATTTTCACCTGGCTGATTTAAATTCCCAGGACTATAGCCTTGCGCTATTAACCATTGGGTTGTTGCTTCACTCAAATCTTGCCTGCTTACTTGGCTCATAATTGTTCTTTCAATATTACAAAACTAAGTTTTTTCCCAGCATAAATTTGCTTAGAAAACTTAATGGTGGGCAATGCCCACCATTATTTAAAAATCCTATACGAGTAGCTGAAGTCTAGTAGTTTACCAAACGAACTTTGCTAGGTATTCAAAAGCTTGGTAAAACAAAAATATCTTTCTCCACTCCCTACTCTCCGCCCTCACACAGCAATTTTGGGTTGGTCAAGTACTAAGTTGACTAGCAACAATTTAGCTTATTTATATATTATCACTCTGATAATATATAATTATGAATCATTTATAAAGATACCCAGATATATCTCAGAAAAATTTTGAAGTACACTGAAAATGCAGTATTTTTTACACTTTTATTTCCTAATCTAGACTAATAGTTAAAAGAGCAGTTATAAACCGGAACTACACGAGGCTTTACCCATCTAAGTGGGTTACAAAAAGCTTTAATTTCTCTTAGCCCACGGAGGAAAGGTCTTGTTTGTCTAGGCGCGTGTTCTATTCGCCAGCGCTCTGCTGCTCTAATTTACCTAGTTTTAATAAAACAATTAAATTAGTAGTCAGTTGTTAATGTTACTAAATACTAGCGATATCTAAAACGTTAAACGCCTACCATACTCACCATCAATACCTGAAATGCTCAAATTTGATGTAACGTTTCTATAGGACTAATATTTGATTTCTGAAAAAGCTCGGTACAACTCGAAAAGCCTTATTCCTTATTCCCTACTCCCTACTCCCCACTCCCCGCCTACGTAGATAATTTCAAAAATCAAATACGATTCCTATATTGAATATTGTGTTTAATAAAACAGAGATATGACGCTGAGATTTGCTTTATATACCTGACACTTATTAAGATATATAAAATAATTTTATTTTTTAACAGAAATATGCTTAAAAATGTGCTAGTTTATTTAAGTACAAGTAAAACAGAGACAAAAAATGGAAATTAGCGCTCGGAATTCTCTCAAAGGTACTGTCACAAAAGTTGTGCATGGTTCAGTTAATACTGAGATAACTTTAGAAATAGCACCAGGAGTAGAGCTAGTGTCAATAATTACAAAATCATCAGCAGAAAAGCTCGGGCTTGCAGAAGGTAAGCAGGCTCATGCCGTGATTAAATCATCAGATGTGATAGTTGCTGTTGATTAAAAAATAGGCAAGTTGCCTTTTCTTGCAAGCGGCTGTATCTCTAATACCAAATTGCATTCATATCTCTAAATTGAGTGACCTCACTGCCAGAATTAATTAGCAAAGGAGTGAGGTCAAGACGATATTATATAAATGTATGTTATAGCGTTTCCTAATAAGAATCAGGTACAGCTTAACCTTACCCCGATAAAGCTGTGCTTTATCTCCCCTCTCCTTATTAAGGAGAGGGGCTGGAGGTGAGATTTTGATATGTACTTGTAAACCTGTATAATTAATTCAATTAGGAATAATGCGGACATAAATAGCGCGAATACTTTCCATATCTAGTGCTAAAGATGTATTTCCTACTTTAATAATTAATGAGGGAAAGTTTTGTTCTAAAGTGATATTAGTTCCTGGTATTACCCCCATTGACATCAGCTTTGTCAAGATTGTTTCATCCTGACTTTTACAGAAGGTGACGATTCCTCGTTCTCCCGTTCTCAATAATTCTAATGAGCAACCAGTCACACTAAAGGGGGTAAACATTTGAATGATAAATTAGGCATTGTGAAGGGAAGAAGGAAGTATATTTTCATCCTTCATCCTTCATTTTTTATTTGGTCGCCAAAGGCAGCAACCAAAGTAAGAGTTTAGACAAGATAGGGTTCTTGATGTGTCTTAATTGTGCAATTAGAACGAGCATAAGTGACACAAAGTAGAGCGAATCCTTTAGAAATCTGCTCGTCATCTAGGAAGTTTTGATCTTCTTGATTTATTTCGCCTTCAACGACCTTGCCAACACAACTAGAGCAAGAGCCTGCTTGACAAGAAGCCGGCAACTCAATACCATTTTCTTCTGCTGCATCTAGAATGGTAGTCTCTTCATCAACTTCAATTGTGGTGTCGAGGTCTTCTTTTTTGTTGATTAATCTAACTTGGTACGTAGCCATTTTCCGATTCTCCTCAAACGTTATACAGTTGGTCTAATTTCCGAAGTTTTTGAGCAACCTATCCTACTCTTTGCTCCCCTTGTTCTTACGCAGAAGCTACGCTTTAGCTAGTTTCTCTATAGGGGTAAGGGATGCAACACAAACTAGAAGTGAAGCGACCTGAAGGGCATTGAAATTCTGCGGAGTGCGTCTATGGGAAGCCTCTAAAATTGACTTAGCGCTAACGGAATGATGTTAGCTGCAAGGTACACCAGTAGGCGTACCGTCGTCTGTTTTGAAAGACTTTCCACAACCGCAGGTATCAGTTGCATTGGGGTTGATGAATCTAAAACCGCTTTCCATCACTCCCTCAACGAAGTCAACGATAACTCCGTCTAATAACGGCGCACTTTTGGCATCAACGTAAACCAGCACTTTGCCTTGCTGACTTACCAAATCATCTGGTTGGGGCTTGCTGGTGATATCGATCGCATATTCATACCCACTGCAACCACCATCTTTTACAGAGATGCGGACACCTTTAGTTGAGCCATTAGCATCGGGTGCGGAACCTTTGAGGAATGTCCGCAGATGAAATTCTGCTTTTTCTGATAAAATAACGGCCATCAGTTCTCCTTATTTGTAGCGATTAGTTGTTCTGATTTCAGGTGGGGTTGTCATTTGTCCTACCCTACGGGAAGCCGCAGAAGCGTCTATGTCAGTTGTCCTTTGTTATTCACTAATGACTAATGACTCTACCAATTTTGGATTTTAGATTTTAGATTTTAGATTTTAGATTTCTCTTTCAATCCCAAATCCAAAATTCAAAATCTAAAATTGAATGACTAATGACGAAAATTAACTATTTTGTGCAATACCCGTGGGTTCCATCGAATTGGATTGCGCGTGTCTCCAAGGCGCACTATTACCGCATACTGGACAAGAGCGATCGCGGTGAGAACGGCGTTTAGCAAATTCCATTCGATTCAGGTCGATTGTCAGCAATTGCGACAATAGAGGCTGACTAAACCCGGTGATCAGCTTGATAGCTTCCAGTGCTGTTAGACAAGCTAGTGTTCCAGAGACAGCGCCTAGAACTGAAAAGCCGCGCTGATCCCAATCAGGCTTTTCTGGAAACAGACAGGACAAACAAGGAGTCACACCAGGAATAATCGTTGTCAGGTAAGCCTCCATCCCGTTCATTGCGGCTTCCACCATTGGCTTACGCGATCGCACACAGGCTTCATTTAACAAATTGCGCTCTGTAAAGTTGTGGGCGCAATCAAGAGCCATATCAGCAGATTGCACTAACGAATCTACATTTTCCGGGGTGATGTAATCATGAACCGTTTCCACTTGAACATCAGGATTAATCGCATCCAGAGTTTCTTTAGCTTTGAATACCCTTGGCTTACCTACCCAATCATCAGTCATGAGAACCTGACGATTCATATCATCTAGCCGCAAGTCACCACCCCGGACTAAGATTAGCCGCCCAACGCCTGCTACTGCTAAGTAAAGCGCCGCCGTACCGCCTAATCCCCCCACACCTGTAACCAGAACTGTCGCTGACTTCAGGCGCTTCTGTGCTGTTTCGCCAAAATTCGGAAGCATCATTTGGCGACGATAGCGTTCTAATTCGGTAGGCGTTAGGTTAACCAATTTATACCTCCTAATCAGAAGTGATTTCTGTCAGTGTGACTACATTTTTCGGCTTGTCGTTAAACACCTTGAACAGCTTTTGTTCGTGGGGCGTTGATTCGATAAATACCTGATAGGCTTTTTGCAAAGCCAAAGAATATTGATTTAGTCTCTCTTCCTGGCTCAAGTCAGGAGAATTATTATCAATTTCCTGGATGTATTGAGAGAACTTTTTCAGAATATGTAGACGATTTACATTCACAACTTCTAGATCGTAGGACATGTCAAAGAATTTAAAAAATTCTTCTGCATCTACGAGTTGCTTGAATTCAGCAATAGTTCCAGTCATTTAGCATTCTCCAATTTTTTCAGATGTTGCTTCAGTTCGTCTAACTGGCGATAGATTTCATAAGTTGCAGCTGCAACATCCATAAGTTGTTTGTAATCTGTTGGCAGACCTTCAGCTAAATCATGCAGATCCATTTTCATTTGACCTGCTTTACTGTTAAGCCGTCTGATTTGTCCTTGTAGTTCCTCAATGCTCGTTTCTTCTGCTTGCACAATCAGCCACTCCTTTTCTACAAGTTAAGAGTTAGGAGTTAGAAGTTAGAAGTTATGAGTTATGAATTATAAATTATAAATTAGGAACTATGAATCATTAATTATCAGTTAACAGTCAACTTAATTCCTAACTCCTAACCCCTGATTCTTAACTCTTAACTCCTAACTCCTAACTCCTAACTACTTACAGATTGCCAACTTCAGGAAAGCGCTTCGCCAAATCAAGACCTTTTTTGACGTAGTTTTCTCCCTCTTCTGCTAATTTATCCACTGAGTCAAAGCCAAAGCGTTGAGCATCTCGCAAAGTTTTCACAGCTAGCAAAAGACGGCCAGAAAAAACTAGCGCCCAGCCAAATCCTTCATGGCTCAAATCAACCACAACCTGGGATATTAAACCTGTTTCCTGTTCAATCCCAGCAGCTACAGCTCGAAAAAATGCCATAATCCGGGCTTGAGTTACCGGATCAACTTCGCCCTCAACGGAGATTTCCCGTTTCTTTTGTTTGGTGACAATAAAGGGTTTGAGAATCAACTCATCCGACCAGCTACGATAAACTCCATAACTGTCTTGGCCACGGATTTGTTTAATTAATACCTTAAGGAAAGGTGAGTTCAAGACTTCAGTTGTAGCAGTTCCGTTAACACTATTATTTGTGGTCATACCGTTGCTTCATTTTCAACTTCATCTGCAAAACTTGTGGATTTTGGCTGTAAAGCTTTACGCAACCAAGGTGGGGGATTACCTTTGAGAGTTTTCACTAGCTTATTTAGCACTTCGCTAATTTCTTCTTCTTCCGATCGCGCCTTGACTGGGGTGACACCTTTCTTGATTAACCGAGCGGCGGCGCTACCACCAATTGCTGTTACATAAATAATCGTACAGTCGCCTATTGACTCAAGTTTTGGGGTGATTTTATCTTCATTCCCATCTTCTTTGAGTTCGCCTTCAAAATTGAGGGTTTCTACGAAGTGATATCCCTCATCGGAAATTTCGTAAACATCAATCATTTTTGCCCATCCGAAGTGAGCATTAATATGAACTCGGTCACTCGTCGTGAAAGCAATTTTCATCGTAATTCTCCTTTCTAAAGTTTTGAATTTTAAATTGGGAAGAAGGAATTCAGGAGTCAGGAGCGGAGCCGGAGACGCTCCGCCGAGGCGTCAGAATTAAGGAGTAATATCATGTCCGCTTGATTGCTTATTAAACCCGAAGAACCCCACCCCGCCAAAGCTGTGCTTTGTCTCCCCTCCCCGCCTGCGGGGAGGGGTTGGGGGTGGGGTTCTTTTATTATGGGTAATTTGGCGGACATGATATAAGAACTAAATCTGCATACTTAGTGGTTTTCCCTACGGAAACGCTAAAGGCAAACAATCAGTGGCAGGTTTTACTCTTTCTGAAAAGCATTCTGAATACTGTTAGCGCAGCGGGGCGTAGCCCATTCTGACTCCTGAATTCTTCTTCAAGAATTCAAAACTCAGCGCCCACAATTCCTAATTGGAACTGCTTAACTCTGGCTTCTTCTGCTTCTAAAAACAGGTTGCCGATGCCAAACACAAGTTCCATCGTGCCTCGATAGCCAACTTTGGTAAATTGACCATTACCTAAGCGGTCATAAATGGGCAGTCCTAGACGATAAAGAGGAATCGAGAGCCGTTTAGCGATCGCACCGACATTCGAGTTACCAATCAGCAAATCAGACCCAGCGCATAAGCTCTCAAAGTCTTCCAAATCGCCGATGGTGATGTTTTTAACCGGGAGTTTTTCTAGTAAGTGCGATCGCGTGGTTGTCACCGCCGCATGAATTTGCGCTCCCATCGATTGCAGAAAATGCACTGTTGACCACAGTAAATCTGGTTCCAGCGCTAGGGAAACTCGTTTTGCACCGAAGTAAAAGTGAGTGTCCAACATCCCATCTTGCAACTGGCGGCGTTGACGGCGGTATTTTTCCGGTACACTGTTACCACTCAGAATCGCCAATGCTTGGATAAACTCATCTACCGGTTCTAATCCCGTCAGTTCGCCAAACACCTCATAAGGTGTGTCAAAGCGTTCTTCCAGAATCTTTGCAGCCCCCCGCATACTTTCACCCAATGCCAGGGTAAAAGCAGAACTACCTACTTCTTGTAGCTGTTTTAAGGTAGTCCCACTGACTGTAACAGCGCTGTAGTTATCTTCTAAATGACCATCCAGAGAAGCGCCAAGATCAGGTACAAAGATCGGCACTAGTCCAAAGGCTGTGACTATCTCTTTGATTTCTTGTACATCCCCTGGTGTGAAGGCAGAACCCGCCAAAACTGTGACTTGTTCAGTTCTGATTCCACCCGCGCGAGGAATTTCCTTAACTATGCTTTCCACAGCAACGGCAAAACCATCTTGCAACGCACCTTTAAAATCTGGGGTAGGCGCAAAAACGATCGCCAAATCATTCAATTCTGGGTGGCGATCGCGGATTTCCTTAAGAAAACCTTCAATATCATCTCCTCTAGTTTCTGTTAACCCAGTGGTGCATAAACCAATAATTTCTGGATTAGCCTTTTCCACCAGAGTGAGAATTGCTTGCTCGACATTCTCTTCACCACCCAAGATAGTAGTGACTTCCGTCATCGCTGTGGTAGCTAGGGGAATCGCTTCCCGGAAATGTCGCACTAGGACAACTTTGGCGAAAGCAGTACAACCTTGAGAACCGTGGAATAAGGGCATCGTCCCTTTCAATCCCAAAAAGGCTAAGGTTGCACCCAAAGCTTGACTTTGCTTGAGGGGATTAACTGTCAGTGCTTTGTTAGAAACGGTGACGATCGCCATTAAATTACCTCCTCATCCCACAGGGCGGACTTTCTCGTTCCCTGGCTCCGCCGGGGAATGCTGACAGTGAGGCTCCGCCTCATCTGCTCTAAAAGGAAGGCAGAGCCTTCAGGAATGCGTTCCCAGCCGGAGTCTGGGAACGAGGGTATAAGAGCCATTAAACTTCCTCTTCTTCCCAAGGAGCGGGTTTACGTATTTGCTCCCAAATCGGGCTATACAGAGCTTCGTACAGTTCCCGCGCCATCTCAATCATCCCCACATAACCTGCATAAGGATGGTGGCGTTCTTGGTTGATATCAAGGAAAGGAATTCGAGCTTTTAAAGCGGTGTATTGGTTGCGACCACCAGCAATCAGCATATCTGCGCGAGTGTTTTTAACCACCTGTAGCAATTCCTGAGCGTTGCCCTTCTCCAACATAATGCCATCATTACCGAGCAACTTCTTGATTTTGGCTTTATCTTCCTCAGTACTTTTTCTCGTACTGGTAGCAACAACTTCAATCCCCAAGTCCTTAGCAGCCGAGATAATCGACCAACTCTTGACACCACCTGTATACAAGACAACCCGCTTACCTTTGAGTCGAGCGCGATAGGGAGCCAATGCCAAATCTAAAGCAGCCGTTTCTTCTGCAATTAGCTTTTCTGTACGCTCCTGTAAATCAGGATCACCTAATTTAGCAGCGATATTTCGCAGGCAGTGATTCATATCATCAATGCCGTAGAAAGACTCTTCAATGTAGGGGATGTTGTAACGCTCCTCCATCTTTCTGGCCATGTTTACCAGCGCTCGTGAGCAGATCATCACGTTCAGCTTGGCGCGGTGGGCGTAGCGAATTTCATTGTAGCGAGCATCGCCCGTAATTTTGGACAAAATACGGATGCCTAATTTTTCTAACAGTGGTGTTACTCCCCACATTTCCCCGGCGATGTTGTATTCACCGATTAAGTTAATATCATAGGGGGTTGTATGTTCCGGTTCTGCTGTGCCGACAACATATTCTAACAAAGCTTCACCACCAAAACGGTTGCCCAGATTTTTACTGCCAATGAATCCTGGTGCAATGACGGGAATAACAGGAGTACCAATTTTCTCAGCAGCAGCTTTGCAGACAGCATCAATATCATCACCAATTAAGGCTGTCACGCAAGTGGCGTACACGAATACAGCTGCTGGTTCGTAGCGCTCTTTCAGTTCCAGAATCGCTTTGTAAAGCTTCTTTTCGCCACCGAAGATAACATCATTTTCACCCAAGTCAGTGGTAAAGCCCATCTTGTAGAGTTGAGGGCCAGAGGAGAGACTACCACGACTGCCCCAGGAATTACCAGCACAGGCTATAGGCCCGTGGACTAAATGAGCAGCATCTGCGATCGGTACTAAGGCAATCATTGCACCATCGAAGGCACAGCCCCCTTGAGCTGCGCCAGGTTGTGCCTGTTGGGCGCAAGACTTGTTTTTCTTTTCGGATTGTTTTTGCTGATTATGCTCGCATCCTGTTTCAGTGAGCAGCTCGTTGATTTTGCCTTGGGTGGTTTTCATCTCTCTTCTCGTGCTGAATTGTTCTTTGTCCTTTGTCATTTGTCCTTTGAATGACTAATGACCAATGCCCCATATCCAATGACTAATAATTAGCAAATGTATTTTGTGACATCCTCTCCACATTCATCAGCGAGGTAAGATAAAGCCCGAAAACGCAATCCTACAAATTCGTCATATAAAGGATTGAGTTTACACAACGCTGGGATATCAAAAGACCGCCCAAATAATTTAATTTGTTGCTCGAAGGGACAACAGCAAGGAATTATTTGGCAAATTAGATGAGCGAGGCGATTATGTTTAACCTGAATTCCATCCACCATACGGCGCAAAGGATTGAGAAGATTGTTGAACTTCCCTGGTTTTTTATAGTTAGGTGGATGGTAATCAGGATGAGTATGAGTGTGAGTGTGGGTGTGATTGATAGTTTCCATTTATTTAATACCTCAGGTAAATGCTAGAAAGAAAAAGGGAAGTTGGGGAGCCAGTCGCGTGCGGGGGTTCCAAAAGTTGAGCGAACTGGCGTGATTGGGCATTGGGGATTGGGCATTGGATATTTCCCTATTAGAGACGCGATTAATCGCGTCTCTACTCCCCACTCCCTACTCCCCTTCTTCACCCTTAATTAACACGTTGCGTTTACGCAATTCCTAACGAATCAAGTCGTAGGAAATATCTGTCTTAGAAGGAATGTTGGTGTTGCGATCGATTTCTTCAAACAAGGTATTTACAACCCAGTTAAGGAGGTTGATTATACCTTGATAACCGATGGTGGTGTAGCGGTGTAAGTGGTGACGATCCATGATTGGGTAGCCAATTCTCACTAAGGGAGTCTTGGTGTCGCGCCACAGGTACTTACCGTAGGTGTTACCAACAAGGAAGTCTACGGGTTCTGTGAACATCAAAGAACGCATGTGCCACAAGTCTTTACCAGGCCAAAGAGTTGCATTCTTACCGAATGGGCTAGAAGCAAGCAGTTCTTTCATTTCTGCTTCAAATACTTCGTTGCTGTTGTGAACCAAGATATGCACAGGTTCAGCACCCATTTCTAGCATAAAGCCAACTACGCTGTATACTAAATCTGGTTCGCCGTAGATAGCGAAGCGCTTGCCGTGAATCCATGAGTGGGAGTCAGTCATGGCATCAACTGCACGACCGCGTTCAATTTCCAATTCTTGAGGAATGGGTATACCACTCAGTTCGCTGAGTTTCATCAATAACTCATCAGTACCCTTAATACCCCAAGGACGGCAAACTGAGGTTGGTTGATGCCATTCTTTTTCGATGTACTCGCGGGTTTTGAGGGTGGAGTGTGCTTGCAGAGCGATCGTAGCTTTAGCATTAATTGAGTCTTCTGCATCTTCTAGCTTTGTACCACCTGGATACATATCGAACTCACCTGTGTTTGGTGAATCCAGGTAGTCGCTGTTGTCAGCTAGAATGGTGTAGTCAAAGCCGAACAGGGAAGCAATCCGCTTGATTTCGCGGTTGTTGCCTACGTAGGTGTCAAAACCTGGGATGAAGTTGATCTTACCATTGCTGGTTTCTTTCTTATGACCTGCTGTCAGGTTAGAAAGAATTCCCTTCATCATGTTGTCGTAACCAGTGATGTGGGAACCGACAAAGCTAGGGGTGTGAGCGTAGGGTACTGGGAAATCTTGAGGAACTGAACCAGCTTCCTTGGCGTTGTTGATGAAAGACTGCAAGTCATCACCAATTACTTCTGCCATACAGGTGGTGCAGACAGCAATCATCTTAGGCTTGTAGAGTTGGTAAGAGTTCGCCAAGCCGTCAATCATGTTTTGCAGACCACCAAACACGGCTGCATCTTCAGTCATTGAAGAAGATACACCAGAGAATGGCTCTTTGTAGTGGCGGGTTAGGTGGGTGCGGAAGTAAGCAACGCAACCTTGAGAACCTTGAACAAAAGGTAGAGTACCTTCAAAACCAACAGCAGCAAAGATTGCTCCCAATGGTTGACAACCTTTAGCAGGGTTAACGGTTAAAGCTTCACGAGCGAAGTTCTTTTCACGATAATCCCAACCCTTCGTCCACTCTGCAACCCGTTGTACTTCTTCGGTCTCGTGAGCGTTTTCAAACTTCTTCTTGTTTTCAAATAGCTGTTGGTACTCCGGTTGGTGGAATAACTCTACGTGGTCTTGAATTTTTTCTGGATTCTGAGGCATTTCTGGATCTCCAAGGTTACTGAATTCTTTAGTAATTGAGGTGGGAGTGGGGAGTAGAGAGGCGATTAATCGCCTCTCTACTAGGGAATGGGAATATGATTCAAAATTCAAAATGCAAAAACCAAAATTAATTTTTAAATTTTTAATTTTGAATTTTGGATTCCCAATTCCCCCCTGGGGTTTTAGCCCCAGGCTTATCCCTACTTATCTAGCTCCCATTTCCCTAGACGGCAGCCTTAGCTTTAGCTTCAGCCTTAGCTTCAGCCTTCTTAGCGTTAGCTTTTTCATTCCAAGGAGCGCCAATTAATCCCCAGGTTGGGCTGTTGAGTGCCAAGTCCATGTCGCGTGCGAAGATGGCGAAACCATCGTAACCGTGATAAGGGCCGGAGTAATCCTTTTTGTGGTTCAATAACTCTAAACAGCCTAATGTTTGCAGTAAGCAATGTCTGTGCTAAACATTGTTCGCTGATAACACATTTATTTTTAGGCTAAATATAGGCTAAAAACAGCGATGCATAATCAGGTTTAGGACTCACGCATCATCTAAATGTTGTCCTGAGCCAGGGCGTTGCTAAATCAAGGGATGATTCTTGTAGGGTGGGCATCCTGCCCGCCTGGAAATACAAGGGACGGGCAAGATGCCCATCCCACAAAACCAGCAAAATCATCCCGCTTTCTCTGCAACACCGCCCGGTGTTTGTGTTCATCTCTGCAATCACAGCAACAAAGAGCGCATGATGAAAACGAAAGTACTACTGGAATTAGAGAAGATTAATCTGCGTTTGAAGTCTGCAAAGGCAAAGGTGACAATTAGAGAATCAAATGGAAGTCTGCAATTACGGGCGACGTTACCAATTAAACCGGGAGACAAGGACAGCAATGCTAGTGGGAGAAAGCAATACAATCTCAGTTTGAATATTCCTGCTAACTCGGATGGACTCAAGACGGCTGAGGAAGAAGCCTATGAATTAGGAAAGTTAATCGCTCGTAAAACTTTTGAATGGAATGATAAATATTTAGGTAATGAAGCAATTAGAAAAGATTTTAAAACAATAGGAGAGTTGCTCGAACAATTTGAAGAAGAATATTTTAAAACTCACAAACGCACAACCAAAAGCGAACATACTTTTTTTTATTACTTTTCTCGAACCAAGCGATTCACTAATGCCAAAGATTTAGCAACTGCTGAAAATCTGATAAGTTCAATTGAACAAGTCGATAAGGAATGGGCTAAATATAATGCAGCTAGAGCCATATCTGCATTTTGTTTGACATTCAACATCGAGATCGATTTATCCAAATATTCCAAAATGCCTGATAATCATTCCCGAAATATACCGACTGATACGGAAATATCTCAGGGAATTATCAAGTTTGAAGATTACCTAAATAGTAGAGGTAATCAAGTTAATCAAAATGTTCAAGATAGCTGGCAACTTTGGCGGTGGACGTATGGGATGTTAGCAGTTTTTGGCTTACGTCCACGAGAACTTTTTATTAATCCTGATATTGCTTGGTGGTTGAGTCAAGAAAATTTAGATTTTACATGGAAAGTTCATAAGGATTCTAAGACTGGGGAAAGAGAAGCATTACCTTTATATAGGCAATGGATTGAGGACTTTGATTTAAGAAATCCTAAATATTTAGAGATGTTAAGGGGTGCGATCGCTAAAAAAGATAACACCAATCATGCGGAGATAACGGCGTTAACACAGCGAGTTAGCTGGTGGTTTCGCAAGATAGGATTAGATTTTAAACCCTATGATTTACGTCATGCTTGGGCAATTCGGGCGCATATTTTGGGGATACCAATTAAAGCTGCGGCGGATAATTTGGGGCATAGTGTACAAGTTCACACGCAAACTTATCAGCGTTGGTTTTCGTTAGATATGCGGAAGTTGGCGATGAATCAAGCTTTGAGTAAGAGAAATGAAGTTGAGTTGATTAGGGAAGAGAATGCAAAGTTAAGGATGGAGAATGATAAGTTGAGGTTGGAGATTGAGAAGTTGAAAATGGAGTTGGTTTATAAGCGTAGTTGAATTCGCTAATAAATAATACCATTTTTATATAATTTGGTATAATTTATGGGTAAAAATTGTTGGGAGTAAAGGAAATAGAAAACTATGACGCTAGTAACCCTAAACCAAATAATTAAGCAGCTTGAAACACTTGAAATAAAAGAATTTCAGCAGCTTAATCAGACGATTCAAAAGTATCTTGCTGAGAAAGAGGAAACAGTCAAGCAAGCAGCATTCCACCAAGCTCTAATTGATTCTGGCTTAGTAAAACACATTAAACATCCTGCTTATGAACCAATAACCGAGCGATGACTAATTCAGATCGAGGGAAAGCCTATTTCTGAAACTATCATTGAGGAACGTCGTTAAATGGCAATCTACTTCATAGACAGTAGCGCATTAGTAAAGCGTTATATTAGTGAAACTGGATCAGCTTGGGTTTTAGGGCTATTTGATCCGGCTCTCAATAATCAGGTATTTATTGCAGCAATAACTGCTGTAGAAATTATAGCGGCAATTACCAGGCGATCGCGCAGTGGAAGTATTAGTATTACAGATGTGACAATAACACGCAATCAGTTCAAAATTGATTTGCAGAAAGACTATCAAATTGTTGAAATCACAGAAAATATCATTAATTCTGGAATGGTATTATCTGAAACTTATAGTTTAAGAGGTTATGATGCTATCCAACTAGCAGTAGGTCGTGCAGTCAATACTATACGTCAATAATACTGCCTACTGAGTAAAGACAAGCATTAATATTACATCAATAAATGGATTGAAGACTTTGATTTAAGCAATCCTAAATATTTAGAGATGTTAAGGGGTGCGATCGCTAAAAAAGATAACACTAATCATGCTGAGATAACGGCGTTAACAGAGCGAGTTAGTTGGTGGTTTCGGAAAATAGGATTAGATTTTAAACCCTATGATTTGCGTCACGCTTGGGCGATTCGGGCGCATATTTTGGGGATACCAATTAAAGCTGCGGCGGATAATTTGGGGCATAGTGTACA
>NZ_JABXKP010000053.1:0-13620 GCF_017114985.1 Nostoc sp. JL33 | reverse complement strand
ATATTTTGGGGATACCAATTAAAGCTGCGGCGGATAATTTGGGGCATAGTGTACAGGTTCATACACAAACTTATCAGCGTTGGTTTTCGTTAGATATGCGGAAGTTGGCAATTAATCAAGCTTTGAGTAAGAGAAATGAAGTTGAGTTGATTAGAGAGGAGAATGCTAAGTTGAGGATGGAGAATGATAAGTTGAGAATGGAAATGGTTTATAAACAAAGTTAAATTTGCTGATAAATTATACTAACTTTATATAATTTGCTATGATTTATGGGTGAAAAACTATCGTTAGTGACTTTTGCTAGCCATACAGCATCTACATACAAGAAAAACGAAGTCATGGATAGATTATAATTTCATCACAGGATAACTGCAAAAGTTCAAATTAACCAAGGAGTATAACTTATGCAAATTATCATTGAACTCCCCGATGATATAGCCAATCAATTACAAGTGCAACCCACGAACATTTCCCGGAGAGTTTTGGAACTTATCGCAGCTGATAATTATCGTCAAGGTCGCATTGGAGCCGCCGAAGTCCACCGAATGCTGAATTTATCTTCTCGATGGGAAACCTATGAATTCCTCAAACGTGAACAAGCTTATTTACCCTACACTGAAGAAGACTTAGAAGAAGATGTTCAAGCGATTCGTAACCTACGAGCTACTGAATGATTATTGTCTCCAACACTTCTCCAATCAACTACCTAATTTTGATTGGGCAAATCAACCTCCTACCTGAACTATTTCAGCAAATTATCATTCCTCAAGCAGTTTATACTGAGCTATCTGATAGACTTGCTCCACCGCCTGTCCAAGCTTGGATTGCAACACCACCCAGCTGGTTAAAAATTCAAACCGTTAGCCAAAGTACGGATGCGATTGCAAATTTGCTTGATCTTGGTGAATCTGAGGCTATACTGCTAGCTCATGAACTCAATGCAGATTTACTTATATTAGACGACATGAAAGCAAGACGCATTGCCAAAGATAGAAATTTGGTTATCACAGGTATCCTGGGAATTCTGGATCAGGCAACAACGATGAAGCTCATCAATTTACCAGTTACTATCCAAAGTCTTAAAAACACATCTTTCTGGGCATCTGAGAGTTTGTTTCAAAAGTTGTTAGATAAGCATTCTTAAAATACATTAATTAAATTTAAGTGGTTTGGCGGGAAAACGTTGATTTTCGGCATCTGGTGCTTGAATTTTAAAGATTGTTCCGTCAGACAAGGTACTAATTTCTTCTCCATTCTCTCGAACACGGCTATCTGTAAATACCTGGATGTTGCTATCAAGTCTAAGAATCTGTTCTATCGTTTCCACATGAACACCCGTAAATAGGCGGCTTCTGCCGTCTGGAAGGTCTAAATACCTTCCTATATAAGTTATATTTCTCCATGCAAAAGTATCTTTTGTCAACCTTTCTTGCTCAAAAGTTTGTATTACTGTATCTAAGAAACGTTGAAGTCCAAGATTTGTTCTAAATCGATATGAAACTCTTTCTTGCTCATCTTGTCTATCCAATTTAAATTTTTCTACGAGCAAATTTTCATAAAATCGTAAAGTATTGTCTAAGCCAGCAAAGCTAAGAACATGAGTGTAATGCAAAAGTATTGAATTCTCTCTTTCAGGTATAAAAATGTCAGAAATTGGAGGATCTGCAATAAATGTGAACGGTGGCATACTTTTGCCTCCCGTCGGAAAGTACGAAACAATCGCAAATTTCCCTGTAGCAGTTTCTGGATAGCCTTTCGATTGCTCCAGTGCCTTAGTCATGGCACTTTCGATATTCTGTGGCTGAGTCGTTCCTTTTGATTCATAAATATATCTTTCATCATTTAGGTTAAATCCCAAAAAGTCAGGAGTCTTTTTTGAAAGCTTTTTATTTTGAGGTATTTGAGTAATAGTTTCCCATCTAATCTGAAATGATTGAGCCATAAATAAAGAGGATATTGCGACTCCTAAATCTTCAGAAATACGTTTTTTAAAATCTGAAGAGCCTTGATCAACAATTATTAATCCATTAACAGATCTAGTCGAATTATTAAAAAAATAAACTACTGTACTAAGGTAGAGCGAAAGATCATAACCAAATCGGTTTCCATTTTGCCCTAACAACATTAAGGCATGGGCAAATGTTATGGCATCAAACTCAAAAACAGATATATTTTGCTCAACTTCCTGGAGTTGACTGTTTGTAGAGTAGATTTGCTGCAATACCTCATAATCAATCGTTGAGGCATCAAAATAGATAAATGTTCTGAGCATTATTTTGTGTTTATATGTGAGTTTGATATGATATGTTAAGTCAATCTTGATCTTTGTAGACTAAAAACAAAATCATTAAGGTAATTGCAGTTTTGCTTGATACGGGTTTAATCTTAAGAACAAACTTGCCTTCCATCATAACTATATTTTCTTCATACTGAGTATTCGTAATTATGCTGTAATTTTTATAATATTGATCCCGCTCTCAACAATGTGATAAAATTTGTGGAAAGATAGAAATGTTGATTCATCTCTAGCATGACAATTAGGAACGCCGTAGAGCTATTTCCTACCCTGCAAAATTTAACTCGTGCAGATAAACTGAAAGTTATGCAGTTTCTCAATTATCGATTAGCTCTGCGACTCAGGGAGCCAGAACGAGTTTTGTTTTTAGCAGTTCCAGTCTCAACCTATCGCTCACTATTTAGCCGAGACTTTGCCCAAAGTTCAGTACAAGAGTATCAAGTTAAGTTGATAGTTTACGATCCAAAGATTGAGGTGATTGTGCAATGGCAAAGCTAGACCAGTATCGTGAATATATTCAAAATTTATTAACGAAGTATGGCAGTTACCAACCTTCAGAGGAAGATGTTGAAATCCAATTGATATTCGATACGGCGCGAGATCATTACCAGATTCTAGAGATTGGTTGGGATGGATATGACCGAATTTATAATTGTGTGATACATCTCGATATCAAAGATGAAAAGATATGGATTCAGCATAATATGACCGATATCCAAATTGCTGAAGATTTGACTGAGATGGGAGTGTCTAAAGAAGATATTGTTTTGGGATTACAGCCATCTTACCTGCGTCAATATACGCAATATGGCGTAGCGTGAATTTGTCTAAAAAGTAATTACAGGATAAATCTCTGTTTAGTACACATCCCTTACTTAGCGTGCGTTGTCGCAAAAAGCCAGAGTTACTTTACTCAAAAACAACGCCGCGATAAATTTCCGCCATCGGCAAATCAATACTAACTGAATCTAAAGAAATAGATAGCTCTAAGCTACTAAAATCACTGAGCAACCAACCTTTGGCTTGTTTACTATAGCGTTCAACAAAAGGTTCATTCTGTTCTACTAATAAATATTCGCTAAAACTCTCAATTGAACGATACATCCGAAATTTACTGAGTCGGTCGTAATCTGCGGTGGAAGGAGATAGGACTTCAACAATCAGCACGGGATTTAAAACTTCATCTAAACGTTCAGCATTTAGTTGTGGTTCGCCGTCAAAAACCATTACATCTGGATATACTCCGCGTCGATGTTCAGGAATCCACAGCCGTAAATCGCTGTTAATTGGCTCGAATTGAGTATCGCGCAGCAAAAACTTGAGGAAGGCAAAAATATTGCCACCGATACGACTGTGTTTGAGCGTTCCTCCAGGCATGGGCACAATTTCTCCATCTCGATATTCGTTGCGTCCTTCGGCTTTTTCTTCGATCGCACGATATTCATCCAAGCTGTAGCGGCGCGAGATGGTAGAAATCATAGGTCGTAAGCGATCGCATTAGCTATAAGACAACAATATTATTTTGTCACAGATTTACTTGTGAGGTGATATCATACTGCAATGCAACGCTTACGCATCTATCAACTGTTTTGAACCATCCAAACTAAAAATCCGAGAATTTGTTCCACAGGTGGAAGGGGATAATCCATCAAGTCAATGGTGACAATATTATCCTCCAGCTTCAGGAATCGCCATTGTGTACCACTGCTAATAGAACCATAGATTACAGCAACTGGACGATTTTTTGCGGCGTTGAATCTTTGTGAGGCAACCATTTCTGCAATACATTGTCCAAACCCTGTTCTTAAATCAGCTTTTTTTGCTGACAAAATTACAATGCATGGTGCTTCAATTTCTAGCACTTCCGGCGAACGACTCAAAAGAAAATCACACATTCCATTAAGTCCAACTGCCTCATCAACTGTAAAATCTTCTCCAGAGAATAAGCTAATTTGGCGATTTAATATTCGTCTAACTTCTAATAATACTGGGTAAATAATTCCTTCTGAACGCGCTTTTTCACTCGCTGAAGAAGCAAGTGGCAGACTTTCTTCAAGATATGCCGTCAGTGTAGCAGATGCTTCAATTGGTTCAGTGGCAGGAATAAATCGTCCACCTTCCTGCGTTTTTAACCCGAAAGCTTCTTTAACTTTACTGATAGTTGTAAACTGACTATAAGGCATAATTGGTAGAAATCATCGGTCGTAGCCCGCCGGAGGCATCGCAGATCAACTCGTGAGGCAGGGAGTGCCTAAGCAAGATATTGTGATAGCATATCATGCACCTCATGTACGGCAGTATACATTTGCTGTAGGGTAAACCTATTAGACATCTCCAGAAATTAAATATGCGTTATCCAGAACCCTTGTAGAGACGTAGCAATGCTATGTCAAAACAATTCTTTTTCGGAGATGTCTATTATATAGAAAGCCTGTTTGTGATCATTACTCGCAAACAGACTTGACTTTTTTTATACTTCTAATTAAGCTTGCTCCCAAAGCTGACGTACATAATCAGGGAGCGAGCCAGCAATTTCCTGAATCCGCTCTTCGGAAAGTTCGTCTTTAGTGGCAGAAAATACCGCTTTAACTGCCTGTTCTGCATCGACTGATCCTGGAACTCCTCCTTCATTAGCAACCCGCGTCAGAAATAGCTTGGAATCAATTCCAATGGGAGCCGGGCCTTTTAAAGGTTGACGGATTCGACTTAAAAATCTCACAATGGGATTGGTGTCTTTCCAGAGTTCAGCCACTTCAAACTGGAGTGCTTTTTCATCTGTAGGCACAGCCTCTGTATGCAGTTCTGCTTCAACCCGATCAATTGTGTCCGTGGTCATTAAGTCACGCATAACGCGATACACAACTTCGGTAAAGTCTCTTGCATCATACAAATCCGCAAATCCGCTCTTAACCATCACCTTTTCAAGAAACGAGTGATGTTCGTCAGCGATCGCAGTTCGAGTATCTTCAATCTCCGTTGGGTCAACTTCTGGAATGTTTGTTCTAAAACTTTGATCGGGCATTGTTTTTTCTTGTGGTTATTAATTTTGAGTCTTTATGCTTACTTTATGTAAGGTCGCACAAATCAAAAACCCTTAGCATCATCCAGAAGTTTGAAATACCACCTATTCAAAAGATAGAAATTTATTTGATCTGCGTCATGCTTGAGGGTAAGCGATTTCCTTTGGTGTTTCCGCCGATCATAGACATCGCCCATTGGTCTCGAAAAACAGTCAGAATAGATGAATTGGTATAAAATCAGCCGAAACAAAGATGGTAGAAATAACAAACATCGAAATTAGCACTTCCTATGTCAAAGTAGCTAACAATGACTTAGAAATCGATGCTTACTTAGCTCAACCAGCACAAAAAGGAACCTTTGGCGCGGTTATAGTTTTTCCAGAAATTTTTGGAATCAATAGTAATATTCGAGATATCACCGAACTAATAGTTAAACAAGGTTATATAGCAATAGCTCCAGCCATGTATCAACGTATTGCTCCTGGTTTTGAGGCTGACTTTAGCCCTGAAGATGTTGGGTATAGCCCAGAAAGCTATCGGCTTGGTTTGCAATACTATCAACAAGTAAAATATCAAGAGATATTCAGCGATATTCAAGCTACCATTACTTACCTCAAAACTTTACCCAATGTCAAAAATAATGCAATTGGCGTCATTGGTTTCTGTTTTGGCGGTCATGTTGCTTATATGGCTGCAACTTTACCCGATATCAAAGCAACAGCTTCGTTCTATGGTGGTGGGATTACCACTGCTAGTTATGGTGAAGATACTCCAACCATTAATCGCACCTCAGAAATTAAAGGTACTATTTATGCATTTTTTGGTACAAGAGATTCATTAGTTTCCCAGGAAGAAAACGAGCAAATTCAGGCAGAATTAAAGAAACATCAAATAAATCATCGTGTATTTCGATACGATGCAGGACACGGATTCTTTGCCGGATTCTTTGTAGACAAGTACCCATTTTTAGCCCAGCACCCAAGTTACAATCCTGAAGCTGCTCCTGATGCTTGGGGACATGTTCTAGAACTGTTTCAAAACAACTTGTAATAAAGGATTTCCAACAAATAAATTATTCAATCTGGTGGGGTGGACATCTTGTCCGCCTTTGGCTATGGGCGGACAAGATGTCCACCCCACAATCAGTAGTTGAGTATTTATTTATTTTTCCTGATCCAGTGACTAGTCATAGTCATCGTAAGGACAGGCGATCGCTAAGTAAGCCTAAGTTCTTGGTGTAGCTTAAGACCACGATTAAATTACTGCTGAGAAAAATTTTGTAGGGCGACTGTTCAGTATGTGTGTTGTTGGGGAATACTCAGCTATAGAACTACTCAATACTTCTCAAATTAAGTTTACTAAAAGGCAATAAGCTATGCCATCAACTATGCAAATTGACAGTGCTGCAACACTGAGAGCTACCCAAATCGCTCAAATAATTCAAAAACGCCGTCCATTAGGTCAAAAAATTGAAACCGTAGAGATTAACCTCAAAACTCTTTCGGCTGCCTTACGTCAACTTGAAAAGCAGCGTGACCAGTTAATTGATAGGGTTGGTGATCCTGGCACAATTGGAAGACTCAGAGAAATTGATTGTTCTGCCATTCAGAGAAGTATTGATACTGAGTTAACTGCTCTCAACAGTCTCAAGTCTCGGTTTTCCCGTAATACCCTTAATATTGGGGTGGTAGGACGCGCTAGACAAGGTAAAAGCCGACTTCTGCAAAGTTTGACAGGGTTATCAACGGCTGAAATTCCAGATGGTGATGACCAACACTGTACGGGAGTTCGTAGCAACGTTCACCACAACTCAGAGGTAGGAGAAACTTATGCTGAAGTTTGGTTTCATACTGAGCGTTCCTTCCTAGATGAAGTGATTGCCCCTTACTACGAGCAACTTCATCTCGGTTCTAGACCGCGTTCTATTCAAGATTTTGCTGATATTCCACTACCAGAACTTCCTAGAGAGTTAGCTGAAAAAAGACAGGCTGCGGCTAAGTATGATCATCTTTGTAGATATCACCAAAATCTTCACAAATATCGTGATGTTTTGTCAGAACCTTCTCCACGTCGCGTCCCACGACATGAAATCCGAGAGTACGTAGCTCAAGATACGTTAGACAGACGACGTATCTACTTCAATTACTTGGCAGTTCGAGAGGTAAAAATCGTCTGTTCTTTCCCAAATGTAGATATCGGACAAATTGCTTTAGTTGATATGCCCGGTTTAGGAGACACCGGGATTGGTGACGAAGAGCGAATGATAAAAACATTAGGGCAGGACATAGACTTAGTTTTATTTGTACGAATGCCCAAATCCACTGGTGATTTCTGGGCAAAAGAGGACGTTGAACTTTATGATATGGCTAATAGCGCCCTAATTGACCTTCCTATTAAAGAATGGTCTTTCATGGTACTTAACCAGATCAGCGGAAGTTCTGATAATCGAAGAAATTGTGAAAGTTTAGCTGCGACAATATCTGAGAAACACATTGATGTTCAAAATTTTATAATTGCAGACTGTACTAGCTCAGAAGAAGCACAAACTGAAATATTAGATCGAGTCTTACATTATCTAGGACAGAGAGTTGAAGTATTAGATCGACAATATGCTTCTGCCTGTCAAGACAGACTGATTCAGCTTCAAAGAACTGTTGCTGTTGAGTTAGAAAAAGCTAAAGATGATTGGTTTCCAAAATTCCTTGAACTTTTTGAGAAGTTTTGGAATGATTTGACCAGAGAACTTGAATGTCTAACTTCATCAATGATCTCTGAACGAGATACCGACGATAAAAACTTTAAGGTAGCCGTTGATATTGCGATCGCAGCTTGTCGTTCAAAAACGGGCATTCCTCAATTGGAGGAGATTCAGCAAAAGTGTTATGCTGCTGGTGCATACATGACTGCTTATGCTGAGTCCTTGCATAAAGTGCGTACTCATCTCTCAAAACAATTTCTTTCTTTGGATAGTGCATTAAAAGAATCTTTAGAAGAATCAAAGTCTCGTGTAGTAGGAGTTCTAAAAACTCATGGCAAATTAGGAAAAATTGCGGAAGGTAATAGTAGTGAATTCTTAAAGCAGTTGGCAGATAAAATTCCAGAGAATTTAACTGGTCTGAGACTTGGTTTTCAGACACTTGCAACCTTCGATCTTCAATATCGGGGACTGGTTCAACATAGAATTAGAAGGCATCTAGATGTTTTAACTCCGAATAGAACAACCTACAGACTTGAAGGAGGTCTGCTAGACAAATGGTATATGGATATAAAGACAGCAGGAATACATACATTTTCCCCTGCTGAGAAAATTGCAAATAATCTCTCTAAAGCTCAAGCTGAAGCAGTTAACAACTGTGAAAAAGAACTTAAGACTCTCTTAAAAGAACCAAGTCAAGCAGGCTTTGCTATTGTCGAAGAATTTGTTGATCGGGTATTACGTGCTGAAGGTGTCCGTACTGAATGGCAGATTTTCTTACAGGAAGTTGCTTCAGATGTTTGGATTGATGAGTTTGGCACAACTATGGAACGTACCCAACTTAGACGAGACTGGATGCAGAGAATAGGGGAAGTCGATCATGTAAAGCAGCCAGATGCACTTAACTTTTTACGATAATTTGTTGTTCTGAGTCAAAATTGCCAAAGAATAACGCGGCAGCATAACGCTTTTTTAAATCAGCAACACTGGGGAACATGGTTAACGCTGATTTGAGTAAACAGCCAACTTACACTAGTTTGCCTAAATTTAACTAAAGCTCGGTTCTAGGTGAACCGAGCTTTGATTGAGATTTTATTTGATAAGCATCATGGCGCTTAGAAGATGTTTTAAAAGTCCCGAAAGTTATAATTTTTCAGTTCTGCACTGGGTTAAGTACAACGCCAAATTAAGGTTTTAGCTATGTACTAAGATGCAATGCTGTGCTAACGATGATAGCAAAAAACCCTTTTAAAACATCATCTTAGACAAGCGCAATTGCTTTTGTCTTAACAGACCAAAGAAATTTTACTTGCGAGTTAGGTTAAGCAGTTCTTTGGGAGAAGCAAGTAAGTCAATAGCCACGAAGTAAATTTGACCTTGAGGATCGAGTAAAAATCGCCAAGCAATGTTCATCCCAACATTACCTCCAAACCAAGGAGTTTCGACTGTACCAGTAACTTTATGCTGTGTATAACCATCTTCTATAGTTTCCGAAACGCCTTTGGTTGGCTTCATCACTAACCCTTGTCCTTCATCTCGTAGATAGGAAGTGATCGCTTCTCGACCAACAATTGGTTTTTGGAAAGGTGGTTGCAGCGCACCATTGTTAGCAAATAAAGCAACAGCAGCTTCAAAGTTATCTGCATTCATCGCTTCAATGTATTTCAGCACTGTTGGTTCTGTAACTCCCTCAATAGTAAATTGGGGACTTAGAGACGCACGCGGGAACTTAAAGTTTATGACTTCTGCCTGTTTTTTATCAGCCAGAGACGGATCAAATCCCATATCTACTACAGTATTGCGTAGTACAGTAATTTGCTGACTCTGATCGATTCTCTGAACAGCTTCTAGCACCGCTTTAACTTGAGTTGACATTTTATAGCCTGCTGGCATAGGAGCGACGATACCTTGTTTCATCCACTCTCCTAACTGCCACCAGAATCCCAATTTAGCGTTGACACCAAAGTATGCATAAGAACGGCTAATGGGAGTGTCAGCATTACTCGCTAAATCTCTCATTAATTGCGTTTGTTCTTCATGAGACATCTGCTTAATGTCGTTGAATATACCTTCCATTAATTGGAGATTTGCTTTTCCGGGAGCAGCTGGAGTAATTGTACGACCTAGTTCAGCGTAGGCATACCAGAGAAATGCCAACTGATCGTCAATGTTGAGTTCAGCAAACTTTGCTGTAGTGGCTGGAACAGCATCTGCCACTTGAGTGCTAGAGAAAATATTGCGTGCGGACTCGATACTATAAGTCATGCTTATTACCTTAAAGATTTCCCTATTCAGTAGTTGCTTTCGGCTACATTTTGCAGCTTAGGGGATAAATCTATAACAAAATTATCCCTAAATATCCCAATGCGAATTAGTATCATTCACTACTCTGTCATCATAACTGTTAAACGTTAATAAAAGACTAAGATTTATAAAATTTATCTGATGAATATCATTGAATCAAATATATATCTACTATTCTTTTCAAATTATGGTCTAACAAAAGTAATCTTTTGAAAAAAGCATCTTCCTTTAGAAAGATATTTAACTATATGGCATCTATCTATGTTTTGAACTTTTTCGGCAATAAAAATAGAATTTGGTAATTGCTTAAATTCTTTTTTTTAATTACTGTATGTGTTAAAGCAGATTTATCTCTAGCCGTAGGTTGGGCTAAATAAAATCAAATCTGTCTCATACAAGCCCTCGGTTGGTTTATTAGCAAGACGCAACTTACAAATTTTTTGCGATCGCCGTTTAGTTAGGAGATGGCTGTGGTTCAATCCTTTTGCTGCCGAGTTTCGGTCGAACTATGATGTAACAGTTATGGTTGAGGCTACATCTAATGAGGTCACGACGGTAGCAGCATAATTAGTTTATCTTGTAACGGCGCGTTGATTATCTAGATAGATGAAGCCCCCTGTATAACATCCTTTAACAGTTATCTACAACGAGATAATAAAAGTAGCTTGTGGATGGGGCAATTACACTTAATATAAATCCCTATATATGCAGTACGAGATGTAGTACGTTGTGCCCTTGCGACAATGCACCCTATCAATACTAGGAATTTGATAACATTAACAAAGTAGGCGATCGCCTGTTACCCAACTTAGGCGACATCTACAACGGGCTGTTTGGTGATGCACTCTTGAGCAAACTTGCAAAAACACTATGGCAAAGCGTAAGAAAAGCAATCTCCAGTGGATTAAAGAAACGCTTGAACTAAAACCTGACCATCGCTGGGAATCTCCATCAGGCTACAAGATTTTTGTAGCAGATCGAGGCGCTGTTCGCTTCAATGTTCCCCAGAATTGGGTTTTTGAGCCACAAGAGAAATCTTTCAAGTTCCTCGATAAAAAACCGCCCAACGATGATTGCTGCCTAGAAGTATCTTTCAATCGCCTCCCACCCAATGATTGGAGCCAGTTTCCGCTAAAATCCACCTTGAAGAAAGTCATGGAAGACGATAGCCGCAACGTCATTGCTAAGGGAGAAATTTTTACCGTCAAGCGCCAAACCGCCAGGATTGTGTGGACAGAGATGAAGTTCATTGATACCCAAGCAGAGCCACGGGAAGCTTTTTCGCGGACTTGCATTGGTTTGGGGTCGAATGTTCAGTGCTTGATTACATTCGATTATTGGGCAGATCAAGCAGAGCCGCTAATACCCATTTGGGATGAAGTGATGCGTAGTCTCACACTAGGGTTGTATATCCGTGACCCAATGACTGGTCTGGCTTTTCCAGACTGAAGCCCAAGAATGAATCGTGAGCATAGGTCAAATTGAGGCATAGCCCGTCCTAGACACTGCATTTGAGGTAATTGTTTTTTGCCGAGTTGGGGCAATTAATAATACTCCTGCTTTCAATAGAAATAGCATGGGAGCATCTCACTTTCGTAAAAAGCCTTGTAAAACCTCACCCCAACCCTCTCCGAACCCACGGAGAGGGAACAAGAATCTTGTTTCTCATCTGGTATATTTGCTTTCACTGAGATGCTCCCTATAGCATTGATAGGATAAGGTTTATTCGTGATTAAAACCTGAGAACCCTGACATTAAAGATTACTTAAGTCATGATTCAACTAGTTACTTTTATCACTAGTGCATAGCTGTTTAAATTCCTATGCTTATAAACATGAGACATCAACCAGATTAAGGTTTACTGAACTTTAATCATGGAGTTTACCAAAGGAGATTTAGTGATGAATATTAAACAAATTCTTGCTGGTGCAGTGCTTCTTTTACCATTTGCTGTTACTTCTATTCCTTCACAAGCGTCAGCATCACAGGTTATTGTTAATCCCCACGGTCTTAATAGACCTGTTCAAATAATCGCAAAAAAACCACTACAAGTTAAGCGTTATGCACCACCAGTGAAAAAGAAAGTGTTGGTTACTGGACATTGGGAAAAAACAAATCATGGTCGCAAGTGGGTTGCGGCTCATTATGTATACAAGTAAAAACGCTTAAAACCCCAAACAATTTGGAATTCTTCTCATCTCCCTACTTCTAGTAGGAAGAGAGGCAAATAAAAACTTTTTACTCAAGATTTGAGAGTTACCCATGAAATTGGCATCATTAACAAATGTTTTGGTTGCAGGTGCGATCGCTCTCGGCGCGACTGCAACCATCAATCAGCCAAGTCAAGCCGAAAGTAGACGAGGATTTTATTGTGACACGTCAGGAAACAAACCTGTGACGGTGTACACAAATTTTAGAGGTGTTTCTGAGCCTTGGATTCGCTGGACTTCCAATTACTTCAGAGACGCTGGCTACAATAAACTGACGCGCTGTCAAGACGTGAGCCACCGCTTGGAAACTTACCGCCGCAACAGAGAACTGAAGTTTATTACTGTCGGCAAAATGAATGGACAAAATGTGGTTTGCACTGCAAATCAAGTCAATGGTGGTTGTGAAAACTTGATATTGACCCTCAAACCCAGTGAAGATGGTGTGCAGGCGCTAACTAATCTCCTGGCTTGGCGACAAGGAAAGGCAGGTGCGCCCCCCATCAGTAGAAGCAATAGAATACCTTACGTTGATTTGAGGGAACATCTAGGGATTCCCAAAGAATAAATACAGCTATTTCCAGGTAAATAGACCATGTGGTAGGGGCGCAAGCATTGCTTTGCCCCTACCACAGATAGTTTTTCCTGTGCTAAATTTGAACTGGGATAGTCAAAAAGTTACAAAGCTATAGTTTAGGTTCTATATGCCTAACTGGTGCGCCATCCTTTGGTATGAGCGTATAGCGCCGAGTACTTGAACTATATCGTTTGATTAGCTCAATTGGAAGAGCGATCGACTCATAATCGTGAAAAAATATTTGCGATCGCGCCTAACCCAATCTGTAAAAATTGCTTGTTTCCGGTTAGTTGAAACCTTAAATCGATATACCTATAAAAATGTATAAGAAACTAAATGACATATTTATTATTTTTCGTGTCTATTGGATTAGCCACTGCACTTGCTTTGCTAGCTAAACAGCTACAGCGACGCAAAAATGATTATGCAGTAGTTGAGCAGAGATTAAAGGAAACAGACAAGCGATTAAGCTGCTACGCAGCTAAATTTAATAAACAGCATTACCTTTATTTTTAATCTTG
>NZ_JABXKP010000102.1 GCF_017114985.1 Nostoc sp. JL33 | reverse complement strand
GTTTTTCAGTACAAGACTCAATTTACCTGTTTTTGTCCTTAACCGAAAAGTATTGCGATCACGCCGTGTTTTGCGGCGGTGTATGCGGCTCCGCCCTTGATGCCTATGACCCCAGCGCCCGATGATGTGTTCACGATCGCGCCGCCCCCTTGCTTGAGTAGCAGCGGAATTTCATACTTCATGCACAGAAAAACGCCGCGCAGGTCGATGTCTACGATCCGATCCCACTCTTCCTCTTCGATTTCCGCTGTTGCTGTATTTTTCTGCTCCACACCAGCGTTATTAAAAGCAAAGTCCAACCGCCCGAAGGTCTCGATGGTCTTGGCAAGAGCCGCCTTCACATCCTCGGCTTCCGTTACGTTGCACTTGACGGCGATCGCTCGTCCGCCGAGTTCTTCGATCGTGCGTGCCGTTTCTTGATTGCCCTGTTCTGAAACGTCGGCGACCACTACATTAGCGCCCTCACGGGCAAATGCCAGCGCCGTAGCTCGACCGATGCCGTTCGCTGCTCCGGTTACAAACGCAACTTTTCCTGTATACTTTCCATTCTCGTTCGTCGTCACTATTTTTCTCCTTAAAACCTTTGTTTTGCATGTAGGACTTTTCTGACTGTGCAAATTTGTGAAGTGTTGCAGGTCGGTAGATTTGATGATGATGCTTCTTGTGCGATCGCTAGAACGAACCGTCTGTTGATTTCGATAGCTCTTCATTGGCGCGCGTCGCCTGCAACCGTTCCTCGACAGCCGACGCGATCGCCGCGAGGGCGTCGCTGCCGGCAACGAACAGCTTCGGCGGATTCTCCATTCCGGCGATTTTGACCAGAGCATCGCCCAACTTTGCCGGATCACCCTGCTGCGTACCGTTGTAGGCCGACCACGTTTCCTGGACATTGCCCTCGGCGGCATAGTCTTCGATGGCGTTGCTGGGCCATCTAACATTCTGGTCGTTCAGAAGGTCTGTGCGGAAGAAGCCAGGTTCGACGACCGTCATCTTAATGCCGAACCCCTCGACCTCGACCGCGACCGATAGCGAGATGCCCTCGACCGCGAACTTCGATGCGGCGTAGGCGGCACAGTGCTTAAACCCGACAACGCCAGCAACGGAGCTGATGTTGATGATGTAGCCCGAGCGCTGCTGACGCATAACCGGCAGCACCGCGCGCATGACGTACACCACACCATAGAAGTTCGTAGCGAACTGGCGTTCGATCTCGGCTGTGGTCATCTCTTCAAAATTACCAAGCAGGCTGTAGCCCGCATTGTTAACCAAAACGTCGATATGACCGAAGCGCTTCACCGCCTCCTCTACGGCTGTTTTCGCCTGTACCTCGTCCGCAACGTCCAACTGGACAAATGCCAGATTCTCGCTTGCAACATCGCGCAAGGCATTACGCACTTTGTCGAGGTTTCGGCCGGTGGCGACTACACGATCGCCAGCCTGCAATGCCGCCTTGGCGGTTCCGGTGCCAATGCCGCTGCCGGCGCCTGTGATAAACCAGACTTTGTTCATAATTATTTTCCTTTGACTCGGACTTAATCAAACGCTGTATTGTTCGTCGCTGACATGCTCCAGCCAGTCCACAGGCTTACCATCAAGCCATTCCTGAATGGCGATGTGTGTCATCGCCGTGGTTGCTGTAGCACCGTGCCAATGCTTCTCACCCGGCGAGATCCAGATCGCGTCCCCCGGTCGAATTTCCTCGATCGAGCCGCCCCAGCGCTGTACGAGGCCACAGCCAGCTGTCACAAGCAGGGTTTGTCCCAACGGGTGAGTATGCCATGCTGTCCTAGCACCAGGCTCAAACGTGACACTGGCACCAGACGTGCGTGCTGGATCGTGTGCCTCGAACAGGGGGTCAACGCGGACAGTGCCAGTAAAATAATCAGCCTGCCCTTTGGCGGAAGGCTGTGAGCCACTTTTTTTAATGTCCATTTTCTTAATTCCTTTACTTGATGCCTTTTCGATGGCTAGTAGGCAAGTCTCTTGACCAATCAAAACTGAGTTTTATCTTGAATAAAAATCCAGAATGTTTACAAGAAGCCGAAATCATTTTTTATTGCTTTAGCTTCATTCTAAGAATCCTCAAGGGCAAGCAATAGGACGATCGTCTAAGATTGTTGTACAATCCTGCAAACTTAGAAATGAACGCTGCCAAAACGATCGATTTAATGAACGACCCGCAGGCAAAGCGCGAAGCAGAGAGAGCGCAAGCCAACAGAGACGAACTCAAAGAGCTGATTGCCCAGGCTATTCCCCATGATGGGACGATTGAGCCGCTCAAAGGTTTGCACTTCAACCGCGCCTCCTCGCCTTCGGAATGTATTCATAGTGTCTCTATCCCTGCCTTTTGTGTGATTGCTCAGGGCAGCAAAGAAGTTTTTCTGGGCAGCGATCGCTATCAGTACGACCCAATGCATTATCTGCTTGCTACGGTCGAACTGCCAATTATCAGCCAAATTCTGGAAGCGTCAAAGGGGCAACCGTACCTTAGCCTTCGCCTCGATCTTGACCCCACCCTTGTTGGTTCAGTGATGGTCGAGGCTGGGTATCCCTCATCGCGCAGCCCTGCTGATGTGAAAGCTATTGACGTAAGTCCGTTGAATGCAAATCTGTTGGACGCTGTAGTGCGGCTCGTCAGGCTTTTAGATTCCCCTGCTGAAGCTCATGTTCTCGCACCACTGATTAAGCGGGAAATCATTTACCGACTTTTGATGGGAGAGCAAGGTAATCGGCTCCGTCATATTGCAGTTCTCGGTGGCTACACTTACCACATCGCCAGAGCCGTCGAGCGACTTCGTAAAGACTTTAACGAGCCGATCAAGATTGAAAACATCGCCCGAGAAATGGGAATGAGTGTATCGGGCTTTCACCATCACTTCAAGTCTGTCACTGCAATGAGTCCCTTGCAGTACCAAAAGCAACTGCGGCTCCAGGAGGCCCGCCGTCTGATGCTGGGGGAAAAGCTTGATGCTACCAGTGCTGCCTACCGCGTGGGTTATGACGATGCCTCGCATTTTAACCGGGAGTACAAGCGGCTTTTTGGTGCGCCACCGATGCGCGATGTGGAGCGACTGCGAGAAGCTGCTAGGGAGACTGCTAGTTCAATATAATCTCCTCAACAATACCTTAGCCAAAACAAGAGGAAGAACAGAGAGATTGTTAACCCATCATTTAGACTTTACCATAAAGAAATACTTCAAGAAAAGTTGATGGCTTCTAATAGCACCTTCACTCCTGATACGATCGCTGCTGGCTTCCATGCCCTGTCTGACCCCCTACGGATTAAGGTATTAGAACTGCTGCGCTCTCAAGAACTATGCGTGTGTGACCTGTGCGACCACCTGGGAACCACTCAGTCTAAACTGTCTTTTCACCTTAAAACCTTGAAAGAAGCGGGTTTGGTTCGCGCTCGTCAAGAAGGGCGCTGGATTTACTACAGCCTCAATCTGCCGCAGTTTGTTGCCCTAGAACAGTATTTAGCAGAATTTCGCCGCTTTAGCCCAATATTGCCTATTCGTCCCCCCTGCGAGCCTTAAAAATTCATCAATTTTTTTTGTAATGTTTTGTTTACTTATAGTTATATACGGATTGACAAATCAATTTTTTTTGAAATGATATAAATATGCTCTTGATATTAGGTCAATGAACAAAAAGACTTCAAAACGCCTCTCCTTTATTGACCGCTTCCTGACCTTGTGGATTTTTTTAGCAATGGCTATCGGCGTTGGTCTGGGCTATTTCTTTCCTGGAGTAGAAGCCTTTATCAACCAGTTTCAAGTAGGAACAACCAATATACCGATCGCCATTGGGTTAATTCTGATGATGTACCCGCCCTTAGCGAAAGTGCGATACGAAGAATTAGGGGATGTATTTCGCAACGGAAAAATTCTTGGTGTGTCACTAATTCAGAATTGGATCATTGGGCCAATTCTGATGTTTGCGCTGGCGGCTACCTTTTTACACGGTTATCCAGAATACATGACAGGATTGATTCTGATTGGATTAGCTCGTTGTATTGCAATGGTAGTTGTGTGGAGTGACTTGGCACGAGGTAATACAGAATATACGGCTGGATTAGTTGCCTTTAACAGTATCTTTCAAGTCATCTTTTATAGCCCTTATGCATGGTTCTTTATCACTGTACTGCCGCCACTATTCGGGTTACAAGGCAGTGTTGTTAATGTCAGCATTGCTGAGATTGCTGAAAGTGTGTTTATCTATCTCGGTATTCCCTTTTTAGCTGGATTTTTCACTCGTTTGTTCTTAGTAAAGGTGAAAAGCAAGCAGTGGTATCATGAGGAATTTGTGGCTAAAATTAGCCCGATCACGCTGATTGCTCTGTTATTTACAATCGTCGTTATGTTCAGCTTGAAAGGGAATTTGATCGTTCAGATACCCTTAGATGTGGTAAAAATTGCAATTCCAATGATCATCTACTTCGTGATCATGTTTCTAGTTAGCTTTTACATGGCTTGGCGGATTAAGACAGACTATTCTAGAGCCGCAAGTGTAGCGTTTACAGCCGCCGGAAATAATTTTGAACTTGCGATCGCAGTTGCGATCGCAGTGTTTGGCATTAATTCGGGTGTTGCTTTTGCTGCCGTTGTTGGGCCTCTGGTGGAAGTGCCTGTGTTGATTGGTCTTGTTAATGTTGCTTTCTGGTTTGAAAAACGTTATTTTTTGCCATCTGAATCGAAAACCTTTTAAATTTACTCAGATTATTCGGAGGAATTGAACCATGAAACGTGTGATGTTTGTCTGCAAAAAGAATTCTGCGCGTTCCCAAATGGCGGAAGGCTTTGCTAAAACCCTTGGTAAGGGAAAAATTGAAGTGATTAGCTCAGGCTTAGAAGCAAGTCAAGTCAGACCAGAGGCAATCGCAACCATGAAAGAAATTTGTATCGATATTACCGATCAACACTCCAAACCCCTGAGTGATTTCCAAGCGCAAGACTTTGATGTAGTGATTTCTTTGTGTGGCTGTGGCGTGAATTTGCCGCCAGAGTGGGTTGTGCGAGAAGTATTTGAAGACTGGCAATTAGATGATCCAGCAGAACAACCGGAAATTTTTCCGAGAGTCCGGGATGAGATTAAAGAACGGGTGACTCAATTGATTGAGTATATAGAAAATCCAACACGCAAATCCTGATGTCGAATTGCGAGAAACCCAAAGCACCTTTTTGCGAGAGTTGGAGGAAAATAAGCAATTACCATGACGACATTTGAGTATCCCCCCAGAATTTTGTTTTTATATGGTTCCCTGCGTGAGCGTTCTTATAGCCGCCTCTTGGCAGAGGAAGCAGCACGCATCATTGAAGAATTTGGCGCAGAGGTAAAGTTTTTCGATCCACGCGAACTGCCGATTTACGGCAGCGTACCTGACAGCCACCCAAAGGTGCAGGAGTTGCGCGAATTAAGCCTGTGGTCAGAAGGGCAAGTCTGGTCTACCCCAGAGTTGCACGGCCAGATTTCTGGCATTATGAAAAACCAGATTGATTGGATTCCCCTGACTATGGGAGCGATGCGCCCGACTCAAGGTAGAACTTTGGCACTCATGCAAGTGAGCGGTGGATCGCACAGGACTTACGCAACTGGCACAGTGCGATAGCTTCGCTCGCCGCAGGCATCGCTATTTAGCAGTATTTATGTACTATATAAAAGTGGCTTACCCAGAGGTAATTGCTGAAATTAGTAACAGTAATTGGCTGTGTTAAGTATTCTTCAAATCATGAGAAAATTAGTTGAGGATACCTAAAATAAAACAATAGTAATTCGTTTTGCTGGTTGTAAAACTTTTGTTGCGACTTCTAAACCATATATTTATGCAACGCAAATTATTGAATATTTTGGCTTATCGTTGCTTTTTGATGGTGTTTATGGTAGTGAACTTGACGCAACGCGGAGCATAAAAGGTGACTTAATTCACCATATTTTATTAACAGAAAAACTTTTACCCTCTACTGTGGTGATGGTAGGCGATAACTTCGTTAAGCTTCTCTACGAGACGCTCCGCGAACGCTAACGCTCCCATGACATCATTGGAGCCAAGCACCATCACATTGGTTCAATTGGTGTTACCTATGGCTATGGAACTGAGGAGGAATTGAAAGCTCATGGTGCTGATTTAGATTGCCCATTCTCCAAGTGATATTCCCAGATTAATAATTCGTAAATAATGCCGCCATCTTTAACACTTTTCCATAGCTTACTTCTGTTTAGTACCGCTTTCCTTGCAGGGGGGCTAAATGCTGTAGCGGGTGGTGGAAGCTTTATCACCTTTCCAACTCTCATCTTTACGGGTGTACCCCCGATCGCAGCTAACGCCACGAATAATACAGCTATATGGGTGGCTTCCCTCGCAAGTGCTGGAGCATACCGTCAAGATTTGGGCATCGAGCGGCGAGATTTTTTACTTTTATGTAGTGTCAGTTTAGTTGGTGGCATGATTGGCTCAATAGCTTTGTTGTATACATCGCCAGACGTTTTTCAAAAGCTGATTCCCTATCTGTTGTTGCTGGCAACCCTGGTATTTACCTTTGGCGAACCTTTCAAAAAGTGGTTGCAGCGTCGAAACCAGAATACATCACCGGAATCTGTACCGTTGTTTAATTTGGTACTGGCTCAACTAGCGATCGCAATCTATGGCGGTTTCTTTGGCGCAGGTTTAGGGATTTTAATGCTGGCAACTCTGACATTTTTAGGTATCAAAAGTATCCACAAAATGAATGCTTTTAAGACATTTTTAGGGAGTTGTATCAATGGTATTGCGATCGTTCCATTTATTTTTGCAGGTGTGATTGCTTGGCATCAAGCCATTTTGATGGCAGTCGGTGGCTCTGTTGGTGGTTATTTAAGCGCCCACTATGCTCGTCAACTTGAACCGCACTTAATTCGGAAATTTGTGATGATTGTTGCCTTTACTATGACTGCCTACTTTTTTATTCACGGTTAAGAACTGGGAACTACTCAGGAGTGATGTATGGAAGCATCAAAAAAATCACAAGTCATGATCCGTGCTTTTAGTTCCAGAAATTTTCGCCTGTACTATACAGGTCAGGCAATTTCTTTGATTGGTACGTCAATGACTCAAGTGGCTACTAGTTGGTTAGTATATCGCCTCACCGATTCCGCTTGGTTACTTGGTCTAGTGGGCTTTGCCAGCCAAATTCCCACACTTGTGTTGATTCCTCTGGGTGGAATCATTGCCGATCGCTGGAATCGTCACCAAATTCTACTAGTTGCCCAAATTCTAGGAATGCTTCAGTCTTTAGCTCTAACGTGGCTAGCCCTAAGCGGTACGATTAATATCGAGTACATTGTAATTCTTGGTGTGCTGCAAGGAATTATTAACGCCTTCGATATTCCGACTCGACAGGCATTTCTTCCCGAAACAGTTGGTAAGGAAAATCTTGGTAATGCCTTTGCCTTATACTCTTCCTTGGTGAGTGTGACGAGTATGGTAGGCCCTGCGATCGCAGGTTTATTAATTGTAGCGCTGGGATCGGGGCTATGTTTCCTAATTGATAGCATCAGTTACATCGCTGTAATTATTGCCCTCCTAGCAATACGGCTGACATCCAGAAAAAGCATCATTCCCAAACGCAAACCCTTAGAAGAATTAAAAACTAGTTTTAAATATGCCTTTGGGTTTTTGCCAATTCGATCAGTCTTGATTGGTTCAGCTTTAGTCTGTTGCGTCTGGGGATTTTACTTAGCTTTGGGGCCGATTTTTGCCAAAGATATTTTGCAAGGCGGCCCTAACACCTTCGGCTTCTTGATGACAGCTTCGAGTTTAGGAACCTTAGCTGGTGGTATTTATTTAACCAAGCGTAGCAATGTACTAGAGTCGGGTAAAGTTCTAGCATTGGGCATAGGTTTTATGGGAGTAAGCTTGATTGTCTTTGCCTTATCCCGCATGTTCTGGCTTTCGCTACTCTCATTATTTGCAGCTGGCTTCGGCTTTATTTTGCAGATAATTGCCGGACGCACTTTGCTTCAGTTGTTGGTGAGCGATGAAAATCGTGGGCAAATTACAGGTCTTTACGTTATGGCATCTACAGGTGCAGTACCTATAGGCAACTTAATAGCTGGTGCACTAGCAAGTAAAATTGGTAGTAGCAATACTGTCATCCTTGGTGCAAGTATTTGTATTGCAGGCTCAATTTTCTTTATGCAGCAAATCTCCATCTTTCGCGATCTGGTTCGTCTGAATCTACGTACTGAAGGAGCTTAAAAGAAAAATAGCTCTGACGATTTAAAAGAGTGCATAATCAGCCATAACATCAAAAATTGGTAACAACAATGACTACTATAAATGACCCTGCTGTTGTAGCTGAAGTAACTGATTTGTACCTCAAGTATGAAGAAGCTCTTTGTAATAACAATTTGGAAGTGATGGATAGCTTGTTTTGGAATGCGCCCGAAGTAGTGCGGTTTGGCATCACAGAAAACCTCTATGGCAGCGAGGAGGTTCGTAACTTTCGTCAGAATCGTCCAAACCCAAAAATAGAGCGAGAAATCCTGAATCTCAAGGTTGTCACCTTCGATAAAGATGCAGCAACCGTGACTTTAGAATTTCGCCGTAATATTAATGGTGTAGAACGTTTCGGGCGACAAAGCCAGACTTGGTACAGGTTTACCGAAGGATGGAAGGTGGTTTCAGCCCATGTTTCATTATTGCCAGTCTGAGTTTCAAAACTATGACTAGCATTCTAGTTAGAGATTAGCTCCCAGAAAAATACTGAGTGGCGATAGTATTAGTACGCCACGGCGTAAATAGAGCAACCATTTCAAATCCCTCTCATAGCTTATTCCATAATACTTTTGACTTTTGACTTCCGCCCTGCGGTACTAGCTTTATCCGATTTCAAATCATTAAAAATAATTGCTGTAACAAAGACTAAATAGAGGTTTAAATATGGAAAATCCATTTGATTGGATTGTTTTAAAATCTAGACATATAGTAAAAGACAAATGGATTTCAGTACGGTCTGATACTTGCCAAATGCCTAATGGAACAATAGTTGACCCTTATTATGTTCTTGAATATCCAACATGGATAAATGTTGTAGCTTTAACCAAAAATCAGGAAGTTATTTTAGTAAAACAATATCGCCACGGTCTGAGAAAAACAATTCTAGAATTGCCCAGTGGTGCTGTAGAGATTAAAGATGTTTTACCACTGGAAGCTGCAAAACGCGAATTATTGGAAGAGACTGGTTACACTAGCAGTAATTTTATTCAAACTGGTATATTATCACCAAACCCAGCTAATCATAACAATTTAACCCATTGTTTTTTAGCAACAGATGTAGAACTTGTATCTGATTTAAAGTTAGACGCTACCGAACAAATTGATGTAGTTTTATTACCCCTAGAAAAGGTAATTGAAGGTATTGATAATGGTATATTGCTGCAAACATTACATATTAGTTCATTATTGTTTGCTCTAAAAAAGCTTGGGAAAGTGCAATTTTCTTAGTCATCTGGCTATAGTTGCCTTTGTCAATAACCTCACTAAACGATAAAAGATATATGACTGTAACAATTTCATTTGATCGCGTTTCTGATATCTACGATGCAACACGGGGACTACCGCCTGAGATTTCCGAGCAAATCACAGATTTTATCCTCAATCTAGTTTCAGCAACAACAGAAACCAAATTCTATGAAACAGGTATCGGCACTGGTAGAATTGCTGTCCCGATCGCAAAAAGAGGTTATTCTTACACTGGTGTAGATATCTCAGAAAAAATGTTAGCTGAACTGCACCAAAAGCTAGAGGGTGTATCTCATCAACTTACAGCAATTAAGGGAGATGCAACTTCTCTACCATTTGCTGACAATTCTTTTGATGTGGCGTTGACAGTTCATGTGTTTCATCTGGTTTCTGCTTGGAAGCAAGCACTAGCAGAAATTCGTCGAGTCCTTAAACCAGGAGGAATTTACCTCTACACTCACGGTAATATGAATTTCAGCAAAGTTAATGAAGATGTCAATCAGGGTAGGTTTGATTTTCAGCAACGTTGGCAGGATATCATTGCTGACTATGATTACCCTTTACCTCGCTATGGTGCAACAGAAGAAGAGGTTTTAACAGAGTTGCGCGAACAAGGAGCAAATTTAGAAACAGTTGTTGCAGCAAAATGGCAATCTAAACTAACTGTGAGCAAATTGATTGAATCTTATAAAAACAAGATTTATCGCCATACTTGGCACATCCCGGATGATATCTTTGCCCGTGCAATTCAAGATTTGCAAGACTGGGCTTTGCAACACTACGGCTCTTTAGACTACGATTTGTCTGGTGAAAGTAGGTTCAAGATTGTGGTAGTAACTAACTGGGCTTAATTGCGGTAAACAAGTTTGTAGTAAGGACTTTAGTCCTTATATTACAGCAATTTTCAGGTATTTAGACCACGACCAGACGGGGAGTAGAGAGTAGTATAGTTCAATTACTTCAAAAGCGCTATAAGCAAGCAATTTCTCAGAAGCAGAGAAATCAAAATTAAAGGCGTAGCCGAGGTTTTAGATCCTCTCTCCCCCATCTCTTTTGTCTTTAGTATCTAACAAATAAATCAACGCCTTCACTAAAGCCTGATTTTGTTCATTAGTACCAACAGTAATGCGTAATTTATCATCTAATCCAGGCTGCTTGAAGTAGCGGATTAAAATTCCGCGTTCCTTCAGCTTTTGATAGAGATATTCTGCCTTTACTTCTCTTGGTTGTGCTAACAAAAAGTTAGCTTGAGAATCCCAAATATGAAAACCTAATTGTTTTAAGTCTGTTGCTAACTTAGTCCGTGATGCCTTAATCTTTGCCACACAAGCATTTTTATAAGCTTGATCGGTAATAGCAGCAGAGCCAATTGCACAAGCGATCGCATCAATGTTATAGCTATCTTTCACTTTAAACAATCCCTGCAACAACTTGGGATTCGCCACCGCAAATCCCAGGCGCAATCCCGCCAACGAGTACCCTTTAGAAAGTGTGCGAATTACGATGACGTTTTCGTATTCCTTTACCAAAGCCAATGCATTCTCTTCGGTAAAATCTACATATGCTTCATCGATCACTAAAACTCCAGATAGCTGGCCGGCTAATTTTCGCAGATCATTTGTTGCTACCACATGCCCCGATGGACTATTAGGCGAGGCAATGAATGTCACACATCCATTAGCAGCAACCAGTTCTTCCAAAGGTAAAATGTAGTCCTCGCTGTAAGGAATCTCAATAATTTCCGCAGCTTGCATTTCTGTTAATGTGCGATATAGCACGTAAGTTGGTATCGGATAAACTACCTTTTTCCCCGGTTCTGCACAGGCTCGAATCACCACACTCAACAATTCGTCACTGCCATTTCCGACAATGATCCAATCGCTAGGAACTCCTAAAACTTTACTTGCGGCTTCCCGGAACTCTCCCCCGAAAGGTTCTGGATACCTTCGCAACCACTCGCCATCGATATTTTGTAGGACAGCTAATGCCGCAGGGGAAGGTGGATAGGGGTTTTCGTTGCTGTTGAGTTTAATGATCTGTGTACCGCGTTGGGGCTGCTCACCGGGAATGTAGCTAGCCATTGCATTAACATTGGAGCGAAAGTAGTTACTCATAGGGCATGGGGTATGGAAAAAACAGGTTTTGATAAGTTAGGAATTAGCAGTTGACTAGGCATTCAATCCTATATGATGCTTAGGGATTTCCAAGAAATAAATTATTCAATCTTGTGGGGTGGGCATCTTGCCCGCCCAATAACCAAAGGCGGGCAAGATGCCCACCCCACAATAAATAATTGGATATTTTTTTATTTGTCAGTCCCTTAAATCCTTGCATAATTTTGCCCAGCAAGCACTCGTCAGCCCCTATGGGGAGAAGCGAGAAGTAGGAGAATAACAATGCCCAATCACAAATGACAAATGCCCAATGCCCAATGACAAATCATTACCGATATATTATTTTTTACAAACCCTATGGCGTTCTCAGCCAGTTTACAAAAGATGCTCCCACACATAGCACCCTGAAAGATTATATTGATGTACCTGATGTGTATCCTGTGGGACGCTTAGACTGGGATAGTGAAGGGTTGCTGCTGTTAACGAACGATGGGCAATTGCAAAATCGTCTTGCTCATCCGCGTTTTGGTCATAAACGTACTTACTGGGTACAGGTAGAGCGAATTCCAGATGCAGATGCGATAAAAAGGTTGCAAACAGGTGTGGAAATTCAAGATTACCGCACTCAACCAGCAGAAGTTAGGCTCTTAGCAACAGAGCCACAGCTACCTGAACGCACCCCGCCGATTAGATTTCGCAAAAATGTACCGACAGCTTGGCTGGAAATGACCTTGACAGAAGGAAAAAACCGCCAAGTACGGCGCATGACTGCGGCTGTAGGGTTTCCGACTTTGCGACTGGTTAGGGTCAGCATAGCCCACCTACAATTAGATGACCTACAATTGGGTCAATGGCGTGACCTCACCACATCTGAGATCCAATCTCTGCATGATAATTTCCGCAAATCGAAAAGTTTTTCTCCAAAGGCGAATGGTCTCTAACAGGAATTCGATTTTCTGTTGTGAGCTAGGGAATTCCAGTATTACATTTGGAATGCGATCGCAGCAATGTATATTGAATTGAAACGAGAAAGCAATCAAGCATTTTGAATAAGCAATATGCCTTTTTGCTTGCTGAATCTACGCAAATGAGAAAGCAATCAAGCATTTTGAATAAGCAATATGCCTTTTTGCTTGCTAAATCTACCCAAATGAGAAAGCAATCAAGCATTTTGAATAGGCAATATGCCTTTTTGCTTGCTAAATCTACCCAAATGAGAAAGCAATCAAGCAAACCCAGAAAGCAATATGTCTTTTTGCTGATTTAACTCGACTTGATCAAACGCGCTTCATCTCAGTGTTCATACCCCTAAATAAGTCACACATCGCCTTAAAAGCTTAAATTTCTTTATTTACGCCAATAGCTAGTTCCTTTTTACTATGTTTCAACTTTTTCCAAACTGCCCTAATTTGCTGGTAAGCTTCTTCCTGAGACAGTTTTCCCGCCGTTTCTAGACAAGTAATGTAACTAATTTTTTGGGTAAATTCTTGGAGGTTGGCGTTAAACACTAAGTTCTCTGGCTGGAATTTCCCATAATATCGACTACGAGGGTAAAGAAAGTTGTTTTTGTCTTGTGAGTTAGGGTCTGTCATTAATTTGCTGTCTGTAATTTTTTATTAAGAGTTCTAAACTTGATTTTCACCTAAGTGTAAATACACATTATAAAAGTCAAGCTCCAGAATTAGTGTATATTTTAATTAAAAATATATTTTAAAACTAGTGTCATAAGGCACAAATCCAGCTATGATTTCAATGAATCAGACAAGGGCTTAACAAGGGACTTACAGTATTTTCCAGGTATTTATACTGCAACTTAGACGGGGAGTAGGGAGTGAAAGTTTCTTCAGATGTCTATACACGGTAGTCTCAAAGGAGAGAGACTTTGAATTTCCCCCTTCCCTAGTAGCGAAAGGGGTAGGGGGTTAAGTATTTTCTTGCAGTCTACTCAAGTCAAAATCGCTTCATTGGTTGATTTGCCGGACAACATATGATTATCCGAACTTAATATTAGTTTTCAGATATATAGATTTTAAGCTGAAAGCTTTCTCTCAAGCTACTTAGGTAAGCTAGCAGCGCATAAGTAAAAATCACAATTCCGATCATTTCCAAAAACTCTTCAACAACTATGCCAGTTAAGGTTATTAGGCTGCGTCGCCCAAAATCTACTCTCAAAAGTCCACCCACCATTTCCATACCTAATGTTCCACTCACATAAACAACTGTGGCAATCAGAAATAAATACCGAGTTTTGTAAGGGAGATCGAGCCAAAATTTTAGATATTTAAATGCAAAAAGTCCCATAAAAACAGCACCAGGGATAACCCAGGTTTGGAAAAAGATCGGATTGAGATGAAGCGATTCTCGCACTGATGGAATGATCAAAATCTCGTGAAAACTAAATGCTTCATCCAAACTCAAATATAAAAATATAAAAGATAGGACTTTCCAGTAAGAAAAATGGCGGTCTTTCGCCTTAATAGCGGTAATTGCTTTAAGTAATCCTGAACAAAATAATAGAGAGAATGCAGAATACCAGGCAGGAATATTCAATTCTCCATCTAGGCTAAATAGCTCGTAAAACCATTTTGTAGCTGGAAAGGGAAACTCCGAGAACCAGAAATAGCCACTCAAAATACCTGCTAAAGTGAGGCACATAACTATGAAACTTAAACGGCGAGCAATTGTTTTAGCACAGACATGAATTGGTAACTCTACACTATCGCTTGATACTTGCTGCATAAGAAGATTGAGTTAATTTCCTCTATATATAACAATTAATAGGAAATTATCTCAATTATTAATATACTACATTAAGTATATCCAAATAGTGTAGTTAAACATTATGAGCAATACTAAAAAAGTTAGTGACGACTTGAGCGCCTCTGGACAACTAACTTCTGAGGAGTTAAAACAGGCAGCCCAAGAGGGGTTTAAGTCGGTGCTGAACCTGCGTTTTCCCGATGAAGCAGGTTTTTTAGGTGACGAACAGCAGCAAGCCCAGGCGGCTGGATGCAATATGCCAACGTCCCGTTAAAGCCTTCAGAAGCCCAAGAGTTATACTAAATTGTCAGAAACTTGATTAAAACCATCTAAACTTCACGCCCGTTAAGCAAGATTTTCTTGTAGAATGAAGCCCCGCCGAGAGTACGACACTAAAAGCCTTGAAATGGTGCTTTACCGAAGCCGTAACACACTCTACAGCTTACTAAATTTATTTATGGGGAATTAATCTGTGAATTTTGAATTTGTAGAGAAGCAACGTGACTAACTCAGCACCAAGTCGTTTGGGCGAACTCGCTAACCTGTTTTTTAAACTCGGCGTTATCGGCTTTGGGGGCCCGGTTGCCCATATCGCCATGATTGAAGATGAAGTAGTTAAGCGGCGTCAGTGGTTAACAAGGGAGCATTTTCTAGATTTGCTGGGAGCAACTAACCTAATTCCTGGGCCAAATTCCACAGAAATGGCTATCCATATCGGATACATCTATGCAGGATGGCTGGGGCTGATTGTGTCAGGTGTCTGTTTTATCTTACCTGCGGTTCTAATTACTGGTGGGTTTGCTTGGGTTTATGTTACCTATGGCACTCTACCCCAAGTCGCTCCCTTACTTTATGGCATTAAACCAGCTGTTTTAGCAATCATTATCAATGCCCTCTGGGGCTTGGCAAAAAAGGCTGTGAAAACTCGCCAATTACTAGTGATTGCTTTGGCTGTGGCATTATTGACATTATTATTCAAATTAAATGAAGTAATTGCCCTATTAATTGGGGGATTGCTGGGTATGGTTTGGTTACATTCTGGTGAGAAAAACGACAAACCAGGAGATAAAGCCAACTTTCTAATTGCTAGTCTCAGTACAGGTGCGACTTTGAAAGCATCAGCGGCTTTTGCTGCATCTGCATCTACAGCAACCAACGTTTCTTTATGGCAGTTGGGCTGGTTTTTTCTCAAAGTCGGTAGTGTCTTGTTTGGTGGTGGCTACGTTTTGGTGGCTTTTCTCCAAGGAGGATTAGTTGAAGAATACGGCTGGCTGACACAACAACAGTTATTAGATGCGATCGCAATTGGTCAATTTACGCCTGGGCCAGTACTTTCCACTGCTACCTTTATTGGTTATATCATTGCCGGCATACCTGGGGCAATTGTTGCCACAATCGGAATTTTTCTCCCTTCTTTTGTTTTCGTTGCTGCCTTGAATCCCCTAATCCCACGCTTACGGGCTTCTTCTTGGACTAGAGCATTTTTGGATGCTGTGAATGTTAGCGCTGTAGCACTAATGGTTGTTACTACTCTGCAACTGGGGGCAGCAACTTTAACATTACCACAATCCCCATTTGTAGATTTTCTTGGCTTTGCGATCGCGATCGTCTCAGCCATTTTTGCTATTCACTTTCGCATCAATGCTGCATGGCTAGTCTTTGGTGGCGCTTTAATTGGATGGGGCGCTTCACTCTTGGGCTAGACTCGATGAAATTGCCAGTATTGTAGATTTATCGCAGCTATTAACTTGCCTTTACAATAGACATAGGAGTGAAATTAAATATGCGTTACCCAAAACCCTTGTAGAGACGTAGCACTGCTACGTCTCTACATTCTTTGCAGTGCTACGTCTCTACATTCTTTGCAGTGCTACGTCTAAGACCTATTAGTTTAGGTGTATTTTTTGACTTACAGTAATTTTCGTTTTAAATAGACCACGCGGTAGGGGCACAGAAAAAGCTCATGCGTGTCAACTTAACGTAAAACCCATGTCCCACAAGGAACTGAAGTTCCTTGCTAATAGCTCAAGTCATCTAAAGATGACTAAATAATCTGAAAAATCTTTAGTCTAAGTAGAGCGGTGTGAATAATTCAAGGTTTGTAGTGAGGGCTTCAGCCATCATTTGAGGACTAAAGTCCTCACTACGAACTAATCTCAATATTTTTTACATTACTTAATCTAGTTTAATTTATTCTCACCGACTTACTTACTTCAGTAGACTTTGGCTAAAAGCCAAAGAAATTTATTTCTGGGCGGGCGTAATTTGACACGCATGAGCAATGCTCTGTGCCCCTACAACATATGTGGTTCAATTCAATGAAAACGGCTGTAAGCTTTGGATCTCCTCTCTGGCTCGGATTTATAGAGATTTTTCTAATTTTGCTGGCTTAAACAAGTCAAAAAATACATCCATTAAATCTTGCTTTCAAACTATTTTCATGTGATAATCACCATTAACTCCGGTAAACTCACAAACTTACCGGAGTTAATAACTCTAGTTGAAGAATTAAACTTTTTATCTGTTGAAAAGCGATAAACATGGTAATAAACATACCAGTCTATAGCTTGAGGGCTGCTATATATAAAAAGTTTGCTACTTTGCGTTGTAGCATACATCTTTATCCACATCTGTGCAGATTTTAGATTGAAGTTAGAAAGGTTGACGGATAAATTTTTCGTGCCAATTTTTATCTATATCTCGATTCCACCATCTAAATTAATATCCTCAAGAGCTAGAAATTTGTCTATGAAGTTCCAGCCATTTCGTCTGATCGGAGTTTGGGGACGGTCTAAAGAGCAAGAGTATGTAGGAGAAAACCAGAAAGTTTTTTGCGGAAGTTTTTCGGCAATGTTTGTACTGGGTGCGTTTTTGGGTTTAGCGATCGCCACTACTACCAACAACTCCGAAAATGCTACAGCAGCTTATCCAATTGCCGCCAACTTGTCAAACGTAACTCTACGTGCTTCTAAGTACAAAGGTGGTTGGGATTTGCAACTCAAGTTAGCTGGGCAAGATAAATCTCTTTATAAAACTGAGTTCACAGAATTTACTGGGGGAAACTTTATCGTACAGGCAATCAACGCCAACGCCATCGACATCGGCAGTGCTAGCGAGATCCCAGCAATTTTTGCAGTTCAATCACAAGCGGCGGTGAAAATCATTGCTTCCATCAAGGGGCCGACAGTGGGTCAAGTTGTACTCGTGCCAAAAAACTCCAAAGCAAAAAAGTTTGCTGACCTCAAAGGTAAGAAAATCGGCTATGTCAAAGCGACTACAGCTCATTACTTCCTGATTAAGATGTTGGCACAAGAGGGATTGACGCTCAAAGATGTTAACGCCGTGGCGCTAACTATTCCAGACGGACTCTCTGCGTTTAGGAGAGGCGACCTAGATGCCTGGGCTACCTACGGTTACGCAATCCAGCAAGCCGAGAAAGATGGAGCTAAGGTACTCAAATCAGCGAAAAACATTCTTAGCGGCAATTTTACGATTGTAGCAGCGCCGAGTGCGATCGCCGATCCCGATAAAAAAGCAGCGATTGCAGACTTCCTCTGCCGCATCGAGAAATCGCAAGATTGGCAAGCATCGCATATAGAAGTGTGGTCTAAGAACTATGCAAAAGCAATTGGAGTTGATGAAACCCTTGTCCTCAAAGATGCCAAAGAGGGATTAAAACAACGGCGATCGCAATTGTTGCCAGTTTCCCAACAAGCGATCGCTTCCCAGCAAGATGTAGCCGACACATTTTATCGTGCAGGAGTTATCCCATCGAAAGTTGACGTGAAACCATTATGGGATGAAAGCTTTACTAATGCGATCAATAAATGCAAATAGTCAACCCGCTTTAGGAGAAATAAAATTAGTTACTCTGAAATCCTGGCTCAAATCCAAACCATTAAGCCAAAATTCGGGAGTTCAAAATCTTTGAGTTGAAAACTATTTTATTTTTGAACTCTGAGCTTCTAAATTATATGTGCCTGTAATAGTCAAAAGGTTGATATCTTAATATCTTTTGAATCATTTCTATCCTATAAAAGTTAACTTAAACTAAGATTAAATATGTCAATTCAAGACACAGTAAGTAATTGGGAGCAACTGTTAGAAATTGCTCAAAAAAATACCCCGGCTCGACGGGTGCGTAGACCAGGGCAATCTCCTTCTACCGCTCCCATTCCTAGCAGTCTTCATAAACTGCCGCCAGATACAGAACCGCCAGTACTGCTCTACCGCGATACTAACTCTTGGTGTCCATTTTGCGAACGGGTTTGGTTTGCTCTCGAAGAAAAGGAAATTCCCTTTGCAACAGAGTTTATCGACTTGACTAACAAGCCTAAATGGTATACCGATTTAGTTCCGACAACCCTTGTCCCGGCTGCGAAAATTCAGGGAAAGTTAGTTTATGAATCCAAAGAGATTCTCTTAGCATTGGAAGAACGATTTGGGCCTACCTTGCTCCCGGAAGACCCAGAAGAAAACGCCGTTGCTAGGCAGTGGCTTGAGGATGCTGAAACCAATGGTGTGAGAGATATTGCCTACAAATTTCTCAGACAAGCCCCTGAAGATCCTAATGAATTAGCAAGCTTAGAGGCAGCTTTTGAAGCAAAATTAGACGAACTAGAGCAACTTCTTGGAAAGTATCCTGGCCCCTACTTTTTGTCAACATTTAGTGTGGTAGATATTACCTATAGTCCCCATTTAGACCGATTGGCAGCTAATTTACCCGTTTATCGGAGATATCACCTGAAGGGAAATCCCCGCTATCCTCGGATCAACGCTTGGTTTGAAGCACTCAAACAGCGTCCCGCCTATCACCGCGTCAAATCGGATGATACCACCAACAATTTACTCTTGCGTCGCCGATGGGGCGTGACACCAATCGGTAATCCCTTGCCACCCGACCCAGCAGCTAGCCAAGAAATCCAATTTCGGGCAGAAGCGGCAGAGAGATTGACTGATAACCGAGAAGTTGCTTTAGGAGACATCCTGAAAAACTCCGGCGTGCAAGCATTGGCGGTCAATGGCGACACAACAGCCGTTAAAGAAGCGGTTGATTTTCACCTCAGATTGCTGGCTGACTATCTGATTAATGGTAATGGCGCAGCATTACCGTGGGGGCGCGTGGGCGGCAAAGACAATGCTGATCCGACTGTGGCTGCGGTTGGAGCGATTACACTAGCCTATGTGAGAAATCGCATCTGTGCGCCACGGGATATGAGCGCTGGTGCAGCAACTGCATTCCGGGCAGCAGCAGATAAAGTGTTGGCATCTCTTTATTAGCGATCGCTGGTGACACGTTAAGATTGTATTTCGCCTGGTGGTAACCTGGACAATTTTTAGCTACCACCTGAAATACCTAATTATCTGTTATACCTGCCGTTTGTGCGATCGCTAACTGAGAACTCAGATCGGCAACCATTTTTCAGCCAAATACGATTACTTTTCTAGCCTTAATTTCCGTTTGAACACTCAACTCAAATCAATGCCCAAATGGGATTGATTTGAGCAGATTTCTGCCAAGAAAAAAAGGAGAGTATTGCTACTCACCTAAGGTAAAAGGTAATATGAGCGAGAACTTCTTTTCCTAACGTCAGTTGGACGAATCTCTCCCGGCCTTGAACTAAAATTTAAGTCTGTGCCTCTCCGACTCAAAGAGGCACAGTTTTGGTAGTAAAATCTCTTAGAGGTCTTTTGATTTAGCTAATTAGGCGGACACTAACTATATGAGCCGTCTAATTCACGTTTTTTTAGCGATGAAAGCGAATTTGACGTTCACGCAATTCACGATCGCGTCGTTCACGCAATTGGCGATCGCGTCGTTCACGGGCTTGACGTTCACGCAATTCACGAATGCGTTGTTCACGCACTTGACGTTCGTGTTGGACTCTACCGTTATTAAAAGCTACAGTATTGCGATTAAAATGATCATGCTCAGATTTAAATTCAGCAGCATTAGCATTTTGAGAAAGAGCAGCAATTGAAGTAGCTGCTAATAAGCCTCCAAGAAGAATAGATTTAAAGCGGTTCATATATGCTCTATCTGCCTTGCATTAGTTGATTGGTGTACTCTTAATGTAATCGGAGTAATCAGGTACACGCCTGTGACATAAGTCATGTTTAAATGGTTACTTTTGTCACTAATACTAGGATTTATATCAATACAGTTCAGTTAAGGATTCTTGGTATTGATTTTAGGTATGTAGAGACGTTGGATTGCAACGTCTCTTGCATTGGATTTGGGGCTTAACTGAACCGTATTGGGATTTATATTTAATTTTAGAAATCGGATATAGCGGTTTTCAATTGGCTGAGGTACAGTTTTGACCTCTCTCCAAGCCTCTCTCCTAAAAGGAGAGAGGCTTGGAATTTTTCCCCCTTAGAGCGTCGGGAAGGGGGTTAGGTCTGTCTGCATACCTGTACCTCACCGAATTGAAAATGGCTATAACGGTCGAAACCTTAGCTGAGATGGGTTATACCCTCAGGTCAGCCTAGTAAAACTCAAGTCTGATTTCTATATTAGATTTATTTCAATCCCCAATAGGGCAATACGCTTGGGTTAGCGCCAAAAGCCTTAAACTGCGTAGGTTGGGTTGAGGAACGAAACCCAACAAAGCTATTTTTCACAAAGCCAAGCGTATTGCCTAATAGGGATTTTAGGTAATTGCAATTCAATCCAAGCAGCCCGTTTACCCAGCGATCGCATAAACTCGTTTCAATCCCTAATAGGGATTTTAGGTAATTGCAATCTGATTCTGGCTTGTATGCAAGCAGTATCTCCTTGAGGTTTCAATCCCTAATAGGGATTTTAGGTAATTGCAATTGTAAAGTACCATCTACTACGCGATGGCTCCGCCGTTTCAATCCCTAATAGGGATTTTAGGTAATTGCAATAGATAGAAAGCAGCAAGAAATAGAAGCTACAGTTAGTTTCAATCCCTAATAGGGATTTTAGGTAATTGCAATTGTTGTCCATCCTCCTGGCTGCAATGGGTTGTTTCAATCCCTAATAGGGATTTTAGGTAATTGCAATAATGCCGTCCAGCGACAGGTATTGAGTTTGCGCGTTTCAATCCCTAATAGGGATTTTAGGTAATTGCAATTGCAGGTTTTTGTCTTGAATGTATTGCCATAGTTGTTTCAATCCCTAATAGGGATTTTAGGTAATTGCAATCCTTGATGCGTTTCACAGCAGCCGGGTCAATATACCGGTTTCAATCCCTAATAGGGATTTTAGGTAATTGCAATTTATGCAGCGTTAAGCACACAGTTGAAAACTTTGTTTCAATCCCTAATAGGGATTTTAGGTAATTGCAATAATGAAAAAAACTGCTAAGTACTCAAAAGCCTGCCTCAGATTGTTTCAATCCCTAATAGGGATTTTAGGTAATTGCAATGTTTGCGTATGACAGATGTCAATTACGGGTTATTGTTTCAATCCCTAATAGGGATTTTAGGTAATTGCAATTTAACTTTTTTAGGAGGTTTACAAATGGAAGTCAAAGTTTCAATCCCTAATAGGGATTTTAGGTAATTGCAATTGAAGCATCCCCAAAGCATCTGCTTGTAATTATTGTTTCAATCCCTAATAGGGATTTTAGGTAATTGCAATTAAAAAGGTGGTGTTAAACTACCTTTTACATCCTTGTAATTATTGTTTCAATCCCTAATAGGGATTTTAGGTAATTGCAATCTGGGCTTGTATCTCCTGCGCTGCTTTGGTTTCGTTTCAATCCCTAATAGGGATTTTAGGTAATTGCAATCTTTTATCAACAAATCAGTGGTATTCACATTGATGTTTCAATCCCTAATAGGGATTTTAGGTAATTGCAATCCATGAATAAAGCCGTCCTTGCCAGAGAGGGCAGGTTTCAATCCCTAATAGGGATTTTAGGTAATTGCAATTAAATGCCGTGTACCATCTACCTCGGTAGAGGGGGTTTCAATCCCTAATAGGGATTTTAGGTAATTGCAATAATCGATCCGCCATTGACGAAAATTCTACAGTTCCGTTTCAATCCCTAATAGGGATTTTAGGTAATTGCAATACTCTCGATCCGGCTATCGCCGTCAGACAAGGCGGCACTGATGAAAAAAGCGTTTCAATCCCTAATAGGGATTTTAGGTAATTGCAATAACAGTATCATCGCCAAGCGCAAAAAGGCAGGGTTTCAATCCCTAATAGGGATTTTAGGTAATTGCAATGCCAAGGGTCTTGCTTATTAGCGGCAAGTGCCAATACTGTTTCAATCCCTAATAGGGATTTTAGGTAATTGCAATTCCTACTTTATTGTTGGCATAGAGCAGTTTCCCGTTTCAATCCCTAATAGGGATTTTAGGTAATTGCAATTCTGCTTGCGGGGCAATTGATGAATATTTCCTACAAGTTTCAATCCCTAATAGGGATTTTAGGTAATTGCAATTTTGCGCTGGATTGCTGTAATGTGTCTTAGATTTTAAGTTTCAATCCCTAATAGGGATTTTAGGTAATTGCAATTCTAGGATCGTCCGGGGGGCTGAAGGGTATCCAAGGTTTCAATCCCTAATAGGGATTTTAGGTAATTGCAATTTTGATTATCCGTAAAGATGGATATCTGATTTGTTTCAATCCCTAATAGGGATTTTAGGTAATTGCAATTTCGTTGAAATAGATGCACCGCAGTCCTCGCATGTTTCAATCCCTAATAGGGATTTTAGGTAATTGCAATCTATGGCTGGCTACCACATCCAGAGGAGCGTGGTAAAGTTTCAATCCCTAATAGGGATTTTAGGTAATTGCAATCCGGCGGCGATCGCTCCCCAATCGACACGGGTAAATGTTTCAATCCCTAATAGGGATTTTAGGTAATTGCAATCAGCTTTGGAGATGCTAGTAGAGTCTCCAGATGATGCAAGTTTCAATCCCTAATAGGGATTTTAGGTAATTGCAATCTAGAGGCTTTATGAGAGATTTCCCCCTAACGTTTCAATCCCTAATAGGGATTTTAGGTAATTGCAATAGGGGTATAGCTTATCCTCACAAGGTAGACCCGGATGTTTCAATCCCTAATAGGGATTTTAGGTAATTGCAATGTTGATTTAAGGGAGATTCTGGTGGGGGCTGCGCGTTTCAATCCCTAATAGGGATTTTAGGTAATTGCAATCGCTGGCTTCTGAAAGCCTTGCCTTATTTGGTTTTCAAGGTTCGGTTGCGCGAATGCAGAAATCATAACACGAACAGTTGTAATTTGGCTAGAGGCAAATGGCTGAAAACTAGTCCCAATAAGGTGCGCGGATGGTTTAAAAATGCTAAAGCTCTTAAGTTCTTGCAGATAAGGCAATTCAGCCATTTTTGTAGTCACCCCTTTGTCAACACCTACCCATCCGCGCATTCAGCAAAAAAACTAATCTGACTGAAAAGCTGCTTACTTCAATATAGATATCCTAAGATATCCTACTCGATTAGGTTAGCTGACTTCAGGGCGATGCCTGGGCTGTACTACGCCGAAGCAATACCAGCACCCTCATAACCGACCTTATTTGTCAACGTCTTCAAAGTCTGCGATCGCACAAGCAAACTCCCTAAAAGCTATTTTAATCAGAACCTCTTTTGTTCCCCTTTCTAGCGAAGAATTGCGTATGAGGTCTGTTAATTCTATGAATAACAGAGAAAACATAAAACGATCTTGGCGGTCAACTTGTTTCAAGCAAGACGATATAAACTGATAAAGCTCTGTTTTTCTAGGTTTAGTTTGTTCATCCCATATTTGTAACCCCAGCCGAAGAGTTCTCAAGCGAATTTCATTACTATTGAAAGACGCGTCTTTGTAGCGGACTGATACGCGTTGGGGTATTTCCATGAGTTTTAGCTATAGATATTCAATGTAAAGTAATTATTCACTTATATTGTGGCTCAACCGGAAAAATCTGATATTTAGCACCAATCCCAACAACCGCCATAGCTTAGAAACGAATGACTTGCGGGGAATATAGACAGTAGGGGCGTACATCTGTACGCCCCTACCTATATATCTTTGGTCAGGTATTTCGTGAAATCGTATAAGAGTATCTGGTGTCGATACCTGGGAATTAACCGATTAGACTTGTTGTATTCCTGGACGACCATCTTCAACCACAAATGAAGCCCGCTTACTAATCGTGCCAAATGGGGTTGTGACGTTTGATAAAACTAGATAGTCTGTCTTGCAGCTTGTGGGAGTCAGCGCACAGCGAACATACCCCCGTTGACTGTTGAAGAACTTAATGTGTGGGTTATCGGGTAAGTAAGCTTCAACTGCGGGGGTGGTATCGGCCCCGTCTCCACCAGAGGTTATTGAGGTACAGACGAATTCACTCCCGACTGTAGCAGATTGTGGGTTATTAAAGTCAGCCTTTAAATTTATTGCCCAGTTGGAATGGATATCACCTGATAAGACTACTGGATTAGATGGTTTACGCTGTTCTAAGAAATGCATGAGGCGATCGCGGGAAGCCACATAACCATCCCACTTATCCATGCTGTAGGTTTCGCCTTCCCCTGCTTTTGTGTCTATCTGAGCAACTACAACTTGCTGGGCTAAAACGTTCCACTTAGCCTGTGAGCTATTTAAACCATCATATAGCCAATCTTCTTGACGCTTGCCAGTAATCGTTGCCTTCGGATCTAAATTTTCTGGGCAACGTTCTTTATTACCATCACCACAGGGCTGATCGGTGCGATATTGGCGGGTATCTAAAACATGGAAGGTCGCTAAGTTACCAAAAGAGAGCCGACGGAAAAGTTGCATATCGGGGCCAACGGGACGCGAGAAGGGGCGCAGTGGCATATGTTCATAGTAAGCCTGATAGGCAGCAGCCCGCCGTTTTAGGAAGATTGCCCGATTTTGATCTGGTTCAGTATCAATTTCGGAGATGTCGTTGGCGTAGTTGTTTTCTACTTCGTGGTCATCCCAGGTGACAATCCAGGGAAAGGCTGCATGAGCTGCTTGCAGATTGGTATCAGTTTTATAAAGGGCGTGACGGTTGCGATAATCTTCCAAAGTTAGAATTTCTGCACTGTTATGCTGTCTGGGGCGATCGCTTGAAATTCCTCCTTCATAAATGTAGTCTCCAACATGGACTACCAAGCTGAGGTCGTCCTGGGCTAGATATTTGTAGGCGGTAAAGTATCCTTGCTCATAGTGCTGACAGGAAACAAGGGCAAAGTTTAATTTATTTAAGTAGCCACCTGCTAAAGGCGCTGTACGAGTGCGACCAATGGGGCTTGCGTCTTGGCCGACAAGAAAGCGATACCAGTACCAAGTATCAGATTGCAGTCCCTCTACCACAACTCGAACTGAGTGAGCTAGTTCTGGAGTTGCAAGTACCGTACCTTTGGAGACAATACGCCTCATATCGGGATCGGTTGCTACTTCCCAGCGAATTGGCACATTAGCAGATGGCATTCCACCTCCGTTTAAGGGTTCGGGAGCTAGACGAGTCCAAATTACTAGGCTGGTAGGATAGGGATCACCCGATGCTACACCCAAAGTGAAAGGATAATTGGAAAATCTGCTTCTAGCGATCGCTCTTTGAGGAGAAAATTGGTTAGCGATCGCCAAACCAGACAATGCTCCTGCCCCGATAATTAAGTTGCGTCGTCTTATTGGACTATGCAGCAACTGCTCAAAATTCCGGTAATCTACCATTCTCTACTCCTGACTAACACGTAAGTTAAAACACAGCAACAGCTAACACGAAGAAGGCAGGCTAATCGTAGGCAAACTTCATAACTAACTCCCTTACCCAAATCAGGTTTTAATTCCCAATTTTTCTCTGTGTTAGATGTTGTTTTGCCATATAAAACCCTACTAATAAAAGATTAATCCTTGGCAAAGAAAGCGTTAATATCAACTTAACCAAGGTTAGATTTTAACCTTTTTCATTGATGTTACTTTTCTCTTTAGCATCCAGCCAAGGCTACAAGCCAAGAGAGTGCCAACTAAAGGTGTAGGTTCAGGTACTTGTGTATAATAAACTCTCCCTGATATGGGTTCAGCATCGGGAGAAGTTCTAGAGAAAATTGTAAAATCATCACCAATGATTTCGTAACTTATAGAACTCGAAGGATTAGATTTATCGTTGAAATAATAATCTAATACCAAAGATTTTTGTCCTGTTAAGAGCGTGGTTGGAAATACCACAGGAAATTTTGGATATTGGGTATCATCTTTTTCAGTGTAAACAGTAGACTCACCGTCAAATTGGAAAGAGAGCGACTTAATCGTGGCTACGGGATAATTTTCATTGCTGAAAGCTGAGTCATCAAAGCTAAAAAAGCCATTTCCCTTAGTTACCGGACTATCAACTGTGAAAGCGTAATCAATAATTGCAGCAGATACAGATTTTGCATCTAGAGTAGCAAAACCTAAAGTAAGGCTAGCAGCAGCAAGCACTAATTTTGGAAACAATTTCATTTCACTTCTCCTCACGATAAACTTCTGTAAGCAATCCAGCCTGCAAAGTATAGAAATAGTCTGTTTCTAACTTACTTATTTCCCAAATGGGTATTCATAACTGTTTTCATAAGTGATGAAAATCAATGATTTTTCCCTGTTTCAACAAAAATAAGCAAGTATCCAAATAATTGGAACTGCCCTATCTTAGAATCATGAGTTTAAGCGAACTTTAATCAGAGGTAAAATTGAAGAAGAATTCAGAAGTCAGAATTCAGGAGTCAGAATCAAGACGCTCTCTACGAGACGCTCTGCGCGTTCGCTATCAGTCTCTTATTCAGACCCGCGACTACGAAAGTTGACCACCAAATTAAAAATTTGGTGGGGGTGCAAAAACGCCGATTATCCATCCGCGAGTCATACAGAATACCTTTCCTGTATTCTGACGACTGATGCATGTATTCTGTTCGATAAAATCTAATTTGATTTTGACAATAAAATACTTAGCAGATAACTAAGATATTTCTGATAAGTGGGAATATTTATAACTATGTTAATAAATTTAAATTGTCGGGTGCGTTACGCTTTCAGCTAACGCACCTTGTATTATGGATGGAATCTCTTAGGCATTTCCAAATAAAAAAATACTCAACTATTTCTTGTGGGGTGGGCATCTTGCCCGCCTTTGGCTGCGGGCTTTTCGGCCTGCCCCACAAGTAGTATTAATTTATTTGTTGTCAGTCCCTTATTGTTCTAACATTTGGAAGAATCGGGTAAAGTAATCCGGGAACGTCTTTGCTGTACAGCCAGGATCTTTAATCACAATTCCTGGAACCTTCAAACCAGTGACAGCAAAAGCCATCGCCATTCGATGATCGTGATAGGTTTCAATTGCTGCCGGAGTAATCGGGCTAGGCTCAATTTTCAGTCTATCTGCAAATTCTTCAACCGGAACTCCCAGCCGACGCAATTCTGTAACAACAGCTTGAATCCGATCGGTTTCTTTATATCGAATATGTTCCACGTTACGAATAGTAATCGGTGAACTGGCAAAGGGCGCGATCGCTGCTAATGTTTGCACCAAATCTGATATATCATTCATATCAATGTCGATGCCTTGCAATTGCTTCGGCCCCGTCACTTCGGTATAATCATCGGAGTGATTAATTTGGCAACCCATCTGTTCTAAAACATCCAGCCACAGAATATCACCCTGACAGGATTGTTTGGTTAAATGTTTGACGCGCACCCGTCCACCTGTGACGGCGGCGGCGGCAAAAAAGTAAGAAGCATTTGACGCATCGGGTTCTACTGTATAATGTCGAGCTTGGTAACGTTGACCCGCTTTAATCTGAAATTGATTATCGCCGATTTGAATCACCTCCACGCCAAAATCCGCCATCAGGCGACAGGTCATTTTGATGTAAGACAGAGAAACCAGTGTACCCTCAACCTCAAAAATCGTATCCTGTTGAGCGTAAGGCGCAATCATCAGCAATGCCGAAAGTTGCTGACTTGTTTGATTGGCTTTTAAGCGAAAATTTCCGCCAGCGAATTGCCGACTATAGACGGTGTAGGGCATAAACCCGGAGTTTCCCTCAAAGTTAACGGTTGCTCCACCCGTTTGCAGCACCGTCAGCATGTCGCCCATCGGCCGTTCTCGCATTCGGGGAACGCCATCTAGCCGATATTCGCCGTTCCCTAGTGCCACCAGCGCCGAGATAAACCGTGCTGTAGTACCTGATAAACCCACAAATAAATCTGCCTGTTTAGCTGGGATGTCACCTCCCCTTCCTGCAACCTGAATCTGAGCAAGATTAGGATTCAGAGTTATGGGAATACTCAATTGCTCTAAACATTTAGCAAAATACTCGCTGTCTTCACTAAATAAGGCATTTTCTAAAATGGAGTCACCTTGTGCCAAAGCTGCGACAAGCAACGCCCGATTGGTAAGACTTTTAGAACCGGGAATTTCTACCGTGGCATCCACTGGTCGATTTAGAGCAGGAATTGCAATGGTATCCACGTTAAACCTCTACGTAGGCGGTTAGCTACAACTTTATATATTGCCATATTGTGAGCAAAAGGGGCAGGGAATGAGGGGGATGAGGGGAATAAGCCTTGATAATGTTCCGTTACCCTGCGCCAGAAAAGCTACGTTCCTCAACCCAACCTTGTATCTAAGTCCATGATTAAGCCCGGATACTTGAGATATAAAAAAGTCCGTGCTACATTGCAGCAAGCACGCGCTACGTTGAGATTATCGCTATAATCTCTGTAAATAAATGACATTAATCTGTCACTGGTACTTAAACGACATCAATTTGTCCCGACGACAGTTAATTAGTCAAAACGACATTAATCTGTCACCGACGACAAATAATTAGTCACTGTATAACTAGTAACGACTTTAATAAAAGTCAGTTACATCAGTTACAGTTACACAGTAACCAGAAAACTAGTTAGCATAGGTGTTTCAGCCACTATGAGCAATTGAGTTGGTTACATCTTAGTTACGCCAGTTACAAGAGCAAAAAACGTGATAGTAATCATAAGTATAATAAGTAACTTCACGCAGGCGCTTTTTCTGTATTCACAGTTATTCTCATAATAATGAGAGTATTATAAGTATCAATTGAATATGGAATTTACAATCTCAATGTATAAAGGTGGCGAAAGAGTTTATGCAAAGGACTGTGACTTTAATTCCTATTCAGAACTCGCTTTACTTTGTCCTGATTGTAAACAAGAAGTTTATCTAAGGAAAGGTAAGATTATAAAACCCTATTTTGCTCACTTTCGAGATACAAATCTTAAACAAGCTACACAATGCAAACTAAGAGTATCATCTGATGAACACGCTATAAAGGCAAGTGAGTTTATTGGATATAGAGGACAAAAGCTAGAGATATTTCAACAGCGCTTCATAAGTATGATTTATCTTAAGGAAGAAAGAATTGTTGAGGATATAAAATTCTCGAACTGGATTGATTCAATCAAACGTAACAATAATCAAGCTATTCATAATATTACGAAAGATTGTATTGATCATTTTATAAATTATCAGAAAGAAATAGTAGAAATTTACTGTGTTCCTCTCAAAGACGATCAACCTTTTCTTCAACAGCAAATAGCTTTAAAAGCAATTGATTATTTGTGTGTCCAGTCTAGCTTTCGGTTGCTAGAGTATCTATTGTATTACAGTGTGTACAAACTGTATGAGCATGAACAAGACAAGTTATTTCAACAAGAAATTACAACAATAGACATAGCTAATATTTGTCAATACACAGCTAAAGTAATTATGTTGAACCCTTGGATAGAGGCAATAAATAATGCTAAAAACACACAGTTATTAGCTAATAGCTATCAATTACTTAAATTCAAAATAGTAAAAAATAAATCTTTATTGAGATTAAATACTGATATAGAAGCTGGCTCGATATCTGATAGCGAACAAGATGCTATCTTTTGGTTGAGGCGTGTGTATCTGGAATGGTCTGAATACCATTGCTTGACAGATAGACAAATACAAGATTTACAGCAAGTATTAACATCCAGAATGAGTAAAGTAGAGCATGAAAATGCGATCGCTAGATTGAGAAATAGCAATAAATTCAAATCGTTTCTAACCTTTACTTGTCCACATCAAGATACTAAGAAGTTTGATGAATTCATGACTTGGGTAAACAGATTATCACTAAGTACAGAAGCTATCGAAGATCCTTTAGATGGACTCGTTTACAAAATATCTCCTGACTGGAATAGACAAACTAGTATCAAGTTTACTTCTGTATTACAGTTAATGGAATTTTCGATGGTGGGCAAAAACGTAGACTTAGAATACCTAGAAAAGGAATACATTAGTAAAACAGAAGTATTACAAGTGCCTTGTCTATTAGCGCTAGATTTACTCAGTGGTTCCCTATTACCTTGTCCTAATAACCAGATATTGACAAGTGCAATACATCTGGATACATCAGGTGTTTTACCATTTATAAAGATAGATGGGAAAGAATACAGCGTATCATCTCATTTATCGATGCCAAATAGCGATCGCAACTCTATTTCCACATCTGTATCTACTAGAGTTATAGGCAAAGCTTCTCGTAGCACTCCCAAGTCAACGGGAACCGCAAGAGAGCCAAAAAAACTTGATGACTGGATGTTACTGTCACACATGCTAACATCTACTGAAGTAGCGATTATTGCCATAAATTCGCCCAAGTATCGTGACTGTACGCTTCTATTTAGCCGTTTTGAGTTAGTAACAAACCAATTTGGTGAGTATTCAGTGCCAGAGTTGCTTGAAAATACACTGCAAGCCAATAAAGGCATATTTGTAGAAAACATAATTGGGTATGTTGCTATCCGCTACCCTAATGGACGCATAGAACATGTAGGTATTGTTTTTCTACACGATAAAAAGGATAGAGAAACAAAGCAGATACGTAAGCAGCTATGGTATAGCGACATTGTTCGCTATGAGCATAAGCAAACCAACCAAGTTATAAGTAAAAGTGTTGTTAAATTTGTTCGTGATAAACATGGTAACTTTCAGAAGCAAGAAGTACCAGTAACTACGATGAGTACTGCGATCGCTAGCGTTGAAATCAAGAAAGATCCAGAACTTGCAATCTTTATTTCGTTATACGGATTAAGACATCAATGCCCAATTGTTCCCGCAAAGTTAACGTTAGTAGGTAGCGAAACTAAGCAGATAGCTGTAAATTGGCATAGTCTTACAGGGTTGCGTGTTGCTCCAATCAGTAAGACAGGACAAGTTGAGTACAATCCCAAGTACAGTTGTCCTTTCACAGTTGTCTCACGTTAGCAATCAGTAGTTGAAGACTAGTAATATTCAATTTATGCTCCGGTAGCTACAAACTACTGGGTTTTTGTTACGAGTGCGATCGCTAAACCGGGAAAATAACGATACTAGAGTTCCCACATCAGAGCAGTGGCAAGGGTTTATCGTATGAGTATGCAGCAAGTAGAGGGTCAGAGGGAATTCCGGCTGACCTCGAATAGGGCAAAGACAAAACTAGCCAAAGAAAACAATTACTGGGGATGCATCAGGATAAGGAATAAAGGAACAAACGAGCTTCGCGGGGCTTACATTCATAGTTTGATAGCAATATCAATTTTTTCTATCACGGCGCTTCTCTCCCTGCATAAGCAACATTTTGAACGTTGCAGCTTTGACATGATTAGTTGTAAAGCATTACTACCTACCTCTGTAAGCCTTTGTAAAGGGTGACATGAAGCGATTGTGGCTGATTACATGAAACCCAAAACAGAGGTATTACAGCCTGATACAGCTACGTTCCCTAATCCGTTAGGCGTTTATAACGTGATCATATACTTTATTCACTGATCAATAAGATAAAATTATGTTTGCAAACATAAATCATAAGTTTATCTCAAGCCGACTAGTAACCCCTATTTGGTTGTTTTAGGGGTACATTGGATTGAAGTGAGAGAAAATTGAGATAAAACAAGTTGGTTGGAGCGCTACGTTGACATCGTAGCAGTTACAGATAAGGACATTCCTAAAATGGACGTAACTGGATTCGAACCAGTGACCTCTACGATGTCAACGTAGCGCTCTAACCAACTGAGCTATACGTCCTTAACCACACAATTATCAACAATAACACATACTTTCTTGATAAAGCAAGGTAAAGCTGTAAATCCATCTGAATAAGGGAAGTACCATTCGACTCTAGTGTATAATCGATAAGGTTATTCGGTTCTGGTGGGGAGCAGCTACCAGAGGTAACTCTTAAAGTTCGGTGCAAATCCGGCGCTTGGGAGCAACTGTAAACCAATTTGAGATGTAATCGAAAATCCAAAATTGAGTGAGTCAGGATGCCCACCGAAGTAAATTTATCAGTTCCACATATCTCCAAGGTACAGATGACTACTACTGTAAATATTTCCCCGACTAGTCCCTTGGGTGTTGCTGACCATACTTTATTTGTTTGCAAAACTTGTGCTAGCGTTTGGCAAGAGGGAAAACGCTTAGGTGAAAGTGGCGGTGAAAAACTTCTATCTCAACTTCAGCAGCTTGCACAAGATTGGGACTTACAAGATGAATTCCCAATTAAGGAAGTTGAATGCATGAGTGCTTGTAATCGTTCCTGCGTAGTTGCCTTTGCTGCCAAGGGCAAATTAACATATTTATTTGGTGATTTAGCCGTTGATGGTAGTGCATCTGCGATACTAGAATGTGCTACTCAGTACTATGTCAAAGCAGATGGTTTACTACCTTGGTCAGAGCGTCCAGAAGCCCTGAAAAAGGGCATTTTGGCAAAGATTCCACCTTTATCTCAATGATTCGCGTTTTGATTCTGGGTGGTACAGGAGATGCCGCAGAACTAGCTGCCAAAGTTGCGACTATCCAAGGGTTAGAAGCAATCACCTCTCTAGCTGGCCGCACCCGTGAACCATCAGTACCGTTAGGTGATTTACGGGTTGGAGGCTTCGGTGGTGTGGCTGGATTAACTAGCTATTTGCGAGGGGAGCAAATCGACTTATTAATTGATGCAACCCATCCTTTTGCTACTCAGATTTCCTTGAATGCGGCAGATGCTGCAACCGAAGTTGGAGTACCCCGTCTGATGTTAATTCGCCCCCCTTGGGAAAAAGGAAGTGGCGATCGCTGGATTGAAGTTGACAGCGTTGAAGCGGCAGCAGTATCTGTAGCAAACCAGGCACAGCGAGTATTTTTGACAGTTGGGAGGCAAGAAATCGCCGCCTTTGCTCACCTAGAAAAAATTTGGTTTCTGATGCGGATGATTGACCCTCCTAGTGATGATGCTTTAGTGCCACCGGGAATGATATTGTGCGATCGCGGGCCTTTTACCCTCAATAATGAAAGGCAAATCCTGATTCACAACAACATTGATACCATCGTCAGTAAAAATAGCGGTGGCGATGCCACAAAGCCGAAGATTATTGCAGCGCGAGAACTGGGACTGAAGGTTGTTATGGTAAATCGTCCAGCCATACCGCCAGGGGAGCAGGTTACTGATGTTGATGGTGCTTTGGCATGGCTATTTGACAAGTTGCACGATTAATTTAGTTAACCGCATAGTTCATAATTCAAATGAAAATCTGTATTGTTGGCGCGGGTGCAATTGGGGGATATTTAGGGGCAAAACTGGCACTGGCAGGTGAAGCAGTGACGCTGATTGCGCGTGGTTCTCATTTGGAAGCAATTCAAACAAATGGGCTGAAGTTGCTTATGGCAGACGGTTCTAGCCAAATTGCTACTCCATTGGCAACTAGCGATATCCAGAAAGCCGGACGGCAAGATGTAGTAATTTTAACTCTCAAGGCTCACAGTGTAGCTGCGATCGCACCTTTTCTACCTGCACTCTACGATGCTCATACAATGGTGGTAACAGCCCAAAATGGTGTTCCTTGGTGGTACTTTCGTCAGCATGGCGGTGAGTATGAAGGTACACGGATTCAATCTGTTGACCCAAATGGGATTATTGAAGCTAGTATCGGTGCTGAACGCGTCATCGGTTGTGTTGTTTACCCGGCAACTGAGATAATTGAACCAGGTATAATTAAGCATATTGAAGGCGATCGCTTTACTCTCGGTGAAATCGACGGCACTAAAACAGAACGCATCCAATTATTAGCAGAAACTTTAAAACAGGCAGGATTCAAAGCACCAATCCGCAATCAAATTCGCACGGAAATTTGGATCAAGTTGTGGGGGAATGTGGCGTTTAATCCGATTAGTGCCCTGACTGGTGCTACTCTAGAAGGTATTTGTCGCTATCCCCTCACCCGTGAACTAGCGCGGCAAATGATGACTGAAACTCAAGCGATCGCTGAAAAGTTGGGTATAAAGTTTGGCATCACTTTGGAACAGCGAATTAATGGGGCAGAAAATGTTGGTGCCCATAAAACCTCAATGCTACAAGATATTGAAGCCGGACGCGCTACGGAGATAGATGCTATTGTGGGCGCGATCGCAGAATTGGGAAAGCTCACTCAAATTCATACACCTTATATTGATGCTATTTATGCCAGTGTTAAGCTGCTGGAAGCGACCAAAGTAAAGATTTGACAGTGCTTGAGTTTTATGGCATGTGAAAAAAAGCGTAGGGGCGCACATCTGTGCATTGGTGTCAACTTAAGTAGGACTTATGCACTGTACAAATGCATCGTGATGTGCATTAACGAGTTTGAGGAAGTTTTCAGGCTTTTCTTAATTATCCTGCGATGCCTACGGCGGTAAACTACATAAATAGATCATGCTGTGCCCTTACGAAAGATATGGTTTTTAACGTTGTATATTTAGTATTTCTCGTCAATGCGTAAGTCCTATTAATTAACTCTTTCAAGGTGACTCGTAAAATCTCTTTTCTTCTCTCTGTGTTCTCTGTGCCTCTGCGGTTTGAAAGTTATTTCTCTAACCTTATTAGGCGCAGAAACACAGAGAAAAGAGGAATTATTGGTAGCCCCCAAACTTTCAAATCACTTCGCTTTTGCAACAAAACGCGCCCCAAATAATAGAAGTAGGCGCTCACCTACAACTTGTCGTAACTTGCCGAGAGAAGAGAAAGTTTCTAAAGAAAATCTAAAGGTAGCAAATAGCGATCGCCTGGAAACAGGATAATGCAGCTCAAGTGTCCAATCCTTCCCATTCAACCTAGAACTATGGCATCTACACCCAAAATCCTCGCCTTTGCCGGCAGCACCCGGATTGATTCTTACAACAAAAAATTGGTAAAAATCGCGGCATCTGGCGCTAAGGCAGCAGGCGCAGAAGTGACTTATATAGACCTCCGCGATTTACCCCTGCCTCTTTTTGATGAAGATTTGGAAGCTCAAGAAGGACTACCTGCCAACGCCCGCACTTTCAAAGATTTGCTGATTTCTCATCAAGGATTGCTGATTGCTTCGCCTGAATATAACAGTTCACTCACAGCAGTTTTGAAAAACGCTATTGACTGGGCATCCCGTCCAGCCCCAAATGAAGCACCGTTGGCTGCTTTTGCAGGTAAGGTTGCTAGTATTATGAGCGCTTCCCCAGGCGCTCTTGGTGGTTTGCGCGGCTTGGTTCACCTGCGGTCTATTTTGGGAAATATCAAAGTTTTGGTACTTCCCGATCAAATAGCTGTATCCAAAGCTTACGAAGCTTTTAATCCTGATGGTACGTTAAAAGATCCTAAACAGCAAGAATCTATTGAAAAGTTAGGCGATGGCTTAACAAAGATATTGCTGAAGCTCAATTAAACTCTTCAGGTGTTCAGTAAATAGCGAACACCTATCATTAAATACAGATTTTGGGGTATGAAAGCACATTGGTATCAACTTCAGGTGAAAGCCAAGTATTCGCTTTGACATAATGCTTACGACGTAAATTACGAAGACTATCATTAGGAGTTAAGGATGATCACAAAAAGAAAACCTAGACATCCTGGCGGATTAATCAAGCGTCAGTACCTGGAACCGCTAAATATCACAATTACTGACTTTGCTGATATTCTTAATGTGTCTCGTAAAACTGTATCTGAGATAGTTAACGAGCAAGCAAGTGTTACGCCAAATATGGCACTTCGTTTGGCTACCGCCTTGCAAACTACTCCTGAACTTTGGTTAAATCTCCAACAAAAATATGATCTTTGGTGCGCTGCTAATGAATCAGAGTCTTGGAAAGATATAGCACCCATAAATTTACAAGCTTGCTGATCGATAAGATTCCTGACTTATTAAATAGACATCTCCAGAAATTAAATATGCGTTACCCAGAACTCTTGTAGAGACGTAGCACTGCTACGTCAAAACAATTCTTTTTCACTCCTATGTCTAATCAATCGGGAATCTGAACAGTTCAATTCTCACAAATTATAAATTAATATTTTTGGAAAAAATTGATTTAGGTAGCATTCCATGCACACCTTTTTGGGGACTGTTCACAACTTGAGTGATATGAAAATTCACAGCTAAACTACACAATACATAAGCATCTTCTGGCGACAAATTGGCGAAGCGTTTCAGAAAATCAATCATGTTTTTTAAAGCCAGTTCTAAGGCTTCATCTAAGGTTTGAGCAAACCCCATTGTGATCATATGAGTTGGAGTTTCGGCAATTGGTGTTGTCAGTTGTAAATCCTTGCGAAGTTTGAGGGTAATTCTACCGTTCATCGAAGTTTCAATCGCGGTGACATTTACTTCACCATCTCCTTGTGCAGAATGCCCATCACCAATAGAAAATAATCCACCTGGTACGAAAATCGGCAAAAATAAACGAGAACCAGCTTGTAATTCCCGATTGTCGATATTACCACCGTAAGAACCTGGTGGAATAGAAGTTCGAGAGGTTTCTGGAGTAGCGACACCAAGAATTCCAAAAAACGGTTTGAGAGGAATTTTTATGCCAGTACCAGCCGGAAATTCCGCGATATTGTTTGCTAAATCTAGAGGAATGAATCTCAAAGCAGGTTGAGGAAACTGATGTGGTAAAGCTCCCCAACCTGTACGAATGGCATTGAAGCCTATAGGTAAACTAGGTGCGATCGCATCTAATTGTACTTCTAAAACATCCCCTGGTTCGGCATCGCGCACATAAATCGGCCCTGTGAGTAAATGCGGCCCCCCAGCAATTTTGCGTTCTGGTAGAAGATTTTCGCAGATGTCGAGAAATTCTGGTGTGACAAACTCAGGTGGTGCTTTGTCATAAACGTAGTAACCAGTATAAGTTTCCACATCAACTGTGTCGCCAGAGTCAATAATCAGTGCTGGTTCTAGCTGATGGGAGAAACCGCCTAAATGCACGGTTTCTTTTGAGGCTTTTAAAATGTAGTGAGTCATCGCTGTTGTGTTTTTAATTGCGTGCAATACAAAAGCAAATCGCATGGGTGGGTTAAGAGACTTGAGCAAACTGGCGTACCATTGGCATGGGTACAGCAATATTCCCTAACGCCTGTTGCATCAAAGAGAGAACCGCTATGTCAATAACTTGCACAGTATTTTAGCAATCAAATCTTGCATATCCAATGACAATGTACCCAGTTCACGCTGAATCAGAGATTTACGAACTGTCATCAAATGATCCAGCCTAATAGTCGATGGTTTATTTAACCCATTGGCAGCAAAATCTGGATGACTCGTATCCAATACAATGTCCGTTTCCATCAAATCAGATGGAATCTTACTGGTGATCAAAGCAAGGATAATATGTTTGTAAGATCCCACTGGATTAGTCAAGCAAATGGCTGGACGCAATTTAATAGCTGATAAATCATCGAATGGGAAAGGTATAAGGACAATTTTACCCTTAGTCATTAGTCATTGAATGGCTTCCCATCGGCTAATGTGTAAATATCTTCTTCAGGATGTTTTAGAAAATCAAAGACTGGATTACTCGCAGCCGCTTTCAGCCATTCTTGTTCATCTATTTCTTCTTCATCTTCCCAATAATTTTCTGTCTGAATCAAAGCCTGAAACCGCCCATTTTCTCGAATACTGTCAAAATCTGAGTCATTTTTTGCAACTTCTAAATATTGCTTAGGACTCAAATTGATAGCTTTTTGCAAATTATAAATTGCTGGTTCAATATCTCCCTGCAACGCATAACAACAACCCTTATTGTAAAAAGCATCTGCATAATCAGGTTTTAATTCCAAAGCTTTGTCAAAGCTAGCAATAGCCTCTTCAAAGTTTCTCAGCTTTAACAACATATACCCTTGGTTATTCCAATCTCGGTAGTCATCAGACTTAATTTTAATCGCTTTCTTAAAACTAGCAATTGCTTCTTGAAAGCGTTCTAACTTTCTCAGCGTGATCCCTCGATACTTCCAAGCTTCATACCAATTCGGTTTGAATTCTAAGGCTTTATCAAAGCTAATGATTGCTTCTTGCAAGCGTTTTAATTGCCCAAGTGCAATACCTCGGCAATACCAGCCCTTCGAGATATTGGGGTTCAATTTTATACTTTTATCAAAACTATTGGTTGCTTCTTCAAAATGTCCCAAGTCATAGAGCACAATGCCCAAATTGTACCAACTCCAGTAATCGTTACATTTGAATTGAATGGCTTTGTTGAAACTGCTAATAGCATCTTCTAGGCATCCCAAGTCATACAGCGTAATACCTCGGTTAAACCATGCTTCGTATTTGTTGGATCTAATCTCCAAAGCTTTGTCATAACTGGCAAGCGCCTCTTCAGGCTGTTCCAAACATCCTAGTATAATCCCCCGGTTGAACCAGGCTTCATACAAATCTGGTTTAATTGCCAGAGCTTTGTCCAAGTTAGCGATCGCTTCTTCTAAGCTACCTAAATTTACTAGCACAATACTCCGGTTGTACCAGGCTTCATACAAATCTGGTTTAATTTGCAGTACTTTGTCTAAGTTAGCAACCATATCTGCATCTTCATCAATAACTTCTAAGTCCCTAGCACTGTTTTGCTTTTGTAGGAGCCTGCTAAAAAGTCAAGATTGATGTCCAAGGGCTTTTTGTACCCAGTATTCGCTTGATTTTGGCGTTCTAAAAACAGGCTATCCATTATGCGTATTGATTCCATTCATGTTTTACCCAATTAGTCATGTGGGTGTTAATGCGATCGCACTCTGACTCAGATTTTAGCCTCTCTTCTTCTACCTTCTCTGAATAATTAATTATTTGCGTTCTAAATCCATAACTAAAATAGGTTTCAAGTTAAAATGCCATCAACATTAGATTTGTCATCTGTATTCACAATAATTGGCAGAGAAAATGGAGACTGATGCTAAAGGAGATATCTAACCTCAGTATCCTCACAGTCCATCTGCACCACACAATTTCTTCCTTGTGCTTTTCCTTGGTAGAGTCCCTGGTCAGCAGCAGCAATTAAGGTTGCAGGAGATAATTGGCTATGAGGAGTAATGGTTGACACACCAAAACTTAAGGTGATGAATTGATTGACATCAGAATGCGGATGAGGTATTTGTAATGCACTCACATTGGTCTGAATATCTCTTGCAACTGCGATCGCCCCTTGAATATCAGTATTCGGCAAAATGACTGCAAACTCTTCTCCACCATAACGAGCAACTAAACCAGCGCAGTGTTTAACTGTCTGAGAGATTGTCTTGGCAACCTGTCTGAGTGCATCATCTCCTGCCAAATGCCCATGCGTATCGTTGTAAAGCTTAAAGTAATCGACATCACACAAAATCAAAGATAGTGAGCCTTGCTCTTGTGCCAACCGTTGCCACTCTGCGTTGAACGTGTCATCAAAGCAGCGTCGATTTGCCACTTGGGTTAGACCATCCGAAGAGGCAAGGCGCTGTAATTCCTGGTTTGCTTGTTGTAATTGCTGGTAAAGTTCTGATTGCTGAATAGCGATCGCAGCTTGACCTGCTAACTGCTTAAACAAATTAACCTCAGATTGCTCCCATTGTCTGGGGTGACGGCATTGGTGAGCGATCAATAGTCCCCACAAACGCTCTTGGTGCAAAATGGGCACGATCAGGTTTGCCCGGATTTGCAAACTTTGAAGGAGGTGAAGATGACACGGCGATAGTCCCGCAGTTTCAATGTCTTCAATCGCTTTAGTATTGCCTTGTTGATAGTAAGTTGCGCGCGTGGATTTAAAGCACGTGTCCATGACGTGAAATCCCAGAATGGACATGCACCCTTCTGCTAAGGATTCTACAGCAACTAAACCACTCCAGTCTGGCTTAAACTGATAAATCAGTACTCGGTCTATCTCAAACAGTTGTCGTACTTCGGCTGCTGTGGTTTGCAAAATCTCGTCTAACTCCAACGATTCTCGAATGCGCTGCGTTACAGCCGCGACAATTCGCTCAGACTCGCTTTGGTGTTGAACTTGCTGCTTAACTAGCTGAGAATTTGCTGATGCTACAGTTAATGCGATCGGATCAAACTGAGGGGTTATAGTCACAGGCACTGCACTGGGTTTAGCAATCAAATAGCCTTGAGCAAGATTTGCACCTCGTTCTCGCAGCCAGTTCAGTTCCTCAATGCACTCAATTCCTTCCGCAACAGTCTGGATATTTAACTTTTGAGTAATCTCTAGAAGTTTCTCGGTAATCGAAGCTTTATAAAGGTCTTGATGCACATCTCGAATTAACTCCATGTCCAGCTTGATAAAGTCTGGACGTAACTGATGTAGCAAGTTTAGGCTGGAATAGCCAGAACCGAGGTCATCAAGGGCAACTAAAAACCCAGCATCCCGGTAGTATTGCAGCACCGTCTTCAGATGGTCTAAGTCTTGAGGATTGTCTGACTCCACGACTTCAAAAACAACCCGATCATGGGAAATGCCGGCAGCATCAATTGCCTCTACCGTACTACGTAGGCAAAAAGCTGGGTCATAAAGTGACGTTAGTGCAAAATTGATGAAGATGTGCCCACTTACTTGATAGCGACTGACTTGAGTAATTGCGCTCAGGCGAGCAACTTGGTCGAGTTGTGGTAGGAGTCCGGCTTCGGTTGCTAACTCCAGAATTGGTTTCGGTAGCAATATATTGCCTTGTTCCTCCAGTCCCCGCAAGAGCGATTCATATCCAAAAATCTGCGATGTATCCTTAATTGAGACAATTGGTTGGAAGTAAGTGGTGAATCGCTCCGTTGCCAGCATTTCAACCAGCCAGTCGGATTGGTTCAACTTAATGAACCGTTGTAATGAGGCTATGTCACTAAAATCCTGAATTTGAGGTTGCATAGTGCCTCGAACGAAAAGGACTTGCGTCTCTTTTAATTCTCTCGGTGCAAGTAGTTCGGCTAGGTTACGCGCAATTTTTAGCGACTGTCCGGGTTTACAGTCCAAACTTAAACCTGGTCGCTCGTGCATCAGTTCATACTTAAGGGCAAACTGCTGTAGGTAGGAGGTAACTTTTTGCAGAGTATGTGGAACGGGGAACCACAGAAAGAGCCTGCCTGCTTCCTTACTCCGGCAGCGTGCAACGTTGCGACAAGCACAGCTTTTGAAGATGCGACATATTTGACTCATAGCTAACTAATTTGCTTAATGCGATTTAGTTTATTATTCCCACTGTTTATCCGATAAAAGATAAACTATACTTCAAATAGATGAAGAGTTGATGAGTTCGGCAAACTGAATAATTTAGCTGATCAGGTGATTTACCAACATTTTCCAAACTTGATATTAACTGGTCAAACAATTGCCAATAGCTTTTCTACAATAAGGCAAATTAATGAGTAGTTATATTAACAATTTTTACAAACTAAAGGCAAAAAATAGCCAGTGTATGAAGAATTTTTAGCTAGATTAATTAAGATTAAATATATATTACTTAAGAATGAATCTAGCCTCAATCAAGAACAGAAGCTATCCAAAAATTTAATAAAGAATTTCCTCTAAAACAGGAGATTTTAAAAGTGTTGTTTATTATCCAAAACTCTTAGAAACATCAAGCACTATATATTATCAATTTTGACAACAGAGTGTTCTTTTGCATCTATTACTCCTGAGATAGAGATTGTGATCTCAAGTCAGAGCATCACAACTTTCGTCATAATTTTAATTTATCGTTTTAACAAACAAGACTATTTGATTTTATTCTCCAAGTCGCTTTATCCTGAAATCATAGAGGACTTATGCAAAACTATACGCACTCTAGGGCAATTCATGTAGCTTTAGCTGACCGCAGGATATTGCCCCTACCTAAAAATCATTCTTTTGGGCTATTGTTTGCGTAAGTCTTGCAGTAGAGATTTGAACTTTGAACAAATACAAACTTGGCTTGCGATACAGCTAAAGGCTAAGTAATTAACTATCCAAATCTCTATAGCTATCAAACTTAGGTGAAAAATAGGTGCTACATGAATCCGGCAAAATCATTAACCAGCAACATCAGCTTTCAGAAAGCAAAAAAGGACAATAGCTAAATGTTAGAGCAGCAGATTGATTACCCAACCAGACCGAAGACAAGTGCAATGATTATGAAACTTTTCCAAATCATTCTAGTTGTCTTAGTACTTTTGATCAACTTAGCAATTGCTTTCCCGTCTTGGGCAGAAAGAGCGTCTGCTTTAACTAGCAATCCTAACTACTTTGAAGTAGGGCAAAAAGTCATTTGGCTTTACAAGCCTCGCGCGGATTCTAGCGATGTCCAAAGAATAACCGCCGAAGTAGTCAAGTTAAGTTCCAAGCAAGTGCAAATCAAGGTGTACAAACATAATAAGGAATTTGTCAATCGTTGGGTGAATCCAAACAAGCTTGAGAATTCCCAAAAACTTAAAGAGTCAGTACTCTAAAATTTAGGCAGATGGAAGTAAATCTAGTCCTAGTACGCCACGGCGTAAATAGAGCAACCATTTCAAATCCCTCTCATAGCTTATTCCATAATACTTTTGAATGCGTGAATGCGTGAATGCGTGACTTCGGCCCTGCGATACTAGCCAGCTACAAAACTATTTACTGGAGAAAGTATTTGGATTTCGGCTGAGATCAGCTATTTCATATCTAATAATATGCATATAATGGTAATCAAAGAAAGAGTGCATTTAGGGTTATGCCAGCTAAAGGAGATGTCAGGCGATGCGGAAGCCGCCACTTCGCGATCGCAACCAGAGAATTTACTGTCTGAGTTAAGTAAGTCGGGGAGGAAATTTACAAGTATGTAACAAACAATTAAGCATAAGAA
>NZ_JABXKP010000104.1 GCF_017114985.1 Nostoc sp. JL33 | reverse complement strand
CAAAGGTTCAGCTAAGGTCTGACCTTGCAGGTTCCACAACCGCACTGTGCCGTCACGACCGCCACTGACAATCGTCTGCCCATCGGCGCTGAAGGCGACAGAATTGACATAACCTTCATGACCACGCAAAGGTTCAGCTAAGGTCTGACCTTGCAGGTTCCACAACCGCACTGTGCCGTCATCACAGCCACTGACAATCGTCTGCCCATCGGCGCTGATCGCCACAGAATTGACATTATCTTCATGACCACGCAAAGGTTCAGCTAAGGTCTGACCTTGCAGGTTCCACAACCGCACTGTGCCGTCATAACCGCCACTGACAATCGTCTGCCCATCGGCGCTGATCGCCACAGAATTGACATAACCCTGATGACCACGCAAAGGTTCAGCTAAGGTCTGACCTTGCAGGTTCCACAACCGCACTGTGCCGTCAATACCGCGACTGACAATCGTCTGCCCATCGGCGCTGATGGCGACAGAACTGACATCACCTTCATGACCACGCAAAGGAATAGAGACTCTTGCTTTATTCATCACCCGATTCAAACTATTCTGAACTGGTGCGAGAATCTGCTGGGGTAGTTTCTCCAGATTCTCACCCATAGCTTGAATTGCCAAAACTAGACTTTCTAGGGGTTGGACTGTCAATAAATTCTCTACCCTCGCGGCTTTCTCTCGCAATCGTGATTCAGTGAGTGCCTTTTCTAGTTCGGCAATGCGGTCTTTTTCATGGGCATCGCTGCGCTGGTAAAAATCCTCATCTTCTTGGGGTGATTGTAAATGGGGCTGCAATTGTTGCCAGCTATCCCTCACTTCCGCCAGCAGCCCCCCTTGCATTAAATATTTGTCATCCTGCCTTTTGTTCACCCATTCCCGCCGCGCATCTTCTAAGCGATCGCTCAACCGCCGCAAATCTCGGTCTTGTTGTCGCCACCAAGCAAACTGCTGCCAACCTTCAATTAAAGCTTCATGGGCTAAATCAATCCAAGCTTCTCCTTGTTCATCTTTCCCTGTAACTAACAAGCGTCCCTTAACTAATCCCGCTTCCCCATCTAGTAACTCACTCAGTTCTTGCTGCTGATTGCCGTCATCACCTGCAATATTTAATAGCGTGGCTTTTGGTTGGCGCTGTCGGGTGTCTTTTTCCCCCTCTCCCGTTCGCACTAAGCGCAGAAAAATTCGCCCAATCCATTCTTTCTCCTGCTGAGTGCGTTTTTGGGTTGGCAATTCCTCCTCAAAATCTCGGTAAAGATAAACTTTTTCTGCATGGAGATTCAACGCCCCAGTTAATCCTCCCAACTTTCCATATTCTTCTAGGGTGAGTTGATGTTGATTGCGATCGCGTTTCTCCCAGAGTTTGGTTAAAGCAAACTCCAACAGAGGCAAAAACCCTGGTTCTTGTTTAACATCTTCAAAAATCTTCAGTATTAGCCCTTCTTCAACACTATGACCTTGAAGTTTGGCTGGTTCGGCGATCGTGTCCTTTAAATCAACTCCGGTTAAAGGTGGCATATAAACAGCCTGGGTTTGAATTAACTGAGTCAGGGAGGGATATTGCAAACAGGGTTCAAGAAAATCCGCTCGCATGGTAATCACAACTGCTAACTGCGAATCGGTAATCTCTACTACCTGAGTCAGTAAGTCAATAAATCTCTGCTTTTCTTGCTGACTAGCACCGCCAGTAAATACTTCCTCAAACTGATCCACTACCAATAAAAGTTTTACTGAACTAGGGAGATTTTCGAGAATTGCAAATAAATTATTCGGCTCATTGTCAATTAAATCCTTCAGTTGCTTCTCTTTTCTAGCCCCTGTAAAAAATTGTTGAAAAGCTCCACGCAACTTAATTAAAGGTTCAAATCCGGGTTTAATTGGTTCTAAGACTTGCCACTCACTATCATCTAATTGTGGAATCAAACCCGCCCGCACTACTGAAGATTTGCCACTCCCCGACGCGCCAATGATCGGGACAAATTTAGCCAAGTCGAGTTTCTGTTGAATATCGTTAACTACTTTTTGACGACCAAAAAAGAATTTTGCGTGTTGCTTGTCAAAAGCTTCTAAGCCCCGATAGGGACATTCGTCAAGTACTTTTGTAATAACTACTAATTTCTTGGGTGGATACCAAACCAAAGGAATTGACCTACCACTGCTCGTATGAATTGCTTCTTGTCCACTCTGCTTGAGTTCTCGTGAAATGAAGCTGATCAAGTCATTGACATTAATTTCCCCGGTAGCTTCATCAGCTTTATCCTCAGCAAGTCCTTTGAGAATAGCTTTGGTGAAAATCCCGCCTTCTGCATCTTCACGCGCTCTTTCAAAGTCACGACAGGCAGTAATTAGGCAGTAGTCTTGTTTGCTGTTGAAAACGGAGAAACCAGACTTGATAAAACTCTTCTCTAGAAAAGACCCCGCATAGCAGCAATCCAGCAATACTACTAAGCTTTTGAGTTGAGATTTCCCGATTAAAGTGTAGAGATCATCAAAGGCGATCGCATTCTGTCCATCTACTTTATTACAATCCGAAGTTGCCAAAAAGCCTTTCGGTTCACCTGTGAGGCTGAGTGCTTCAAAGCCATGTCCGGCAAAATAAATCAGTGCCTCACTACCTTTGGCCTTCTCCAGTAGAAACGTTCTCAGTGTTTGACCGAGTTCTTTACCAATTAACTTTTTATCCGGTGTGACTTGCCAGCGATTTTCACTCTCGATTAGCTTACCCGGTAACGGCTGAACATCAAACCGACCATGTTCACGCAGCAGCTGTGCTATTTTTTCTGCATCGTTGACAGCTTTTAGTAAGTTTGTGAAATTGTCATACTTAGCAATGCCAATCACCAGGGCATATCGAGGCATAGCGTCTAATCAAGTATCCGTTTTTACGTAATATTACAAGAGTAACAACTTAAACATTAACTGAGGCTACTAATGTCACAAGTGCAACGCCTGATTGTCAAAGAAGATGATCGAGAGTACGAAATCTATGTGGAATCAAACACAGCCGAGGAGGTTCCAGAAGAAGAAGAACCAGGATACCGTGATGGTTTACCTACGGTTAATATGAAAGAATTTCAAAACAAAGTTCGTGATTATGCCAAGTTAGCAGTTGGGGCATTTAAGAATTTACCTGACGCTGAAGAGGTAACAGTTAAGTTTGGCATCAAGCTGGGTGGTAAAACTGGGATTCCCTTTTTAACTGAGGGTTCGGCTGAGAGTAACTTTGAAATTGAGGTTAAGTATAATTTAGCTGATAAGAAGTAATAAGTATAAGTATCTGGCGATCGCTTACATCCTCAAAGATGCAGCTACATTAACAAAAATTGCCTCTGCAACTTCCATGAAGTCCACGCAGGTGGACTTAGTTTGTGTAGCCGCGACTTCTAGTCGCCAGGTTCCGAAGACAATTTGCACTGCGATAACGTTTGTATCTTGCACTACGCCAGTAATTATGGAAGCGATCGCTCCGACGGGCTACGCCTACGCCCTCCACTCACCATTATTCACCTTTGGATCTCGGCTGTTGCTGTTCAGAGCTCGAAGTTTCGTGTTCTCATCTCGAAATTCCATGTTCTGAGGTTGAAGCTTCGAGTTCAGAACTCGGAACGTCGAGCAATTTACTCCAACATCCGAGTTCTGAGCCTCAACATTGCACCTTAGAAGTGCAATCGCCGAGTTATTTTCTACAACACTGCTGCTTGAGGCTTGACTTTCCGAGATTTACGGGCGAACCTTTGTCCCATTTCCTCAACTACTGTCTCTAAACCAGCACCTTGTCCACTAGCTTTGGCATAAGTATACACCTGCAACGCGGCTGCATAGGCTTCACTACCCACCGCTAAAAATGTATCATCCACCAATTCATGGAATTGTGACAGAGACAGCAATACTGGATACAACGCCTCAAACAATTGTACATCCTTCCGCATCTCATCCAGGTCAAACGATCGCGGTAAAAACTCTGGGTTCTGTGTCGCCACCTCCAATGCTTTGCTTACAAAGGCGCGGCTTTTATCTCCCATCTTGGGTAAAGCTTTGCGTTCCTCGTTACTTAAATCAATCAAAAATGGTAGCTTTTCTTTAATTGTGGCGTAGACGCGAAGCGGCTTGTCGTAGACATCGCTTGTAACACAGCATCTCTCTCTGATTGCGCTAGTGTTGCACTAATTGGGGCTGTGGACATAGAAATTAATCTCCGGTATGTTTCTTACTTTTAGAGTGCCCACATATACAACAAAATTACCAAATAGGGGCACGGCAATGCCATGCCCCTACAATGAATCAGAAAGGTATATCGAATAGGAATTCGCAATCATCAGGATTATGCTGTGGATTTTCTGGATCATCTGGCCACCTCTGAGGATTGTCTAGGATATATTGTCGGATGCGATCCAAAAATTTTTGATCTCGGCTAATGTGTTCGTAAAAATTTCGTTGCCAGATTGATTGCCCTTTGGTGTGCCAAATAACATTAATGCTTTTGCTGACAGCACTTTTATAGCTGCCAATTATGGTTGGGATAGAACCGCGCACAGGTTTGCCAAATTGTTCTTTTGTAGGGGCATGGCATTGCCATGCCCTTACAGACGTGTCACTAATTACCAATATCCCATGTACATGATTAGGCATCACCACAAAAGTATCTAATTCAATGTGCGGAAAATGATCGGGAATTGTCTCCCAGCAGTTGAAGGCAATATGACCTAAATAATTTAATTGCATTTTGCCCTTGACCACATTGCCAAATAAACATTGCCGCCCCTGCGTACAAAGCGTAAAAAAATAGGCTCCTGGTAGGGTGTAGTCATATCCTTTTAGGCGAATAGAACGACGGTGATGTATTCGCGGGTCGTAAGGCATTAATTTTTAAGTACGGTTATTTGGAAATTGTGTTTATATTAACCTGAAGATTTCTATCTAACGTAGGGGCATGGCATTGCCATGCCCTGACATCGTTATGCGACTTGAGAAAAATCACACATCGCGCTAGTCTTCATTGACGTAACTGCACGCTGTAACATCAGGTGATGACAAATCAACTCTCTCCAGAAATCCCCTCTTGCACTTGGAGCCGTCCCATCGGTTTAGGCTGGGACAAACCTTATACCGTCCGCTACGCAAGTAATATCGATGATGGCCCTTGGCATGGTATGCCTTTGGGTGGCTTTGGTGCAGGTTGCATCGGTCGTTCTTCACGAGGAGATTTTAACCTGTGGCACATCGACGGTGGTGAGCATACCTTTAAAAACGTTCCCGCTTGTCAATTCAGTGTGTTTGAGTCCAATAGCACATCTTCCCAAGCCTACGCTTTGTCTACGCAAGCACCCGATGATAGTACTCTCAAAGCTTGGCAATGGTATCCGACACTTTCCGGCACAAAAGGGACAGGCAATTATCACGCGCTATACCCACGTAGCTGGTTTGTCTATGAAAATGTATTTCACGCACAGTTAACCTGTGAGCAGTTTTCCCCAATTTGGGCAGGCAATTACCAAGAAACTAGCTACCCTGTGGCGATATTCCTCTGGAATGCTCATAACCCCACAGATGCACCTATTACTCTGGGCATTATGCTCACTTGGCAAAATATGGTGGGCTGGTTTACAAACGCCCTCAAATCTCCCCAAGTGCGGGTGCGCGATGATGGTAGTCCGGTTTACGAATACCAACCGCGCTGGGGCGAAAGTCAAGGAAACTACAACCAGATAGTTGAAAATACACAAGAGTTTGGCTGTGTTTTAGGTCGGGTTGGTAGTGATGAACCTTTGCAAGAAGGTGACGGAACTTGGTGTATTGCGACGCTGAAGCACCCCCAAGTAGAAATATTTCATCACAGCGGATGGAATCCTGAAGGAACGGGTGAGGAGGTGTGGCAAAGCTTTGCTAAAGATGGTTCTTTGCCTAATTATCTCGATACGACAGCAACAGACAATACACAATTAGGGGCTGCAATCGCACTTCGTTTCACTCTCCAACCAGGCGAAACTCTGGAAATTCCCTTTGTCGTCGCTTGGGATTTGCCGATCACAGAATTTGCCGCCGGAGTTAACTATTACCGCAGATATACAGACTTTTTTGGTAACAATGGTAATAATGGTTGGGCGATCGCATCGACTGCGCTACAAGAATACCAAACCTGGCGATCGCAAATTCAAAGTTGGCAAAAACCGATTCTCGACCGGGAAGATTTACCCAACTGGTTTAAAATGGCTCTATTTAATGAGCTTTACGACCTCACTAGCGGCGGTACTCTCTGGAGTGCAGCATCAAAACTTGACCCCATCGGTCAGTTTGCGGTGCTGGAATGCTTAGATTACCGTTGGTATGAAAGTCTAGATGTGCGGCTGTATGGCTCTTTTGCCCTGCTGATGCTGTTTCCAGAATTAGAAAAGTCGGTGATTAGGGCATTTGCACGGGCAATTCCTCAAGGTGATGATACGCCCCGAATCATTGGCTATTACATGACAATTAAGGCCGAAAGCCCAATCGCAGTTCGCAAAGTCGCAGGTGCAACACCCCACGATTTAGGCGCACCGAATGAACACGTCTGGGAGAAAACCAACTACACCAGCTATCAAGACTGCAATTTGTGGAAAGATTTGGGTAGTGATTTTGTCTTGCAAGTATACCGTGATTTTCTGCTCACGGGTGCTGACGATGTAGAATTCCTGGCAGATTGCTGGCCTGCGATCGTTCAAACTCTCGACTACCTGAAAACTTTTGACCTTGATGGCGATGGGATTCCGGAAAATTCTGGTGCGCCTGATCAAACCTTTGATGATTGGCGGTTACAGGGTGTCAGCGCCTATTGTGGGGGGTTGTGGTTGGCGGCGCTGGAGGCTGCGATCGCAATTAGCGAAGTTCTATTAACGAACCGCAGAGGCGCAGAGAACACAGAGGAATTAAGGGTGCAAAAATCCACCTATGAAAGTTGGTTGGAACAATCTCTTCCTATTTACCAAGAAAAACTTTGGAATGGGCAATATTATCGACTCGATAGTGGAAGTGGTTCCGATGTGGTAATGGCAGATCAACTGTGTGGACAGTTTTATGCTCGTCTGCTGGACTTACCTGATATTGTACCGAGCGATCGCGCCCTCTCTGCCCTAAAAACTGTTTATGATGCGTGCTTTTTGAAATTCTGCAATGGTGAGTTTGGTGCTGCTAATGGTGTTCGTCCTGACGGTTCGCCAGAAAACCCCAAAGCTACTCATCCCCTAGAAGTCTGGACGGGGATAAACTTTGGGCTGGCGGCTTTTCTTGTGCAGATGGGAATGAAGGATGAAGCGTTGAGGTTGACGCAGGCTGTAGTGCAGCAAATTTATGACAATGGTCTGCAATTTCGCACACCTGAAGCTATCACCGCAACTGGTACTTTCCGCGCTAGCACTTACTTACGCGCAATGGCGATTTGGGGAATTTACTTAGTTATTAATTGATTGGCTATCAAAGGGGTTTGCAACACACGTAGGGTAGCACAGGTGTGCTACCCTACAAACCGTCGTATTCCACGTAATTTAACCCGTCTTCATCTGAGAAAGCAGAGTCTAGATTTGTGATTTTATTTTCCGAGTGTTTCCGGAAGCTAAGGAAAATTTCAGTAATGGTAAGAGTTGAAGGATTGAGAATTCAAGACGACTCTTTCAAAAAATGCAAATATTACTAGCTTTAGTCATAAATCTTGCTAATATTTCTATTTCTCAAAAAACCGAAATGAAACCATGAACTCCTCTTCGTCATTAAGAGTTCAGGGAGATGTGAAATATATAAGTAACCAGCAGTCTCCCACTCCAAAAGTGGCTATCCTCAAAAATTTCAGGATAGTTGCAGAGGATACAAACCTAAAATTGGAATTTAGCCAAGTTTGGATTCTCTGCGAATTTCAACTAGGCGGCGAGGTAACTATCTACGGTATAGATAGGGAAACTGAAGACAATAACAATCTTGCGTACTTAGTTTGCTAGGGTCGAATGCGACTACTTGCGTTAAAGGCAACTAATGCACGAGAAGTATAAATCTGTTAGATATTAATACACATACAAATTGTTGCTAAGTTAATCCAGCAACATTCTCTGTTAATTAACTTTCTCTCTATTAATGAATTTTCTAAATTTTTACAGGTTTAGCCTGCTACATCTTTTTTGGTGAAAGCATACCATCACAAGTGTCTTGCTTAACTTAGTTGATGATAATTAAAAGTATATATATTAACTTCAACTACCTCTATTTTACATAATCTGAAATTGTACATTTATTGTGGGGCGGGCGACACGAGCGCCTAAGATATGCTTTCTTAAATGTGGAACAGCTTACTACTAACAGCTAATTCTCTTTCCAAACTAGGCTATCTGCGATTTCTGGCTGATGCTCAGGAATATTTCATCAGCAGTTTACAGCGATTTCATTTAGACAAGCTAAAGCTGTAACCTTTGTATAGCAGGAAATACAAAAGTAATAAGTAATATTATTTAATTGAAAACATTTAAAAAACATTTTCAATATCTATAGTTACCTACGGGTTTTAACTCTCGATATATTACTATTTTTAGAAGTTGTTTTACCTCATGCTTAATGGTAATATTTTCTAGTGACTCGACAATAATAAAGGGTTTAAATTGATATTGTGTGAGGGGTCTTACCCCCCATGAATTACTAAAGCAGGACAAAATTAAAAGTTGCACAATACACAAGTACGTATCGAAATATATTCAGTAACTTTAACTTATAAATATGCTAATTTAGTAGATGACATTAGCGAGAAAAAATAGTATAAATACGAATAGCCTTGTTAAGGCTCAAAGATAAATAAATTTTCTCTACTAGCCTAAAAAAATATGCAAACTTCCCGGAAAATGCTTAATTGAATAGTAGTAAGAAATACAAGCAGGTGAACAGATAGAATTTATTGAATTAGGAGTTGAAAAACTTTAAGAGGACAAAATTGTATCTACCAAGTGCCACGCGAGATTTTTGTCCTACTAGTCAATATGACAAGACAAAAGGTAAATTTTTACCTTTCACTCCCATTGATGATATTTCCTCACAAGCGATTAAACAGCTGCAAAAAGGTTAGTGCAGTTTGTAAATCTCAATTGAAACACCAACAATCGTAGAAACTGAACTAGTTTACTTTATCCCAGATAACTAAAACCTATGATGAATCAAGACATTGCTAGCATTAGTAGTAACTTAGATAAGACAGTGAAGGCTCAACAATTTGACAAAGTAGTTGAAGCAATTCTTGCTGGAAAATATTCCTGGGCATGTGTTTTAATGCTGCGATTTGCTGGGTATAATCCTCTGCATTACATTCCATATCGTACCTACAATCGAGTGCTAAAAGAAAACTCTAATGCCAGTAGGACAAATCAACAGCAAAGTGAAAATCTAAAAATGCTGAAACAGGCTAATGATTCAATATCTGATAGTAATGTATCATCAAACTGCTTAAGCAAAATCAAAGACTTAGCTTATCGGGAAGTAGTTGGGAAGCAAAAAACAGAAATTCGTGGTGGTAATTTAGATCAGAGATTGGCACAGCAAGTTAACGATCATCAATCAATGAAATCGCAATTAAAACCAGAAAACACTCAAGATATTTCCTTAAAACGCTGTGGATTCAATTAAAACCTATTTGGAATCAATAGATTCTGCATTAGAGTTGATTGAGTGCCTGAGAGCCTGCTATCCTAATAGGACTTACGCAAAATATCTCTCAAACACTGATTTCCACCGTCCCTTGCGCGTCTCCCGTTGGGAGAAGTTCAGAACGGCGTCAGCCGCCGCTCCGACAACTCTTGTGTGTCCTCTGCGTCTGGAGTGGTTAGTTATTTCGTAGACTTGTGCGTAAGTCCTATTTCGAGCATGGCAGGTTTTCTATAGCAGTGATTAATTTGATATTTTTTTTCAAAATCTGCCAAAATGGCAAATATATACTAATAAGATTGGTAAACTAATAACAACTACAACTTCAACCAAAATAGAGGTGATTGGCAAGCAAGTTAATTTTAAAAAATAAAATCAATGATTAGTTCTGACTATGAAATAAATCAAACTGATTACAAAAGTAGTCAGCATTTCAGGGAGTAAATAACTCCTACACCAAGACCGATGGTCTAACCGTTGCTACTGGTGGTTCTATTTTCGAGGAAGTCTGAGCAAAGAGAATTTGGGGAGGTAGCTTCTCCCAATCCAAATTTTACACCGCTTTCCCCGACTGCAGACGGTGCGAGTAATGCTTATAAAACTTTCTAGACTGTGGTTGGTGTTGCTTTAGTTAAATAAAGCAAACGCTTAACACCAATAACAGGAACGGAAATAGAAAAGTTTCGGTGAAATCGCTGTCGTGGCTGGTAGAACTAGTAGCTGATACGCTTCTCTTTCGACTATTGTAATCCTAGTCCTCCCAACCTGGATTATCTCTGCTTTCTAAACTTTCAATTTATATAGCAACTGCTGGAAGTTCAAAATTTGAATAGCTTCCAGTTTTTTTATGTGTAAATAAAAATAAGGTGGGCAAATCGCCCACCCTACTTTTTCTGAAGTACAGTTAATCTAAAAATGAATTAAACTTTAGCTAATTCTGGGGTAGGACGCTTGCTGTTGCGAACTGCTGCGATCGCCTCAGCATAATCCTTAGCGTTAAATACAGCTGAACCGGCGACAACTGCATTAGCTCCCGCTTCCAAAACTTGCCAGGTGTTATTTGCCTTCAATCCTCCATCCACTTCAATCCAAGGGTCAAGACCACGTTCATCACACATTTGACGCAGCTTGCGGATTTTGGGTAATACACCAGGGATAAAGCTTTGACCACCAAAACCAGGGTTGACGCTCATAATTAGTACTAAATCGCACAAATCTAGAACGTATTCAATTAGCTCTAGAGGGCTACCAGGATTAAGTACAACTCCAGCTTTCTTACCAAGCTCTTTAATTTGCCCCAAGGTGCGGTGCAGGTGCGGAGAAGCATTATGCTCGCAGTGTACAGTGATATGATCGGCACCCGCCTTAGCAAATGCCTCTACATACTTTTCTGGCTCCACAATCATCAAGTGGACATCTAGTGGCTTGGTCGTAATCGGACGAATCGCCTCCACAATCAGAGGACCTATCGTAATATTGGGTACAAAACGACCGTCCATTACATCAACATGAATCCAATCTGCTCCAGCCGCGTCTATGGCGCGAATTTCGTCACCCAGACGACTAAAATCGGCTGATAGGATAGATGGAGCAATTACAATGGGCTTTTGAGATCGGTTTTGGGTCATGGCTAGTGGGTTTTAAGCGTCCTCGTCTGTACGCATTGTAACAAAACATTGAGCAAGACTCATAATTTTGATCCCGGCTTTTTTGGGGAGTGGGGGAGAATAATAATTCCTAACTCAACTCCTATCTCCTAACCGGAACTTCGGAAGCCTCCGGCTGCGCTCTTAACTTCTAACTTCTAACAACTGATAAATGACTAAAAAACTAACCTGGATAATTTGGGGATTAAGTGCTTCTTGTCTAAGTGCGCCGGTAATTGCTTCAGCTTTAGAATCTGCTCTGGGAACTAACGGCATTGATGCTCTAAAGCTACACCAACCTCCTTATAATTTAATCGGTCGTAAGATTGCTATTGGTCAAGTGGAAATTGGCCGACCGGGAATGTTTGGGTGGGATAAGGCGGTGTCTAAAAATCACGCCATATCTTTAGCGGCAGTATTCTTACGTAATGGCCCAGCTAAATCAAATAGCGGTGTTGACCCCCACGCCTACAATGTCGCTGGTATGATGGTGAGTCAAGACAAAGCTTTGCCGGGAGTTGCTCCGGGAGCGCGATTGTATTCGTCTGCGGTGGGTTCCACTAAAAACATGGGTCAGGCGGAAGAGTGCTTATCAGCCCAGCACATAGCATTACAAAATGGTGGCGATGTCCGTGCGATTAACTTTAGCTTTGGTGAACCTCTGAGCCGCGATCCTAGACCAAATGCTACTTTAGACGGTAATGCTTTGCTAACTTTATGTGTTGACTGGTCTAGTCGGGTTCATGATGTTTTGTATGCGATCGCAGGCAACCAGGGGAAGGGAGGTATTCCCATTCCTACAGATAATTTTAACGGAGTGAACGTGGCTTTTTCATCCCGCAGAGGGGGAATTTTTAACAAAGTAGATGTGGCTAATCTGGCGGGTGCTAACCAAGGAGTGAGTGGAAGGCTAGTGGGAAGGGAATTTGATCTTGCTGGGCGTCGCGCTATCAGTTTAGTTGCTCCTGGAAATAATATTCCCTTGCTCAATCCAGATGGCAAATTTAACAAGGTCACGGGTACGAGTTTTGCAGCGCCTCAAGTTACGGCTACTGTTGCTCTGTTGCAGGAATTTGGTGACAGACAGGTGCGGACAAAGCAACCCCACTGGAGCATCGATTCTCGGCATCATCAAGTAATGAAAGCTGTATTGCTGAATTCAGCAGACAAAATCCAAGATAGCGGCGATGGCTTGCGGTTGGGAATGAGCCGGACGCTAATTGATAAACAAAATCAAAACTGGCTAGATTCTGATGCTTATAAAGATCCAAAGATTCCCTTGGATGCCCAAATGGGAGCGGGTCATTTGAACGCATTCCGCGCTTATCAGCAATTTAGTGCTGGTCAATGGCAGCCATCAGCTGCGGTGCCGGCTATTGGTTGGGATTATCGCACAGTCGATGTTGGAGCATCTGTTGACTATATCTTAGCAAAACCATTAAAGCAGGGGAGTTTTGTTGCTGTTACTTTGAGTTGGGATCGATTGGTGGAACTCAACGATAGAAATAAAAACCAGCAATATGACGTAAGCGAAAGTTTTCGCGATCGCGGTTTGAATAATCTTGACCTCTACCTGGTAAAAGCTAATACTCAAAATTCCGATGCTGGTGTCGTTTGCTCCTCAATCAGCCAAATCGATAGTGTAGAACATATTTTCTGCCCCGTTGCTGCTACTGGCAATTACAAAATCCGCGTCCAGTTTCGTCAAAAGTTCAATGAAGCAACTCAACCTTACAGTTTAGCTTGGTGGAGTGTACCTATCAATTGAAATACGGTAGCACAACTGTTATCTGTGTAAAATTACAGCATTTTTCATTTATTTCAACAACACTCCCACATAGAGTAGGACAGCCGTGTGTCCCTACAAAAGTTTGGTATTTCGTGAACTGAAAAGCGTGATTTTATCTTTAAAAACCAAGAGTGCTGGTTATTTTGTGATTACGTAGCTTACAATACGTTTATTGATAAATAGGAAAATTCCTAAAAATCAAAATTTTTCATAACTCGTCTGCATCGCCACGTCAATTAAGAATTTGCAACTACAACAAGTTGTGTTTAATTCCTCTGAGCTACTAACTTGCTGTTACAGTTTCTGTAACAGTCCCATTTTTCTATTGGAGCAAATGCAATAGTTAATCATTGACACAGTATCTGCGTCAAGCCTAAGCACAGATCGGGAATCTTTGGCAAGTGAGGTATCAGAATGAATCGGCAGAAATTTAGTGATGCGAAAGAAAATTTCCTGCAAAGACGTTACGGTGTTAGTCTGGGCAGACGTTATGCTCTGGCAGCTGCAAGTGTTGTTCTATTCAGTGTATTAGGGTGTTCTCAAATCGATAGTAATAAAAGTGCCCTTGCTCAATCTAGTTTACCTCAGCCAGAAACTCCATTGCAAAAAAAAACACTCAACACTGATATAAAAATTGTTGAGTCTAGCAATAAGTTTGGCTTCAAACTGTTTTCAGAAGTTCTGAAAAATGATCGGGGTGAGAAGAATCTTTTTATCTCACCTTCGAGTGTTGCGATCGCTCTTGCTATGACCTACAACGGCGCTAGCGGTTCGACTCAACAAGCAATGGCGAAAACCCTGGAATTACAGGGGATGAATCTACCAGAAATCAACTCTTCTTACGCGGCGGCATTAAAGCAGCTTTTAGACAATCCAGATGCAAAAGTGCAACTGAATATCGCTAACTCACTTTGGGCAAATCAAGATTTTAGCTTTGCCCCAGACTTCCTCCAGAGAACACAGGATTTCTATAAAGCCAAGGTTAGCAATTTAAACTTTAAAGATGCCGCCGCACCTAATATTATTAATAACTGGGTCAAAGAAAATACTAGCGGCAAAATCAATAAGATAGTTGAAACCATCCAACCAAATGCGGTGTTATATCTGATTAATGCCATATATTTTAAAGGAAAATGGAGTAACGAATTTGACAAAAGTCAAACCGCTCAATACCCCTTTTACACCACATCTGGCAGGCAAAAACAACACCCGATGATGTCACAGTCCGGTGACTATAGATACTATGAAAGCAAACAGTTTCAGGCAGTTAGTTTACCTTACGGCAAAGATGGTAAATTCAGTTTTTATATATTCCTGCCCAAACAGAACTCTAACCTCAATGCCTTCTATCAAAACTTGAATGTTGAAAACTGGGGAAAATGGATGACTCAGTTCAAGAAACAAAAAGGGTTTATTCGCTTACCCCGCTTCAAAACAGAGTATGATATTACCCTCAATGATGCCTTAAAAAGTTTAGGCATGGGGGAGGCTTTCAGCAACAAAGCCAATTTTTCTGGCATGGGTAAAAATCTTGCGATTAGCGAAGTTAAGCATAAAACTTTTGTGGAAGTGAACGAAGAAGGCACAGAAGCGGCTGCGGCTACTTCAGTAGGAATAGTAGTAACATCTTTGAGAGAAGAACCAGAACCATTCCGAATGATTGTTAATCGTCCCTTCTTCTGTGCCATTAGAGATAATCAGACGGGAAGCGTTTTGTTTATGGGTTCAATCATCGACCCGCAGTAAAAAATTCCAAATTTCTTCATTTTGAATTTTGAATTATATTCTAGGGTAATGTCGCTTCAGAAATACTCAGAGTGTTATTAGCCTCAGCTTTCGAGGACTCGTTTGCTGCAACGGGTGCAGTTATCTCCCCAGTGGCGCTGTCGTTTGTCTCGCTACCAGGACGCAGGCCGCTTAAAGCGGTCTTAATCACAACAGCTGTGGGTACTGCGACAATTACACCCAACAGTCCGCCAATTCTTGCCCCTGTCAAGACCGAAATTAAAATCCAAACTGGATTTAAACCCGTAAAGCTGCCTAAAATTCGGGGGGCAATTAAGTTTTCGAGAATTTGCTGTACAATTACTGCTGCTATCAAGACTCTCACACCCATTGAGAAATCTTGCAATGCTACCAATAGTGTAGTCAGGGCGATACCTACAGAACCGCCAAAGGGGACGAGAGCCATCAGGCCAATAGTTAGTCCGAATAGCAGCCCAAATGGCACTTTCAGCCACAAAAAGGTAGGAATCAGGGCTGAGGCCATACAGGTAGATAAAATCAGTTGGGTGATGAAGAAATTTTGGAAGCTCAGGCGGACTGTTTTGGAGAAAGGATCGCGAAATTTAGCAGGTAGCCATTCAACTAAACTTTGCCAGAGTTCACCTCCATGCTGTAAAAGGTAGAAAGTCAAAACCATCGTCAAGAGAATATCTAGCAGACTAGTGACTGTAATCACAGCCAGATTTAAAACTTGTCCAGCGATCGCTTGCAATTGTCCCTTGACGCGATCGTTGATTTGCACTACCAGAGCATCGAGGTTTATCGGTAAGCCAAAAGTCTCAGCTTTTTCGTTTAATATCATTAACTGAGAGCGTCCAGAGTCGATCAACTCTGGCAAACGAGCTACCAGCTGTTCAGCTTGGGTAAGTGCCAGGGGAAAAAGTGTAACACCCAACGCCAATAAAATCGATAAAGCCAAGAGAAATACTAGGATAGCGACTTGCTCTCGCCTAGCACCATGATGCTCCATCCAGCTCACGGGGTAGTTGAGCAGAAATGCTAGTACTGAGGCTCCGACCAAAATGACTATGAGAGAATGGAAATAATTAAAAAATACCGAAAGTGCCCAACCATTGAGAACTAGCAGCGGGACAAATAACGCGATCGCCCCGATTCGCGCTATTGGTGTGAATGTTTGCCACCAGTCGAGTAGCTTGCGTGTCTGCATCTGCATTTTGAGCTGATTGCGGGATAGAACTAAATTAAATCTTTCTTTACAGCTTATTATCTCTAACTATATGAGTCTCATTCATCCTTCTAGTTTAGGAGTTAGACTAATCCCAATGGAAAATTTTGAACCGAAAGAGAATAGGGAGCTCTTAGCAGGGGAGCAGAGGGATAATAATCCCCAATCCCCAATCCCCAATCCCCCAAGCCCAATCCCCAAAACACAGCTGCTTTTATATTTGATTCCGATCATCGGCTTTTTTCCGTCCTTGTGGACTCTCTATCGCGGCCAGGGTAGTCGGGAACAACTAGCTATTAGTCGTCTATCTATTACTTTGGCGCTTATTTGGCTGTTGGGATATCTGTTATTAGCTAGCGGAGCAGCAACTTCAGATTTTTTGACGCTACGTCTGTTTATTCTCAATAGCTTTCTGACATCGGGTTACTTTTTAGTGAGTGTCTGGTTGATTTTGCGGCTGATCAAGGGCAAATCTAGGCGTTTACCAGGGTTTAGTACTTTAGCAGAACGAGTGCTTGGCAAGTATTTATCTTAATTTTTTTGGGTGATAATTTGCTAGTATTTTTACTTATTCCCGGAAAATTACGGTTGATTTATCCATAATATCTAGTCAAATCCAGTTTATTATTGCCATACTTCAATAAAACATCTCTAGGTTGCCCCAAAAGAAGAATAAATGCTGCTATAAGTGTTGTGGTTGACACTAGATTAAAAAAGTTAGCGCTGATAATTAAGAGTTAGCTATTATGGGTTGATTTGTCTGCATGTTTTTAGTCTGCAAATTTACCGAATTTGATTAGTGAATAAGTGTGAGGAAGTCTGTGACCATTCAAAGAAGTTCGGCGGAAGAAAACCAGTCGGGAAAAGCCTCTAAGTCCAGTAAGAAAATTTCCCAGAACTCGAAATCAGGACGTTGGCTGTGGTTTTGGGTAGGTATGAGTGGTATTGCAATGGTGTCAGCAACAGCAGGGGCGCTTTTGGCGGTGTCTTTGACCAGTACGCCTTTGCAACAAGCCCAGCTAAGTCCAAAGGATGAGGCGGTGTTTGATGGCGATCGCATTTCTGGAGGTGTGCTGCGATTTTCAGAATTAACTCGCCCGGTGAATCTGTTAATTATGGGGATGAGCGTACTTCCCCCGGATATCCAAAACCCTCCCCCAGAAACCAAAAACCTTAGATACCAGCCCCAGGTAAACTCCTTTGATGGTCTTTCCGATGTCATGCTCTTGCTCAAATTTGATCCAGAGACGAAAAAAATAATTATGCTCTCCATTCCCAGAGATACCCGCACAGAAATAGAGGGGCATGGGGTAAAAAAAATTAATGCTGCCAATCTTGAGGGTGGGCCAGCTTTGACTGCCACAACTGTCAGTAATCTCTTAGGTGGGGCGGGAATTGATCGCTATGTCCGAATTAACGTTCTGGGAGTTGCCAAGCTGATCGATATTTTGGGTGGCGTAACGATCTATGTCCCCAAAGATATGAAGTACCAAGATGATTCTCAGCATTTGTATATCAATTTGAAGGCGGGTAAGCAGCATCTCAACGGCGATCAGACACTGCAATTGCTGCGTTTTCGCCATGACGAACTCGGTGATATTGGTCGGATTCAGCGTCAGCAAATGGTCATCCGTGCTTTGATGGATCAAACACTTAACCCAGCTACTGTTGCTCAATTACCTAAAGTTCTGGATATAGTCAAAGACCATATCGATACCAACTTGACGGTTGAGGAGTTAGTAGCGCTAATGGGTTTTGGGGTGCGGACAAATCGCTCTAATATGCAAATGTTAATGCTACCAGGTCGCTTTAGCGAGAAAGGCGAGTTTGATGCTAGCTATTGGTTGCCCAACAAAAATGGTATTGCTAAACTGATGGCTCAACACTTTGGTTTGGAATCAGAACAGGAACATCTGGCGACTGCGACTGACCCAGGCTCTTTGCGTGTAGCAATTCAAGATAGTACAGGTGGCGATCGCTCTAACCTCCGACCATTAATTACAGCCTTGGAAAAATCTGGATATCGCAACATCTATGTGGCTAAGGCATGGGGTGAACCTCTAGATGTGACTCACATTGTCGCCCAACAAGGAGATGATGAAAGTGCCGAATCAATTCGCAACACTTTGGGATTTGGAGAAGTGCGCGTGGAAAGTACTGGCAATCTTGGCTCGGATATCAGTATCCAAGTAGGTCAAGATTGGTTACAACAAAAATCTATTTTGGAGAAGTCGCTGACGAAATAATTCGTAATTCGTAATTAATTAGGAATTATGTTGAGTGTAAATTTACTACTTGGCTGAGTTCTTGGAGTTTAGCTGCAACTACACCAGTGGTTAATAATTCTTCTGCCTTAGCTAAACCCTCTGACATATCTGGACAAATACCACTCCGCCATAGATAAAATCCGCCATTCCACAAGGCTGTTTGCATTAGTTCACCTGGTTTACCTGCCAAAACCTGCTGAATCTCCGCCACCAGTTCTTCAGTAGTCCCAAGGGGTACGTTCTTGGTAGTAAAGCCGTAATCACGCGGTACGAGGTGCAATCGTTCTACCTCTTGGGATGCTACGGATGAAGATAAGCTGATGATCGCAGTGCGATCGCGCGGTAAATCACAACTACCTTCCAATCCTTTGACGAATGTAAATTTTTTTACTCCTCGCAGCCCCAAAGCAATCTGAAACATCCCTTCTGTCGGCGGATGAACAAACCCAGCAATTACGTGAGCATCCCCAGCATAAGGACACCAAATTAGCTCCATTGTCGCCAATGGCGGACGTTTGCCGAGTTGGTCGCGGTACTCCCAAATACTTTTAGTTAAGGGAAAATGCTGAGGTAGATAAATAAAGCCGATTCCCGTTTGCTCAAACACTTGCTGGGTTTTTGCTAGTGGTAAGCTAGTCCAATCGACCCCTAAACCCTGCCAAATATCTATTAGGGGTAAACCGTACTTTGTTGGGAGGCGATCGCCACCGTGCATTATTACTGGTTGGCCAACTGCGGCGAGTAGTAAAGCTGTGACGGGACTAATTGGTGCTGTGCGTGTTCTGCCATCATAGGGGATGCCGAGAGCGATCGCTGGTTGCCGAGAGACGATTGGTTGCAGTCTTGGCCCCAGCTCATCATAGGCATCTAACATTCCCGCTAACTCTTCCCCCGTGGGGCGCTTGATTCGATGAGCAATCAAAAACGCTCCAATTTGGGCTGGTGTAGCTTCAGCCAGCAGCATCATTTTGGTAGCGGTGGCTGCTTGAGCGCGAGTTAAATTCTCCCCTGTGTGATTTCCGCTACCTACTTTTTGTAGTAATTCCCGAAATACATTGCTCATTTGTGCTTTGTCCTTTGTCCACTGTCATTTGTCCATTGTCGTTTCTGTAAATGACTAATAACTAATGACGCTTAACAAGCCGATCGCTGCTGATCAATTTGTAATGGGATATTTTCCCGCACGAGTTGCCAAAAGTGCTTGATCGGGGGAATTTGCAGCCGATCTTGAGTTGTTACCATAACTACTCGACGAGTCAAGCTGGAACTATCTGCTAAACCACTAATATTATTGCTGGCTAGGGAGCGAATCACCAGCGTCGGGTCTTGGCGTGCTTCCACTAATGCTGATTGAGGTAGCAAAGCTATCAGTTTTCCTTGGCGCACCACTCCCCGGAAAGCATCTAGGGTATTTACCTCTAAAGCCGCCTGGAGTGTAGCTTCCATTCGCTCAAATCTATCTTGTATTAAGCGCTGCATCCCATAACCATCTTTAAAAACCACTTGAGGATAACGAATTAGCTCCGACCAAGGGACGAATTCATATTGGGCTAGTGGATGATTGGCTGCGATTAGAACTTCTATCGGTTCATCATAAAGTACTTCTACCACCATTTCTCTACCAGTGGTTAAAAAGCGATTATTCATCACAATTGCTAAATCCACCAATCCATCTTTGAGGACTTTCAGGGCGCGATCGCTTCCCAATGAAGTCACCCGCAATTGCACATCTGGATAATCATGACAAAACTTTTGCAACACTGGGGGTAAGTAAGATCCACAAAGGGAGTGAATCGCGGCAATGCAAAGTTCTGGCTGCTTTCCGGCGATTAAATCGGCTAATTCTTCTGTAGCTGTCTGCCATTCTTGGCAAATTTTGCGGGCACGGGGTAGTAAAGATTCACCTCCCAGTGTCAATTTTCCATGACTTGTTCTGTGAAACAGTTCTACACCCAAATCTGCTTCCAATGCCTGGATTTGGCGGCTAATCGTCGATTGGGTAACACCACATTTTCGCGCTGCTTGTTGAAAGCTGCCGGTTTGGGCGATCGCCAGAAAGGCTTGCAACTGCTCTAGGCGCATTTTTATGTAACCTGAATTACATTTATCCGTTTCATTAAGTTAACGGTTTTTTATCTGCAATTTAGTATACTTTGTTACATAAACGTCAGCCTCTGGATTTGTGCCTGTAATCGCTATCTCATGGCTTTGAACCGTTGCGAACCCGTTCAAGAAATTCAGGGTAATTTTCCAAGTCATTTGGAGACTGTAACGGCGGCATTTCAACCCAGTTAGCTTCTGCGTGTAGCTTATCCACATAGGCATAAAATGCTTCTTGATTATCCCGATGGGCTAAAACGTAGGCTTGCAACTCTTTGTGACTCATTGCTTGAAAGTTCGGTTTGGTCATTGCACGTACCTCCATCTGCCATTGGGATATATTTCAATAATATTCTCCTCGCCTGCCAAGAAGAACACATTCCCTGTTCGTTCGTCTACACGAACCACATTTATGGGCAAGTAAAACTTAGTAAACCAGCAACACAGTATAAAGCACTGTGTCTTTTGTTCTGATGTAGGAATAATTCTTGCTCCTCATTACCTCTGATCGCATAAATTATCTTACTTTCTCTAGGCTACTTCTCTATTTCTCTGTCTGCTCCAATCCGTGTCATAAGCTAAAAATCTTTTAATTTGCATCCTCCAAAAAATAAATCTCTTGTGGGGTGGGCATCTTGCCCGCCCTAGTTGTGCAAATTAAATGCGCGACAGCTTACCGCATAATTTTCCAAGTCTAAGCACATAAGAATACTGTTATTTGAACAGTCTACAAGATACCAAATGGTTTCTATGTCGCAGCAAAAGATTCTCATTGGAGATATCATCAGCCGTTACGCGGCTGGGGAAAGAGATTTTAGCGAGGTCATTATAGAAACTCCTTCCCGAAAAAACAGATATTGGGAACGTGGACAATTCAAAGGGTTGGATTTGAGCGGTATTATCTTGCGTAACAGCAGCATTCAATGGATCAAACTTTATATGGGAGGAGTAATTTTGCGTGATGCTGACTTGACCAACGTTGATTTGGGTGAGAGCGATTTCACGGGGGCTGATTTGAGCAATGCCAGAATGCGCGGAGTCCGTATTTTCCAATCGGTTTTCGAGCGAGCCAATTTGAGTGGAGCCGATTTGGCGGGAGCTAGCTTGGTTGAGAGTGATTTTTACTGTGCCGACTTGAGTCGAGTCAAATTGAGAAACGCAAGAATCAGATCGATGGGATTTGTCCGTACTGATTTGACAGAAGCGACTTTCAAGAGAGCTAGGTTGGGAAGTGTTAGTTTTGAGAAAGCCGAGTTGAGCAGGACGGACTTTCGTGAAGCTAAGTTCAGGGATGACAGAGTTTTCGGAGTCAACTTCCGAGATTGCCTTTTCGAGGAAACCCTCATGCCCGATGGCAGTGTGCGTAGCGATAACTGAGGAAAATAAGTCTCCTTGAAGTAAATCTAGTTCAGCCAAGAGTGGGGCTGTTACTCCAATAAACTTTTGTTTTTCCTTAATCTCTTTTTTCTTAGCATCAAAGTCGGAAATATTGCGAAGAAAATCGTACTGATTTTCTTCTGGTAAACCTAAGTTAAGCCTTTGCTCTAACGGGACTTAAACATTTTTGAGGCAGAAACAAGCCTCAAACCCATGCAGGGTAAGGAAAATACACCAAAGGCTCAAAAAAGTTACTTAATACTGAACGCACACAGGTAGCGCATACTCTTTGAAAAAATTTACCACTCAGCTAAAGCGATCGCTATTCCTTGTTGTAAATCTGGTGTGAGTGCGACGTTATTTGCTAACTGCTGCAATTGTTGATGTGCAACTTCCTCATCCAGATTTTTCAGTGCTGCGATCGCATGTAGTCTCACCGATGCATTAGGATCAGCTAGCAGCGAAATCAATGGTTCAATAGCTGGCATTTTACCTAACTGTCCTAAAGATAAAGCGATCGCACTTTTAACGTTAGCAATCTCTCTGGCTGGATGTTGCAATCGCAGTATTTGCAGTAAGATTTCTGCGGCTGGTGTAGTTAACTGCGGCTTTTCTACTCGTCCCAAAACTGTGACAATTTCTTGCCAAAGTGTCTCGGAAGTACTTTGATTAAATGCTGTTTGCAAATATTCCAAGCTGGATGGTGTTCCCACCCAACTTAAAGCGCGGATGGTTTCTAATTGCAGCTTTATCGGTGTCTGGGGTGAAATCAGCAAATCAAATAAGTATTTGGCTGCTTGATCACAACCCATCCGAGAAAGGGAAACTGCGGCTGCACAACAAACTTCAAGGTTAAAGTCGTACAGTTTGGGTTGCAGTTTCGTTACTAAATCTAATGCTTGCTGTAAGTCGGGGCGAAAACCTAAACCAACTACTGCTGCACACCTAACTGTGGCGGCTATATCATCCAAAGCGTTTAACAATACTGGCGGTACATGTTCGTCATGAAAGCTACTGAGGGCTTCAATTGCAGCCGTGCGGATTGCTGCTTGTGGATCTTGCACTACACTCAATAGCGGTGTGATGGTTTCTGGTTGCCGAATACAAAAAAGCGATCGCACTGCTAAAAGCCTTGTATCTTCATCTGCTAGAAGTTCAGTTAGTGCAGCAACAGCAACAGTACCCATTTGCCCCAGTGCTGTTGCTGCGATCGCTTTGAGTTCTTCATCCTCATCGGTTTTCAACAATTCTACCAAAGACGCGATCGCTTTTGGGTGCTGGAATTCACCTAAAGTTCGTGCAGCATACCAGCGCAAATCTTCTTCTGCGTCTTCATCTTGTAATATCTCAATGAGTGGTGGGATAGCAATATTTCCCAAGCGAGTTAATATCTTGGTCATTTCCCAGCGTTCTTGAAAATCCCCCATCTCTAACATTGAAATTGCTAATGTCAGCAGATATTCTCGATTTTTAACTATCTCTGGATGTTCAGAATCTTGCCCTAAAATTAATTGTTGTAAATATTGAATTAGCGATGACCAATTAGCTGCATCATATGCTGTCTGGGCTTGTACCAAAAGCTGGTTGATGTTACTCACGACACCCTGAATTGTAAATTATATGAATACAACAAAACCACAAATTCGTAAATAAATGTCTACGTTTTTCTGCCCTTATCCTTCCTACTACATCACCACACCAATTTTGATCGGCTCTTAACGAAGGTTTTAGCTCTGATTTAAGAACTAAAGTGCATACTACGAATTACGAATTACGAATTACGAATTATTTTAAGTTGGCTTGACTACAACTGAATTACCCTCAATCTTGGCGGCGTAAGTTTTAAGCGGTTCTGTCGCTGGGCCTTTTTGCACTTTTCCATCAGCCCCAAATTCGGAACCATGACAAGGACAAGTGAATTTTTTTGCCTGAGCTTGCCATCCTACCGTGCAACCTGCGTGAGTACAAGTAGGGTTAACAGCAGTCAGATTTTTGGCTTTAGATGTGCCGACTACCAACACAGGCCCGACGGGTGAATTTTTCGCCAGCAATTGACCTGTTTTATCTAATTGTGCCGATGTACCCACTGTTTGCCAATCCTTAGATGCTGAAGTTGTCCCAGAAGAACAAGCTGCGATCGCTACAGGTAGAGAACTCGCTATCCAACCCAAACCCACCCAATTAATAAAATCACGACGTTTCATAACTACTGAAATAATCTCTAAGTTTTAGCTAACATCTGGCACTCAATGCAAGGATTTTAGATTTTGGATTCAGAAATTAAGCGGTTTGCGTCACTTATGGGTGACTTTCATGCAAAAAATGCATAGGTTTCATGCATTTTCAGCAATTTTACTATAAAACCGTAACAATTTATACGATTTTAACAGAAATATCACATTAAGTTATGAGTATCGAAATTGTTACATGAACATTATCCAAACCTGCTTGACAAATTCTCAAGATGTAAATTGCAACAAGTTTTCCTTAACTAATCACGGATTTAGAGTTTCGCTTTGGAATGCTCTTGAGTAAAAATAATCAGCCGTAAGCAAATATTAAGTTTTTATTACCTAACCCTCGTAGATACAACACCATGATGGAACTACGGATTGGTTGATATTGGGCAATTATCACCACAAATTCTCACCATATTCAGTAATTTAAAACGAGAGTCAGCCTCATGACAGACACAACAACTACCACCACTAGCCTGAATAAATTTGAGAAATTCAAAGCAGAAAAAGATGGACTCGCCGTCAAGAGTGAGATAGAGAAATTTGCCGCTTTGGGCTGGGAAGGAATGAACGAAATAGACCGCGATCATCGACTCAAATGGGTGGGTGTGTTTTTTCGCCCAGTTACCCCAGGTAAGTTTATGATGCGATTGCGGATGCCCAACGGTATTCTCACCAGCAGTCAGATGGGTGTTTTAGCCCAAGTGGTGCAGCGTTACGGAGATGATGGTTGCGCTGATATTACTACCAGACAGAACATCCAATTACGCGGGATCAGAATTGAAGATTTACCAGATATCTTTAATAGATTTCACGCAGTTGGTTTAACCAGCGTTCAGTCAGGGATGGATAATGTCCGCAATATCACAGGCGATCCTGTGGCGGGGTTGGATGCAGATGAGTTGTACGACACACGAGAGTTGGTACAGCAAATTCAAGATATGCTCACCAACAAAGGGGAAGGAAATCCAGAGTTTAGCAACTTACCACGGAAGTTTAACATTGCGATCGCAGGGGGACGAGACAATTCAGTTCACGCTGAAATCAACGATTTAGCTTTTGTGCCAGCATTTAAAGAAGGGAGTGGGGAATCGGGAGTGGGGAGTGGTGAACAATCCCCTACTCCCTACTCCCTACTCCCTACTCCCCAAAAAGTTTTTGGCTTCAATATCCTTGTGGGTGGCTTTTTCTCAGCTAAACGTTGTGAAGCGGCGATTCCCCTAAATGCTTGGGTGGCTCCAGAGGATGTGGTAGCTGTATGTAGAGCAGTTTTGGAAGTCTTTCGGGATCATGGCCCGCGTGCTAATCGGCAAAAATCCCGCCTGATGTGGCTAATTGATGAATGGGGTTTAGAAAAGTTTCGAGCAGAAGTAGAAAACCGTTTGGGTAAATCATTATTACCCGCAGCAGCAAAAGACGAAATCGACTGGGAAAAACGCGACCATATCGGGGTATATAAACAAAAACAACCAGGATTAAATTACGCAGGTTTAAACATTCCTGTCGGGCGGTTGTATGCCGAAGATATGTTTGAAATTGCTCGTCTAGCAGAAGTTTATGGTAGTGGCGAAATCCGCTTCACAGTTGAGCAAAACATCGTCATCCCCAATATTTCTGACTCGCGTTTAGCAACATTTTTAGCAGAGCCTTTGCTGGAAAGATTTTCTATTGACCCAGGTTTGTTGACGCGATCGCTAGTATCCTGCACAGGCGCACAATTTTGCAACTTTGCCCTGATCGAAACCAAAAACCGCGCCCTGGCAATGATTAAAGCCTTAGAAGAAGACTTAACCTTCACCAATCCAGTGCGGATTCACTGGACAGGTTGCCCCAATTCCTGTGGACAGCCTCAAGTTGCAGACATCGGCTTGATGGGAACTAAGACTCGCAAAAATGGCAAAACCCTCGAAGGCGTTGACATATATATGGGTGGCAAAGTTGGTAAAGATGCCCATTTAGGAACTTGCGTCACCAAAGGCATACCATGCGAAGACTTGCAGCCAGTATTACAAGATTTACTCATTAAACATTTTGGGGCAAAACTCAAGCAAGAAGCCCTACTAGTTAGTAATTGATTGGGCATTGGGCAAAACTCATACTTCAACCTTAAAGGCTCAACCTTCAACCTTAAAGGCTTAAGCTTCGACCTTAAAGGCTTAAGCTTCAACCTTTAAGGCTTAATCTTCGACCTTTAAGGCTTAATCTTCGACCTTAAAGGCTTAAGCTTCAACCTTTAAGGCTTAAAGGTTGAAGCTTAAAGGCTTATCTTCTCCTACCTCTTCACCGTATTTTATTCAATTTAGAAAGATTGGAATGCTTAAAAACTTATTTTCATTTAGCGATCGCTACCGCATCTTACATCAGACTTGGTTTGCTTTCTTTCTTACCTTTGTTTGTTGGTTTAATTTTGCTCCCTTTGCTACAACCATTGGCAAAGAGCTACATTTAGCGCCAGAGCAAATCAAAACTTTGGGTATCTGTAACCTTGCTCTCACAATCCCCGCACGACTAATTATTGGGATGCTTCTGGATCGTTTTGGCCCCAGAATCACCTACTCAATCTTGCTAATGTTTGCGGTTGTTCCTTGTTTGGCGACGGCGCTAGCGCAAGACTTTAATCAACTAGTTATCAGTCGTTTGCTGATGGGAATTGTTGGATCTGGGTTTGTGGTTGGTATTCGCATGGTGGCGGAATGGTTCCAGCCGAAGGAAATGGGAATTGCCCAAGGTATTTATGGCGGTTGGGGTAACTTTGGGGCTTTTGGCGCAGAGTTTGCCTTGCCAATGCTTGCAGTTTCTACTAGCTTTTTCGCTGGTGGTACTTCTAACTGGCGGTTTGCGATCGCGCTTACAGGGATCATTGCAGCCATCTACGGCGTAATTTATTACAACAGCGTCCAAGATACGCCCACTGGGAAAGTTTACAAGAAACCTAAGAAAAATGGTTCTCTAGAAGTCACCAGTATTAAAAGCTTCTGGGCGATGATTGTCTCGAATTTTGGTTTGATTTTCGCTCTAGGTTTATTAGCTTGGCGCTTGGAACAAAAGAACATTCACTTCCTAACTCTCAGCCAAATGTATCTGACTTGGTTGCTATTAGCAGGATTGTTTGTTTACCAAAGTTATAAAGCTTGGGAGGTAAACCGAGAACTTCTAATTGGCAAGAAAACTTATGCTCCATCTGAGCGCTTTCAGTTTGGTCAAGTAGCATTACTCGAATTCACTTACATAACTAGCTTTGGCAGCGAACTGGCAGCCGTTTCTATGCTTCCGGCATTTTTTGAAAAAACTTTTGCTTTAGAGCATGTTATAGCTGGGATGATTGCCGCTAGCTATCCTTTCTTAAATTTGATTTCTCGTCCTAGTGGTGGCTTGATTTCTGATAAATTTAACTCGCGTAAGTGGACAATGACAATTATCAGTGTCGGCATTGGCGTTAGTTATTTGATGGCACATTTTATTAATAGTAACTGGCCGATTCCGCTAGCGATCGCAGTTACCATGTTTGCCGCTTACTTCGCCCAAGCTGGCTGCGGTGCAACTTACAGCATCGTACCCCTAATTAAGAAAGAAGCCACTGGACAAATTGCCGGTAATGTGGGAGCTTACGGTAATTTTGGCGGCGTAGTTTACCTGACAATTTTTAGCTTAACCGACGCTCCAACACTATTTAGCACAATGGGTATAGCTGCTTTAGTCTGTGCTTTCATGTGTGCCTTCTTCCTCAAAGAACCAAAAGGTTCCTTTGCCGCCGCTTATGAAGGTGAATTACCAGAAACCGCAACTAAAAACTCCATTTTCTTAACTGAAGAATAATCAACTCAAGGATGAAGTAAAAAATTCACTATCAAATCTGAATTAGAGAACATTACACTTCATCCTTCCATAGCAATCCTAATTCATGAAAATCTCTTCTTCTCTCTGCGCTCTCTGCGTCTCTGCGGTTCGATAAAAAGCTTTTTGCATAACACACAAATTTCTCAACCTGTCGCTACATCTGAGGTTGCAAAATCAAAATAACCAAATGGTACAACAGCCATGAGTGAATTTACCAAAACCCTCTGTCCCTACTGTGGTGTTGGCTGTGGACTAGAAGTTTCACCTCCAGCCCAACTTGGCAAAGCAACTAATCGAGATAGCCAAGGAAATCCAACTTGGCGAGTTCGGGGCGACAAAGCCCATCCATCCAGTCAAGGAATGGTTTGCGTCAAAGGCGCAACGATCGCAGAATCTTTAGATAAAAATAGATTACATTACCCAATGGTGCGAGACTCCTTAGATCAAGAGTTTCGGCGCGTTAGTTGGGATGAAGCTTTTGAACTGATCACCAAGCGCATTCAAACCGTGCGCTTCACTCAAGGCCCAGAAGCCATTTGTATGTATGGTTCCGGTCAGTTTCAAACTGAGGATTACTACATAGCCCAGAAACTCATGAAAGGCTGTCTGGGTACCAATAATTTTGATGCCAATTCTCGCTTATGTATGTCTAGTGCTGTAGCTGGCTACATTCAAAGCTTTGGCTCAGATGGCCCGCCCTGTTGTTACGAAGACTTAGAGTTAACTGACTGTGCATTTTTAATTGGCACTAATACAGCCGAATGTCACCCGATCGTTTTTAACCGACTGGAAAAATATCACAAAAAGAACCGCAAAGTCAAAATGATTGTGGTTGATCCGCGTCGCACACCAACCGCAGAAGCTGCTGATTTGCATTTAGCGATTCGTCCTGGTACAGATATCGACTTGTTGAACGGCATCGCCCACTTGTTGATGCGCTGGAACTACACTGATCCGATGTTCATGGACGACTGCACCGTTAACTTTCCCGCATACGCTGAAGTGATTCGCCACTATCCGCCAGAAGTGGTAGCTCGTGAATGTGGAATCAGCATTGAAGATTTAGAAACAGCAGCACACTATTGGGGTAAATCTGAGCGGGTACTATCTTTGTGGTCAATGGGTGTAAATCAATCCTCAGAAGGGACGGCTAAGGTAAGAACTATCATTAACCTGCACCTAATGACTGGACAGATTGGCAAACCTGGGGCTGGGCCTTTTTCTCTCACTGGTCAGCCAAACGCAATGGGAGGAAGGGAAGCCGGAGGTTTGGCGCATTTATTACCAGGTTATCGGGTGGTAAAAGATCCTCAGCACCGCGCAGAAGTTGAGGAGTTCTGGGGACTCAAGCCAGGACAGATTTCGCCGAATCCCGGTTTGACTGCTTGGGACATGATTACTGGCTTGGAAGATGGCGCTGTAGAGTTACTATGGATTGCGGCTACTAACCCAGCTGTGAGTATGCCAGATTTGGAGCGAACTAAGAAGGCGTTATTGCGATCGCCTTTTACCATTTACCAAGACGCCTATTATCCTACAGAAACCTCTGCCTACGCTCACGTTTTGCTACCAGCAGCCCAGTGGGGTGAAAAAACTGGTGTGATGACAAACTCCGAACGGGTGGTAACTTTATGTCAAGCATTCCGCCAACCGCCAAGAGAAGCTAAAGCAGATTGGGAAATTTTTGCTGAAGTTGGACGTAGATTAGGTTTTGAGAAAGAGTTTGCCTTTCTTGACTCTGCCGAAGTTTATGCTGAGTTTGTCAAACTAACTAAAACTCGCCCCTGCGATATGACAGGTATCACTCACACGCAATTACAAGCTGACGGCCCGACTCAATGGCCTCACCCAGAAGAGGGGAGTGGGGAATCGGGAGTGGGGAGTGGGGATAAAACATTCTCTTCCCCTACTCCCCACTCCCTACTCCCTACTCACTCCAAAAGACTTTACACCAATCTCCGTTTCCACACCCCTGATGGACGCGCTCGATTTGGGGCATATTACTCAAAGGGATTGGCAGAACCACCAGACCCAGATTATCCGTTTGTGCTAACTAATGGACGCCTTTACGGACACTGGCATACGCAGACACGCACCGGGCGGATTGAAAAAATTTGCAAAATGCATCCCGAACCGTTTATCGAAATTCATCCCCGTGATGCTGCTCGGTTAGGTGTTGTAGATAATATGTTTGTGGAAGTGCGATCGCGTCGGGGTAAAGCTAAGTTTCCTGCTAAAGTGACAAAAGCGATCGCACCTGGTACACTTTTTGTCCCCATGCACTGGGGTTCGCTGTGGGCAGACAATGCCGAAGCTAATGCCCTCACCCATCCAGAATCCTGCCCCGATTCACTGCAACCAGAATTAAAAGCCTGTGCGGTGCAACTGATACCAATTTCTGTAGAAGTTACAGTCAAAAATTATCAACTCCAGTCCTCACAATGGTCAGCTGCAAAGTAAACCTCTAAAGTGGTAATTTCGTCAATAATCAATAGTCAATAGTTATGATAATTTTTTATGACTCTCTACTTTTGACTGTTACCAATTACCATATCTAAAGAAATAAAATCTCTAGTAACAAGAGGTTTTACTGAGCCAGGATTTTAGCTAGGGATAAAGAATAAAAAATAAATAGAAAACTTACAAAACATCAGCAAGGCATCTTTTTTAACAAAGTTGTCCAATTTAATTCCTCAGCAATAGAAGAGCAACACGAATTGAACGCCTAATTAAAATCCACGTTACAAAACGTAATTACGAATTAGGAATTATTTTAATCCTCTAGATTTATCTATGGGATTTTCTTTTATTTTAGAATCGGGTGCAGCATTATGAAAAAGCTACTGAGGCAAATTTTAGTAATTACCAGTGATCAGAACTTCATGCACATCATCGAAAATATAGAAGTGCTAGTTTCTAAAGCTCTATCTATTTTCATGGTAATTGTGATTTTGGTAGCGATCGCAGATTTAGGAGTGTTTATTTTTAAAGAATTATTTACAGTGCCTTACGGTACTTTCAACACAACCTTATATAAGATTTTCGGTTTATTTTTAAATATTTTAATTGCTTTAGAGATTTTAGAAAATATTACAGCCTATTTACGAAAACACGTTTTTCAGGTTGAATTAGTTATTGTTACTTCTTTAATTGCTGTTGCCAGAAAAATTATTATTCTTGACTTAGGAAAAATTGGAGGTCTTGATATAATTGGTCTAGGTATAGCTATTCTTGCCTTATCAATTAGTTATTTAATAATTCGTCTCAGTAATTCCAAAGATGCAAGATAAATAAAATGTCCAATTTCTTTCAATTTGAAGCCGACTTTGTTGATTCCCTACGTTGCATCCCCATGCAGGTGCGTTGCAAATTAGATACCTGTGGCATCAAGCTAAAATTGTCTGATTGGAATCAAATGACTACAGCCGAGCGTGAAGCTTTAGTCGAATTACCTTGCACTACAGAAACGGAAATTCAGTCTTACGGCGAACATATCCAGCAGTTAATTATACAACGCACAGGTATACCAGCGACAAAATTGCCCATTGAGCCTCATCCCGCATGGCTAGACTCCGCCACTGTACCAGCCAGCATCCAGGAAAAAGCTCAAGAGATAGGTGTAACCTTGACACAGCAAAATTGGGCAGCTTTAACGCCATTGCAGCGTTTTGCCTTGATTAAACTCAGCCAGCCAGGACATGAAAACAAAAATTTTCCCAGAGCGATCGCAGAATTTAATCTGCTTTAATTAGGGGCTGACAAATGAAAAAATACTCAACTATTTCTTGTGGGGTGGGGCGAAAAGAGCGCCCGCAGGCAAAGGCGGGCCCAAAAGCCTGCCCCACCTTTGCGAACGTGCCGACATTTTTTATTAGCTGTGCCTAAGCCCTATAATATTTACTTTATAAACAGCTATTAACTATTGATTAATAGGTGAGGGTAACAAAAATATGGCTGCAAAGAAACTTTTGATGCTTGTTGGAGACTATGTAGAAGACTATGAAGTAATGGTTCCTTTCCAGGCATTGCAAATGGTGGGACATACTGTCCATGCAGTTTGCCCCGACAAAAAAGCTGGCGACAAGGTGCGGACAGCAGTTCACGACTTTGAAGGAGACCAGACTTACAGCGAAAAACCCGGTCACAATTTCACTTTAAATGCTACGTTTGCAGAAGTAGAAGCCGCAACCTATGATGCCTTAGTCATTCCCGGAGGACGGGCACCAGAATATATTCGTTTGAATCAGCAGGTGCTAGAAATCACCCATCACTTTGCCCAAACGAATAAACCGATTGCTGCCATCTGCCACGGCTTGCAGTTATTGGCCGCTGCTGATGTACTGCAAGGCAAAAGATGTACTGGTTATCCTGCTTGTAGCCCAGATGTCAAGAGTGCTGGCGGGATTTATGTCGATATCCCTGTTGATCAGGCAATAGTTGACGGTAACTTGGTGACAGCACCAGCTTGGCCTGCTCACCCCCATTGGCTGGCAGAATTCCTCATAGTACTTGGAACTAAGATTGAACACCCAGAACTGGCTAAAGTTGTTTGAGGCAAGATACCGCAAATCCTTTGATTCGATCTTCGGAGCAGTTTCTTTCCCTACTCCAAAGGAGATTAGTCAATTATCAGTGGCAAGAAGAATTGACAACAGAAAACTGAAAATTATAGGGTTTTTTGATCAGCCTAAATGCAGTAAAAACTACTATTTTTTGAGCAATTGCCGTGGGTTAAATTTGCAAATAGGGTGTCAAGAGTATACCACCGATCCAAGCTGAATTTATCCGTGTAACAAGCCCGGTTTTGGACAAACTCTCAGTAGATGGAATAGTGATTCAGATTAAGTGAAACAATTTTAAATTTTGCATTTGGAAATTTTAAATTTCTTAGCAGTAAGTGAAGCTATAGTGGATTTAGCAATGCTGCTGTTAATGTGGCTAAGGTTAGTCCTGCTGCCAAATTATGTGAAGAATTAGTTTAGAAACGCACTTCTTATCGATGACAGGCAAAAACGCAAGACATAATGCATTTCTGCGGCTAGTGTCTGGTAATGGGGCAGCTTTTGGATCAGAATCTCGCTACTCGCTGCCCCCCAGTAAAGAGATGGTAATTGGACGCGACCCCAGCTGCCAAGTTGTCTTGGATGCCATGATGTACCGAATGGTATCTCGTCGTCATGCGGTGGTTCGTCCCCTTTCTCTATCCCCAGACAGCAAATTCAGTTGGGTGCTTTGTGATTTGAATAGTGCTAATGGCACTTATTTGAATGGACAACGCTTGTATGAATGTCAAGAATTGCACGCAGGCGATCGCATTTCTCTAGGTGCTGATGGCCCGCAATACGTTTTTGAGTATGAGTTTACCTCAATCACCCCGGCCACGACAGTGAACCAGGTTACACCCCTGCCTTCGGCGACAAACTACCACAACCACACGCAATTAAAGCAGCCAGATTCTGTTAGCTTCACCCAGCTTTTTCCGATTATTTCCACTGGTAAAGATTTAACTAGTAAAGCTTACCTCGTACCGGGAATACTCACCGTAATCTTTGTAGTGTTAATGTTTGCTACAGTCGGTCAGCCTCAAGCTAATCAAGTTATTGTAGCAAGTTACATCGCCTTCGCTGCCTACTATTTTGTTTACCAACTTTGCGGTAAACAGAAGCCTTGGTGGGTGCTAATGGCTGCGGCATTGTCTACGATGCTAATTTTGCTCAGTCCGGTGTTGGATGTATTTATCTTCGTGTTTCGCACCTTCCTACCTGGAAAATTGCCCTCACCCCAAGAATCTATCACCTTCACAGAATTACTGGTGCGGATGTTTTTTGGCGCTGGCTTGATGGAGGAATTACTCAAGGGATTGCCTGTATTAGGGGCTTTTGCCCTCGGTAGAATTTTGTCTTCACCTTGGCGGGAACGCATAGGCGTCTGGGAACCTCTAGATGGTATTCTCCTGGGAACAGCTTCTGCTGTGGGCTTCACTCTCTTGGAAACTCTCGGACAATATGTGCCAGATATTACGCAAAATGTCACGCAACAGGTGGGTACAGGCGCTGCTGGTCAACTAGCGGGTTTACAACTGCTAATTCCGCGAATTTTAGGCGCTGTAGCCGGACACATGGCTTATAGTGGCTACCTGGGTTATTTTATCGGATTGGCTGTCCTCAAGCCCAGTAGAAGTTGGCAAATTCTCTCTATTGGTTATCTTAGTGCCGCTGCTCTCCACGCTCTGTGGAATGCTACAGGATCAATCAATGCCTTACTCTTGGTAGTTGTTGGGGTGTTATCTTATGCCTTTTTGATGGCGGCAATTCTCAAGGCACGGGCGCTGTCACCGACGCGATCGCAAAATTTTGCTACCCGATTTCTTGGCCCAAAATAACAGATAGGGAGAAATTAATTTACGCATTGTCCCTTGCGCGTCTTTGTGCGATACGCTATTCGCAGACAAGGGCAGGGAGTTAGGGAGTTAGGGAGTTAGGGAGAAAAATTAATAACCAATGCCCAATGTCCAATGACTGTTGAATATTTATCTCTTGGGATAGATGGCGTAGTTTGAAAATCAGCGTATTGTCAATTTATTATGGGTGAATTGTACTTACAAGAATAAAGATAATTAAGCTTTTTTGTTGCAAAAGTCTTGATTTTCGACTCTGCGTAAGGCAAACCAACATCTTTGCAAGAGAGCAAGAGACACCTCTGTTGAGAGTAAGTGCAAAGGGCGTTTTCTATTTCCTGTCACCTGTGACCTGTTCTTTATTTATGGTTGAGACTGAGACTTGTTAAGTTGAGTCAAAGCATAGGAAGCGATCGCTAAACTAACTTTTGCTTTCTCTATTTCTGATAAAGCTGTCCACTCGCTATTTTTCAGATTAGTGAGCGCAGATGCCGCGTTTTGCGGTTCGCTACTTCGCATAGCGTAAGCAAAAGGACGAGCCAAAACTAAAAGATCCTCTGTTCCCCAAGTTGGTAGTACTGTCTGAATACACTCAACCAGTTGCTCACTTATTAATTGGCGAGAAGCAAATATCTCAGCAGCTTTGGTGGCGATGGCGTTGAGCAATTCTTGGGGGACATAAGCACAAAAAGTAGTACGTAATGTTTCTTGAAGATTAAGCAATCCTGCGTGTTGTAGGTTGTGATTGTGGTCTGGTGTAGAAGCAATACCAGACCAAAGTGTGTCTAGATGGCTGTAAAAATCTTGCGATCGCCTGATCAGTTCTTCATCAAGTAAATCTGGTATACCAAATTGTTGTTCTAGTTCCTGAAAATAAGGTTCTGATTCATCATCACCTGGATTCCAGGGATAGGTAGCATCTTCTGGTTCCAGTAAGGCTTCTAAAAACTCTAAATCTACTTTATATGGCAAAGAGGAGAAAGTGTCCGAGTCGTTAATTTTTTTAGCCATTTTTTATTGCCTCAAGATTATTTGGTCATATTGACAGCTACAATTCCTCAGAAGAGATTTCCGCAAAAACAGTTGATTTCTTCTCCGGGTAAAACAGAATTTAAAGGTTGATGCTCAACATCCAAATCGATTTATCAAGAAGGGGAATGGGGGAAAGGTAAAAAGCTCTTTGGCGACAGTGGGCGACCTAATTCATTCCTTTGCCTTTAGCCTTCTTTTTGAATAGCTCTGCTAGGAGTCCTCAATAATAAACTCCCAGGTTTCACCTCTAGCGCTTCCAAACTTTAACTGCATTCCTGATTTCAAAGGGACTTCCTCGCGGAGGATTTGTTGCCAACCATTAGGGCCTAAAAACCAGGTTGTCCCGTAGGTGGAAAAATCTTGCAAGTAATAAGTTCGCATCAGTGTAGCATCAGTAAGAGTATTGCGACAGAAGATTTCGGCGTGGCGTTTGGATACAGATGGTTCGGGGATGACAATATCATTGTCCTTCGTGCGACCGATGCGAGTGACTCCATAACGCAACAACCAGGTTTTCCCTTTTGGGGTTAGCGATCGCAAAGAAGCAGTCACAAGCGGGAAACCTGCATCAGGAATGGCTGTGTCTGGTAGTTCGGTAATACCTTCATCTAGGTTCTTAATCAGTTCGCCATTAAAATCTGGATGCAGGTAGAGAACAGGCAAAGTCCAAGCAGGTTGATTAAATTTATATAGTGTTAATAACTCTTGCCTAGCCAGTGCTACGGCTTCATCAATTGGTTTGTGCGATCGCAAAGCTTCGGTAAAGGCTTGAATAAAACTCTGGCTTTCGTGATCAGCGATTTCATCGCGCATCCCCAGAACCGCAGGTACACCATGACGAATTAGTACTTCTGCTAAACTGCTGGCAGGTATCGCTTGATGATTGCTAGCAGCTGGTTGTGCGCCCCAACAGGCGTTGAAAACCGCTAGTTTCACACCTGTACGGGTCAATACTTGCGCCAATTCGATCCCATTCAAAGGCATATCTGGTCGCAAAAACAGTAACCCCCCGTCTGGGCCTGGCAAACCATGTCCAGCATAAAAGAAAACATTGTATGCTTTGGTTTCTAATTCATCAATCAACTCCTGTGGAGTTGGTTGTAGGAGTTGATTCACTATACAAGGTGCATATCTTTGGGAATTACCACCGACCGGCGTATCTGCAAGAATTTGCTGTAAGATTGCAGCTTCTTGTTCCAGTTGCAGGTTTTGATCGTGACCTAAAACCAGCAGAATACTTAAAGCCTTGTCAGTTCGCAAATACGGTAAAGCGTCAACTTCAGTGCTGGTGCGACTAAATAGCAAATCTGGGGAGAGAGACATCGCCGATTGACCAGGCTCACGCTGCATAATTTCCCAAGGGAAAGCGATCAGATCCGGGTCACGAATTTCTAATCGAAAGCGCAAACGTGTATGCTCACCCATAGCAATCCCGCGACTGCGTTCTAGACTACCGAGAATTTGTCCGTCGAATACCCAGCGCCATAAATTCATTCCCAAGTATTGCATCAGACGACTGCTGTAGGGTTTAATGGCTTCACCTGAAGGGGGTGAAATCCAATCTATGGGCAATGGGTTGGTTTTTTGAGATGTTGAGTTTGAGGAAATATCGAGGTGACTATGACCAGCAAACATTTGCTGCCATTCTTGCCAAACTTGAGTCAGTTCAACAGGCCATACACAGTCACGTAAAACGTAGCCACTGGGATAGGGAGCCTTGACCACCCAAATGGCGAAGTTATCAGTGCCAGTGTTTAAGAGACGGGCGATCGCCAAATTCAGGGATGGCATGGATTCATTAAAATAAAAGCTAAAAACAAATAATTTAAAATAACAATTCTCCAAAGTGAAAATTTTCTACTTTTTTACCTTGTAAATTTTTTACTTCTTTTTGTTACCTGTTATTATTCCAGGTTTTTACAAGTTTATCGAGTCTTTAACTAAGTTGGACTGCTGCCAGTTGGTTCAGTAATTGCTGGTTGCGTACCAGTTTTACATGGATTTGGTACGTTTGATTGTAAAACAGATACCGCAGTAGGGTTCAGTTGGGACAAGTCCAGCAATACTGGTTGCGGCAAAGGTTTTGAATTTGATGGAACTGAGGAAGTTCCTGCTGGGTTATTAGTATTAGCTGGAGTTGGTATGCTTTTATTGGCACAGACTCGCATAGACACGGAAGAATCAACAGAAGCTGGTTTGGGATTTGATTTTTTCTCAATAACTTCTAAAAAAGTCCCACGCGGAAGTAATTGGTTGTTTCCGAAGGGGATTTCCTTGTTGGTTTTAATTACCCAACCCGGAGAAAGGTTAGCAAGCGATCGCGGTGTGGGTGTCGGTTCGATGGTAGGGTTGAGAGTTTGTATGGGATTGGAAAAAATTGTAAATAGCCCTGATGGCGATCGCAGTTGCTTTAGGAAAAATCCGATAGCACCTGCTGCTACCACCAATATTAACGGAACTATCCACTGTAGCGGTATCGACGTTTTCACCGGCTCTTTTTCGGGAATGACCTGAGTTTTCTGGTTTGGGCTACTTAAAAGTGTTGCATTTGCCGTGGACGTAAAATCAACAGTTTTTGCGGAGGAACTGTCTGTAATGATTGCTTTTATGGTGATTTCTGGTTCCCAGTATTGGACTTGATAGTGGACTAAAGCGACGGTGACATTATCGTGTCCATTTTTAGTATTAGCGATTTCGACTAATCTATCCGCAACATTTACTATATTTGTTTCCCCAACTAGAACCGGCAATATTTCTGTTTCCCAGTACTCCTCCACGCGATCAAAATCACTCAAACCATCGGATGTGAGCAGAAAAACAGCATCTTCATCGAGCATAAACCGTCCCGATGTCGGATGCAATGAAGTGCTCGGCCCCATCCCCAAAGCCTGGACTAGAGAGCCAGCAGCACTCTGTTGCACAGCCTCGCGGTAAATGGCATAACCTAGCCGCACTTCGCGGGAGGCGACATCATCATCGAGGGTAACTTGATAACAGCCGTGGCGTGTAATCCAGTAGGCACGACTATCGCCAACGTGGGTAATGTACATTTCATGAGCAACAGGCAATGCCATGACTAAAGTCGTGCCCATGCGCTGACGCCCTTGGCGATTTTCCAAGTCATTGCGCTGACTAATTTTGTCATTGGCAATTGCCACTGCCTTGTCTAGGTCATTAAGCAGCAGTGAGGGGTCTATGTGGTCGTAGGGAACTTTTGTTAGTTGCTGTACCTGTTGCTGAATCGTTTCAATCGCTAAATTTGAGGCGACATTGCCACCCTCATGTCCACCGATGCCATCACAGACAATTGCTAAGGCTGTTGGCTGGGGTGGTTTGTTAATCAGAGTGCCACTGGGGGGGCTACAGGCATCTTCGTTACGTTGGCGACTTGGCCCAGTGTCGGTTTTGGTGATAATTTTGATCGTGGGTGTTTGCGATCGCCCTAACCCAGCCAGTCCCCGATCTAAAACTCCGATTAATTGATCGGTTGAATTGATCTCTCCCTGAATTAAGGAAAGGCTAACCTGATTAACAAATTCAGTTATAGCTGGTTTGGCATCACTAACCAACTGCTGCCAAAATTCACCTAATTGGGGCAATTCTGGTGATGTTGCGGCGTCGAAACGCAAATCCAACAAACGTACTAATGATCCTTCTGTGCGTAATACATAGGAGTCAAGTAAGCTAGAGGCGACACCTTCACTCGCAAGAGGTTGCCACAGATGAGCTATTTGCCATAACCAATTGAGTTGGCGCATTGATGTCGCATCACGCCAAGCCGTGGTTAACTCGCTGCACAAATGCACTTGTTGGATTGTGTCATCTACTAATACTGGCGGTTTTTCTAAGAGTAATATTTCTCGATGGGAGGAGCCGTCAGCGACAAAAAGCACTCCATATACCTGCGGTACGTGTAAGCGGTAGGGAATGAGTCTCAGGTAAGCTTTTAGAGGCTGCAAATTCTCTAACTCAGGCGTTAGCGCTAATAAACCAGGCTTCGTATCTAAAAGAACAAATTTATCAAGGACTAAGTAGCGATCGGCTAATATTTCTCCAGGGCTACCCACACTTGGGCTATCTACCACAGCCCAGAGGTAATGTTTGGGTAGGGGCGTGGAACATCGCTGGCAAAACTTGTGAGTCAGGGGGTTGGCAGCCTGACAATTTTCGTTTGGACAGTAGAGCGTTGCCGCGTCATTTTCCATAGTTTTCGCACCGATCAGCGATTGGCAATTTCTTTAACAGCATTAGTAGGGATAATCTAGACCGCTCATCTTTCTGAAACTTGACATAACCAGACTTTAGATGATGATTTTAGCTGGCGGATATCAGCAGGTGCTAATGCTTATTTATCCAAAGAATACGCTCCCAAGTCAACCCTACAGCCTCATCATAGCTTCTATCGCTCTGTGATCCATCAAGAAAGCAACTAACTCCAACCCTGTCCCCAAAGCATAACCCAAGCGTGACTATGTTATTTGCTTTTGCTAAATTACCCCATCATCAACAGGCAGATAATCTGGGAATTTATTTAGTTTATAAGTAGGATAGCAACAATTAACTTTAATTAAGAATTAAGAATAGCAAATATACTTTTGGCAAAAGTACCTGACTTTTCACGGGATCTAGAAAACCTCTGTTTCAATCTCTCTTTTACAAGGAGAAGCCACGGCGTTGGGAAGCCAGCGCCAGAAGAGGGGAGCCACTCTTGTTGCACCTGGCGTTGTTTCCCCCTTTTCTCGACTGGTGTCGGGTTTCTCGACCTGAAGCAACTGCCGTCGATGCCGACAGCCAAGCATGTGGGGTTCCAGACTTGGAATTATCCCCCTTAGAGCGTCGGAAAGGGGGTTACGAGGTTAGGTTAATCGTTAGCTTTTCCAGATGAGGTGAAAAGTCAGAAGGGTGTCAGCCAGCCCGCTACCAACTCATTGGCTTATTCTTTGTCGTTAATTGCAACTTGGGGGACTCCCATGCTGTAGTTGGTAACACGGGCAGAGAGATTGTAGCTGAGTTCGCCGAGTTGCAGGAGCGATCGCAGATAATGCTCTAAGTCTGACCCGACACGGCGTAAGTTATATTCTGTGAGGTCTGCGCCACTAGATGCTTCTACTAGTTCATCAAATTTTCGGTAAACCTTTTGCAGCGCATCTTCATTCCAGTTAAATTCGTTATCTGGGTCAATATCTAACGTTAAGACCTGTTGACTAGGAATTAGTTCGCCATCCCGGTCAATTTCACCTGCAAAAATGCGGACATGCCGGGTTGTAGACTTGAGTAGCATCGGGTTATCCATAAAAGGGTGCAAGATTTGGGTGGATTACACTGAAATTATTGTAGACGTTATATCTGAGCTTGAATGCTCTCAATTTACAAGCTTTGAGAGCAGTTTCAAAAGAGTATATTGAATGGACATAAGTAAAAATATCACCTGTACTGATTAGCTTGCTACTTCTATTAGGAGTTGAAGTCCGATTTAGCAGCTAGTACTGACAGTAGTCCAATTATTTTTCTCTAAAAATTACTGGATAAAGTATTTTTGTTTGGTGTACTAATCTTACCTACTGCTAAAATTTTTCTACTCATCAAGCCCAAAAGCCAGTAAGGTAAGGCACTTGGCAGGAATAATTTGATCTGTGTACGTTTTTTTATGGAGAATATAAATTTTACTTTAATAATTATGCTCATTAATTTCTCTGAAATTTTCTATTGAAGAAAAAGTACATCAAGTAATTTTACGTAATAGCGCTACATCGACCTCTGGCTTTAATAAATTCCAAAAAGTTAAGCAGTTTTACTTACGTATAAACACCAAAATTAAAGTAACAAGTCAAACTGTTGTTGACGTTAACATAAAGTTGATGTAAAAAGCTTTAAAAAGGTCGAACAACTTCTTACAGAAACTTTATTGTGTAGAATCTTAAAAACTGAATAATAGTTATGGCTTACCATAAGCTATATCTGGCACAGTCACATCAAAATCTAGACAGTGAAAATCTACCTTGAAGATAGAACACAGGAGAGTGAAATGGGATACAAAGGTGATTGATGAAGAAAAATTCTTAATTGAAGCAGTTTGGATTCAAAAAAGATATAAAGAATTTTGCTGGACATCTACCTCCTTAGCCTCATGACCACCAAGTAAAGGAATCTCAATAGCTATGAACTCCAAAGCATTACCACGCCAGATAAGTAATCTCGAAGTAGGTGTTTATGAGTGCGAAATACATCTCAAATTCCGGTTGATTGAGGAAAAGAGTCTATTGGGCGATCGCGAACAACTCTTACAGGTGCTACTTGATGCCTTGACCGAGGGTTCTGACGACTTTTTAGAGACGCTGCAAGCGTCCGTTAAAGCGCAGGAAGTGTCTGAGTTCAAAGCCTCACCTCAAATGCGACGCCAGCTAATGCGCTTGCGTAATGCTGCTGAAAATCCACAAACTTAATAGTGGCAAAACGTGAATTGGGTATCAAATCAAATGTTGATCCCATACCTCCGTTGCAATAGAAACTGAGCAGCAAGTAGAATTGCTAAAATACTGTGATTTCTACTTTGTGAAAGTCTTATTTAGCAACCCAAAATCCCAGGAACAGTTTCCTCGACTAAAAACTTTGTAGCAAAGGGTACTGGTAGAATCTGAGAGCAAATTCAGCCGGGTGCATTTTACCGAGTTTTTATCAAAACATTGCAGCAAGAAAAAAACCCCTGTGTCTTTACAGATGGGGAATTAAAAAACAGGCGCAAATCAAATGAAAACCTAAAAGACCAAAGTAAAAATAAATAACCTTTCTTTTAGCTTTTTACTTTAGCTCAGTGCCTGATTTGATAAAATACTTATGTTTTATCTATTACTGGTAATAGGTCATGGTTTAGCAGCCAGTTACCTGTTACCAATTACCCAGAAGCAGGGGGACAAAGGGACAAAAAGAAAATAACCAATGCCCAATGCCTATTTAGCAAGACCGTGTTCTAGGGCAAAACGAACTAACTCTGTACGGCTACTGGTGCCAGTTTTACTAAATAAACGGCTGACGTACTTTTCTACATTGCGGACGCTGGTTTCCAACCGACGGGCGATTTCTTTGTTCATCAACCCTTCAGCGACCAAGTTCAAAACACTTTGTTCTCTGGGAGTCAAATCAATTTTGAAAGGGGCTGGCGATTGGGAAATGGCATTTCTTTGAGTTAACAATGCCTTAATTTGGGCAATCTGATTCGCTAGTTCAGCAAGATCGGGGGTTTCAGCGTCATCTCCGGTACTTGCTCCCTTAGCGGCGCGGCGGGCTAGCAAATTTTCAACTATAGCCACCAGTTCATCTGGATCGAAGGGTTTGGGAAGATAGGCATCAACACCAGCATGATAGCCTTGGATGCGATCGCCTGTCATACCTTTAGCAGTTAAAAATACTACCGGGAGTGCTTGGAAGCGAGGGTCTTCTCGCAGTTGCTTAAGGAACTGATAGCCATCTACCTGAGGCATCATCACATCGGAAATCACTAAATCAGGTGTATTCAGCTGCATCCATTCCCAACCTTCAAGGGCGTTACTGGCGACTTGAACGTTGAAACCGCTCTCTTGTAAATAGTCTTTCACGGCTTCCCGTATCCCTGGTTCATCATCCACCAGTAACAATTGTGCTGACATTTAAAATTTCCTTGAGTTTTCCTTTTTCCAATTTAGCGAAAGTTGACAGTCATTGAACAAAAGGGATAAGGGAAAAACCCATTGCTTCTTAACGGCAGTAAAAAGAGCCAAGATACCTCCGCTCCGGTTTTGCGCTAAATCCCCGTTTGAAACTGTCTTTAATTACTAATTAAGCGACTTCCAACAAATAAATTAGCCAATCTTGTCCCAGCCTTGTGGGGTATTTTTTTATTTGGAAGTCCCTAATGTCTTCTCTACCAGACGTTTTGCATAGCTTGCTTCCCCATAGGTACGCAGCCAAGCGCGAGTATTCGTCCCTTCCGCGTCTCGTAGAGAGCATTATTACCAATTACGAATTTTTTGAAATAACCCTTACCACTGAGGATTTGCCATAATTAATTCTTCTGCTGCCGAGCTATTTAATGGAACTGAGAAAAAATATCCCTGGCCATATTCACATCTCAACTTTTTTAGAAGTGCTAATTGCTCTTTTGTCTCTACTCCTTCCGCAACCACATTCACACCTAGCTTGTGTGCCAATGTGACAATTATCTCAATAATTTCTAAATTCATACTACTAGTGCCGATTGAACTGATAAAAGAACGGTCAATCTTCAACATACTAATCGGAAAGTTATAAAGATGACCTAATGAGGAGTAGCCTGTACCAAAGTCATCAATTGATAACTCAATGCCCATCTCTCGAAGTTGTAAGAGTGTGGCAGCTGCCTTATTGCTATTTTCCATAATTACGTTTTCAGTAATATCTACCAATAGAGTGTCAGCGTCCAGACCAGTTGAGTGCAAAATTTGCCCAATCTGCTCAATCAAATTCGGCTGGTAAAATTGCTTGAGGGAGAGATTGACACTGATTTTCTCTAGGAAGTTAGAATCATGGGATACCCGCCAAGCTTGCGTTTGGCGACAGGCTTCATGCAAGGCCCAGTTGCCAATGGAGAAAATTAGTCCAGTTTCTTCTGCCAGGGGAATAAAATCTGCTGGATTAAGCAGACCACGTTCTGGATGCTGCCAACGCAACAAAGCTTCAAAACCTAAAATAGAGCCATTAGTCAGCGAAACAATCGGTTGGTAATAAACCCGAAACTCAACGCGTTCAATTGCTCGGCGCAAATCGGACTCTAACTGTAATCTCGCCAGAGCATTAGCATACATATCTGAGTTGAATAGCTCATAACGCGCTCTTCCTAGCACCTTAGCTCGGTACATTGCTGTATCAGCATCCCTTAAAAGGTCTTGTGGATTTTCATAGCCTACTATCGAACTCAAGGCGATACCAATACTTGCCGTTATGAACACTTGTTGTCCGCCAAGCTCAAAGGGTAACGCTAGTTCCTGTTGAATCCGTTCAGCGACTATGATGGCATCTGATACATCTTGGATTCCCTCAAGCAGGATTGTAAATTCGTCTCCCCCAAGCCGTGCGGCTGTATCTATGGAGCGTACACATAGTTTTAGCCTACTTGCAGTCGTAAGCAGTAATTGGTCTCCATTTAAGTGTCCAAGACTGTCATTGATCACTTTAAATCGATCCAGGTCGATAAACATTACAGCAAATAGATAATCTGAATGCCGTTTTGAATAATTGAGCGCATGTGTTAGGCGGTTCATAAATACAGTGCGGTTTGGCAGACCCGTCAGTGCATCGTGAAAGGCAAGGTGCAGCAGTTGTGATTCGGCTCGTTTACGCTCTGTAATTTCATTCTGCAATTTCCGATTTGCTTTTAGCAATTCTTCTGTCCGTTCCGCCACCCGTATTTCTAACTTACCGTAAGCTTGGTGCAACATTTCTTCAGCTTGTTTGCGTTCACTGATATTGCACAGCAGCCAACGCCAGCCAAGCTGTTTTCCCTCAAGGTCGTATACCGCAGACGCTTTCACACTAGCAGGGAAAGGCGTTCCTCGCCGTGGTTGTAGGTTAATTTCCCAGTTCAGTAGCTGCTGCAAATTGTTTATCTGAGAGCTAAAGGACTGGTGGTCTTCTTGAGCAATAAAGACAATTAATGGTTTACCTACTAGATACTTTTGCTGAACACCGAGCAAGGTTGCTGCTGCATGGTTAGCTTCTTGGATTGTCCCGGCACTATCAGTTACCAAGTAACCATCTGGAGCGAACTCAAACAAATCTTGGTAACGTTGGCGCTCTTTCTCTACTGCCGCTCGTGTTTCCTCTAACTCCTGGGAGGCTATCAATAGTTCTTCCATTGCAATGTTGAGTTTCTCGAAAGCCTCCATTACGATCTCTTCTTGGGAGTTCGGCTTAGTTGCATTCCATTGCAATAGTCCCTCTACCTGTAAGCGCAATTTCTCAATCTGTTGGCTAAATCCATCCACGTTCATATTGCTCAACTCATAAAATTATGAAGCCTAGCTGTGAATGAAGAGGGCAAAGGAAGCACATCCCATGCCTTGTTCAAGGCTCCAGACCCTATTGAGCAGGCAAGGAGTCGGTTACTTCCAAGAAGTCACGCGTCTGTCGGCTTAGAGAAATCAAGCTTAAAACTTAATCTATGACATTATATTTGCTGTGTCTATTTTTTAAATACTTCTTAAGATATATTTACTTTTGTGAGTTACAGAAAGAATAAGGGTTTCAGTCATACAGAACGGGAGCATTCCCATGCAAGCAAAAATAAATGCCGAAGGACTAGAAGGCTAGGCGGACGAGAGTTTGTCAGCCAGCGATCAGGGGCATTTTGCACTCCCTACAGAACTGACTGCTCATATTCCAGCCCCCTAATATTGTTACAGAAAATCAATTATCTTAGCATTCTCTGGCAGCTTAGTGTCTCGTTGCCCAGCAGCACGCGCCCTAGCTGTGAACAAACCAATGGGAGTATTTAATAAATCTACAAGGGTGGCTTGACCCCCGATAGCCTTCTTAATATCCCTTGGTATTTCCTTCAATAACCAACGTACTAGGCGATAGCCGTATTCTTTGGGTGTCATCTCTCGCATCAAATCGACACCGTGGAGTTCGTGTAGATAGCGATTTGAGCGTCCATAGCGCCGCCATTGACTTTGCAGTTCTTGAAGTGTAGCGCGGTGGCGGTGCTGAACGATCGCATTCGGGGCAAATTCCAAACGCCCGATGTTTTCCCCCAAAATCCGCCAGCAAATATCAGCATCGCCACCAGTGGTAAGATAGGGACGAAATAAACCCGCTTTTTCTAAGTCAATGCGTCGAATCGCCAAATTAGCCGTTTGACCATAGGGACGAAAGGAATGGCCGAGGGTATGCTTTTGCGACAAAGTTTCTTGACGGTCTGCGTGTTGTTCTAGCAGAGTTGTGCCTGGTAGTGCCAAAATTTCACCAGCGACAATTACCACTTCTTTATTGACAAAAGGCGGAATTAATGCATCTAACCATTGCGGTTGTGGGCGACAATCAGCATCGGTAAAAACGATAATTTCACCCCTAGCGGCGCGAATCCCAGTATTACGAGCAGCATAGGAGCTTTGAATTTGGTTTTCGCTCAAGGGGTGAATTGTAATTGGGCAATTTTCGGCAGATATTTTCAGAATCGCAAGAGTGCGATCGCTACTATTATTGTCCACCAACAAGTACTCTACCCGGTCTTTTGGGTAAGTTTGAGACAACAGACAATTGAGCAAATCTGGTAAATCCGCCTCACCGTTATAAATAGGAATAACCACCGACACCATTGGTAAAAAGCTGGTGGCGGTGGTTGCATCAACTGGCTGATGATTCATAAATCTGAGATTTTGGTTTGGGATTACTAGCTAGTATTCCCAAACCAAAATCCTGGAACGGTAATAAGCTGTTCCACATTTAAGAAAGCATATCTTGGGCGCTCGTGTCGCCCACCCCAGAAGAAATGTACAATTTCAGATTATGCAAACTAGATGTGGTTTAGCTTATCAAGCAGTTTTTATAACTCCATAAATCTGGATTTGGGAATACTACTATAGCGTTTCTCGTTTATATGCAATACACTCTCACCTCTGTTTTAAAAGGAGAGAGGCTTTGAATCTTACTCCCCTTCCCTTTTCGGGAAGGGGTTGGGGGTTAGGTCTATATTGCACTCAACTGCAAATTGCTATATATAAACACCTGGCAACAAATCACTCACCTAAAATTTTAGGTTAACAGCGCGGCTCATAGGTCGAGTGGGTTGATTTGCCGGCGGTTGGGCAAAGTTGTTATTTGATAGAATTGCGATCGCACGGGCATATTGTGGATCACTCTTGGTTCCGATTAAATCTGGATTAGAAGCCAACTGACGCTCTTGTGTCTCTGTCAAGTCTAACTTGATATCTGGCGTGATCCCTTTATGGTTAATATCCGTTCCCGCAGGGGTGTAGTAATGGGCAATGGTGACAGCCAAGCCGGAACCATCTCCCAGTTCATGAACTGACTGTACTAATGCCTTACCAAAGGTTTGACCACCAACGACTACCGCCCGCTTATTATCCTTAAGTGCCCCTGTGAGGATTTCGCTAGCACTAGCTGAATTACCATCTACTAAGACTGCCAAAGGACGATTTGTCAGAGCAGTGCGATTGGCTTTAGTGACTTCACTGCCGCCCACACGGTCTACTGTCTTAACAATTCCGCCGTCATTATACCACATCCGGGCAATTTCAATGCTTGCCTGTAACAACCCGCCAGGATTTCCCCGCAAATCCAAGACATAAGAATCAACTTTCTTACTGTTCAAATCGCGGATGGCTCGTTGCATTTGGTCTGCGGCGTGAGCGCTAAATTCCCGTAAACGGATATAGCCAACGCGGCGATTCCCTTCTTGTCTTAGGGTATAACGGACTGTAGGCACTTCGATGCTTGCTCTGGTCAGCTTCAGATCAAAAGCATTTTGTCCTGTTCGTCCCAGTCGTAGCTTGATGGGAGTACCCGCTTTGCCACGAATTAGCTTGGAAGCGTCATCCACTTTCATTTTGAGAGTGGGTTTGCCGTCAATTGCCAAAATTTCATCGCCTGCTTTGATCCCAGCTTTCAGTGCGGGAGAATTTTCTATGGCTTCAACAACAGTCAGCCTCTGAGTTTTTTGGTTCACTTCCATCCGAATGCCAATACCAGAGACTTCCCCAGATGTTTGGCTAGTCAGGGCTTCAAACTGTTTGGGGTCCATGAACCGAGTATAAGGATCTCCCAACTTTTGTAAAGCTTCGCGGATGGCAGTATAAGCTTCTTCACGAGAAGAATAGTCTTTGCTCAACAGGCTTTGTCTGGTTGCTTGCCAATCTTGTTGATTAAATTTAGCATCAACATATTCGTGATTCACCACTTGCCAAACTTGGTCAACTATCGCTTTCGGGCTGTCTTGTAGCGCTAGAGCAGCACGGACATCACGAGTCCAAGCCGGGCCGAACACAGACATAGTAGCAGTAGTGGCGATCGCTCCACCAATCAAGGCTACTTGGAGCGGCGAGTAACTTTTTGTAGATCGGTTCATGTATTATATCAGTTGGAATAATTGTGTTCTTGACAGTTTAACAATCAGGGTTTCCAGAAAATTTTAAGTTTTTATACCCCAAACTCAGCTATGCTCCCTTGATCATTTTTTTGGTTAAATAATGCCGAAAATACTCGATTATTAACAACCATTTCTCAGTTTGTTAGCCTTCTCCGGAAGGCTATACTGAACATGTGACACTTTGACCAGCGTCATGTTTGCACTTCTTGATTACTTTTATAAGATAGCACTTTGATCACTCAATTGCAGCACTGTTAGATAGCTATTAAATCAGGTTTTTTTACCTAAGTCATGAAACGCAAATTTACCATCAAATCATTAATCTTTATTAAAATAAAATTGGCTAATCTGTGGCAATTGTTACAAAAACTAACTGGTGGATTGTACCTTATTCTGGGTGCTTGGCTGATTTTCACTACTATAACCTTAGTTTTTGCTTATTCGCAGCCAGTAGATGCCTTCTTTGTGCTTGGTGGCAGCATTCGTCGAGAAATTTATGTTGCCCAACAAGCAAAACAATATCCGCAAATCCCAATTTTAATTTCTCATGGTTCCCCAGATCCCTGTATACGGTTAATTTTTCAGGCGGAATTAGCATTAGAAAACGTTTGGTTAGAAAAGTGCGCCAATTCTACCTTTGAAAATTTTTATTATGGTATCCCGATTCTGCGACGTTGGGGAGTGCATAAAGTCATGTTGATTACCTCGCCAAGTCACTTACCCAGAGCCAAATGGATGGCACAGATTCTTTTCGGCGCTCATGGTATTTGGGTAGAGACAGAGATTGTTCAGGAGTTGGGTGTTCCTGGTAATCGTGAATCTTGGACTAAAACTGGATTAGATGTAACACGCAGCTTATTTTGGGCGATTTTAAGTCAAATTATTCAACCGCAATGCTCAAATGTGACAAGACTTACCGAAGTAGATATGCAAGCTTGGGAGAATCGAGGTTTTCATTGTGAACACCAAGGGGGGTTGGAGAAATAAGTTACTCGTAATGCGTCCACATGCGAATTATCTTGACTACTTGCTCGGATTCGATGACCTCATATACCAACCGATGCTGTATATTTATCCTACGAGAATAAGCACCTGATAAGTCACCAACCAGCTTTTCATAAGGTGGAGGATTTTGAAAAGGATTGTCTTGAAGGACTGCGAGTAATTCCTCGGCCTTTTCCTTTAAGTTACTAAAAGCTAATTTCTTTGCGTCTTTTTGCGCTTGTTTTGTGTAAATCAACCTCCAACTCGCACCTTCGGGGTTTGGAAGTGGCTCCTCAGACGTTGGCTGACTCACCAATCCAACTCCCCATCACATTCTTGGATCGGGGTTGCTAGTCCTTCTTTGATAGATTCTCGCATTCCAGGGATAGATAATAAGTAAAGAGTCTCCTGAATTGCAGACCAATCTTTTTCCGCAAGCAGAATCGCATTACCGCGATCGCCTCGAATGATCACAGGTTTACCCTGCTCTGCAACTTGGTCGATGATCTCTTGTAAATTATTTTGAGCTTCGTTAACGGGAAGCGAAGACATCATACTTTTTTGGCTCACGATAACTTTAATTTGCTTTACTCATGCTACAAAAAATCACTTTGTTTTTTTTTGTAGCATGATAACCGTGTCATCATGCTAATTATGATAATATCATTTAAGGATAAAGGAACCGAAGATATTTTTGATGGTAATGACTCAAAGGAAGCTCGAAAGCAATGTCCTATATACTGTTGGGAAGTTGCACGTAGAAAATTAGATCAACTTAATGCAGCGTTATCTCTAGATGACATTAAAGTTCCACCGGGTAAGAGGTTAGAAGTACTAAAAGGCGCTCGTAAAGGTCAGCATAGTATTCGGATTAATGACCAATATCGAATTTGCTTTATATGGACACTCCAGGGTGCATCAGAAGTTGAAATAGTCGATTACCATTAGGAGATAACAACAAATGAGAGTTCCAAAGTATAGACCCCCATCACATCCAGGTGAAATATTACTTAAAGATTTTCTAGACCCAATGGGAATAACTCAAAGAGAACTTGCAGATGCACTTCACGTTCCTTATCAGCGAATAAATGAGCTTGTAAATCAAAAGCGAGGTATTACACCTAGTACGGCAATCAGGTTATCAAAATTTTTTGGAAATAGCTCAGAGTTTTGGTTAAATCTCCAACAAAATTGGGAACTTTACCACGTTCTCAAGGAAGAAGAAGAGGAACTAAAAAGTATTTTGCAATTCCGAATCACGAAGTAGCGATCGCCTGGAAAATTAAACGATATATTTGCATAAAAGAATCGCAATTGGGCGTAGTTTAAGAACATCTCACTTTTATAAAAATAATTTAGCGATCATTCTGCACGAAATGGGACACTTAGCAGACTTCATCTCAAGCTATAGTGAATTTGGTTATTCGGCTGCTATCAAGGGTTGTAGTCCATGTAACTCGAATACTTCAACCCAACCCAATCTCCATGTTCAGTAAGACCAAACTTGTACCCATATCCAACATCCCAAAAGCAAAACATATATCGTTGAATTTGTTGGAAATTGTTACGCATGAATTGGGTAACAGGTTTTTCTGATGAACCTCCATCATACTCCTCCTTGAAATAGTAAGGATCGTCATCAAACATCTTTCCTGCTTTTAGGGCAAGTTCGATTGCGATCGCTTCCTCAGAAGACATTGTGCAAAAAATTTGGTGGTTGTAGATGACGTAATCGTAATACCCGTAACACTCTATCGGCTTTAACTTTACTAGCACCTTACTGATTTTTTCATGTATGTCTCGTGCAACTGGCTTCGTCGATTGACAGGCAGTTAATGAAGCAAGTTCTGGATGGAAAGAGTTCGTGTATCGATCCCAAACCTGATCAGGAACCGTCGGTGCAAGGCAGATCCACTCTAAATCTAAAGTTTGACCAACGATGATAAAAATCTTAAATTCTTGTCCCTCAAAAACGTTAAGGCTCCGATTAATGCTGCAAAGACTGTAGGCTTTAAGGTTTTGTAAGCTGCTTTTGAGAAAATAAGCTAGAGCGTTGTAGTACTGGTTTTGCTCTGATTGCAAATAAGGACTCCAGGAATCACCTTTGCGCTCACGCCGAGAAGAGGCGTACTTGTATCCAGGATACTCTTTTGGGTCTGTTGGCATCCCCCGACGTGCTATCCCTTTCCATGTTGCGATGTCTAGGACGGGCTACGCCTACGCTTGGTCGAAATCAGTAGTTTGAACAAAGCCTTCTGACAATAATAAATTCCAGCAATTCAATTCTCCCCTATTCTCTGTATTCCAGACAAACGGCTGACGATTTTCTGTATAATTTCTAAGCCGACTAATAAGGTTTTGCGTTTCTGGGTGCATAAATCATCCAGGTGTAAATTTGTGCATTAACAAGCACCTTTTAGTGTATGGCATGTTGCTAGACATCGCTGCTGCTGATTGCATCCAAGGGATAATTAATGCAAAAGTTCCCAATCTTGCAGCATTAAAATAGCATCTCTATACAAAGACAAATCCACCTGGTTAACTTCTATTCCCTCTCCGATTCCTTGTAGAAGAGTAATTGTTAATTGTCCTCCCAAGTGTTCACGGAACTCGGTAAGCCCCCTAAATAGACAATGCGGATGGTCTAGTTGATCTAATTGCTCTGTCAGTGCCGATACGTACAAGGTAAAGCCTAATTTATTGAGTGTAGTTATAACCCTTTGCCAATCTGATTGTAAGAGTTGCCCTGTTAAATATGAATAGGTTGTGTCCAAAGCGATGCCGATCGCAACAGCTTCACCATGACGTAGGCTGTAATTAGTTAAATGCTCTAGTTTATGAGCAGCCCAGTGTCCAAAATCCAAAGGACGTGATGAACCCATTTCAAAGGGATCGCCACTACCAGCAATATGCTCTAAGTGCAACTGAGAACAACGATAGATCAGTCTTTCCATTATGTCCATGTCTCGATTAGCCAATTTATCGGCATTAGTCATAATGAAATTGAAGAAATCTGCATCTTTAATCAGCGCTACTTTCACCGCTTCTGCAATACCCGATCGCCAATCTCGATCATCAAGGCTAGTGAGAAAATCAAAGTCATTCAAGACAGCATAAGGGGGCATGAATGTACCCAAAAAGTTTTTCTTACCGAAGGCATTGATTCCGTTCTTTACCCCTACACCCGAATCGTTTTGCCCTAATACTGTTGTCGGTACTCGTAGCAGCCGAATTCCTCGGTGAGCCGTTGTTGCTGCGTATCCTGCCATGTCTAGGACGGCTCCGCCTCCAATTGCTAAGATGTAGGAGTGACGACACAATCCAGATGCATTAATCTGCTGATGAATTTGCTCTATAAATCTAGAATCGTTCTTGACTGCTTCTCCACCGGGAACTACTATCGGCTCACCAGTTAGTGTTAGTACATCTTCATAACATTGAGCATAGGCTGATAATTTTTTTAGCAACCCATCCTGATACTGTAAAAATCCTGCATCTACCACTGCTAGTACTTGTTTTGGGGTTGTCTCCCTATCTGCGGCGATCGCTTGTGCGAGTAAAGGATTATCTAACTCAAACAGACCTCTAGTGAAGTGAACATCATAATTGAAATCCACGCGAACACATTGGTTAATTGGTTGTAGATTAAGAGCGGTTTTTTGTTGTATAGCCATTGGAATATTATTAGTTTTTAAGTAACTCTAAATAAGCGCATTACGGCAATTTGAATTAACAGTAAAATTTACCAGAAAAATCCATTTAAAACTTCATTATTAAAATGGTTTAGTAGACAAATTCTAGATAGTAAATAAATCATACTAAAGTACTTGACCCTAGTAGATAAAGTTGAGAATAACATTAAATTACAATTTTTATTGATGACTAGGCTTTATCGTAAATTAAAGGGTTTAAGTCCCCAACCATTACACGTAGCGCAAACTCCCCTCAGTTTCAGCCTGGGTTTAAATCTCCGTCTAAAAATGTCTTTAATGCAAGAATTTTGAATGCGTGAATTTTGAATTGTTAAATCTGAGGTTGGCAATGGAGATCATTATTACATAAAATTCTAATTTTTTTCCGTAAGATAATTTTAGGATTTATCTAATCAAAATGATATCTTTACAGTATCTTATTTAAAATTGGGAGATTTTTATAGATTCAGTGAAGTTGTCAACTCAGGGGTATATTATTTAGCTTCTTTAACCACAAAGTATCAAGTTTAGTGGTAGATTTTATACTTAGTTGTCACAAAAAAAGTTGGGCAACTTGTCTGAAATTCATCATGAGTAAAGTAAACAAGTTACTGCATCACTGGCTGTTAAAGTCTGTTTCAGAGAAAGCTTTTGCTTGGCTGGAACAGAAGCAAGCACAGATTGCTAGCGGCACTGCTGAGAGAGTATTTTTTACGGCTTTTAGTGCTGTGCCGCGTTATCTAGGTAAACAGGATTTGCAGCTAACATTCCAGGACTTGGAAGCAGCACAGGATGTGATTCCCGGCTGGTATCCTGATCATTGGAGTGTAGATCAAGCTGGTCGCGCACTCTTGCTTTTAGCTTTGCCCCACGATGATGCTGAGGGCTATGTGCAAATTCTCAATAAATTCTTCTCCACTGCCGATATGGGGGAGTTAGTTGTCCTTTATCAAAGTTTGCCGCTATTACCACATCCAGAGTTACATCGCCACCGCGCTGCTGAGGGAATTCGCAGCAATATGAGTAATGTATTTCAAGCGATCGCACTACGAAACCCTTATCCAGCCGATTATTTAGATAATGCTGCTTGGAATCAGATGGTGCTGAAGGCTGTGTTTGTCGGTAGTCCGTTGCATCTAATTTGGGGACTCGATCGGCGTGCTAACCCAGAATTGGCGAGGATGTTGGCAGACTATGCCCATGAACGTTGGGCAGCTAAACGCTCAGTTACGTCAGAACTTTGGCGACCTGTAGGCCGGTTTGCAGATAGCGCAATCATCACAGATTTGGAAAAAGTACTGGCTAATGGGGATATAGACGAGCAAAAAGCCGCAGCCTTAGCTTGTGCTGAGTCTCCTTTACCCCAAGCGCAAGCATTACTTTCGCGTTACCCAGATTTACAGTCATCCATTCAACAAGGTAATCTGACTTGGAGCAGTTTTAGCCGCGATGCCTGCGGCGAGTTACGCTAACGCTTGGCAGTTTACAAATAGAAGGGAGTAGGGAGTGGGGAGTGGGGAGTGGAGATGAGGGAGATGAGGCAGCAGGGGGAAATGAAGGAGACAAAGGAGACAAGGGGGATAAGGAGAATAACCAATTCCCAATGCCCAATTCCCAATGCCCAATTCCCAATGCCCAATTCCCAATGCCCAATGCCCAATGCCCAATGCCCAATGCCCAATCATTAAACACACCATGATGTTCATCGATCCTCACATTCACATGTGTTCCCGTACTACTTATGATTACTTAGTAATGCGGGAATATGGCATTGTCGCCGTTATTGAACCAGCCTTTTGGTTAGGACAACCCCGAACCAATGCTGGCTCATTTAAAGACTACTTCAGCAGTCTTGTGGGCTGGGAACGGTTTCGTGCTAGTCAGTTTGGCATCCAACACTACTGCACAATCGGCCTAAATCCGAAAGAAGCTAATAATGAGGCGCTAGCAGCTGAAGTTATGGAACTGCTACCACTTTACGCCTGTAAAGAGGGAGTTGTTGCCATTGGTGAAATTGGCTATGACGATATGACAGAAGCAGAAGATAAGTACTTTTGTCAACAGTTAGAATTAGCCAAAGAACTCGATATGTTGGTACTAATTCATACGCCTCATCGTAATAAAAAGGCGGGTGCTAGTCGGAGTATGGATCGCTGTATTGAATATGGCTTAGATCCTTCACAAGTAATTATTGACCACAACAACGAGGAAACCGTTGAAGAAGTATTAGGACGGGGTTTTTGGGCGGCTTTTACGATTTACCCACAGACAAAGATGGGTAACGCCAGAATGGTAGAAGTTGTCCGTAAATATGGACGCGATCGGATAATTGTAGATAGTAGTGCTGATTGGGGTATCAGTGATCCTTTAGCAGTCCCAAAAACGGCTCAGTTGATGTTAGATAGGGGTATTCCTGAAGAACATGTGCGAGCAGTTTGTTATGAAAATGCTCTAGCTGCTTACAGTCAAACTGGGCAGATGAAAGCGTCAGACTGGCTCAATCCCCAATCTGTTGATCAGCGTCAGTTGTTCAGTGGTAATTCTGTGTTGCGCGGACAAGAACCAGGAATCAAATCAGTTTCAGATTATGTGTTGATTGAGTAGAAAATGGGTACAGACGCGATTAATCGCGTCTGTACTGGGGAGTAAATATCTGATTCATCTGTAATATGCGGGTTATTTTAAGAAATTACTAGGTAAGGAGACAGATAAGTGAATGTTGCAAGCTTAAATTTTCAAACCTGGCGGGGTTATCTAGAATTGATGCGTCCTGCTAATATTGTTACTGCTTGGGCGGATATTCTGGTTGGTTTTGCTGCTTCCGGCTCTGGGATTATTTTTGCTAAATTAATTAATGGAGAAGCAAGTTTTGCGACACTAATTCCATTAGCTTGGTTGTTATTAGCTACAACTGGTTTATACGCTGGCGGTATAGTTTTTAATGATGTTTTCGATGCTGAATTAGATGCAAAAGAGCGACCAAATAGAGCAATTCCTAGTGGTCGTGTATCTCGTCAAAATGCTAGTTTATTGGGAAGTATACTGTTTGCGATTGGTATTATAGCTGCTTTTCAAGTATCGTTCGTGAGCGGTGCGATCGCTATATTTATCACTCTTTCATGCCTTCTGTATGACTCACTCGCCAAACATCATGCTTTTTTTGGCCCTTTAAATATGGGTTTGTGTCGTGGTAGTAACTTATTATTAGGCGTAAGTGCTGTACCCGCAATCATCGGAGAACGTTGGTATTTAGCATTAATTCCTGTTCTTTATATTGCTGCTATCACCGCAATTAGTCAGGGAGAAGTTAACGGAGGTAAGCAGATTACGGGAGTACTAGCACTACTGCTAATTGCAATAGTTTTGACGGCAGTTTTAGCTTTAGGATTATTACCAGAGTATACAGCGATCGCAGCACTACCATTTGCGGCTTTATTAGCTATTAGAGTCTTGCCTAATTTTATCAAAGCTGCGCGTGAACCAGTAGCCCAAAACATCCGAAATGCTGTGAAAATAGGTGTGTTGTCTCTAATTATTTTAGATGCAACCGTTGCATCTGGTTTTGCTGGTTTATATTACGGTTTATTAGTTCTAATCCTGCTACCAGTTTCGATGAAGTTAGCACAACTATTTGCTGTTACTTAAATTTTAATGTATACACCCAGTAATACCATTAATCGGCTGTAGGGGCGCATAGATGTGCATTGGTGTTAACTTAAGATAAACGGGCGGTTAGAAACCGCGTCTACACAGACAAAACCCACCTCCGTGGGTTATAAAAGCTTGATTTTCTCTTAGTCCACGGAGGTGGACTTTGTTTGTGTAGCCGCGTTCACGCAGTGTGCCGCAGGCAATTCCATTCGCCAAGGCTTAAGTTGACTTAAGTTGACATGCATGATAGATGTGCGCCCCTAACCATGAATATGTAGCAAGTAGTTTGCGAAATAGTTTAAGTAAAAGAAAAGAGATTACATATATAAGGGATAAAGCTAAAAAATGAAAATTACAAAAGACAGCAAGTTTCACTTAACTTATTGCAGCAATATTCATCCTGGGGAAAGCTGGCTAGAGGTTTTCGCAAATTTAGAGAAGTATATTCCCGAACTCAAGTCACGTTTATCGCCTACAGAAGCTTTTGGTATCGGCTTGAGGTTAGCTGATGTTGCTGCAAAAGAACTTTTAGAAAATAATAACTTGGCTCAATTCCAAGCTTGGCTAAGTCAACAAGATTTATACGTTTTTACCTTAAATGGATTCCCTTATGGGGGGTTTCATCGACAGGTGGTAAAAGACCACGTTTATGCACCAGATTGGTCTACAGAAGAACGGGTTAATTACACATTAAACTTGGCAAAAATTTTAGCTACTCTGTTACCCCAAGGGCTTGATGGCGGAATTTCTACACTACCATTATCCTATAAACCTTGGTGGGTAAAAGACCAAGCAACTTTTGAAACGGTTCTGAAAAAGAGTTGTTTGAACATAGCATCAGTTGTTGTAGAAATGATTCGCATTCGTGAAGAAACCGGAAAGATCCTTCATATTGATTTAGAACCTGAGCCTGATGGTTTAATTGAAAATACCTCAGAAGTAATTGATTTCTATCAAAATTGGTTATTGCCAATTGGTGGTAATTACTTATCAGAAAAATTAAATATTGAGCAGAGTTTAGCAGAGACGAAATTACTAGAACACGTTCGGCTTTGCTATGATACCTGCCATTTTTCAGTTGAATATGAGCAGCCACAATCTGTATTTGCGCGTTTGCAATCGGCAGGAATTAAAATTGGCAAGATTCAAATCAGCGCTGCAATTAAAGTAAAAATACCTGCTGAGGTTGAAAAGCGTAGTTTGATAGTTGAACGCTTACGTCCTTTTGCAGAATCTACCTATCTTCACCAGGTAATAGAACGTCGCAGCGATGGTACACTCCATCACTATCCTGACTTAATAACTGCACTACCACATTTAGAGCAATCTCTAGCTGAAGAATGGCGCACTCACTTCCATGTCCCAATTTTTATTCATGATTATCAAATTTTACAGTCTACGCAAGATGATATTGCTACTGTTTTGCATCTACTTCAAACAAACAATGCTTGCTCACATTTAGAAATTGAGACTTACACTTGGGATGTATTGCCATCAGAAATGAAGATAGATTTGCTGACTTCTATTCAACGAGAATATGAGTGGGTATTAAAAATAATTCGTAATTCGTAATTCGTAATTTGTAAGAGAGGATTAAATTTATGCCTAAAACGGCTGTTATAAATGTCGTGGGATTAACGCCCAGTTTACTAGGAGAAAACACGCCGTTTTTATCTTCTTGGGCGGCTATTGGGCAAGTAGTTCCAATCAAAACAGTGTTACCTGCTGTGACTTGTTCTGTTCAGGCTACTTATTTAACAGGAAAATTGCCTGATGAGCATGGAATTGTCGCTAATGGTTGGTACTTCCGCGATGAATGTGAAGTAAAATTTTGGCGGCAATCTAATAAACTAGTACAGGCTCCCAAAGTTTGGGAAATAGCTAAATCAATTGATCCAAACTTCACTTGTGCCAACCTTTTTTGGTGGTACAATATGTATTCTTCAGTAGATTATGCCATTACGCCGCGCCCGATGTATCCCGCAGATGGCAGAAAATTACCTGATATTTATACTCATCCTAGTGATGTGCGATCGCAAATTCAATCTGATTTAGGAAACTTCCCTCTGTTCGATTTTTGGGGGCCAAAAACTTCCATTAGTTCTAGTCAATGGATTGCCAATTCAGCAAAATGGATTGAGGAACGTTATAGCCCGACATTATCACTAGTTTATCTACCACATTTAGATTACTGTCTGCAACGATTTGGCAACAATCAAACACAGATTCAAGCAGATTTGCAAGAAATTGATGCTGTTTGTCGGGATTTAATTGAATATTATCAAGCACGTAATACTCAGGTAATTATTCTTTCTGAGTATGGCATTACCCCAGTTTCCAAAGCTGTGGATATCAACCGTGTACTACGGGAAAATGGTTTAATTGCTGTGCGGGAGGAATTGGGGCGAGAACTGCTAGATTTTGGCGCTAGCATTGCCTTTGCTGTTGCCGATCATCAAATTGCTCATGTATATGTGAACGATCCGGCGTACATCCCGAAAGTGCGATCGCTTTTAGAAGCGACTGAAGGCGTAGCGCAGGTATTGGATGAAGAGGGTAAGCAAACCTACCATCTTGATCATCCTAGATCGGGGGAATTAGTTGCGATCGCTCAATCTGACGCTTGGTTTACCTATTATTATTGGCTTGATGATAATAAAGCGCCTGATTTTGCTAGAACTGTAGATATACACCGCAAACCTGGTTACGATCCTGTAGAACTTTTCCTTGATCCGCAAATTAAATTTCCTCAAGGAAAAATTGCTCTCAAGCTACTTAAGAAACAACTGGGTTTTCGCTACTTAATGGACGTGATTCCTCTGGATGCTTCCCTAGTACGTGGCTCTCACGGTAACATTACCACTTCTCCAGATGAAGGGCCTCTATTTATCACCCATCAAACTCACCTAGTTGATACAAATCGCATTGAGGCCACAGATGTTTGCTCGTTGATTCTCAAACATTTAGATACCTGAAGAGTCAAAACTACTTGCAGTTAGATCCGTGATTTTTCAAAGAAATCGAGGATCTGGAATTGCTGTAGGTGGATAATGGAGAGGAGTTCAGAAACTCGTTGACGGAGCTAAAAGACTCGTTGACGGAGCTAAAAGACTCGTTGACGGAGTTCAAAGACTCGTTAACGGAGTTAAAAGACTCGTTGACGGAGTTAAAAGACTCGTTGACGGAGTTAAAAGACTCGTTGACGGAGTTCAGAGGCTCATTGAGTAGATAAACAAAAATATTTACAGTCATTGCGATCGCACCCTTCGCAAAGCATATCGTAGAGAAGTAGTTCTAGGTTGTGCGATCGCTTTATTTTGGTTTGGTGCGATCGCAATAACATTGTGTAATTAATTATGTTGCCTACTTATTAGACTAGGATTTGAATCCCAGGCGGGTAATACAGCCGGTGCAGATTACCTAAATTACTGAAACCAACGGGAGACAAAAGCAACCATTCTCCTGAATCAAGGCTGACGATTCCGCCGCAAGAATTCCAGATTTTCACGAATGGTTATTGTATTGGGATGATTTGCCCCCAAACATTTTTCAGCGATCGCCAAAGCTTGGATATACAAAGGTTCGGCTTCACTGTATCTTCTCTGTGAGTAGTAGAGTAATGCCAAATTGTTCAGGCTAGTTGCCACAGAGGGGTGTTTATCCCCCAGCAGACGTTTTATCATCGCCAAAGCTTCGATATACAAAGGTTCAGCATCGCTGTACTTTCCCTGTGATTTGTAGAGTGCTGCCAAATTGTTGAGGTTAGTTGCCACATTGGGGTGTTCATCCCCCAGCAGGCGTTTTCTCATAGACAAAGCTTGGATGTACAAAGGTTCGGCATCACTGTACCTTCCCTGTGAGTAGTAGAGTGCTGCCAAATTGTTCAGGCTAGATGCCACATCCGGGTGTGATTTTCCCAGCAGGCGTTTTGTCATCTCCAAAGCTTGGATGTACAAAGGTTCGGCATCACTGTACCTTCCCTGTGAGTAGTAGAGTCCTGCCAAATTGTTTAGGCTAGATGCCACATCCGGGTGTAATTCTCCCAGCAGGCGTTTTGTCATGGACAAAGCTTGGATGTACAAAGGTTCGGCTTCGCTGTACCTTCCTTCTAAACGATAGAGTTCTGCCAAGTTGTTCAGGCTAGATGCCACAGAGGCGTGTTCATCCCCCAGCAGGTGTTTTCTCATGGACAAAGCTTCGATGTACAAAGATTCCGCATCGCTGTACTTTCCTTGTGAGTAGTAGAGTCCTGCCAAATTATTCAGGCTAGTTGCCACAGAGGCGTGTTCATCCTCCAGTAGGTGTTTTCTCATGGACAAAGCTTCGATGTACAAAGGTTCGGCATCGCTGTAGCGTCCCTGTGAACGGTAGAGTTCAGCCAAATTGTTCAGGCTAGTTGCCACAGAGGCGTGTTCATCCCCCAGCAGGCGTTTTGTCATCTCCAAAGCTTGGATGTACAAAGGTTCTGCATCGCTGTACCTTCCCTGTGAGTAGTAGAGTCCTGCCAAATTGTTTAGGCTAATTGCTACATCCGGGTGTTCATGCGTAAAACGTTTTTTAATAGAGGATAAACTTTGCTCATACCAAGGTAAAGCTTGCGCGTAGGCTCCTTGACCTTGGTAAAATCTACCCAAGCCGACAAAAGTCCATATTAAATCATCATCACTTAACCAAGCTTGGTAAACTGTAGGAACTTCCGCAAGATGAGGAATGGCAAGGATTGCTTGATCAATTTCTATCAGTGTGGGTGTCTCAGTAATATCTTTTGCTACTGCTACCATTGCTCGACAATAGCCGCGTTTGAATTCGTCAGCTTCAGGTAACTCTTCTAACTTCTGCCGCAATAATTCCTGAATGCGTTCATGAACTTGGTAGGTGTCCTCTGCCAATTCTTGCAGCAGATAACGCTCAACTAAAACAGTGCAGTTAGCTTTAAAGTCAAATTCCAAATGGTTAGCACTTGCTGCTGATTCTACCAAAGACCAAGGGATAGGAGCCAAAGCAAACAAACTCAACAGACAAGCTAATTTTTGCGCTTCTGGTTCTAAGCACTCCCAATTCAACTCAAAAGCTGCTGCTACACCAGACTCGCCTGCTGATGCTTGCTTCTGTAGCCGTGCGAGGATATCTGCTAGCATAATAGTCTCTCTGGCTCTCTGCACAATGCGGCTATTTTGTAAAGTTCAATAGGTACATAATCCACAAATCTGCAAAGTCCCTTAGCAAACTCTAATTCCTTCTCAACCCTATCTTTTCCCAGCAGGGTTGTTAATAATTCTAAGGCTGCATCTGGTGACAATTTACCTAACGGCAATGATGGATATGTTAACTCTGTGTTTTCACGAGTGGTAATTAACACCCTAAACCGAGAACCTTTGAGTGGTAAATAGGGTTGAATTTGCTTCCAGTCTTTGACATCATCAAATATCAGTAAAACTTTGCCAGCTTGCCAGTTATCCCAGCAATAGAGAATTCTACCCGCAGGACTAAATTTTTGAATAGACTCAAAAATCTTGAAGTCAAAAAACTTTTTGGAGATACCAAACTCTATTAACTGGGTTCCCAAATCAATACCTTGGGGATTTAACCAACAACATCCGCCAGAATAATCTTCCAAATATTGCCATGAGTATTGAATAGCTAACTCTGTTTTACCCACCCCACCTTGCCCAGTCATATCGGTAATAGTCACAATATCATTTGCTTGCAATCGCTGACGCAATCCTTCTATTTGATCATCCCTCCCAACAAATTTACGAGCTTGACTCTGTGGGATATTATGCGGGATATCAAACGGGTTGAAATGAGATTTTTCAATATCTCCATCCCAACTGCGGGAATAAAAATAAGTCGGCAGTTGTTTTTTATCTAAACTAGTAAATCGCTGCTTAACTGCCTCAGTAACTTCCCTCATATTCGGGGGAAAAGTCCCATTAGATGCGGCTAGAGCCTCTCTCACAGCTTGAGAAAAGTATCCTGTTTTATTTTCCGAATTTACCTTAGCTTGTTCTCCTTCTCGCGTAGCCAGTAACACAAATTGTTGACTATCTTGCTTTGGCTGACCACTCAAAAAAGCTTTGCCACCTAACTTAGTTGGTCTTCCCTTCGACTCTAAAACATAGTTGGCACAGGCATCAATAATACAAATATGATTACGAATCTGAAATCTATCTGAAGCCAAAAAATCTAATAAAGACTTTAAATGTAAATTCTGCCAATTCTGTTTATTGGCATCAGCACAAAGCAACCGACGCTCTCGTTCTGAGGTAATCAAACCATGTCCCGCCCAAAAAATGTAGAGTAAATCCCCTAACTTTGGGGATAAAAAGTTAGTCACAATGTCGGAGATATTTTGCTGTGTTGCTAACTCTACAGTTAACCCACATTCCCCAATTAACTGCTGATTTTCTTCCAGCGCTGATAAACATAACCGGATATTCTCCTTCGGCACACCGCGCCGATGCAGCCAATGAGCAAATTTCAGCGCGTCATCGGCTGGCCCCCCACCCGTCACATTCCAAGCAGTTTCGTGGTACTTTTCAATACCCACAATTAACCCAAATGTCCGTTCAGGTTTAGCCATCAATTGCATGATGACCTAGCCTCTCACGTTATGGGGAAAATGACCTAACCCCCCAGCCCCCTTCCCTGCAAGGGAATGGGGAAAATTTAAAGCCTCTCTCCTTGTAGAGGCTATGGTGTAAACACAAGTCTGAAGTAGTTTACGAATCTGGTTTTTACCCCACCCTAACCCTCCCCTTGTAAAGGGGAGGGAACTGGATTTCCGGCTTCCCCCCTTTACAAGGGGGGATTGAGGGGGGTAATTCGACTTGTCTGTACACCGTATCTTTGTAGGGGAGAGGTTTGGAGAGGAGTTTTCTAAATACCGTAAAAAGTAAACCATTATGGCAACCTCGAAATAATCGCCTCCCAGGTTTTGGCATTTGTCCAATAAGCACCGTGGGAACGGGGAAACGGTTGTCTGCTATCCACTCGCACATCCTGCACTCTATCAGGGAAAATTCTATTACCCACGTAACTGAGAAAATCCCGTAAATCGTAGATATTCAACCATTCCGGGAAATGCTCTGGCAATAACTGCCCATATTCTAAGCTGTAGAGGGCGTTAATCTCATATAAAAACGGTGCTTGGGAACCAACTGTTACCAATAATTCCACCTGAGACAACTGCTGCTGCACTAGCAAATCTACACAAGCGATACCTCCCAAGCTATGGGCGATTAAAACCACTGGCGGTTCTGCTTGGGCAATTTGTTCCTGGATAAACGCCCTGATTTTTTCACCCCGCGTCTGATACAACAAAATATCACCGGGCATAGGCGAAATTTTATCAGTTAGTTCAAGGCGGTTTCCTCTGACATAATTTGTTCCCATTGGCAAGGCTAATTCAACAAGTGGCTTTAATAACCAGCCACCCAATCCTAATTCCGCCTCTGTCAAAGCCAGAGTCAGCAATTCCACAACCTTATCCCGCAATTGGGCATCGGTGAGTATGGGGGGAAATTTTTCTTGCAGTTCGCTAATAAACATTGCTTGAGCCGCGATCGCTCTAGCTATTGGTGCATAATATTCACTCAAATCAGATTCGCAAACTGTGAGCAATGCCTGATGATACGGTTCACTGTGGATAACATCTTCTCGTGCTGGCTCAAATATTTCTGCAATTCCCGCCTCTTGCAACTTAGCTTGCAGTTGAGATGTCGGAGTGAGACTCGCTACACGAGATTGTAAAACATCCCCTGGTTCTTCCCCAAAAGGATTTCCTGACTCAATAGGTTTCAAAGACAACAGCCGTAATTCATACAGAGGATCGCGGTATAATTGCCCCCACAGTAAAATATCTGCGTCTGTTTCTGGCTGAGATAAAGCCAGTGTCACATCTTCCAAGGGTACTGATGCACGATTATCATTAAACTTTGCACCTAATTCACCCCAAAGGCAGCGAGCAACTTTGATGTCAGAACGTTGGGCATGAATCTTTTGCTCAATTATCTGAAAGGTTTCGTTGTATTCTCGTTCTCTAATGCCAGTGCCATGTACAAATATTACAGTAGTCATTGTGATCAGGGTGGCTAGCGATGCCTGGGTTGGGCTATGCCTACGCAAAGCTTTCCTCTGTATTATTCCTCACTACTTTCTCTGACACAAGTTGATTTTATTCGCTTGGTTTATTAAATACTTCTAAAATTTGTCGGCAAATCTGTTTGAGCTTATCCTCGATTTCACCAGAAGGCGAAGATGCGCCGACAATACTCCAGTTTTCTACCGTAGAAAGTCGCCACGCCTCGCCGCGATGATCAAATCCAGCTACCTCCACGCCGATCGCCCGGCGGTAATTATTGATGGGATCTTGATAAAATCGGATTTGAATTAAGATGCTGCGACTTCGCCAAGATTTGCTGATACCGGGAAAGTGAAAGCCAATATCTATAGAATCTGGATCAACTAACTCTCTGGTTTCCGGGTCATTCTTCCAGGGTTTGAGATCAGATTTGGCATCAGGAAACTGGAATTTGAACAAATTAACCACCGTAGCAATGTTGCTGGCGAGTTCAAGGTTCGTTGCCTGTTCAGCTGCGTTCACTAAAAAATACTCCTATATTGCGTCGGCATCTTCCGGGACGTGAAGACAGAAAAACCGCCAGAAGGCTTATACTATTGGTGTTTCAGCTTATCAAGACCTTTGAGATTTAGCAACTCTAAATCATACTTCCCTAACAATCCTGGTTACTAGACAGATACCAAAAATCGCTGCTTGTTGGGACTAGCTAACACCTTTTAAGTAATTATACTTAAAAAGCAAATGAAACTCTGGCGTTTGTAAAAAATATCGAGATTTTCTGCAAAATCCTTGGCTGATAAGAACGATAAATTACGCTAGCGATCTAAAATGACACTGTTAATCGGCAAAAAAAACAGTAATCAAGTTCAATGTATGGTGCGTCAACGCTCGATTTTTTCATTTTTCCTAGTATTATTGGCCACATTCCTAATTAGTTGTGGCGGCCCTGGTGTTGCGGTAGCACCTCCGACTTATACAGCAACGCAACTTGAAAGAATTCAAGCATACGTTCCTGAAATTCAGGCTGTGCGCGATCGCTCACAAGAGTTGAAAACGCTGATCCAAAGAGGTGATTGGATCAATGTGCGTAACTTTATACATGGGCCCATAACAGAAGCAAGGCTGAACCTGACTTATGTCACTCCCAACCTTCTGCCCAAAGACCAACCCGCAGCACGTCAAATAACGCGAGATTTGTTTAACGACCTGGTTAAACTTGATAAAGCTACTAGTGCTGGCAAACCTCAACTTGCCTTGACTAACTCCGAAGCTGCTTTGGCAGACATTGACAAATTCCTCCAGCTGCTTCCTAAAAGAGAAGAAAGTTAGGAATTAATAGTTAGGAGTTAATAGTTAATAGTTAATAGTTAGAAATTTAAAATTTTTAACTCCTGTACAGACGCGATTAATCGAGACGCGATTAATCGCGTCTCTACTCCTAACTACTCACTTCAAGCACAAATTATGAATGTAGTTATTATCGGTTGTGGTGTAGTTGGGGCTGCGATCGCCTATGAACTGAGTCAAGTAAAAGGGCTGAAAATCACAGTTTGCGATCGGCAACCACCAGCACAAGCTTCCACGGGCGCTGCACTTGGCGTTTTGATGGGCGCAATCAGCCAAAAAATCAAGGGCAAAGCTTGGCAGATGCGACAAACTAGCATCCAACGCTATGAAACCTTGATTCCTGAACTAGAAGCTTTAACAGGTCGCAAAATCCCTTTTAATCGTCAGGGAATTCTCATGCTTTTGCCTGATTCCTCACCTTCGGTAGAGGGGATCTCAGCATGGGAAAATTTAGTAGAAATTCGCCACTCTCAAGGCTGGCATTTAGAAATTTGGGACACGGCTAAACTCAAAAATATCTGTCCTCAAGTTAATCACGAAAAAATTACTGGCGCTGTCTATTCTCCTCAAGACCGTCAACTTGATCCTGTTGCCCTCACATTAGCTTTAGTTGAGGCTGCCCAGCAAAATGGTGTAACTTTCAAATTTGGTGTGGCTGTTTTGGATGCCCAAACCTCACCACCTGAGTCTTCCCCCCAATTTTGCGAACAACTTGAGACTACAGAAGGAAAAATAGCCGCAGATTGGTTTGTAATCGCAGCCGGATTAGGTTCAACACCACTGACGGCAAAATTAAATCAGATGGTTGATATTCGCCCCGTACTTGGGCAAGCATTGCAAATGCGTATGGGGCATCCATTAGGCAATCCTGACTTCCAGCCGGCGATAACGGGTAACGATGTCCATATTGTTCCTGTGGGTGGTGGAGATTATTGGGTGGGTGCAACAGTGGAATTTCCCAGCAATAGCGATGAAATACCGCCAAATCAAGAACTGCTGGAATCTGTTAGAGAACAAGCGATCGCATTTTGCCCAGAATTAGCCACAGCAAGGATTCTGGGCACTTGGTCGGGGTTACGTCCCCGTCCTGAAGGACGCCCAGCCCCAGTTATTGGTAAGTTACCAGGGTTTAGCAACGTCCTCCTAGCTACCGGACACTATCGCAACGGCGTTTTACTAGCACCCGCCACAGCTTATGCAATTCGTGAGATGATTATTCCTCAGGGAGTGGGGAGTGGGGAGTGAGGGGATGAGGGGGATAAGGGGGCAGGGGAAGCAGGGGGGGCAGGGGAAGCAGGGGAAGAAGAAGAACTATTGATTATTGACCAATGCCCAATGCCCAATGCCCAATGCCCAATGCCCAATTCCCAATTCCCAATTCCCAATGCCCAATGCCCAATATAGGAATATAGCGTGTCAATAACAGAACATAAAATCAATGTAGGTTCGCTGGAATGGTTTTATCGCGAATCTTTACCAATCGGCAGAACTGACTTAGCGCCTGTGTTGTTGCTACACGGCTTAGTTTCACAAAGTTATAGTTGGCGTCATATTATACCTGCTCTAGCGAATCAGGGTACAAGAGCGATCGCTCCAGATTGGATTGGTTACGGTTTTTCTGCAAAACCAGAAAAACGAGATTTTGCTTACACTCCTGATGCTTTTATCACAGCTTTAGAAGGATTTATTAAAGCGCTAGAACTTGAACATTTTTCTTTAGTTGTACAAGGTTTTTTAGGTTCTGTAGGACTACAATATGCGTTGCGCCACCCAGAACAAATTGCCAATTTAGCTATCTTAAATACACCCATTTCAAGTGCTGCCAAATTACCCTGGAAAATTAAACAAATGGGTTTACCTTTGGCAGGTGAAGTAATGACCCAAGACCCGCTATTAGTTGACCGGACGCTAGAAGGTGGTAGCCGTTATCGCATCGGAGATAAAGATTTAGATATTTATCGAAAACCATTTTTGAAAACTTCTGCATCTGGTCGAAGTCTCTTAGCAAGTATTCGCAATCTACAGCTTGATTCAGCAATGACAGAAATCGAATCTGGCTTTAAAGAATGGCAACAGCCAATTCTGATTCAATGGGGTATGATTGACCCTTGGCTACCTGTAGACATTGCCCAAAATTTTGCAAATTCTGTACCAAATACCGAATTAATAAAACTTAATAACGTCGGACATTATCCTCAAGAACACTACCACGAGGCGATTTTGGAAGACCTTTTACCCTTTGTGCGTCGTAAAGATGCTCATTGACAATATACCTCTGGCAAAAATCGATATTATAAAAATGAAACCAAGATTACCACAGATAAATCATAGATATTTATCTGTGGTAAAAAATAAATTCGGGGTTTTTGCTAGATTGATAAATGTTATCCCTGCCTGCATTTGTGAATTTTTTATTACCACTAAAAATGCACCACAACCACAAGTAAAGGAGATTAGTATTCATGGCTTATTCATGGTTTAAAGCATTTCATATTGTCGGATTTGTAGTTTGGTTTGCTGGTTTGTTCTACTTAGTACGTCTTTTTATCTATCACGTTGAAGCGAACGAAGAACCTGAGCCAGCACGAACGATACTGAAAAATCAGTATCAAATTATGGAAAAGCGCCTTTACTCTATCATCACTAACCCAGGAATGTTCGTGACGATCGCAATGGCTATCGGTTTATTAACCACTGAACCGGATGTTTTAAAAGAGGGTTGGTTGCATATAAAATTGCTGTTTGTTGCTATTTTAATTGGCTATCATCATTACTGCGCTCGGTTGATAAAGAAATTAGCAGTCGATGAATGTGGCTGGAATAGTCAGCAATTACGTGCTTTAAATGAAGCACCTACAGTTATGTTAGTAGCGATCGTCCTGCTGGCTGTGTTTAAGAATAATCTCCCTACAGATATCGCTGCCTGGGCTATTTTCGCGATGATTATTTTGATGGCAGTCACTATTCAACTTTACGCCAAAAAACGCAGGCAGGATAAAGAGAAGCTAACGGCACAGATAGGACAACCACAAGAACAAGGTTAGACAAAGTTGCCTGGAATGTCTCTCACACAAAGTAGAGGCGCACAGCTAGCTGTACGCCCTTACCACATCATTGCATCACATAACCCATTACCTCATGCTGGAAATGTTTTCAGTAAATCATCCCCAGGAATCACGGTAGTGTAAAAAGTATATTTACGATTAGCGACATAACGGCGGTCTTCTTTAATAATCGCCATAAACTCTCTATGTCCCTCACGAGTACGTCCCACTAAACAACCCGCGCTAGCAAGGCGAATATCATTCCGGGGAAAATCAAAGCCGTAGTGTTGATTTACAGAAAAATCATCACCTGTATCAAGTTTGTCGCCAGTCCGTTTAAAATCTTTGTTGAAATCTCTACAAACAGTTATATTTCCAACTTGCACTAATGCTTCGTGAGGCTCTGCGGTGCCGTGGATGCCAACAGCCCAAGCTTTGTATTGTCCAAACTGAATCCTAGCTGCTCCTTTAGGATTCATCGGATTATAAGTGTAGTAGTTCCCTGGTTCTGTAGTAGCTTCCCAGTGATCTACGATTTTGGGAACGCCATTTACTACTTCAATGACAATCCGCCGATCATTAAACTGATTGGGTGTATCACTGTTGAGAGTCCAGTTTGCATCTATGCCCTCTACATAAACAATGTTGTATTCTTTTGGATTGGTAAATACCTGATAACCTTTGGATAGCATATATTTCACAATCTTACTGGGAATGTCATTGCCTAGTTTTAAGGGGGGTTTAGGAAGATCATCTATTTTGGTTTCAATCAGTTTCTTGGCTGTGACTGCTCCTAAAAAGCCATTCTCTTCAGTCTTTGTTAATTCTTGAAATTTTTTGAGAGATATCACAGAAACAGGCCCAAATTTACCATCGGCTGGAGGTTCTAGCAAACCTAAGGCAACTAACAGTACCTGAATCTGACGAGCCAAGTCTGCGTCATCAGCGATCGCCTCAAATCCCCATTTTTCATCTTTTCCCAAAAAATCTTGTAGTTTCATTATGCACCTGCTTTCATTTACTTACTTCTAAGTATAAACATCATTTTCAAGATTTATGTTGTTTTAAACAATACTCTAAAGCAAAATTTATTGTGATAATTTTTACTATTAATTTATGATTCAGCACCCAAAATATTCATAGTTTATACTGGATAAAAAAGGTATTTATTTGCAGAACCTCATATTTATTTACGCAATAATACGTAGGATGTTTCAAAGGTATAAATCCAGAACAAGCTTGTTTGTAGAGCAATATGCTTGGGTTAATACCGATGATCTGTGAGGTTGCGTAGAACAAGGTGCTTAGAACAAATTCTCTCAATCTGATACATATTGAAAAAATTAACTTTTGTATAAAAAGTTTTCAAAAATAGAAAGGTGAGCTAGTTTCGTCATAACTAGAAAGATCAAGGTTATTCTTAGGTGTTTAATAACAATGGCAAATAAAATACTACTCAGCCTTCAAGATTTAAAACCAGAATATCAAAAGCTTTGGAATAGCTGCCAAATCAGACCAGATAAACTGAGCAGTACTCAAAATATAGTTGCAAAAATCAGTGCAAATCGCCTTCGTTACGAAGCATTAGTGCAAAAAATTAATGTGCCTTGGTACTTCATTGCAGTCATCCATAATATGGAATGTTCCCTTAACTTCAGCAAACATTTGCACAACGGCGACTTGCTAAAAAAACGTACTGTCAACGAACCATCTGGCAGACCGCTAGCTGACCCCATCAACGCCTGGGAGGTAGGATACACTTGGGAAGAAAGCGCGATTGATGCTTTGACAATGAAAGAATTCAACCGAGTAAAAGATTGGAGTTTGCCAGCACAGCTTTGGCAGCTAGAGAAATACAACGGTGTTGGTTATAGACAGTACCATCCAGAAGTTCTCACACCTTACCTGTGGTCAGGGACTAACAACTACAACAAAGGTAAGTATGTAGCAGATGGCAAATGGGATGGTAATGCTGTTTCTGCCCAAATTGGTGTAGCAGCTTTGTTGAAAGTTTTGATAAAGGAAGCAAATCTTAATATTCAACAAGACGTGGCGATCGGGTGAATCAATTTTAGATTTATTCTCGTGTTTGAATTCGCTTGCTTTCAAACCCGAAAAGATTTTAAATTTTGAATCTTATATCATGTCCGCCAAATTACCCATAAGAAAAGAACCCCACCCCGCCAAAGCTGTGCTTTGTCTCCCCTCCCCGCCTGCGGGGTGGGGTTCTTCGGGTTTAATAAGTAATCAAGCGGACATAATATTAAATCCAAAATTTAAAATCTAAAATCTGAAATTCGGTGAGGAAAAGAGGGAAATTGTCTCCGTGTTCCTACGCCCCCGTTTGCCTTGACAAAGTACTACTTGATTTGCGGATGGGCATCTTGTCCATCCCAATAAACTAACGTAGGTGTAGCTATGCTTTTAGTTTGGTAGGCGTTTTTGACACCAACCCAGTTACTAGCAATTGGCATTCGCCAACCAGTTCCAAAAGCGCGATCGGTGATTTTTAAACCGGGGGGTGCTTGTCGCCGTTTAAATTCAGCCCGCGCTACCATTTGGATTACTCGGTCTACAATTAACCGATCGTGACCGGCTGCAACAATTTGCGCTGCTGATTGGTGATTGTGAATCAGGCGTTGCAAAATATCGTCCAAAATTTCGTAGGGTGGTAGAGAGTCTTGATCGACTTGACCTGGTTTTAGTTCAGCGCTGGGTGGTTTAGTCAAGACGTTTTGCGGGATGATTTCATGATTGCGATTTAACCATTGGCAAAGCGAATACACACGGGTTTTCGGAACATCTGCAATTACCGCTAACCCGCCATTCATATCGCCGTAGAGAGTACAGTAACCAACTGCCATTTCTGATTTGTTACCGGTAGATAAAAGGAGATAGCCAAATTTATTAGCGATCGCCATTAATAAATTACCGCGAATCCGAGATTGGATATTCTCTTCAGCCAGTCCAAACTCTGTACCCGCAAACAAATCACCTAAAGTTTGATCAAAGCCTTGCATTAACTCCCCAATTGGTAAAAGATTAGTCTTAATCCCCAAATTTTCGGCTAATGCCACAGCATCACTGATAGAATGCTCGGAACTATAAGGGGAAGGCATGAGAACACCGAGGACATTTTCTTTTCCGAGTGCAGCAGTGGCGATCGCAGCTACTATTGCAGAGTCAATCCCACCACTTAAACCCAAAACTACTTTAGAAAAGCGACACTTACGAGCATAATCTCGCACTCCCAAAACCAAAGCTTGCCAAATTTCTTCATCTTCCGATTCATAGACAGGTGCTACAGAACCTAATTGAAAATCCCGTTGCGCTTCGTCAAATTCAACTACTACTAAATCGGTATCAAAACCACGGGTACGACATATAACTTCACCTTGACGATTCAAGGCAAAACTCCGCCCATCAAAAATTAGGTCATCATTTCCGCCAACCTGATTAGCATAAATCATCGGTTGTTGAAAACGTATTGCGCTATGCTTAAGCATTGTTTCGCGAAACTGCTGCTTACCGACTGTGTAGGGGGAAGCAGACAAATTTACAATCAAATCTACACCCAAAATTGCTAAGTCAGCAATCGGATTTACTGCATAACTACGTTTGCCCCAGAATTCCTCATCGTTCCATAAATCTTCGCAAATAGTTACGCCAATATGGATATTATCTAAAGTGAAATAATTGGCTTGCAAGCCTGGTTCAAAATAGCGACGTTCGTCAAATACATCGTAAGTAGGCAAAAGTCGTTTGTGAAAAACTTGCTTTACCTTGCCATCTTCTAACAAAGCCATGCTGTTAAATAAACTTTTACCGCCAGTAATAGAGGCTTCGAGGTTCTGTTCAACAGTTCCTACTAACACAGCTAAATTTGGTGGTAAATCCTGAGCCAAGTTTTGTAAAGTGATGCCCATCGCTTCCACAAAACTAGGATTGAGTAATAAATCTCTTGGTGGATAGCCACACAAAGAAAGTTCTGGTGTCAGCAACAAACGCGCACCAGTAGATGCTGCGCGTTGTGCCGCTTCTAGGATTTTTTGGGCATTTAAAAGCAAATCCCCAATTGTCGGATTAATTTGAGCGATCGCAATCTTCATTTTTGGTTAGAGACGCGATTAATCGCGTCTGTATAGGAGTATTGAGTAGAGACGCGATTAATCGCGTCTGTACAGGAGAGACGCGATTAATCGCGTCTGTACAGGAGTATTGAGTAGAGACTAATTGCTTTAACTTTCAACTCTATATAGCGGTTCATTAAATAAACACCAAAGGTTTATCTTTTAAGGGAGCAAAAGCTTCAGCGTCAAACTTATACAAACTAGCTGGACGGCCAGCACCCCGTGATACCTTAATTCCGGTATCGCATAAAAAACCTAACTTGAGTAGACGCGCCCGAAAATTAGAATAATCGGAAAAGTTATCACCTAAAACTGTGGCGTATAACTGATATAAATCATTCAAGGTGAACATCTCCGGTAAGACTTCAAAAGCCACCGGGCTATACTCTAATTTATTTCGCAACCGCCTATGTCCATAGGCGAGAATTTCATTATGATCAAAAGCTAATTGCGGCACTTGTTTTACTGGATACCAAGCTATACCAGTCATGCGATCGGCAATTAATTCGGCTTCTTCAAATCGCACTAGGGCAAAGTAACTAACTGATAGATAACGCACACCATAACTATCAATTGCTTCCCGTGGATCGCGATTCGGCCCGCCAAATGTATAGAGTTGTTCTAAGTAGAGATTGTTGACCTTAATTTTCTCTGCCATAATGCGATAGGCGGCATCTTCTAAAGACTCTCCCGGACGTACCAAAGTACCAGGAAGACTCCAATGATTTAGAAATGGTTCTTGCTGTCGCATTACTAATAGAACTAACAGCCGATTTTGTGCAGTATCTACAGAAAAAATTACATTATCAACACCAACCTTGAAATCGGCCAAAGGTTGTTGGTTTAGCGGAGTTGGTATCTTTTTTTGTGAACGTCCTGGCATTCGTACAAATGCTCTCGATTAATATAGGCAACTACAGAGGCTGTGAGGGCTTGAGAATCTCCATGTTCGCGGTACGCTGTTGAGGAAACATCTAGACCGGTCAGACTAGCGATCGCAATCTTCCCTCCCAGCTTTTGCACTACCTCTGAACTAGATTCATCTATTGCATATCCCGGTCGCGGTACGATCAGTAGTTGCACTTGCTGTAACAAATCTTCAATGCGATACCAACGCGGCAGCTGACTCAATAAATCTGAACCAATAATCAACGTCAATTCAGCATCTTCACCCCAAACAAGCTTTGCTTTTTCCACTGTTTCCAGTGTTCTGAAGCTACTCAATTCTTGTTCCAAAGCAATATTGTGCCGTGGTGCGTCTATATCAGCAATCAACAGTCGCAACATTGCCGCCCGATGTTCCAAGGGTGTTTGATGGGACTTAAATGGATTATCTGCTGCCCAAACCGCTATCCAATCATAACGCTCAGACAACCAATTCAGAATCGCCTCATGTCCCGCAGTTGGTGGATCGGCACTAGTTCCAAACAAAGCAACTCTCATAGTAATTCGTAATTCGTAGTTCGTAGTTCGTAATTCGTAATTAAGACATACTGAAAGAGTAATTTTACCTCTGTGTTCTCTGTGCCTCTGCGGTTCGTTTCTTAGTCTCCTCCGTCAACTCTTGCAGCGCGGCAGAAATTTCCACCTGCGCCGAGACAGGATTATCCAAACGTCTTGTCTCCTGTGGCAAACTCGCAACTGAGGCGGCGGTACGCTGACGAATTGTTGCCAACGACTCCAACGGCTGCACCCGTTCACCTTCTTGCACTACCAACTGCAACAAAGGTTCTTCTTCTTGAGGAATTTCACCTAAGAGTCCCAACCTGTCTGCTTTTACCTTCCCTCCCGTATACGAGCGAAAAATCTGCTTGCGTCCTGGATAAGTAACTTTACCACTAGACTGCTTCATCACTGGGATGCCATCAATGTCTACAAGTTTATAAACTCCATTTACTGGCGAACCTGTAACTAGTCGCGTTCCCAGTCCGTAACCATCAATTTCGGCCCCAGCAGCTTTTAATCTGGCAATTTCCCACTCATCCAAGTCGCCACTGACAAAAATTGGCACACCGGGAAGGAGCGATCGCACCTGTTTTGATAAGGTAACTAAATCTCCTGAGTCCAATCTCACTCCCGTTAATTGCATTTCCCCGGAATTGACTTTTTCGGCCAAGCGCTGGGCAGCAGCAATGGTATCGTAAGTATCAATCAGCAATGGCGCACCCGGAAAATATCGATGAAATGCACTAAAAGCTTGTTCTTCAGTGCCTTCTATTGCTGACAACGCCATCACCAGGGCGTGTGCCATCGTACCACTTGGCTTTTGTCCTAGTTGTAGCGCTGCTAACACATTGGAAGTGGAATCTAATCCACCTGCCAACGCCGCCCGCGCTGCCCACAAAGACCCTTGGGGACTAAATGCTCGTCTTGTGCCAAATTCTAAAAGTGTTGCTGATTCCCCCGCGATATCACGCAACCGTGCTGCTTTTGTGGCAATCAAAGTCTGGTAATTAATCGTATTCAGCAGGTAAGTTTCTACTAGTTGGGCTTGCCAAAGGGGTGCTTCCACCCGCAACAGTGGTTGATTGGCAAATACGGCTGTCCCTTCTGGTACTGCCCAAACATCACCCGTAAACTTTCCCTCAGCTAAAAGTGACCAAAAGCGATCGCCTGCTTGAGCAAAAATTCCCGTTGCCTGTAATGCCGCAATTTGTGAGGGATTAAAGCGGAATTTGGCTAAATATTCCAATGCCTGCGTCAGCCCCATTGCAATTAAATAACCAAAACCCTCTGGCAATCGTCTGACAGTTAACTCAAAGCTTGCCCGTCGTTGTTCTATACCTTCGCCTGTGTAACAAGCTGCCATCGTCAACTGGTAAAGGTCGGTCAGTAAGCTGTAGTCATCCGCAGAAAGGTTTAATTCCTGGTTCTGTTGGCTTTGCTGTTTATATACATAGTCCAAATCTGGCAAAAAAGTTGTCATGCAAGAGCTTCCTTACAAGATGCTTCTGCTATTTATGGTAGTATTTACCATAAATAATGTCAACTCCCGGCAAGTATATTTTCTGAGATTGCCGTAGAACAGTATATTTATCGGCAAGTTAATACTAGCTTTATAAAATACTTAATGTTTTTTAATAGTAATAGCTAGCAATAGTGTTAATCGAATCAGGCGGTTAATGAAGGGAAACAATATCCTGTCAAAGAAAGTTTGTTTTGCTTCGCTCTTTTCCCAACTGGGGTTGGAGAAATAACTATGTTACAATTAGAATTAGTGAAAAAAGTTTGACTTTTTGAAAAGCTAAAGTATTGCGAAGTTATCTGAATAAACATTGAGTATAATCTCAATATATTGAGAATTAGAGCTAATCAAGAATATCAGCATTAGAGTATTAGGTATCACAATTAAAACGGCTCGAAAATAAGGAGTCTAATATTATGGCTATTTCCAAAATCATTGGGAACATAACCCAGTATATTTCTGAAGCTGCAATGCGGATTTTTGGCCCTAATGATGATGCTTATCCTACTATTGGCGTACAACCTTTTACAGGTGAGCCTTACGACAAACGTAAAGATGATAATTTGTAGGTGCTGAATATCGGAATCTAACTTAAATAATCAAACTTGAGTCCTAAGTAAGTGGGCGTGAATAATTAAAGGTTTGTAGTAAGCGGCTCTAGTTTTGGAAATAGGGCTGTAGAGACGTTGTAATGCAACGTCTCTACAGAGGTTATCTTTAAATTTGTGGCTTTAGTTAATAAGATGAATTTTAGGAATTTTTTTAACTTGATTTCTCAGCCATAAATTTAAACAGAATTTGGTTATGAACCAATACGGTTCAGTTAAGGCTTAACTCTTTGTCAAAATCAATTTTTTTAACGAACCGCGAAGGACGCGAAGGACGCGAAGGACGCGAAGGAAGAGAAGAAAGAGAAGAAAGAGAAGAAAGAGAAGAAAGAGAAGAAAGAGAAGAAAGAAATGCTTAACTGAACTGTATTGGGTTATGAACTTCAGAAAATGTTTGTAAAGTCTAATTTGTACATCCTTTAAAGATTGTCGGCTTCAAAGGAGAAAATTATGTCTGCAACTTCATTGTTGAAACTGTTCTCCCACAAAAAAGGCGATTTTGTGTGAAAATCGCCAGAGTCAGATCCCCGACTTCTTAGAAAAATCGGGGATCTCGTTATTCAGAAATGATTAAATAGGGCTATAGTTGCAATTAAAAATATGAATTTTACAAACTACTCAAAGCGATCGCACTGACTGTAGCAGCTAAGAAATTCATCAACGGTTATAATTTTTCGAGCTGATTGAACCATTGTGATTATTCCTCATGGTTTGGTACGAGCCAGTAAGGTAAGGCGTTATAGCGATGAATTATGCTCAATATAGGAGCGGAGAGCGGAGTTAATTAGAGATTGGTAGCCTTTTCCTTTGCTTTTAAACCAATCCAGAATATCTTGATCTAGTTGAATTAATGTGGCTTGTTGGCTAACAGGTTTTACGATTTTGGCTGTTTCCCAGAATTGCTGATCTAATTCAGGAATATCTGAAGTATCAATCGCTGTGTCAGGGATATTTTGGAGTTCTTTAAGTCGATTGGGCGAGATACTCATAGTAGGTTCTCCTTTCTTTGGGGGTGGCTTTTCGGGCAGAGATTAATCGAATTTTGCCGTTTCTGTCTGTATGAGCGACGGTAATAATTACAACAGCTTGGATTGAGCCAATACTAATTTCTCGAATTTCTTCATAGTCGTACCGTTGATCAATTGAGGTGAAAACAACACCGTTAAATATTTCTGTAGCTTCTTCAAAACTAATGCCATGTTTCTGGATATTTTGTTGGTTTTTATTTTTGTCCCATTCAAATTCCATTCAACTATACATAATCCATATAGAGTCAAGTGTAATAAATAAGATAAAGGCGTGATGAAAAAACTCACGCCTTTTTATTTAAACTTTTTTCCCACCGCCTGCTAAAAGTTCCAGAACAACTCCATTTGTCCAGCCGAAGCCAATTTCGTTAGAACTATATCCAAAGGAAATATCGTCAGAAACGTTGGCAGAACAGCGTTCAACATCATATTTCTCAACTATGGTGTTGTGACGCTCGAATTCTTTAATTACCATAGCCAGGAACTTGTTGGCAATGCGATCGCCTTCTGTATGAAACCCATAACGGTGAAGTCCCTGGACAGCAATGAACGTCAATGGTGCCCAACCGAAGGGAGCATCCCACTGGTTTCCGGTGATATAAGTACTGGTAAAAATTCCGCCTGGGGCTTCAAACAAAGAGAGATTTTCCACGACGCGCTTGGCTTGGGCTGGAGAAGAAATTCCTAACCACAAAGGATAGAAGGTGGTAGCAAATTCGTAGCAACGGCGTTTTCCACTCTGGAAGTGATAGTCGAAATAGAGTCCTCGTTCTTCATTCCAGAGAAATTGATCGATCCGATCGCGGCGGATATCTGCGCGATCGCGCCATTGTTGTTCCAGTTCTTCGTGCCCCAAAATAGCGTTAATGTTTGCCATGTCTTGTTCTACCTGATACAGCAAACTGTTGAGGCACACAGGAGCATAATGGAGGATATCAGCACTAAAGGGGCCAAATCGGTTGGTGATATCAAAACCGGACTCGCGCATGGTGCGATCGCCCTTATAAAATAGGTTGGTTAATTCGTCATTTTCTCGGTTGTAGTAAAGATTAACGTCGTAATCTTCAACCTCAAAGGTTTGGTAATATTCCTTGACGCGATCGTAGTGGCTTTTTCCCTCCTCATCCCGCTCGGAGAACACAACTTCTGGCGCGGGGCCTTCCCCAAAGGCATAAAATCTCGATAAGCCGGTTCCGGGATTCAAATGGGGCGGTACTACCCAGTAATAGTAAAATTGTTCTAAAAGCGGGACGGTTGATCTCAACCACTCTTCATCCTGGGTGTGCTGGAATAATGCCAAAACCATCATGCTGAGGACAGGGGGCTGCGATCGCGACAGCATATAAGTCCGGTTGGCATTGAGGATAGTGCCGTAATTCTGTACCTGGTACAATAATTGGTCTACCTGGCTTTGCGCTAGCTCCAATTCTCCATCGTGCAAAAGTCCTAGTAATATAAAGTAGCTGTCCCAGCCATACATTTCGTTAAAGCGGCCACCTGGGACGACATAAGGGCCTGGTAGGTATAGTAACCCATGCTCTTTAATCGCTTCGACTTCTGAGGGCAAAGTGCGAATTTCAATTCTTTGCATATCCTTGGAAGATAGCGATCGCTCCAAGACACTCTGGATGTTGGGACAATCTTCTAAGGGTGAAATGTAGACGAGCCAGGGAGTCTCGCTTTTGTGGTCTAGTTTGGTATCCTTTGCAGATTGTAATAAGTGTTCGTGCGATCGCGTTAAGGTTTTCCACGTTTTTTTGATATGGGCCCGCACGCCGTCAATCTGCGCGGTGGTGAGTGTTGGTGGAGTGGTCATATTTTCAATTATTTTTTTAGACGCAAAGGAACGCAAAGGAAACCGCAGAGGAACGCAGAGGTTTTATGGGGTTTTCTGTGCGCCTCTGGGTGAGAAAGATTTATTTTTTTACTCAGCAGTACTAACTAACAGAGCAACTGGAAAATCAGCGAGGGCGGCTGCGATAGATAATGTTCCTGTAGTCTGTAAGGGTTGCTGAGTTAGGACGTTTTTCCAGGTGAGGGAACTTCCAGGAGGTAATTGCAGGTGTGTATCTTGCCAAACTGACTCGCCCAAGGGATTATCTTCAGGCTGGATCAGGCTAGTTAAAAAGCGAGGCGCGATCGCGATCGCTGTTTGATTTGCCTCCCGCCGCGCAAAGGCGATAATGTGATTGGCGTAGGTTCCCTGAACTTCTAATGGTAAATAGTCGCCGTCCTGGAATAATGAAACATAGTTTGTTCTAGCTTGGAGTAATTGAGCCGTTAAAAACAGTTTAATTCTGCCGTCAGTTTTATGCTTCAGTAACTCCTGGATTAGTTCGAGAATATTTGTTTTTGCTTGCTCGCGGATGGCGTTTAAGTAAGTACGTCGCTGTTCAAAATCCACGGGACGGCGATTGTCTGGATCGACTAGGCTTAGTTCCCAAAGTTCTGTTCCCTGGTAAAAGTCGGGTACGCCGGGTGCGCTAATCTTTAGTAGAGTTTGCGAAAGGGAATTGAATATACCATAGTTTGCAATTCGCTGTTGAAACGGGCGAAAGGCTTCTAGAAATTCCCCGGAGATGGAAGGATCAAGTACTTTCTCGATAAAGGAGGTACAAGCTTGTTCATACTCGCTATCAGGTCGCAACCATGCTGTATGCACTTTTGCTTCTCGAATTGCCTTAATTATATAGTCTTTCACCCGTTCCACGAAGGATGCATGTTCATGTTCCGCAAAGGGAAACGCCCCTACCAAGGTTTGATAGAGAAAATACTCATCGTTGCGATCGGGCATAGCGAACCCGTGGCGATCGCTACGATGCCCTGCATTAATCCCGCCCCAAGTATTTACCTGCTGTTCCCACTCCTCTGGGATTTCTGAGAGGACATTCAACCTCGCCCGCACATCTTCACCGCGTTTGGTGTCGTGAGTGGCGGTGGTGTTCATTGTGTGAGGCCAGGTTGCTTGGTGCTGTTGGTTAAAGGCATGAAATTTGCTTACTGAAATCCCAAAATGACCGGGATTACCCCCCACTTCATTCAGCGACAGCAACCGATTGTAAACATATAATGTGGTGTCTTCTACGCCTTTCGCCATTAGCGGGCCGCTGTATTGCTGCATTCGTAAAACAAAATATATCCACTGTTCGCGTTCTGTTTGAGTCAGAGAACTATCAAACTCTAGCAACATTAACTTTTCAATAAAGGTCAGTTCGTGCTGCAACAAGGGCGATTGTTCTTTGGCTTGGTGAATTACTTTCTCAATGGTAGCGCGATCGCTATCCCCAATTCCATCTGGCGTAATATAGGTGCGGTAAATCGGGAACAGTGTCAAAACTTCAGCGATCGCTCTTTTTAATCCATTCAGCGTAAAATCATTACCATAGCGATATTTGCTGGAAACATTCTTTAATAAAAGTGCCAGATTGTCAATATCACCTGCTAAATTCTTTTCCAGTATCAGATGCTTTTTCTCCTTCACGACGGATGCATAATCTACTCGTGAACCGATAAAGTTATGGTAGATTTTATCGAACTGTGATTGATTTTCCGTTTGACAAAATACGCCATTTACATAGTTTAAAAAGTCATATCCCGATGTTCCTTCAATTGCCCAATTTCCCGGTAGGTCTTCGGTGAGTTCCAAAATCTTCTCAACAGTGATATAAACATCACCCGTCTTTTCCCGCAGTCTTTCGAGATACTGGATTGGGTTATAAAGTCCATCAATATGGTCAATGCGTAAACCTGTAAATTTGCCCTCTTCAACTAGCTTTTGAATTAGGCTGTGGGTATTATTAAAAACCCGCAGTTCTTCAACTTTAACGGAAATCAGTTCATTGACAGTAAAGAAACGACGGTAGTTCATTTCCTCCGCCCCAACTTTCCAGAAGGCGAGACGGTAAAACTGGTCTTTGAGTAAGTCATCTAGGAGGTTAAAACTATCTGAATTACCCGCTTCTCCGTTGAAAGTTTTGATGTTTTGGTCAATGAACTCGCGGATGGCATCGTTTGTGCTGTAAAGTTCCCAAACCAATCCTTTAACAAATGCGATTTGGTCTTCTCGCTGTTTTCCCGCCACCTCTGAGGGCACATTTTTGAGGATATACAAAATCCCCAATAGCTTAATAAAATCGGGATGATTGCGCCCCAGTGTGCGCGTGAGTGTGCCCAGATTATGAGTGATAAATTTTGTGTAGGACTCTAACCGCAGGGGCAGTTTCAAGCTGTAATAGTTTACAGTTAAACCGTTTTCTTCATATTCTAATTGAATGTGTCCGTTTTCCAAGGATACACCGTAGAAGTCTCCCAGTAGCGGCGCTAGGATTCGCTGTTGGCGATCGCCAAAAGGAGCATTCCAAGAAAGGTCGAAGTAGTCGGTATAGCTGGAATCTGGGCCGTGTTCCAATACGTCCATTAAGTAAAGGTTTTCGCTGGTATAGGCCATGTGGTTGGGCACAATATCTTGTAACCAGCCCATACCAAGGGATTGAACTTCACTAGCTAATGCATCAAAGGACTCATTAGTTCCCAGTTCTGGGTTTAGTTGAGTGGCATCTACTATATCGTAGCCGTGCGTACTCCCGGATCGTGCCTTGAAAATGGGGGAAGCATACAAATCGGAAATACCTAAATCTGCTAGATAAGCTGCGATCGCTTTAGCGTTCTCAAAGCCAAACTGAGGTGTAAACTGAATTCGATAAGTTGCGGTGGGAATTCGCATATTTTTTTGGAGTAGGGAGTGGGGAGTGGGGAGTGGGGGATGAGGGGGATGTAGCTTTAGCTTTCCTACGGAACGCTACGCGAACCCGCAGGGTGGGGGATGAGGGAGTTTGAGGTTTTCAGCATAAACGTTGAACCTCTGAGGATGAACGTTGCACCTCTGAGGATGAACGTTGCACCTCTGAGGATGAAGGTTGAGCCTTTGAGCTTGAAAGTTGCACCTTTGAGCTTGAACGTTGCACCTCTGAGCTTGAAAGTTGAACCTTTGAGCTTGAACGTTGCACCTTTGAGCTTGAACGTTGCACCTTTGAGCTTGAACGTTGAACCTCTGAGGATGAACGTTGAACCTCTGAGGATGAACGTTGCACCTCTGAGGATGAACGTTGCACCTCTGAGGATGAAGGTTGAGCCTTTGAGCTTGAAAGTTGCACCTTTGAGCTTGAACGTTGCACCTCTGAGCTTGAAAGTTGAACCTTTGAGCTTGAACGTTGCACCTTTGAGCTTGAACGTTGCACCTTTGAGCTTGAACGTTGAACCTCTGAGGATGAACGTTGAACCTCTGAGGATGAACGTTGCACCTCTGAGGATGAACGTTGCACCTCTGAGGATGAAGGTTGAGCCTTTGAGCTTGAAAGTTGCACCTTTGAGCTTGAAAGTTGCACCTTTGAGCCAGAAACTTTAAGTTTTACCTCTCCCCCTCATCTCCTTTATTGTTGAATGCGTGAATTGTTAACTCCCTCATCTCCCTTCATACAGCACCAAACTGGTAGCTTTTACTCTCAATTCTTGTCCGACAGACAGATATTCTGCTGCTTCAGAACCAGTCCCAGACCATGAGGTATCTGCTGAGTCTAATAGTTTCTCAACATTATGCTCAATTGGCAGAGTCACTGTCACTGGAGAGGAATTGAAATTCATCACAAATATTAGTTCACCCGATTCGCACCAACGACGCACGATGACCACCTTCTTGTCTTCATCGCTAGTCGCTTGGATGAAATTGCGGTCTTGATTCAAAAGTGCTGGATGCGTCTTGCGTAAATTAATTAACTGGCGATACCAATCCCAGAGAACTTTGTGCTGTCCTTGATTGCGTAATTCCCAATTGAGTTTAGAACGCAGAAAAGTTTCTGCTGATTCGGGATCTGGGGGATCATCTGCGAAGTGAAATGCTTCAAACTCTTGTTTGCGTCCGGCTCGAACTGCTTGAATTAAATCTGGATCGGAGTGACTGACAAAGTAAATGAAGGGTGCTGTTTCGCCGTATTCCTCTCCCATGAATAACAGGGGTAAGTTGGGCGACAGCAGCACAGCCCCAGCAGCTAACTTTAATCCTTCAAAAGAGAGCTTCTGAGTCAGGCGTTCTCCTTTCATTTGATTGCCGATTTGATCGTGATTCTGAATACAGACTGTAAATTGTGATAGAGGGCGATCGCGGCAAGATACGCCATGATATCGTTTACGGTGTGGAGCATACTTCCAATCGTAGACAAAAGTATCTTCATAAGCTTTTGCCAACTGAGCAGTTTGCCCAAAATCTTGATAATATCCTTGGCGATCGCCTGTTAAAAGTGCGTGTAATGCATGGTGAAAATCATCACTCCACTGGGCATCAAGACCATATCCACCCAATTCTAATGGACGAATTATTTGGGGATTATTCAGGTCACTTTCGGCAATTAGATGGCGTTTCCATTTTTGCCCTTGTTGTGAGAAATGATGAACTGCTTCTGCTAGTTCCCAGAGAAAATGCTTGGCTCCCAAGTCGTAAATTGCTTGAATCGCATCCAGACGCAATGCATCAATGTGGAATTCGCGCAACCAGTAAAGCGCATTTTCGATGAAATAGTTTCGCACACCCTGACTATGGGCATCGTCAAAATTCAGCGCTTCCCCCCACGGCGTTTTATAGGTTTTAGTAAAGTAGGGTGCGAACTGACTCATATAGTTGCCTTCTGGCCCAAAGTGGTTATACACCACATCCAGCACGACAGCGATATTATTTTGGTGGCAAGCATTTACTAGTTGCTTGAGTTCGGCTGGGCTACCGTAGGAATTTTGGACAGCAAAGGGATAAACGCCGTCATAACCCCAGTTGCGATATGCAAGAGTTGCCTCAATATGGGTATCTCCCGGAAACTGGGAGATGGGCATGATTTCAATGGCGTTAATTCCCAGTTCCCTCAGTTCTGGTAAGCGGGCAATAATCGCGGTGAAAGTTCCTTCAGGCGTGAAAGTACCAACGTGGAGTTCGTAGAAAATCATCGACTCCACAGGAATGCCAGCCCATGCTTCATCAGTCCACTCAAACTGTTGATCGACAATTTGAGATGGCCCATGCACCCCTTCAGGTTGATACTGCGACGCCGGATCGGCAAAAGCGTCTTGCCCATTTAAGACATACCGATAAAGCGTACCTGGATACACATCGTTGACTTTCGTGTGCCAGTATCCCTCAGACTGAGGCTTGAGCGGAATTAACTGCTGTTCTGGCGTCAAAATTTGTACAGTGACGCTATCTAATAGCGGAGACCAAACTGTAAATTCACACTCTCCGTTACCCAAGTAGTTAGCACCAATTCTCACGCAGTATCCTCCCATCAGTTCAGTTTGTTGTGTCGAATTGTGGCGCGATGGCGTACCCGCCCTTTCCGGTGGCGATCGCAAATGTCATTGATTGCAGAATGTTTACAAACACGCCAGATAGCATAATGGTTGGTCTACCAGACTTTTTACTAGCACCTGTAGGCGGATTTTCTACTCAAACAAACTCTGTCTAATGACCAATTTAGTTGTAAGTGGTATTGCTCGTTCCCAGTCTCAGACTGGGAATGCCCTCTCTAAGGCTCCGCCTTCCAAATTTACGCCAAAGCCGCAATCAGGAGCATTTCCAGCGCTCTCTGGCTGGAAACGAGATTTTAAAGTTACCCTACGGCTTGCAGCTACCATCCGCGCAGTATGAAGATTGATAGGTATTAGAACGCTTGCCAAATATGGCGTAACGGTTATCGCGGATTTGTTCGTAAAAGCGATCGCCTGCCCACTTCATCCCCGGTAAGGCTCGATAAGCGTCTACAAATATACTTCCTGCTGGCAATAACCGCCCAATCTCTTCTGCTGCGTTACTACCTTGCCAATGTCTTTGAGGTTCGTTGCCATCAATTAAAATCATCCCCTGTTCACAATCTTGGGCTGTAATTCCCCACTGTAAAAGTGTCTGCTCATCTTGCATGGGTGCGTAGCGAAATAAGTTCCCCTTGTCTAAGGTTTCTAGCGATTGCACTAGGGTAACGCAGAGATTACAATTCCCGTCGTAGATTACGTAGTAATTCATAAAAATAACGGCTGTGAGTGCAATTAACTTGTCAGATGTGTCTAAATACAACTTTGGTATTCTAGCTTAGAAAACCGTGGCGATCGCTACTTCAGCCACTTGCTTTCAAAATTGTCAGACTGCTGTCTGCTATTTAAATGTCGCCATTAAGTAAAGAAGTTTGTCATTAAAATGGAGATGCTGCAATATCCCGTGTAGCTTCAATTCGGTCGATAATCTTGTTAGCTTGCGCTTTGAAAATATCCTCACGCGAACTGAGGACAACAACTAGAGTATCACGGTCGAAAGAAGAAAGACGATCGCGCAAAGCCTCAAATCAAGCTTGCGGATCGTCAAACATTTTAGCAAAATCTTGCTAGACGCACAGATGCGGTAATTTCTTCAGATGTAAAAACCATTTGATTTTTGGCAGCATTAGCACCCAAAGCCGCAGTTGCTGTACCGATGATTCCTTCAAAAGTTATTTAAGCTAGTGGTGTGTCAGTGTTTACAGGGTGGTTCGATCAATAATCTCTACTGGGACTGAATTAGCTGAGTCAGTTTCAATACTCTTTGTTATGCCAACATCTCCAGTTTTCGCTGGCTTGTTGTCTGCAACGAAGCGTTCATCTAACCCCGCACTCTGATTAGTAGCTGATTTCACCTCTTGGGCTGTACCCTTAACTGCATTGGCTGTATCTTTTGCTGCATCTTTGACAGCTGGTTTGGCATCATCAACTGTCTCCTTAACTGCGTCCGCTACATTTTTGACAGCTGGTTTTACCTCTTGGGCTGCACCCTTAACTACATTGGCTGTATCTTTTGCTGCATCTTTGACAGCTGGCTTGACTTCCTCAACTGTTTCCTTAACTGCATCCGCTACATTTTTAACAGCTGGTTTTACCTCTTGGGCTGCACCCTTAACTGCATTGGCTGTATCTTTTGCTGCATCTTTGACAGTTGGCTTGACTTCCTCAACTGTCTCCTTAACTGCATCCGCTACATTTTTGATCGCTGGTTTTACCTCTTGGGCTGCACTCTTGACTGCATCAACTACAGATGGCTTGGTTTCCTCAACTGTATCCTTAACTGCGTCTATGACACCAACTACGGATGGCTTAACCTCTACGGCTGTATCTTTGACTACTCCACCGACATCTTCTACAGTGTGGCTAACAGTATCAGCTATACTCTTTGCTGCGTCTACTACACCTTCTACAGTCTCGTGAACAGCTTCAGATGTACCCTTACCAGCCAAAGCGCCCGCTACGGCGCCCGCTACCGCACCAAATACTCCTCCAACTCGACCACCAACTATACCACCAATCGCTGCGCCAGCTATACCAGCACCAATACCTGCTCCTGAAGATTGAGCATCGGTTTGCTCTTGATCTGGGTCGGTATTTTCGTCATACTTATCTGGTTGTTGCTTATTCTGAGTCACTATCGTCGTCTCCTTTATATTTGCAGTGTGCAGACAAAGAACTATGTTGGACTAGCCCTTTTAAGTTGCGTAAATAAATACCTTTTTAAACTCTTATTTCTGTGTTATCTGCGCCTAATAAGGTTAAATAAATTACTTTTAAACCGCAGAGGTATAGCGATTGTCAGTAGTAGCTACTGCATTCGGCGGGTTTTCCGACTTCAGGCAACTGTCGTCAAGTGGCGTTGATTTCCCTCTGTAACAACGCCACTTTGCACAACAGGATGAACCCTGCAAGCAAGTAGCTCAACTTTTCAAGACACAGAGATGTGAGAAAAAACAATTTTATTTTACAAGTCACCTTGAAAGGACTAGTAGTATATGTGTATTAAGTTTGGGAATGCTTATTTATGGCCACCAAACCATTTAGCCGCGATCGCGCACCAAAGCTGCTCCTACCACTGGATTGCTAAGAAACTTAAAAATCGCTGGTTGTTCAGCCATCACTTCTTGGAAGATATAAAGTATTTCCAGTAGAAGCAGGTAAAAAACTTGCTCCTACTAAGCTCAATTCAAAATGGGCATAATGAATGGGGCATTAAGTATCTATATCGATACTTGTCGAAGTAGGATTTTCAAGTCATCTAGTTACGAAAAAATCCCACAATCAAGGATGAAAATGTCTTTCCCCTACACCCCACGGGCAATCGCCCACAACTAGGGGATGAAAATAAATTCTCCCCTGCTCTTTAGCCTCTTTGATCAAGTTAAACTCGGTCAGTTTTATTGACTTTTAAAGTTCCATCAGTGTCAACGTCTAACTCTTCGCGTCGAATGGTTTCTTCAACCTCAACAATTTCTTTGTCTACAACTTTTTGCACTCTGACTTCTTCTCGCAAGAAAGCTTCTTTCTGGACATCTGCAACTTCTTCATAGATTTCTATGTGTGCTACTTCACCCTCGCGGAAGTTAGCTATTTCAGCAGACACAACTTTGCCTGCGTCTTCAGGAGTAACTCGCTCAATCACGACTCGCTCTTTTTCCACCGATACAGCAACTGTTGCAGTATCAGTTTCGACATGCTTACCAATCGCTACTTCTCCAGTTTTCCGGCGTTGTTTATTAGCAACCAGCCTTTCTTCATAGAGTTTGAAAGTTTGGTCTTCGTGAGCGCTGACATCATATAAATCTGGCTCTTGTGCGTAGGTGTAGTTGTTGCGATCAAGACTGGGAGTAGTGCGCCCAACTGTCGATCCTACATCCAGAGGTGCTGAACTTTCTACAGACGGTGTGCGATATCCTCCGCGCACCCGTTCTTCATAGTCGTAGTCAAGCGCTGTATGCTCATGATATTCAGGCAATTTTTCCGCTTGCTCTCTTGTCAGACCAACAACGTATACACGGTCTGCTGTAGAGTCAATACGCGATTTCCCTATTGGTAGTAATACTTTCTTGCCAAAAACCCAAACCCCTATGTCAACAATTAAATAGCGGAATGCTCCTTGGTCGTCTAAGACAGCATCAATTATTGTGCCAATCTTCTCATCGGTTCCCTGAACATACAGACCCATTCCTTTGATGTCTTTACCAATAGTATTATGGTAGTCTGTATCAAATTCACTTATTTTTTGGAGTGGCACTATTTTATTCTATTTCCTTAACTTTTACTGTCTGCTTTCTATAATATATAAAATTTAGTTGGTATAAATCCTCTCTCCAAAGATTGATTCAACCATTTTAAACTTTCATCAAAAGTAGTAATTAAATATACCTTAATCACGAAAAAATATGATCTTAAAAGAGTATTAGTGATCCAATAGCATTATTGATATTAACACATATATAACTAGATTTTTATGATATATGTGACTAGTTTGTAGCAATAAATGTCCTAATTTAAAAATATCTAAATATTATTAATTCCTAATAAATTTCTAAATAAATACTTCCCCCTGCTCCAAAGGAGTAATAAGACAAATCAACTATGCCCTAAATGATAAATTAGCTAAACTCAAACAAAATCACTCTTTATTAAGACTAAAAAACCTTGCTAATCAGGCAATGAGAAGTTTTTCATCTTCAGCTAATTCCGCTAACTCACTTGGGCGAACTTTGAGGAAAGTATCAGAAGTTACTGTAAAGACAAACATAATAATTAACCCTGAGATTATTAATAACTTAGAAACTTCAAACCTAAGAAGAGAGCCGCTACAGTTCCTGCAACAGAAATTTGTCCCTGAATAATTTTCTCTAAAACTGATTCTACCGGTATTAATACAACTTCAATTTCTTCTGTAATATCTAGTTGTTGCTCTCCAACTTTCCTCAGATTCTCTGCTAAAAATAAATGTATTTGATTCGTATCTTTACTCGGCTTATCGTATAGAGTTCCGATTTTTCTAACTTCTTGGGGAATATAACCCGTCTCTTCTGTAAGTTCTCTAATTGCTGCTACTTCGGCATTCTCTTTTGTGGGATCAAAATTCCCTGCTGGCAATTCTAAGAAAAATTCACCTACGGCATGTCTGTATTGCTGGACAAAAATTATCTCTTTGCTACTAGTTATAGGTAAAACCATCGCAACGTCTGGTTTAATACTAACAAAATAATCATCGATGATTTGACCATTGGGCAATTCTATTTCATCTTGCCTTACCTTACACCAGTAATGATCTAAGACCATTTTTGATTTTAAAGTTTTCCATTTTTTTAAGTTTGTCATAAATTAAGTAAAAAATAAAACTTTGTATAAAAAATTCAAAAATCAAGTAGTGAATGTAAAAAAGTATAACGGATACGTCCGATAATCTAAATTTTGAACTTACACTGACTTTTGTCATAACATAATATGCGGAATAAGTATGCAAATAAATGTAAAGTTATTTACAGTAAACAAGAGATTTCCGTTGACCATTAGTCGGGGTACAACGGCACAGACAACGAATGTATGGGTGCGGATATCAGATGATGGCATCGAAGGCTGGGGGGAAGCATCGCCGTTCGGTGTAGGTAATCATCGGCAATCAACTGATACGATCAAAGATGCTTTAGAGCAAGTTGTGCCACTGTTACAAACATTCAGCCCCTTACAACGACAGCAAATTGAGCAAGTTTTAACACAAACTCAGGTTCCTTCTGCTGTTAGAGCAGCCTTGGATATGGCAATGCACGATTGGTTGGGTAAGCGCGTAAAATTACCCTTGTGGCAAATTTGGGGACTCGATCGCAATCAAATAGTCCCGACTTCTGTCACAATTGGGATTAATTCGCCTGAAGGTGCTAGGGCCAGAGCGCGAGACTGGTTACAATTTACTGATGTCCGCCTTTTCAAGGTGAAGCTAGGTAGTCCAGATGGCATAGATGCAGATAAAAAAATGCTATTAGCAGTGCGAGAAGAAGCACCATTACCAGAATTATTTGTTGATGCCAACGGGGGTTGGAATTTGTCAGATGCGATCGCGATGTGCAATTGGCTGGCTGATTTAGGTATAAAGTATGTAGAACAGCCATTGCCACGGGGGCAGGAACCAAGTTTAGCAAAACTCAAAGAACACTCTCCCCTGCCCATCTTTGTCGATGAAAGTTGCTTCACAAGCTCCGATATTCCCGATTTGGCAAACTACGTGGATGGCATTAATATCAAACTGATGAAATCAGGGGGACTAACGGAGGCAATGCGAATGGTACATACAGCGCGAGCCTATGGATTGCAAGTAATGTTCGGTTGCTATTCTGACAGTTCGCTAGCGAATACAGCAGCATTACAGCTAGCACCACTAGCTGATTATCTAGATTTAGACAGTCACCTCAACTTAATCGATGATCCCTTTACGGGTGCATTGCTAAAACAAGGGAGAGTTTTGCCAAACGATTTACCAGGTTTGGGGGTACAACAGAGTGCGTCTACCACTTAATCAACGAGTAGCTATCTTGCTGCATGAGGGAATTACTGGGACTCACGGCAAAACGGGGCTAGCAATTTTACGCTACAGTGAAGCCCCAATCGTAGCTGTAATTGATCGCGAGTCTGCTGGCAAATCCCTACCAGAATTAACTGGCATCAAGCGTGATGTGCCAATTGTGGCATCGGTAGCCGCAGCCCTGGAGTACAAGCCGGAAGTTTTGGTAATTGGCATTGCCCCAGGAGGCGGCGCGATACCAGATGATTACTGGGATGAAATCAAAGAGGCTCTAGAAGCTGGGATGTCGCTGGTAAATGGTTTGCACACACCAATGGCAAACATACCAGAGTTAAATGCACTGCTCAAACCAGGACAATTAATTTGGGATGTACGGAAAGAGCCAGCTAATATAACTATTGCTAGTGGAATAGCACGCACACTTCCTTGTCGGCGGGTGTTGACAGTGGGAACTGACATGGCGATCGGTAAAATGTCAACTAGCCTAGAGTTACATTGGGCATCAAAACTACGGGGTTGGCGTTCAAAATTCCTCGCCACAGGTCAAACTGGGGTGATGTTAGAAGGGGACGGTGTGGCTTTAGATGCCGTGCGGGTAGACTTTGCCGCCGGTGCTGTGGAACAAATAGTCATGCGCTATGGCAAAAACTACGACATCTTGCACATTGAAGGACAAGGTTCACTGCTACACCCTGGTTCAACAGCAACTCTACCCCTAATCCGTGGTTCGCAACCAACCCAACTGGTGTTGGTACATCGGGCAGGACAAGTTCATATACGTAATCATCCCCATGTGCTAATTCCACCTTTACCAGAGGTAATCCGGCTTTATGAAACTGTCGCTAGTGGCGGTGGTGCGTTTGCAAGTGTTCCTGTAGTCGGTATAGGACTTAACACAGCCCATCTAGATGAATCTGCGGCTGAAGAAGCGATCGCTCAAACCATAGCAGAAACTGGGCTACCTTGCACCGATGTCGTGCGTTTTGATGCCAATGTGCTATTAGATGCAGTGATGAACAATTAGTAGCCTCTTTGCCTACTCCACTTTAGCCAAGCTTTAGTCATCTCCTTTACATTTCCCCTATATTCTGGAGGAACTCAAGATGTTCAGAGTAATTTCGAGAAAAAATTGCACAATGTGAATTTTGTTTAAAAGCGCAAAGTAACGCAGAGAGTATATTAACTTTGTATCCATGCTATCACTGCGATCGCCGGATTCGCGTCTGTATGTCGTCTGCCATTACAAGACAACCTTTCAACTTTTCTAAAGATTGCTCCTGTACAACACGAGACAAAATTTCTAGCACTGCTTGACGGCTACGGTTACGCGAACGCAATAGTAGAATTCCAGTATGAGTGCCTGGTGGAAAGCGGCGAATATCAGAAAAATCTAAATCAAGGGTGATAAAAAATCGTTCCTCAGCACAAACTTGCTCCCAAACAGTTTCATCATCAGCACCAGACAATCCTTCATCAGTCACACGGTCAGCGTTGTAACCAGCTTGTTGCAAAAACTCGACGTGGGTTTGTGCCATGTTCTCGTCCAGTTTCACTGTCATTTTATTCATCGCAGTGGCAACAATTCCTCTTCCCTGGTTAATTGGGCTGCATAAGCAATAGCTGCTCTAATATCTTCTAAAGCCAGTGGTGGATACTCTTGAATAATTTCCTCAAATGTCAGTCCCTCGGCAAAGTTATCAAGGATGACTGATACCATAATGCGTGTTCCTTTGATGCACGGTTTGCCGTGACATACATTCGGGTTTTGAGTAATGCGTTCTTGCCAGTTTGTCATGATTTTGAGTGCTTGTAATTAAGTTTAATTTTAGGCGTAGGCGTAGCCCGTCGTAGACATCGCTTTCTTTTTAGATAGGTTCTCCATCTTTTAGTGAGTATATATCTGGTTCATCGTTAAGAAACTGAAAGACTCCACCAGTTTGAGCAAGTTGCATTAAGTCACGGGTTGAAGGCTCTGATGAATTTAAAATTAATCTTTCTTCCAATAGCGATCGCTCCTCATCAGAGAGAGATAGAATAGCTTGCAACAGTGATTCAACAAGTTTAGTGTTCATCTTCAGTTATAGGATATTATGCCACTCTGTCATAATTATGACTGCTCACAAGTAAGGATTAATTTTAGGCGATCACGTCTTCACTGACTTCATAACAAGCTTTACATTATGCAAGTTTTAAAGTTTGGAAACGTTAGATAGGTTCTCTGTCTCGAAGCGTGTATAGATTTCCTTGTTCCTCAAGAAAGTTAAAGCTTCATCAGTCTGGGCAATGTGCTAAAAACTTAAATAGCTGATTGTACGCCAGCTGACTCATATCTAAACAGTAAAAATCTTTTTCGCCATCTTTAGTAATTTATCTCTCCTTTGTTGGAAGTTTTGCTTATCCCAGTCCAGAAATTTTGCTAGCTCTCGATTGAGTGTTACATTTGACTGCTCGTAAAGACTTTTCTTCTCAGCAAATGACTTATTACCTGCACTATTATTATTACGTCCAGGCCAAAAAGACAGATTCCCAATGTCATTCTTCACCAACTCAAGGTCTTCTATTACTGAAGCACTGCTAATATTCTGCGGATATATATGCTCTATGGTAACTTTGCTTAGATCAAAAATACTTATTTCATTTGGTTTTGGTTTACCATTAGCGCCATTAGAGTACCACTCAACATGATCCTCTAATGTAGTTAAAAAGTGTCTGATAATTATCTTTTTGGAAGAATTATCTTGATAACTTAATTTTTGTATTAATAGAGATTCAAAAGTTTCATCAGGAGCATACTTTTCCTGTACTGCTTTTAATTCATTTCTTAAAGTAGGAATTTTATATTCTTGCGGTGTTTGTCTAATCAACTTTGCGTGGTCATAATATATTGTAGATATTTTTTCAGCGTGCGCTCCTACAATAGTAATGTAGCGAAAAGCAAAGCGTTCTAGAATGTCTATAATTTCTATAAATTGCCTTTCCAAAAGACAATGGTATGCACTAAGCAAAAGTGGTATACAAAGTGTATGCCTTAATACTTTTATTAAACGTTGTAGTCTTTCCTGTTGCCAATCTGAAGCAGTAGCATCTCGATAAGGCCACCGTCGTTATGATATTTCTATAAAAACTTGTTGCTCATTTTTTATATCAGAAATAGTATGAGATAGTTTCTTCGCTTCTTCAGTTTCAGCAATCTCTAGAACAATTCCGGGTGGAAACTTAAATATATCATCTCGAAATGTATCTGCTAAATTTCTCTTGGCTGCACCCTTGCCCTGATGAGATGCATAGTAATTTCTAAAGAATTGCTCCACTTCTGTTGCTGGATAGCTAAGTATTGTGTCCCAGTTATCTTCTGCAAGTATTTGTTCTCTCTCGTGTTTTTCTAGTAATTCAAGAGTATCTGAGCGAAGTTTATTTCCATCACTCAACTCTCTACCTCTATCATTTAGTACCGCAAATAACCTGTAAGCTTCACTTCTATCCTCACTAACGATATAAATTACATAACAGTCCTCTATAACAGATTTTCGTAATTGTAGAAGAGAATTAAGTTTATCAGAGACGCTAGATTTACTAATATCATTCAGGATTTTAGCAATAAGATTTGTTCTAATAGAATCCCATGCAAATTGTAATTTTTTATGAGAATCTCGTGAACCTTTAGGACTGCGACCATTTATTAAGTCTTCAAAAAAAACATTATCGGCTTTTGAGAGAGTAAGACGAAGACGTGGCTGTAATTGGTTATTTATTACTTCTTTGTATTCTAAGTATTCATCTCTTGTTGTACTCGCATAAGATTGAGCCGCTTGCGAAGTTTCTGTATCTTTTTCAACTTTAGCTTCATTAGCAAGTGACTCGAATGCCTTAACAAGGGAAGCAATTGTCATTGTGAAAGTTGCTAGCCTTTGCTGCCCATCAACCAAATCATAAAGATTTCCTGTATAACTGTTGGGTATATGCTGTTTTATGCTTACTAAGCCACCAAAGAAATGTTTTCTTGGCTGACTAGGATTAATTTTTCTTGCATTATATAGCACCAGTAAATCTTTAATAAAATCATCAATTTCTTCTTGCTCCCAATCAAAAGCTCTTTGATATTTTGGTACTTTAAAAGGAATTCGACGACAAAACAAATCTCCTAATGATGTACTTTCAGGCTGCATAGTCATAGTTTTTATACAAAGCTGGTATCTTATTTTATTAATGTAACGAACGAGACGAAATTTTGTGTGTAGTTATTACTTAGACTTAGCAATAAAAATCCCCCACCTTGCGGCAGGGGATTTTTATTACTTATCTACAAAACTAGCAGCCGAACTAACCGAACTTACCAGCAGTAGAAGCAATCAAGAATGCGGCGTAGGTTAAGACATAGCCAACAGTGAAGTGAGCTAGACCAACTACACGACCTTGAACAATAGACAGAGCCACGGGCTTATCTTTCCAGCGAACTAGGTTAGCCAGAGGAGTGCGTTCGTGTGCCCAAACAAGGGTTTCAATCAACTCTTGCCAGTAACCTCTCCAGGAGATTAAGAACATGAAACCAGTAGCCCAAACTAGGTGTCCAAACAGGAACATCCAAGCCCAGACAGACAGGTTATTCACACCATAGGGGTTGTAACCGTTAATTAACTGAGCAGAGTTAGCCCAGAGGTAATCGCGGAACCAGCCCATGAGGTATGTAGAGTTCTCATTGAACTGAGCTACGTTGCCTTGCCAAATACCTAGATGCTTCCAATGCCAGTAGAAGGTAACCCAACCAAGGGTGTTGAGCATCCAGAATGTAGCGAGGTAGAAGGAATCCCAAGCTGAGATGTCGCAAGTACCGCCACGACCGGGGCCGTCGCAAGGGAAGGCATAGCCGAAGTCCTTTTTATCGGGCATCAGCTTAGAACCACGGGCATCCAAAGCACCTTTAACCAAGATCAAGGTGGTGGTGTGCAGACCCAAAGCGATCGCATGGTGTACCAAGAAGTCGCCAGGGCCAATTGTTAAGAACAGGGAGTTAGTACCAGCATTGATCGCATCTAGCCAGCCTGGTAACCAGACGTTAGCGTAGTTGGGCCATGCTGTGTAAGCAATACTATCTGGGTTAGATAGCAAGGTGTCTAAACCGTACAGTACTTTACCGTTAGCAGCTTGGACGAATTGAGCAAACACTGGCTCAATTAGGATTTGCTTCTCAGGAGTGCCGAAAGCAACCACTACGTCGTTGTGGACGTACAAACTGAGGGTGTGGAAGCCCAAGAAAAGGGATACCCAGCTGAGGTGGGAAATAATCGCTTCTTTGTGCTGAAGCACGCGCTCAAGAACGTTGCCCTTGTTTTGCTCTGGATCGTAATCACGTACCCAGAATATTGCTCCGTGAGCAAAAGCACCAAGTATTAGGAAACCAGCAATGTATTGATGGTGCGTGTACAGCGCTGCCTGAGTTGTGTAGTCCTTAGCGATAAATGCATAAGGAGGCATGGCGTACATGTGCTGTGCCACCAGAGAGGTGATGGTTCCCAGAGCAGCTAGGTGAATACCCAACTGGAAGTGCAGCGAATTGTTATAGGTGTCGTACAACCCTTGGTGAGGCAGGTTAAACTGACCTTCACTCTTGGTACCGGGTACTAAACCGGCTTTGGAGTTCAGCATTTCTTTGATGCTGTGACCAATTCCGAAGTTAGTCCGGTATTGGTGACCGGCAATTATGAAGATAACTGCGATCGCCAAGTGGTGATGAGCCATGTCAGTCAGCCACAAAGCTTCTGTCTGAGGATGGAAACCACCCAAGAAAGTCAGAATTGCAGTCCCTGCACCTTGGGATGTGCTGAATAGATGCCCCGGAGTGTCAGGGTTTTGAGCGTAAACACCCCAGTTACCTGTAAAGAAAGGTGTCAAACCTGCTGGGTGGGGTGGGGTGGATAGGAAGTTATCCCAACCTACGTGCTGTCCGCGAGATTCGGGGATAGCAACGTGAATTAAGTGACCAGCCCAAGCCAAAGAACTAACACCAAACAAACCTGCTAAGTGGTGGTTTAGCCGATGTTCAGCACTCTTAAACCATGCCAAGCTAGGACGGTACTTGGGTTGCAAGTGCAGCCAACCAGCAAACAAGAGGACAGCTGCGAACAATAACAGAAACACTGAACCTGTGTAAAGTTCACTGTTATTCCGCATACCGATGGTATACCACCAGTGGTACAGACCAGAGTAGCTAATGTTTACCGGATTACTAGCGCCCGCTTGCGTAAAAGCTTCGATCGCTGGTTTACCAAAGTGGGGGTCCCAAATCGCGTGAGCGATCGGACGGATATGAAGGGGATCTTTAATCCACTGTTCAAAGTTACCTTGCCAGGCTACGTGGAACAGGAGGCTCGATGCCCACAGGAAGATGATTGCCAAGTGACCGAAGTGAGTTGCGAAAATCTTTTGGTAAAGATTTTCTTCCGTCATGCCATCATGGGTTTCAAAATCGTTGCCTGTAGCGATCGCATACCATATCCGACGAGTCGTCGGGTCCTGTGCGAGATCCTGGCTAAATTTGGGAAATTTCGTCGCCATAGGTTTAATAAATCCTCTGACCTTTAGCCATCAAGTACCAGCTGGGATAGTTAGGAGTTATAAGTTGAAAGTTATGAGTTTTAAATTTTTATTCTTAACTCCTAACTCCTAACTCCTAACTCCTAACTTTTAGGAAGCTGATTGCTACCCTACTGAAAGGATGTGTGCATGGAAGAACGCCCAAGTTGTGGCAATTCCTCCCAAGAGGTAGTGAGCTACCCCTACAGCCCGACCCTGAATAATGCTCAGAGCGCGAGGCTGAATTGCTGGTGCTACCTTCAGTTTGTTATGCGCCCAAACTATGGACTCAATCAGTTCTTGCCAGTAGCCGCGACCACTGAACAGGAACATCAAGCTGAATGCCCAGACAAAGTGAGCGCCTAAGAAGAGTAGACCATAGGCAGATAGCGCACTGCCATAGGAATTGATGACTTGCGTAGCTTGCGCCCACAAGAAGTCTCGCAACCAACCGTTGATAGTAATGGCGCTTTGGGCAAAATTACCACCAGTGATATGAGTCACAACACCATCTGCATCTACGGTTCCCCAAACATCTGATTGCATCTTCCAGCTGAAGTGGAAAATTGCGATCGATATTGTGTTGTACATCCAGAAAAGTCCGAGGAACACATGGTCCCAACCAGATACTTGACAGGTGCCGCCACGACCAGGACCGTCGCAGGGAAAGCGGAAGCCCAGGTTTGCTTTATCTGGAATCAAACGAGAGCTACGGGCAAACAGTACACCTTTGAGCAGAATTAGGACAGTAACGTGTATTTGGAATGCGTGAATATGGTGGATTAAGAAGTCCGCCGTACCCAAAGCAATGGGCATCATCGCTACTTTACCGCCTACAGCCAAAATCCCACCGCCGAAAGCATAGCTAACGGGTTCTAGCGCATTGGGAGCAGTGCCACCAGGAGCTAGGGTGTGGATGTTTTGTACCCACTGAGCAAACACTGGCTGCAATTGAATTGCCGTATCAGAGAACATGTCTTGGGGACGTCCCAAGGCACGCATTGTATCGTTGTGGATGTAAAGCCCAAAGCTATGGAAGCCGAGGAAGATACATACCCAGTTAAGGTGAGAAATAATCGCATCTCGGTGACGAAGCACCCGATCCAGTAAGTTGTTTTGGTTCACAACCGGATCGTAATCCCGCACCATGAATATGGCAGCGTGAGCCGCACCGCCGACTATACAGAATGCACCAATCCACATGTGGTGGGTGAAAATGCACAACTGTGTAGCGTAGTCAGTTGCCAAATATGGATAGGGGGGCATCGCGTACATGTGATGTGCGACGATGATGGTCAGCGAACCCAAGAAGGCTAGGTTAGTAGCCAACTGAGCGTGCCAGGATGAGGTCAGGTTTTCGTAGAGACCTTTATGACCTTCACCAGTGAAAGGACCTTTATGGTTTTCCAGGATCTCTTTAATGCTGTGACCAATACCCCAGTTGGTACGATACTGGTGACCAGCAATGATAAAGATAACTGCGATCGCTAAGTGGTGATGGGAAATATCAGTCATCCACAAGCCGCCTGTTACCGGGTTCAGACCGCCCTTGAAGGTGAGGAAGTCAGCATACTGACCCCAGTTCAAGGTGAAGAAAGGTGCTAAACCAGCAGCAAAGCCAGGATACAACTCCGTCAACAAGTCTTTGTTCAAGATGAACTCGTGGGGCAAGGGTATGTCTTTGAGAGCAACGCCTGCATCCAAAAGCTTGTTGGTCGGTGCGGACACATGGATTAAGTGACCTGCCCATCCCAAGGAACCACAACCTAGCAATATTTGCAAGTGGTGATTCAGCATTGACTCCACATTCTGGAACCATTCCAGTTTGGGAGCGCGTTTGTGGTAATGGAACCAGCCGGCAAATAGTAATAAGCCTGCTAATACCAAGCCACCGATCGCAGTTACGTAAAGCTGGAACGAGTTTGTAATACCCCAGCCACGCCATACTTGGAACAAACCGGAGGTGATTTGAATACCGTGGAAACCACCGCCAACATCACCGTTTAAAATGTCTTGTCCCACAATGGGCCAAACGACCTGGGCACTAGGCTTAACGTTCAACGGGTCGCTTAACCAAGCTTCGTAGTTAGAAAACTTCGCGCCGTGGAAAATCATCCCGCTCAACCAAACCATCACTACGGCTAAGTGGCCGAAGTGGGCTGAGAATATCTTCCGGGATATGTCTTCTAAATCGCTTGTATGTGTATCAAAATCATGGGCGAGTGCGTGCAGGTTCCAAATCCATGTGGTGGTTTTGGGACCTCTGGCTAAGGATCTGTCAAAGTGTCCAGGTTGCGCCCATCTCTCGAATGAGGTTGGAACTGGGTCATTATCGACGATTACTCTTGCCTTTTTTTCCTCTCGCTCCGGAGGACTTATTGTCATTCGACCTCCTCTCTTGATAAGGAATGAGGAATCATGAATACCACAAAATTAACCATTACCGCAAATTCCAGAATTTTACTGAAGCCGCGATGAAGACCTATGTGGATTGTTGTTTCTCGTTGAATTATAGAGTCTTAACTTGTACATTGTTGGAGATACTTGGAGATATTTTAACAATAATTCAAACTTGGTCAAATATTGCTGGAATTCCTCCCTGATCTGGCTTGTAACTTCAAACTCTTTGTCCAAAAGTCAATATATTATTCATTTTATTTACAAAGAATAACAATTCGTAAAATTTATGATTGGGCTGTATATAGCCGATGTTCCAGCTTTATCTACGTGTCATGTTTTAATTGTTGTAAGTATAAACTTGTCAGCAATATGACTTATTTTAAAATTTCCTGAGATGCACAGAAAAACTTATGGGATGTGAGGCAGATTTCACCTTTTGGGCTATGGTTCCCTATGGACAGTTTGAGCCAAAATAATCTAGTCAATTGTCGAAGACTATTACTGGGTGCAACGCATGAACTCGTGGCAGAAAAGGGTATTAGAGAAGTTCCTCCCTGAGAGGTTCGGAATTTTCAGGTGGGTAATGACATTGGTGCTGGTATTAAGCTTGGCCAGTTGTGGCCAGAAAGCCGATAGCCAGGAAGTATCTATTGGCTATAGAGAAAACCCGCCACAGATTTCTCAAATTTCCAAGCAATTTTCGGAAGTTTCCCCGCCACCTGTGATCCAAGAACTGCAATCAATTTTGGAAGTTTATCAGCCACAGGTGAAAATTGTTACTCCACAACCTGATGAAGTTTTCCCAGATAACAAAATCACAGCCAGCTTTCAGGTTAAAGATCTACCAATATTTAAAGACCCACAATTGCAATTGGGCCCCCATCTCCACGTAATTCTGGATAACCAACCTTATATACCTGTTTACGACCTGAATCAGCCCTTGGTTTTGCCGGACTTGTCTCCAGGTACTCATACCCTGCGCGTCTTTGCCTCGCGTCCTTGGCATGAAAGCTTTAAAAATGAAGGCGCTTATGCCCAAGCAACATTTCACGTCTTCACCAAAACCGACGACAACAAGCCAGATCCCAACTTACCCCTGCTAACTTATAGCCGTCCTCAAAGTAGCTACGGAGCAGAACCAATCTTATTGGACTTTTACCTAACTAACGCTCCTCTGCACCTCGTCGGGAAGGACAACCCTAACGACAAATTTAGTGATTGGCGCATCCGCTCCACAATTAATGGTGAAAGTTTTATTTTCGATCGCTGGCAAGCAGTTTATCTCAAAGGGTTCCGTCCAGGAAAAAACTGGGTAAAGCTGGAATTCCTCGATAACCAGGGAAATCCTCTCAAAAATGCCTTTAATACCACAGTTAGACTCATTGACTACCAGCCAAAAGGTAAAGATACTTTGTCGAGAATTGTCAGAGGAGAAGTCACCGCAGATGAGGTGCGCCGCGTTGTAGACCAGAATTATACATTCACACCTACGCCCACGCCGTCTGTTGAAAAAACACCCCAAATCCAACCGAAAGTAGAAAAACAGCCGATTCCTGAAACTGAAATTCCAAAAGAATCCAAAACACAGCCAGAACAACCAAAATTAGAAGTTCCAACGGCTGTACCATCTCCCAGTTTGTCCCCGACACCACCAGAAATTATTCAGCCTCCAACACCAGAAACAATTACGCCAACTCCTGAATCAACGCCGTTACCTGAAAAAGTTGTGCCTCAGCCAACAAAACCTAGAGTTGGCGGATTTTTTAACCGTCGGGCGGGCAAGATAACCACCCCAGAAGCACCAGTTTCACCATCTCCTAGTTTGCCACCCACGCTGCCAGAGATTATTGAGTCTCCAGCACCAGAAACAATTACGCCAACACCAGAAGCAAAATCAGAGGTAACGCCAACTCCTGAATCAACACCTTTACCTAAAACAACCGCCCCCGATCTTGAAAAACCAGAATTAACCAAAGACGCTCAACTGTAACTCTTGCGCTAAAGCCTCAACAAATGCGATCGCTCCTACAGGATTTCCGATATTATCCAACCCAGGACTGTAGCAAGCGATCGCTCCTGAGCTTGGTACTATTGCTACAAGTCCACCACCAATCCCTGATTTCATCGGTAGACCAACTCTCACCCCAAACTGGGCAGAAGCTTCGTACAATCCACAAATTAACATCACAGCATTGACAATCCGGCGATTTTGTGCTTCTATACACCCATTTTTACAAGCTAGGAGTTTTCCCAATAGAGCTAAATCTTCAACTCGCCCAGATATACAGCATATTTGTTCGTAGGTGTCAAGTGCTGTTTCAATATTTTCTAGATGTCCGGCTTCGGCGAGATAATTAGCGATCGCTTGATTGGCTGTTGAGCGTGTTAATCGCACTGAAGCCAGCATTACCTCATCTAAAGATAGTTGGCAACCTGCTAATTGGTTGAGCCATTGACAAAATAAAAGAGTGCGTTGGCTAGCGTCCTTTCCTGGTAATTTATCAGACAGGGTAATTGCCCCACTATTAATCATCGGGTTGCGGGGGTGCCCGCGATCGCTAACTAATTGTTCTAAAGAATTGAAAGGTGCATCCGATGGTTCCACCCCAACCCACCCAAAAACTGTTTCGGCTCCTAGATGTTCTAGCAGATAAAGTAGAGAAAATGTCTTAATAACGCTCATTAGCGGGAAAACACAAGCTGTATCCCCAAAACTGATAGTTTTCCCTGATTCACAGCAGATGTGAACTGCAAACCAAGCAGGATTAGCTTTAGCTAATTGCGGAATGCGATCGGTAACTCTTCCCTGTTTAGCCTGAATTTTAGCTAGTTGCACCCAAGCTGATAAGTCCGTAGTAGTTAGTTTGCCAAGTGCTTTCAAAGTGTAAATTTTCTAAAAGTACATTTATTAGATAGTAACTAACAGTATATTCTGAAGCTCACCAAGACTTTTTAATAACGTAGAAACACGAAATTAAGGAGAAAAAATTTGTGAAACCGAATTTAAGAAAGTGTACAGCGATCGCAGTTGGATTCGTTGGCTCGCTGTTATGGGGAGCAACTTGCATTCTAGAAAATCAAAATGCTATTGCACAAGTAGGGGGAATGTTTATTAGAAACCAACTATCAAACAAGTGCATTGATGTACAGGGACAGCCTGGTACAGCTAATGGTGCGCGATTGATACTTTCTGATTGCGAAGTATCGGGATTTAGCAGTTTGGGTAGAATCACAGATCAGAAATGGGAATTTATTCGTGGAGGATTTATCAGGAATAAATTATCCAACAAATGCATTGATGTAGAGGGACAGCCTGGCACAGCTACTGGTGCGCCGTTGATACTTTCTGATTGCGAAGTATCTGGATTTAGCAGTACCTTTGAAGCCACAGATCAGAGGTGGGAATACATTGGTGCAGGATTTCTCAGAAATGGATTATCCGATAAATGCATTGCTGTATCTGGAGATCCTGGCACAGCTAATAATACGCCATTGGTACTTTCTGATTGTGAACTATCTGGATTTAGCAGTTCCAGTAAAAGCTCAGATCAGAGGTGGGGGTGGCAACCAAGTTTTTAACAATACTGCTTGAGTGGAACCGGATCAGCCGCCCACAGCGAAGGTAGATGATTTCGTAAATGCGTAACCAAAAAATTGCTACTATCAAATCTCTTTGTACCTACCCTACCCGTATGGGGAAGCAAGCTACGCGTAGCCTCTTTGATCCCAGAAGTTCTGATCTAAGGGACTTCCAAATAAAAAAATATCCAAAAATTTCTTGTGGTGCGGGCATCTTGCCCGCTAATCACCAAGGACGGGCTTTTCGGCCCATCCCACAAGATGGAATAATTTATTTTTTGGAGTTCCCTAAGAGGATATTTGAAAAGTATTTTTGGTAACATCAAAATCTCCCAACCGATTTCAAAGCCTCTCTCCCTGTCGGGGAGAGGTTTATAGTATACTTGACGACTTTTCAAACATCCTCTTAATTATGAATTATGAATTACGAATTATAAATTACCTATGATTCCCCGTGTCAGAGCGCCAGAATTACCGCAAAATTACTCTTGGCTCAACACTAACAAACCCTTATTTCTCAAAAAACTCAAGGGTAGAGTCGTAATTTTAGATTTTTGGACATACTGCTGTATCAATTGTCTGCATATTCTGCCAAACCTAAAATATTTAGAACAAAAATATAAAGATAGCCTTACCGTTATCGGCGTTCATTCTGCCAAATTTGACAACGAAAAAGAAACAGAAAATATTCGTCAAGCTATCCTGCGCTACGACATTGAACACCCAGTTGTAGTTGACAGAGATTTTCGGATTTGGCAAGAATATGCTGTGCGTGCTTGGCCCACGTTAATAATTATTGATCCAGAAGGTTACGTGATTGGCCAGATTTCTGGTGAAGGAAACCGTGACACTTTAGACGAGTTGATTCAAAAGTTAATTCAGCAACACCAAGACAAAGGCACAATTAATTTCCAAGAGTTCAGCTTAACTTTAGAAAAACAGCGCCAACCATTAATCACACCTCTAGCTTTTCCTGGTAAAGTTCTAGCTACTCCAACGGGTTTATTCATCGCTGACTCTGGACATCATCGCCTGGTTGTGAGTAGCTTCAACGGGGAAATTCTGCATTTAATTGGTACTGGAAAATCTGGCTTAACCGATGGTACTTTTAGCGAAGCACAATTTTTTGCACCACAGGGAATGGCATTTGATGCGGAAAATCAAATTCTCTACGTTGCTGATACAGAAAATCATACCCTACGGCGAGTTGATTTAAAGCGCCAAGTAGTCGAAGCGATCGCGGGAACTGGTGAACAAAGCCGCAATATCCATCCTCATGGCGGTGCTGGTTTAGAAACTGCGCTAAATTCTCCTTGGGATTTAGTGAAAGTGGGAAATACCTTGTTTATTGCAATGGCTGGGCCGCATCAAATTTGGCAAATGGATTTAAAAACTGGCATCATCAAAACTTATGCTGGTACTGGTGCAGAAGCTTGCATTGATGGTTCACTTACTGAATCTGCTTTTGCTCAACCTAGCGGTATTACTAATAATGGGCAAGAATTATATATTGCTGACAGTGAAGTTAGTTCAATTCGTGGTGTTGGAATTGTAGAACCGTACCAAGTGCGAACTGTTTGTGGTAGTGGGGGTTTATTTGGTTTTGGCGATGTAGATGGACAAGGTGAAGATGTCCGTTTCCAGCATTGTTTAGGAGTGGAATACGCTCAGAATTATCTCTGGGTGGCAGATACTTATAACCATAAAATTAAATTAGTTAGTCCCAGTGGCAATTGTCAAACAGTTTTGGGAAATGGTTCTGCGGGTTTAGAAGATGGTGAAGGTAAGAATAGCCGCTTTTTTGAACCTTCGGGGCTGAGTGCGATCTGCGCTTCGCAGCAGCGCTTCGCTATCGCTTCTTTTTTATATATTGCTGATACCAATAATCATGCTATCCGTCGCGTAGATTTAAATACCTTTGAGGTGACAACGCTGGAATTTACCGGTTTATGTGCGCCAGATGTTTGTATTCCGTCAAATTTATAAAATGATAATCTTACGCAAAGGCGCTGAGAAAAACTCTGCGTGCCTACGTAACATTTTTAATAATGATGTTGTAAAGCGATTATTTTTCGCGGAGTTAATGGCAGTGGTATTACTGAGACAATATTAACAAGTGTGGAGTAAAATAGTTGATTAGTATAAACTATCATACGGACACTTACTAAATTACATTGACTAGTAGGATAAACATTCACTAACTTGATTAGGACTTACGACCATACATATGTAGTATAGGGAATTTGGACTTTTGAGCCTATTTAATAAAGTTTAAGGGTTTAATTTCCCTGCCTAAGAAGGGCAGCACATTTTAATACCTAATTAAAATCCCCGTTACAAAACGTAATTGCGAATTGTTTAATACCGAACACAGTCAATATGCGATCAAATCAGGGTTGTGTTCAGCGCCTGAAACGTTCATTTCGCGTAACACATATTATGCTTAATTTGTACAGTGCGTAAGCCCTCTTCATATCAACAAAATTGCAGAATAAGCTGAGAGCAAGCTTAAATTATCAAGTTGGTATTGTCCACTCGCAATTAACTACATTGATATGAATAATAAATTCATGACTCTAGACTGTGACGATGATGTTGTACTCTTGCAGAAAGAAACTTTTAAAGTCAGCAGATTAAAGGAATTAGTTCGGGAACAGATTTGCAGCAAGTGGGAACGTCATGGTGCTTATGATTACTCGACTCAAAAGGCTGACACTACAATTTATGAATTTTTAAAACAAATATCTGTTAGTCAAGAGACTATCAAAATAGATGAAATTAAATTGAATTTGATTGTAGATTGTCAGATACTTAAAATTAGCGGTAAAGGCTGGCAGAAAGGAAAACTAAAAATTCAAATATACATATCAAATGTCAGCGCAAATAAATATACATTATCTCTTGAATTTTGTCTTGATGAATCCGATGAACCGGAATCACCTTTAGATGATTTTCGGAAAATGATACAAGCAACATGAATACTATCCTCCACATCACCAAACGCCAACAATGGGAACAAGCAAAAGATTTGGGCAGCTATCGCGCTGATTCAATCGATTCTGAAGGCTTTATCCACTGTTCAAAGTCAACGCAAATAGTCAAAGTTTCAAATACATTTTTTAGTAATCAAAAAGAATTGGTACTACTTTTTATTGATTCTGATAAAATCCAAGCTGAAATTCGCTATGAACCTGCTGAAATAGGCGAATTATTTCCTCATGTTTATGGTGAGTTAAATATTGATGCTGTGTATCAGGTGATTGATTTTGAAGTTGGGAAAGATGGGTTTTTTGAGTTGTCGCAAGAAGTTATAAATTTAGAATTATGAACCGCAGAGGCGCGGAGGACACGGAGGAGGAGAGATGAAGAGAATTTATGCGATCGCATTTTGGCTAGGGCGTTTGTTACATCGAATTTGAGAAAATTCCAGGGTAAGCTCATCTCAAATTTTAGTAAAATGAAATTATTTAACAACTAACATCCTATGGTTACTCTTCAACTCAAACAAATTCGAGTTCCACCAGGGGAAAGAATAATCCTGGAAGATGTGAGTTGGCAAGTATTTGAAGCAATTATCAATGAGTTAGGAGAGCATCGCGGGAGTCGAGTAGCATACAGCCAAGGAACGTTAGAAATTATGGCTCCATTACCAGAACATGAGCGATCTAAGGTAATTATTGGAGATTTAGTGAAAGCCTTGCTAGATGAACTCGATCTCAATTGGGAGTCTTTAGGTTCAACTACCTTTAAGCGAAAAGATATAAGTGCAGGTATTGAACCCGATGATTGTTTTTATATTCAAAACTATAAGCTAATGATTGGGAAAGATAGAATCGACCTAACTGTTGACCCTCCTCCTGATTTGGCGATTGAAATTGATGTCACCTCTAAAACCCAAATTAGTGCCTACGAGGCGTTGAAAGTACCTGAAATTTGGCGATATGAAAGCAAAAACCTAGAAATTAGCTTGCTGCAAGGTGAGCAATATGTAAAGTCTCTCATCAGCCCCACATTTCCCACTTTTTCGATCACGGAACTTATTCCCCAGTTTGTGGAAATGGCGCGAACTACAGGAATGAGTTCAACACTTAAAGCCTTTCGACAATCGGTAAGAGAACAAATACAAGACAGCTAGGGCAATAGAATTCTCGGCTACACAAACTTTCGTCCGCCTGCGTGGACTAAGGTTTTGCTTGTATAGACGCGGTTTCTAACCGCCCTTTTAAAGGATTCCGCGCTTTACTTAAAGAACGGGGAATTAATATAGAGCAATTGTGAGCGAATTTAATTTACAAATCAGAGAAAATAGCGAACGCTTGTCTTCTCATATAGAGGATGCTGCACCTAGCTTGCTTCCCCTTGGGAGTATGATACACTGCGTCAACACTTCATGCGATCGCCTTGACCGTTACCTTTCCCAAGAATTACCAGACTTATCCCGTTCCCGCATCCAACAGTTAATCGAACAGGGTAACGTTCAACTTAACGACAAAGTTTGCACATCTAAAAAGATTAATGTCAAGGTAGGCGATCGCATCACTCTCAAAATACCAGAAGCGCAACCTTTAGAACTGCTAGCAGAAGATATCCCCTTAGATATCCTCTACGAAGACGACCAGTTACTTATTCTCAACAAACCCGCAGGCTTAGTTGTCCATCCCGCACCCGGTCATCCAGATGGCACTTTGGTAAATGCCCTATTAGCTCACTGTCCCAATTTACCAGGAATTGGCGGAGTCCAACGTCCGGGAATTGTGCATCGATTAGATAAGGATACAACGGGGGCGATCGCGATCGCTAAAACAGATATTGCCCATCATCACCTACAAGCACAACTCAAAGCAAAAACCGCACGGCGAGAATACTTGGGCGTAGTTTACGGTGCGCCAAAAACTGAAAGTGGCACAATTGACTTACCCATTGGTCGCCATCCCCAAGACCGCAAAAAAATGGCTATCATGCCTGTTGAACAAGGCGGACGATCTGCCGTCACTCATTGGCAAGTACTAGAACGCCTCGGTAACTTCACCTTAATTCACTTTCAACTAGAAACTGGACGCACCCATCAAATTCGCGTCCACAGCGCCAAAATGGGTCATCCCATTGTCGGCGACCCAGTTTATAGTTCTGGTCATTCAGTCGGGGTAAATTTGCCCGGTCAAGCACTGCACGCTTGGCGACTAAAATTGCAACATCCCGTATCTGGGGAATTGATTGAGGTGACAGCTACTCCTCCCGCCCACTTTACAAAACTTTTGGAGATGTTAAAAAGACGAACTACACTTTAAGCTCATCCCACGCCTGAAAGCATCACCATTTCACAGACATTTAGGAATAAGAATTAAATAACATACAATTTATGTCCCTGGTTTACCTCACCCTCAATCCCTCTGCTTATAAAGGAGAGGGAAGCTAGAGACAGGATGAAGTTTTCCATTTTATTTAATCTACGTTCCTTAGCAATTGAGAAAAAAACCATGCCCAATGCCCAATGCCCAATACCCCTTAACAACTAGCGTGCATCAGACATGGGATAGAGTCTGTTCCACTAGTTCTACCTAAATGAAACTCCTACATAACCCAAGACTTATGCACGCTATAAAATGATCAAATCGATGTACTAGCCAGCCTCTGACCAAAAATTGTTATTTAATTCCTGCCAGTTGCCGATAAGGTACAGACTTTTCGATATCGATGTTGAATGACGAGATCCTTTGTGGAGGATTGCCAGTTGCATTGACACTTTGTGCCATAGACAAGAATAGAGCCGGATCGCCAGCCTTGGGCTTTTGCTCTTGTGGGAGGAATCTGCGTACTTCGACCTGCCAAATAATTTGGGGGAAATTCAGTTTGGCACGGTGGTAAGCTTCGTATCGCGGAGATTTGATGTTGAATGGCAACTCACCCTCTGATTGGGATGGCAGTATGCGACGGCGCTGATAAGGTACTGTGGAGTCTCCAAAATTGCTCAGGTACTCTTCAGTGTTGAGGACTTCATCAACAAAGCCTCTAATACCCTTGGTAGCGACTACAATTGACCAGGCAATTTTTTCCCGCTCACTGTATGGGTCACGCCCTAGAACGCGCTGGATTACTTGCTCAACAAAACGATAATTATTGTTGAGGTCGTAAAAGCTTTTCTTAAAGGTATTGGAAAGCAGCAACCCACGAATAAAGTCCCGCACTGTAATCTGTCCATTACGGAGTTGGGACTCTAAAAATGTTTCGCGATCGGCAGCAAAGGCATGAAAGAAAATTTGACGATATGCTGTTTCGATCAGAACATCTAAATCTGACGGAGAAAGCAGATTGTCTGTACTAAAAATCCTGGGCTGTTCATCACCCGGTACTTCATATGCAGCTACACGCTGGTTTTGACTTGAAGGGTCATATGTTAACAGAGGAATTGCCACTCTAAAGCCTCCATGTTTCTTAATTAAACTTAACAACTGTGAAGTACCCAGCGCTGATTCGGAGTACCAAATACAGCGAGGGCTTCCTGTCTCATAGGCAGATGCCACGTTAGGTACACTCATCAATGAGTGCCCGGAACCAAATCCGGTGATGGTCTTACTCTGCCTCTCTACTGTTACCAGCTTTATCCTCACTTTATGAGGAACCCAGGCAGCCGCCCTGCTTCCCAAGGCAGTTATTGATTTTTGTTTTGAGGTTCACCCTTCGGCTTCGGGAGTGACGCTACGCATAGTCGCTACCGCTAGCGCTAACGGACTCGACGGAAACCGCCAGACGCTCGCTAACGCTTTTTTTAGCGTCTCCCCTTCTCCCTCACGCGAGAGGCTAGCGTCTGCCGTAGGATACCCGAAAGGCTGTAGGGAGAAGACTCCGACTCACTCACGATGATCATCTAAGAATCAGCGGGTAATCCCATTCCCTTTTCTCAATTTAAGTATTAGTAGGAAAAACGATTAGCCTACTGGATTTAACTGATAGCTAATTAAAAAAGGGAGTGGGGCTTGTAGCTTAATGATCATGTAAATGACTAAAAAACTTTGTTCACATATTTTAGATTAGGAGATTCAGTTTCACCTTTTTCAACTGAAGCAATAACTTTTAACATTTAGCAAAAGAAATTAATGGGGAATTGGGAATGGAACATTGAAAAAACTTCATTTCCTGATTCCCGCAACCCCTCTACTTCCCACTCCCTTGACCTATCCAAAATTCCAGGGGATCTATGGTTGACTTACAGTAAGGCCAACTACGCAAAGTTGCTTCCATCCCTGCCTCCCAGTGGGGTGGTTCCAATCCCAGTCCTAAACATAGATGAGATAGGATGCTAGCAAACTGCTGATTGTGACCAAAGTCTCCTAGATGGGCATGGGCGTATTCATGGACGACTACACCAAACCAGTCTCTAGGTGCAACTCGACCGACATCTACCAAAATGGTGATTGGGTTTGTGAGAATGTTGCACAGCCCGTCGATGCCGAAGGATTGAGCTAGGGGTACTGCAAAAATTTGGATGTGGCGACGCTCTTGGGGATGAAAGCACTCATGACAAACTTCTAGATAGGCGTTGATCTGAGCGTTAACGGTGTTAATATTCTCACCGATCCAAGTGCAAATGGGGATGCGATCGCGCAGGTTATCAAACACATCCACCATACCCGGTTCTAGGGCTAGCCCCTGTACCAGATGGAGATAATCTCGCCCACGAGTAAAAGCATCGGTCTGCTTGAGATAATTCACCAGCCCAAAACTGAATAAAATTGTCTTTTTTCCAAAACATCCGACCCAAGTGTTTCTGTTACTTCTTCTGTCCTGGCAACCTCAACAGAAGTTTCAATCCGGGTTTCACTACAAAATGATGCCGTGCTGAAGCCGCCAAACCGTTTGACTGTACTGGTTCGCAGTCGCATATTTGGGCTGGCGAACCAGAATCTCTCAATGGAACTCATTGTTTCGTATTCGGTTGTCAACACTAGTCCATCTTCATCATCCATGTGAAAAAGACCGACAACAGGCATAATTTCGGCGTAGCCTCTTTCCCGGAGTAATTTACCAGCCCTTGGGTTATCGGCATCAGGCACGATCGCGAATATGGTTTTCCCTTGATGGTTTTCCTGATCATCTCTATCCCAAGCCATTGTGCCTAGCCAACGCACACGCGACCCTCCTACTGAAAGGCTGGGGTCAATCTCATGATACTGGCACAGTTCAATGATTTCTGGATGATCGGCATCGAGAGTTTCTACCTGTATATCCGATTCTCCCGTCTCTGAACGCTTGAAGGGCAGGTGATGAGTTGCACGTTGCGATCGCCACTTACCAGCACTTAGCTGAAAAAATTCCATTGCGTCTATCAATCTTCTGACTCCTATTTACTTACTCCTGCGGATGATGTTTACCTTGTTCTTTGTTTTTAGAGTTGTGGTATGTAAACATTCTAAACATTACCGCTAATCTTCGTCGAACCCAAGTACAGTACCAATCCTTGTCTTCAATCTGTGGTAGAAGCTCCGTGGTAAGAGGGTGAGCCATTATGTCCGTGGTCTGTTGCAGACTATAAACCATTCTCGTGCATTCGTTCATCTACCTCTGCAAAGGTCGCCGTCCTTGTTTTGACCGTTCAGCCCTCCCCAATCAGCAGAAAATTTGTATAATCGTTTTGTTACCAAGTTAAGAGCTAGCGGTTTGCTGCAATGATCCAAGTTACAATTGAAAACGCTCGCCCCCTAACTTTGTTACTTGAAAAATAAGCAATTTAAGTATATACACTAAAAATATGAATAACAGTAGCCTCTAGACCGTGGTGTTCTAATTGATGAGAGAATATTAAATTAACCATCACAAAAGTTTAAATTCATTCATCATGACGAAAATCCAGTTTTCTAGAGGTCTTGACGAAGAGGTAATTCCAGAAGTGCGGCTGACGCGATCGCGCACTGGCGACAGTGGTACAGCGACGTTTATTTTTAGGAATCCGAAGATTTTAGATCAAGGTAGCACCGAAGATATTACCGGGATGTATTTGATTGACGAAGAAGGGGAGATAATTACCCGTGAAGTTAAGGCTAAATTTGTCAACGGGAAACCGGAAGAATTAGAAGCACTTTACGTGATGAAATCAGCCCAAGAATGGGATCGCTTTATGCGTTTTATGGAGCGGTATGCTGAAGAAAACGATCTGGGACTGAGCAAAGCTGAAAAATAGGGCATAGGGCATACATTGGGCATAAGTAATTATTTTCATGTCCAATGTGCTATTTCCCTTGCCAAAGGACTCGTTATCAAGAGTTAAAAGCTTAATCTATGATACAACAACCCCACCCAGACTCGCCTAAAATTATAGTAACTTGTGCTGTGGTTACTGTCAGCGATACACGCACTTTTGAAACAGACAAAAGTGGCCAGCTAATTCAGCAATTACTCCTTGATGCTAACCATACTGTAGGAGCCTACACGATTATTAAAGATGAACCAACACAAATTCAAGAGCAGATAGAAAATTTGGGTAAAAGCTCAAATTTGGATGCTGTAATTTTCAATGGTGGCACAGGTATTGCACCAAGAGATACCACCTACGATGCTATTGAGAAGTTACTGGAGAAAACCTTACCGGGATTTGGTGAGTTATTTCGTTTTTTAAGTTACCAAGAAATTGGTTCGCGGGCGATCGCTTCTCGCGCTGTTGCTGGTGTTTATCAAAATAAATTAATCTTCTCGCTTCCTGGTTCCAGTAATGCTGTGCTACTGGCGATGGAAAAACTGATTGTGCCGGAACTCACTCACTTGGTAAGTCAGGTTTGTAAGGAGGCGAAATGAGCAGCCTTTGAGAAAGTTACGATGATAATTTTAGTAAAACTAACACATGACGTTCTGGAATAATTCCTTCTATGCTTACATCTTGAGCGTATCTAGAATTATAGTAAAACAAATGAAATGTTAATATCAGGTCAGCAATGGAGCCTCTAAACTGGAATTGCACAATTGCTCACGGCATCACTGCATTTTCATACTTTGGCATCCCTATAGTAATAGGGATTTTCTTTGCCAAAACTAAGGCAACTATCCCTTCTAAGTTTTGGCCAGCCTTTATCTTATCAGGTGGATTCGTACTATTTTGTGGATTTCATCATTTTCTGGCAATCTTTGAGCCATATATGGCAGTGTCGCTGTTGCACTTAGGCGTACTCGACTTAATGGCGTTTATTTCCTTGTCTGCCTTACTTTACCTGATGCCAACCGTTTATCAAATTGTAGAGGCGATCGCCAAATCTCAAGAAGATAACCGCGAACTTCAACGCAGCCAGCAGATGCAACGGCTATTCCTAGATCAGGGTCCCTTTCTAGCCTATATCAAAGATGAGCAATCTAGAATGCTTTACTACAACCAGGAGATACAGTCTAGATTTTCGGTAGATTCACAACACTGGTTGGGGAAAACAGATAGTGAAGTTTTGACAGATGCAGAAGAGGCGCGACGGGTAATGGAAAACGATCAAATCGTTTTGAAGGCTCTACGCCCCTTAAAGCTGGTTGAAAAAATAAAGATACCTAGTAATGATCAGCCGTGCTACTGGCTATCCTTTAAGTTTCCGTTTAGCGATGGCGCAACGGGCGCTTACCGCATCGGTGGCATTAGTATTGATATTACAGAATCCATAGAAGCACAGCGATCGCTCACTGACCTAAATCGGCAGCTAGAAGAAAAAACACTGGAATTAGAGGTAAAAAAACAAGAACTTATATATCTCTCAGATATGGCGGATATGCTTTATTCTTGCGAGTCTGAAGATGAAGTGTATCAAGTGGTCGCTTTAACCTGTTCCAAGCTGTTTCCTAATATGAGTGGTTCTATCTATATAATTGCTAATTCCAAGAATTATGTGCAGATAAATTGTATTTGGGGAGGTGAAAGAAGCAGTAAAGAAATATTTTTACAATCTGAGTGTTGGGCATTGCGGAGAGGGAAATTAAACCTTTTATCGCCTCGTAACTCAGGACTCGTGTGCAGCCACTTAATACAGCCTGTTAGCGGCGCACATTTGTGTGTTCCATTGTTTGGAGAAGGCGAAGTAGTTGGGGTTTTACACATCTATGCGCTTGAAAAAATCAGTCCAGAAGATCAACAAATTAGTGAGATTATTGCTAGAACCTTAGGCTTTGCACTGAATAATCTATCGATAAAACAACGTCTAACTTATGATAACTTGCGGGATGGGATGACCCAACTATTCAATCAAAGCTATATGCAAACTATAACGGAACAGAGGCTAGCCGAAGCTGAACGGTCGGGAGAACCTCTTAGTATTATTTTTCTTGATATCGATAACTTCAAATTTTACAACTCACGCTATGGGCATTTGACTGCCAACATTGTTCTTCAAGGATTAGCAAAACTACTGTTAAAATCTATTCGCTCCTTTGACATTGCTTGCAGATGGGGTGGTGAAGAATTTGTGATTGTCATGCCTAAGATGACACTGGAAACGCTCAGGAAGCGAGTAGAACAAATAAGGGTAGATGTTGAACAAATGCAATTGAAGGACGGTGATCAGACCCTCGAAAGCATCACCGCTTCTTTTGGAATAGCTGTATCAGAACCAGGGATTACAGTTAAGGATTTTCTGAATCGGGCAAATCAAGCGATGCTTGAGGCAAAGCGAACAGGGAAGAATCGGGTTATAGAGTATGTAGATACTTATAATTAATTCAGGTTCTACCGCTTCTTTTATAATCAGGGTTTTATAGAGAAGTTATAAAAGCTTAAAACTAAATTTATATAACAAACACAGGCTATAAACACCGTTTGATTGATGATTAGACTCCATAAAGGGAGTGGAAGCAATAACTTTACTACCAAGCACCCTATCTGTTCATACTTTTTTTTTGGCTAAGGTATTGCTTGTACACCAAAAGATTTGGAGCCTTTAATCCAGAGGCGCTCTGGTATTTCGCAATAACCCTCCAATATTGGTAAATTCAGTAGTATTATTTAAAGCTTTTAGGGAATTTGTATCAGCTTTGTCTACGATGGTATTGTAGGCATTAATTGCCTGATTGAGTTTAGTCAGATCGACAGCGTTCTGGTTTGTTACCAGACCGTTGAGGCTCAAGATTAAATCGGTTGTGGATATAGGATCAGCCCCTGTTAACCCCAGCCTGATCGCAGTATTCGCAGCACTAGGATCAACTCCGGCTGCCAACACAAATGCTAGAATAATGCCTGCATTCTTAACCTTATCCCGTGGGCCAACTATTTCAAAATTAAATGTTTCCCCATTAGGTTTATTGAATGTAACAACCTTTTTTACAGTTTCTATTGATGAACTATTAAGGGTTGGGGCTTGAATAGGAGGTATAACTGTTGTGTTACCACCAATTAGAACAGAAATAGAGCCTTTGACAGGTAGTGTAGTAATTGCAGTCCTGACATATTTAATGGCACCCGCTAGAGTGGCAAAACTTTCACTCTGACCACTACCTGTTAACAACGATCCCCCACCAGGAACTAGCGGTTGAATAATATTCACAATTACAAAAACCCGACCAGGAATTGGCGCTTCAGTTCTATTCACAATTAGAGGACCCACCGCCCCAACCAAAGCTGCAATTTGTTGTTGTGTCAAACTGCCAGTTTGTAAGGTGACAACAGCCCTTTGTGCAGATGTATTCAGAATATTTTGAATATTTGGCGGCACAGTAATTTTAAATATTCCACCACTATTAGTCACTGTAATGTTGCCAAATTTTGTTGTGCCACCATTTTTAAGAGTGACAGGCACTGAAAAAATGGTACCACTTGCGGCACCTGAGTTATTACCACTGTTTGTACCAGAAACTGAATTACTGGTCGGCTGCGGGAGGGCTTGGTTTGGTAATTGCCAAGCACTCAAAAGCAGAGGACTCAGACTCAGAGCAAGGATTAGAGACTTGATTTTGATCATACTCATTCTCTCAAAATAAAGGGATTTACTTGGGCAAGAAATTGAAACCATAGCTGACACTCAAAAGTACGGCACTACCACCAGCAGTCCGATCCGTCAGGTCTAAACCTTCAAGCTGAATCGTCAGAGGAATAGTTTGGACAGGAACGAAAGAAACCCCAGCGTTTAAAGCTACTCCACTCCAAGATGCACCGATACCTACTTGAGGATGAACTTGCAAACCCACGCCTCCAAATATCCCAACTTCGTCATTTCCGTCACGGAAGTTGCCGCCTCCCACTCCGACGCTAAGTGCCAATGGCATCTGATTTTGAGGATTGTTAGGTTGCAACAGGGAGACACTTGTAACTTCACCATAGACACTAGAATCAGCCACTCCTTCATTCCCATACTGGGCAAAGCTATTCCAGCCAACAGCAGCCGCAATTTGATTGGTAGTACTAGTAGAGATAACACGGTGGGCTTTGAGATCGAAGCTTCCATTATCACCAAAGTTTTTGATACTACCTTCGTTGAAGGCGACTTCTAAGCCGATTGACTTCTGGCTATCTCCCAAACCAAAACCCGCACTGATACTCCCATCCAAACCAGTATTACCATTGCCTTCTTTGCGAGTTGCTCCTGCTGCTTGCACGAAAAAGTCTCCCCAGTTAGCTCCGAAAGCACTGGGAATGCCAAAACTGAGGCTAGGAATATAGTTTGGTTTACCACCTATGCCTCCAAACAAAGGCTTAATTTTTAGCCTTTGACGTAATTGACTATCATTTAATTGAGTCTGGGAGTCAGCAGAGGGAGTTTGAGCTTGTAATAGAATTTTACGATCGCCTCGGTTTGGTGATATCATCAGCTTCTGTGCTGGACTGAGATTTGAAGAGTCTACTTTCGGAGAAATAATCGCTTTTCGGGTTTGAGTCTTGGCTGATTCAGTTAAAGATACAATCTGTTGTTTTTCAAAAATAATTTTCTCCTCTAAGGATGGAGTCTGTTGTTCTTGAGAAACAATACTATCTTCAGCAACTGCGGGATTGACTGAAATAGCGATTAATGATGTGAAGGAAGTTGCCAGGCTTGCGCCTAAGATATAGAAAATATACTTAACAACAGCCAGGTGATAAATCTTTTTGCTGTTGAGCCTTTTTTGTTTTTTATCCACTTTATACTCCTCAGACCTAAATAACTCTGTGGTTCATCGAAATTTATACTAAATCTGTAATTTCATCTTCATGAGTTATCCTGGAATCGCTTTTGGAGCATTTATAGTGCTATATTCCACACTTAAGTGCTTGCTACATACCCAGTAACTTTTATGTTGACTTATATCATATGATCAGATATCTAATAGTGACAATAGTAACAACATCAGTAAATCGCAAAGTTTTCCCCAAGGGCGATGCCTGCGGCGGCCTACGCCTACGCTAATTAGGCTTTCCCGTAGAATTTAGTTATAAATAATACCTATTTAAAAACAGTAGCATTGCCAACTGAAGAGGTTCAACACCTGTATAAACTTGAAAGCGAACCGTATTGGAAATGGTAAAGCCTTAATTCATAATTCCTAATAAAAAAACAACTCCCTGAAGATGTGGAAGTTGTCATTTTGTATTCGAGTAGTTTTTCAAACAATTCAGAATGGAGCGATGCCTGCGGCGGGCTGCGCCTAGGCCAAGCAGATAGTAGCCAATATAGCAGCGATGACATAAAATACTCCAACCACCTGTAATTCTGACCAGCCAGTTAGTTCTAAATGATGGTGTAAGGGTGCCATTTTGAAAAGACGTTTGCCTTTGCCATCAGGGCCTTTCGTAGCTTTGTAATAACTTACCTGTGCCATCACAGAAAGAGTTTCTACAAAGAAGATACCACTGAGAATGAACAGAGCTACTAAGGTGTTTGTCAATAGCGCTACAGCAGCTAAAGCTCCTCCCAGCGCTAAAGAACCAGTATCTCCCATGAAAACGCGGGCTGGGTTACGATTATGGGCTAAGAAACCTAAGCACCCACCACTTAAAGCAGCACAGAAAACCATCAACCCAGGTGCTGTAGGTGCAATTAGAGCAGCTAATGCCAAAAGTGCGATCGCTACTGTTCCTGCTGCCAAGCCATCAATACCATCTGTTAAATTAGTTGCATTACTTTCTGCAACTAGCACAAAACCTGCTAGAGGCCAGAATAAGAATCCCAAGGGTAGTGTGAAGCTGACCCAAGGCAAAGCAATATTTGTAATATTAGACGGTTGATTAAACATCAGCCACAGACAAAATACAGCCGCAAAGCCCACCTGCAAAGCCAGTTTCGTTCCCGGAGATATACCTTTATTTGATTTACGGCGCAGAATTTGCCAATCGTCAAGCCAGCCAATCAATCCGTAGCTGATTGTCAATGCCGAAACTGCAAGCACATCTGTAGCAAAGTTAGACAATATGCAGGCAATTATCACACCTACAGGTACAAAAAATATACCTCCCATTGTTGGGGTGCCTGCCTTTTTCAAATGGGCTTGGGGCCCATCTTCGCGAATTATTTGTCCAGTTTTGAGTGCTTGAAGTAAGGGTATTACCCAATAACCCACGACACCTGAACCCAGCGCACACAATAATAGTGGCAGAGTTAACGACATACTTTGCCACGGTAGCCTATTGGCCATCGAATCCAAGAAAAATGCTGTTATACCTAACCCTACGGCTAATAAAGAGGCTAGAGCGATTCCAGAAATATTTAAACCTTGCTCAGGAGATAATTTAGCGTCCACAAAAGTTTCCCTTCACTCCACACTTAATAAAACTGAATACCAGAAACTAGGGATACTACCAAGTCCCTAGCCTGAAAAGGCTAATCCTCAGCGATTCCTATATCGTCGTCATCATCAAGGTCGTAGCCAATTCCATCTTCTACACCCATTAGGGAGTCTATTCCTTCTTCGTCATTTTGAAAATCCGGTTCGTGAATGTCACGCGATATGATCCGATCGTTAGTTTGCAACCAGTCCAACAAAGAGGACTCTAGCTTTAGGGGGATGACATGGGCTCGCTGGTTACGAGGTTCTTCACGTAATGGAGAGTTCAACATATCGAGGAGGACAAGAAAAGGTTTACGTAAGTTGACATTTAGAGTCTATCACTTGACATGGATTTATTTAGTTATCTTTTCAACCCTTTGGTTGATAAATCCGCATTCAGATAGAAATTTTTTATTTAATAGCCGTATGGCTTAGGTCAAGCGATTATTAGTAATTTTTATGGCTCTACACATAGGCGATGAATATCTTGTTTATGCTGATGGAAAGTAAGTGATTTTTGAGGTGACAGGTGATGATGGAAAAAGCGGCTCTTATTGATGCGATCGCACCTACTAATCGCGGTTTATTGGCGACCCAAGTACAAAAACAGGCTATCTTAGCAGCGATCGCCAGTTTAGAAGAATTTAATCCTACACCCCGTCCGGTGGAAGCTAACAATTTGCTAGATGGCAATTGGCGATTACTATACACCACCAGCAATGCTCTTTTAAACTTAGATCGTCTACCTTTATGCAAACTGGGTCAAATCTATCAGTGTATCCGGGTAGAGACTACCAGCGTCTACAACATAGCTGAGATTTATGGCTTACCTTATTTAGAAGGATTAGTCAGCGTTGCTGCTAAATTTGAGCCAGTTTCAGATCGGCGTGTCCAAGTGAAATTTGAGCGGTCTATTATCGGCTTACAACGTTTAATAGAATACAATTCTCCGGTAACTTTTATCCAACAAATTGAAGCAGGTAGAAAATTTCCGGGAATTGATTTTGCAATAAAGAGTGATAGACAGCAAGGCTGGTTAGATATCACTTATATAGATAACGATCTGCGGATCGGCAGAGGTAACGAGGGAAGTGTGTTTGTGTTAAGTAAAATATAAGCTTGTACAAAATGGCCGTTTGCGAACGAAGGTACACTGAAACGCGTGGCTTGTCAAGTAGGGTATAATACAGTTTTAAATTTGAGATGTGGTAAAGGGGGGGAGATGAGGGAGAAAGAAAAACTAATAACTAATATTCAATGCCCCATGCCCAATGCCCCATGCCCCATGCCCCATGCCAAATTCAGACAAATAACTTAACAAAGACTCTTGCTGCGACCTTCAGGTTGTAGAGTGAAATCAATTAGCCCTCTAGATTGGCGATTGATAACTATAAAGGGAAAATAATCATGGTTCAACGTGGTTCTAAAGTACGTATTCTCCGCCCTGAATCCTACTGGTTTCAGGATCTTGGAACTGTGGCTTCCATTGACCAAAGCGGCATCAAATACCCAGTAATTGTCCGCTTTGAAAAGGTAAATTACTCTGGTATAAATACCAACAACTTTGCTCAGGATGAATTAGTAGAGGTTGAAGCACCAAAGGCTAAACCAGCTAAAAAATAAGCAGCAAAGTTACAAGGGGGTTGTTTGATGCGATGATGAAGGGAAGTCTGAAGTATGAATGAAGTCTGAAGTGTTAAACTTTCAGTTCATTCATCTTTCGTCCTAGCCTACCTAATCTACGAGAAGCCGTCCTGCGGGTATTTACGGTTTCTTTTTGGTAATACGGCAAGCCACCTACGTGTGTCTAAAATAGTACCTTATCTCTTCTTTATTGACCCCCCAAGTACATCAAAATTGCTTGCTTAATCAGTTTGAATGCCTGAATTGCCTGAAGTTGAAACAGTCCGAAGGGGTCTAAATCAATTGACCCTCAACCAAGAAATTACGGGTGGAGATGTGTTGCTCGATCGCACCATCGCCTACCCGTTTTCTGTCGATGAGTTTATTGATGGAATTAAAAAGAATGCGTACCCCTCTGGGGTTGGCGCAGCGATCGCTACTTGGCATCGTCGCGGTAAATATCTTCTGGCGGAACTCTCCCCCTCCTCTTCCAGAGGCTGGCTAGGGGTTCATCTGCGAATGACCGGTCAACTACTATGGCTGCATCGAGATGAACCATTACATAAGCACACGCGGGTTAGATTATTCTTTGGAGATCAGCAGGAATTACGCTTTGTTGATCAGCGTACCTTTGGTAAAATGTGGTGGGTTCCGCCTGGTGTTGCTGTAGAAAGTATTATGACTGGTTTGGCAAAACTGGCAGCAGACCCATTTTCACGCGATTTCACGGTCGAATATCTAGCTCTCAAACTCCAAAACCGCCGCCGTCCGATTAAGACTGCGCTACTGGATCAATCTGTGGTGGCGGGATTAGGTAATATTTATGCCGATGAAGCATTGTTTAAGAGTGGAATTTTACCTGAAACTTTGTGTATAGATTTGCAGCTAAAGCAAATTGAGGGTTTGCGAACAGCCATAATTCAAGTGTTAGAAACCAGCATTGAGGCTGGTGGTACGACTTTTAGTAATTTCCTAAATGTAAAAGGTACTAACGGCAACTATGGTGGTGTTGCATGGGTTTATAACCGCGCTGGAGAACCCTGTCGAGTTTGTGGTACAGAAATTCAACGGATTAGGTTAGCTGGGCGATCTAGTCACTTTTGCTCACAGTGTCAAACGCTACGGGGAGTTAGGAGTTAGGAGTTTTTACTTCTAACTCCTAACTCTCTTAAAATGCAGATAAAACAAGTTACAAATTTGAGAGAGGAACTGATGGCAGTCAAAAAAGGAGATATGGTTCGCGCTATCCGCGAGAAACTAGAAAACAGTCTGGAGGCAAAAGCTAGTGATACTCGCTTTCCTTCTTATTTGTTTGAAACCAAGGGCGAAATTGTGGATATGAAGGGTGATTACGCCCTGATTAAGTTTGGGAAAGTGCCAACACCTAATATTTGGTTACGTGTGGATCAACTCGAAGAGTTTAAATAATAATAAAAGGCAGTAGGTTTAAATCCGGCTGCCTTATTTGTTATTCCAAAATTTATAGGAATCGTATTTGATTTTTGAAATTATCTACGTAGGCGGGGAGTGGGGAGTAGGGAGTAGGGAATAAGGAATAAGGCTTTTCGAGTTGTACCGAGCTTTTTCAGAAATCAAATATTAGTCCTATATCATGGTATAAAAACTAAAAACCCAGACTTTTTACGGGATCTGGGAAACCTCATTTTCATTCCTCTTCCCTTTCATGTGAGAAGCTTTGAATTGTCCCCATCCCCTGGTAGGGAAGGGGGCTGGGGGGTTGGTTTGGCGTTAACGGCGGTAATCCTGATCTGCGGGGTCGCCGTAGGGGTCTTCGCTGGCTGGGCGAACATTACCAAACTCCCCTTGGTCTGCGGGGTCGCCGTAAGGGTCTTCACTGGCTGGGGTGACGTCGCCGTAAGAGGCGATATCTGCGGGGTCGCCGTAAGGGTCTTGACTGGCTGGGGTGAGGTCGCCGTAAGATGCCGCGTCTGCGGGATCACCGTAGGGGTCTTCGCTGGCTGGACGTACATTGCGATCGCGGAATTCGGGATCTTCAGCTTGATCGCCGTTTGATCCCAAAAGCAAATCTTTCGCCTTTCGCAAAAAGTCATCTACCATAATTTGTCTCCTGATTTAAGTTCGTGTTTCCGACGTGCGCGATCGGCGTTATCCTCCAGGAAACCCGCTTTCTTATTTACACACGCTTCACTGAAGCTAGAGTGATGGAGCTGCGGATGAAGTTATGCCAGTGAGATCGCGACCTGTGGTACTACCGTTATAGCCTTGGAATTGTTGATACTTTTGCGCCTCAGATTCCGGCACTCGAATTCCTTCTTTCGGTGGAGTTACCCAGTGAGCGCGTTTTTCAGCGTCACGGTAGTACACACGTCCATTCTTAGAAAGATAGTACTTACCTTGCGCTCCTTCTTGTGAAGCATTTTTATGCTGGTTGTAGAGGTAATAAAGTCCAGCAGCTCCTGCCAAAAGTGCGACTTTTTGCCCCGTACCCAATCCCTTTTTAGCTTCGGGTTGGTTTGCATTGTTGCGGCGATCGCTGACTGTTCTACCAATAGTATCATCAACAGGTGGTGGTGCTGAAGCCTTTTGGGAACCGCCTCCGCAGCTACTTAGCAAGGGTACCATTAGCAATGCCGAAAGCAGCACTGCAAAGAGACGCGAAACTATTTTACGTTCTTTATATATTGTGTTCATCGTATTTCGTCATCACCTGTATTTGCTAAAAGCCTTGCTGTTGCAAAAACAAAGTTGGAATTTCTGTTATTTCCCCTGCAACTGAAAAAACGTATACCACTTAATTTACAACCGCACAGCTATAGCGTGTCATTGTCATCATGAGCGATTTTTTCAACTATTCCATCCCGCCTTTGACAGAAACTGCATTCATCCCAAAGAAATATATTTTTAATTTTATCAATTTAGCCCAAACGCGGAAATATTCAGCAATTTCTCGGTTATTTTTTCGGAGTAAATAAATTAAAAAGATACAGTTACTATGATAATATTTGTCAAAAAATACACTCAATATGACATCACAAAATACAGTCCAAGCTAGCACTCGTCTCCTTTTGGCTTTGTGGGATTTGGGAGGAACGCAGCAGGAAGTTAAGAAGGGTCAACTCACCAAGCGGATTGTATCGAAGAGCCAGAAGGTAGCAGATTATCAGGGGATATTCGAGGAATTACATAAGCAGGGTGCGATCGCAATTTCCAAAAAGGGATACTCTTTGACATCTCCCACGGGTTTAGAGGTATTGGGTGAGGGTTTGAGAAGTGGCGATTTTAAGTTTGAAGGGACGATTGTCGGAACTTGGGCGGCGAATGCGTTGGTGAGGTGGATTAGTCAGATTGATGTGGCGGTGGCTGGTGCAGATGTACTAGTAAATGGGAAAAGTGCGATCGCAAAGCTTTGCGTACCACTTCCTGGAAGCAAGCTACGCGTAGCGTCTCGAAGAGAAGGAATCGCATCTTACGACGAATTTAAGTCGGTGACGTTGGAAGTTTACGACAAACTGAACTATGAATACAACTTTAATAATTTGGTGCCAATTTATCGGATCAGGAGAGAAATAGGCGATCGCGTTAATCGTACAGAGTTTAATGATTGGCTGCTGGAAACGCAAGCCGACGACATTTTGCAACTACAAGGCGGGAGTGTAGAAGACAGCGCACCCGACAAAATTGAAGATTCGGTAGCTACAGAATTAGATGGATTACGCTGCTACGCCAAACGCTTGAAACCTTAAACCTTATTTGACTCTTCACACATTAACTTCACAACACCATGACTGTTACCACATCTACCATTGATGATCTGATTAGAAATGAAAACCCTTTTGCAGGCCATATTGTGGTCAGACCACCACAAATATGGGGTAAAAGTTTTCCTGATGTTTCCTCAATTAACGCTCATGCTTCTAATGCAGTTTTTGATGCTGTTGATAAAGTCCGTAAAGGAAAACGTGAAACTGTAGGTATCACAATTACAGCAGAAAAAGGATTAAGTAAAAGCCATATTATTAGTCGGATTCGCCACCGATTACAGACAGAAGACAGTAGCTTATTTATCTATATGAGTAAGTATGATAACTTGAATCAAATTAAGTCCCTATTTCTGCAAAGTGTCGCCTCTAGTCTTAGAGCTTTTGGTAGTCAAAAAGTAATGCAATGGCAGGAAATTGCAGCAGCTTTAATTAACGAAGCAAAACAGTGGAAATATACCCCAGAACAGTATATTAGTATGTATCCAGGTTGGTTAAGTAAACACTCAAGTAAGGCGATAGTTAATTTGACAGAAAGTGTTCTTAAAGTCAAGCCTGAAATAACCAACCCTTACATAGTGAAAGCAATTTTGTGGACACTTTCTCCAGTCCATATTAATTATGCAAGCTATTGGTTATCTGGTTTGGAATTAGCACAATCACAAGCTGAAGCAATGGGGTTGCCAAATCCTAAGAGCGAGGATAGAGAAGCTGAAGCATTAAGCAATGTTCGTCAAATTCTAGATATCACTAGCTATTATCGAGTTCCAGTGATTTGTTTTGACGAATTAGATATTGCAGATGCTGCTGATAATGGATTTTTAGCAGCACAAGTTATTGCAAACTTAGTTAAGGATTTATATAACAGTCTAAAACAAGGTGTTTTACTGTTAGCAATGTATCCTCGTACCTGGGAAGACCAAATCAAGGCTTTACCAGAAGCTGAAGCAGTTGTTGATAGATTAGCAAGTGAACAAGCTGATAGGCAACCAATTGCATTAAAGTATCTCAATTCTGATGATATCGTTGCTCTAGTGAGTCAATGGTTACAAGATTTTTATAAGGAACATCAACAAAGCCCGCCTCATCCTCTCTATCCATTTGATGAAACTAAACTCAGAGAACTTGGTAAGAGTAGACCTACAGTTAGGTCAGTTTTGAAATGGTGTGCAGAGAATTTTGTACCTATTAAACTTATTACTAATGATCCTCCAAAAAAGAAGATCCATCCTGTTAAACCTTGCTTCGATAATGAATTAGCCAATGTAGAAGCTTCTATTGACTCATTAATGCAAGAAGAAATAACTATTAGTACTGCTCTTTGGATGGCTTTCAATAATTTAATAGGCGAAACTGTAGAGGGAGTAACAATCGAATCAATTGAAGAAGTACTAGCTAAAGCAGTAGATGAAGGATTTATTGATTTTAAAATTGTCGGCAATAAAGGAAAAGTCAGGATTGGAGTAAGTGTAGTTCAGCAAAATGGCAAGTTTATTGGTGCTGCTTTGAAGCGACTAATTGACTATAAAAAGTTTGACCTAACTCGTGGTTGCTTACTGCGTTCAAAGAATATTAATCAAGGTGCAGGATTAGCTAAAAAGCATTTGAGAACACTGTTGGAAGAAAAGGGTGGAGAGTGGATAGGGTTGCAAAGTCAAGATATTAAACCGCTTTTAGCTATCTATTTTGTTTGCCGTAACATAGAGAGTTATGAACTTACAGGTGAACAGATAGTTGATTTTATTGAGCAGAATAAACTAGCAATCAACAATCCTTTGATTCGAGAAATTCTCAGCGATCCTTCTGGACAAAAGCCTACTAATTTAACTGATGATGGATTATCTATTAGTATTCCTCAGCCTATTGCTAATGCTGATAATATCGACCTAAATCTATAGCTAACTAGAAATGAATCAGCAGTTTTCAATTCAAACAGCGCTATGTCTATCCGTCCATGATATTGAAGCTTTAATACAGGGGCGAACAATTGCAGCTTTACCCAAGATGTTTATTCGTCCTGGACAGAGATTTGCACTTTATCCTGCTGACTCTTCAGTTTCAATTAAAGCTTGGGCTAAATGTGAACTTTGCCAAATTTTAGACGAGACTAAGCCATTAGAGATTTTATCTAAATTAACAATATGGACACCAAAAGTATTAAAGGAGATATTACAGAAACAACAGTATCTTTTCCTGGCTTACTTGCGTGTCTATCAGTTACCTCAGTTACAAGAAATACCAGTTAATCCGAACATTCAGGAAAAGCTAGGAAAATTTGTTAGTTTACCTAATTCTGTAACGGTTTCTGAAGCAAATCCAGTATTAAACGATCGCACCTTCGCCCAACGCAAACGTCAATTAGAAAAGCTAGAACCCGCGCTGCATCCTGAATTGGAAGAATTGCAGAGTGCGATCGCATCCCTAACTATTAGCCAACCAGCAGCTAAACAATTAGACGACGACATTAAAGCATTTTTGGGTTGGAGTAATGACAAGCTAATTAAGCAACCCGATCCAAATTTAGCTTGGATAAATGATATTGCAAAATTAGGCGATCGCAGCATCGAGCTAGACGAGGGTAAGAATAACTATCAAGCTGGTACAGATTTTGAAATTATCGCACGCCGTAGTCTTGATTTTTTAGGGTTCAAAGTTGAAGAAAACTACAAAGGCGGTGCAGGTGGCTTAGACTTATATTGCTCACAACCTTATCCTCTTGTTTGCGAATGCAAAGCAGGTAAAAGCATTCCTGATCGTGCAGTAGAAGAATTAGATAGGATTGGCAAAAGGCATCTAAAAGAAAATTATCTTCAAGCTGTAAGGTTAATTATTGGGCCAGGTAAACCGACTAAAAATTTGAAAGAATCTGCTGAAATATCGAAAATCAGTATTATAAATGTAATGACTCTACAAAAGCTAGTTGAATTCAAAGCAAAATATCCAGGTGCTATTAACTTAGTCGAATTACAGCAATATCTAGATCCTGGGCAAATTGACTATAAAATTGATGAATATATTGATAAAGCTGAAAGAGAGATTAAATTGCGATCGCAAATTATTGCAGCAGTAAAAGAACTCTCTGAACAAGACAATGAAACTTTAAAAGCTACACATCAGAGTTTCACAGTTACAGAAATTCGTGTTCATTACAATGTTACTCATAACCCCAGGTTAACTGATGAAACTGTTCACGATTTACTGATTGAACTTTCTTCACCTTTAACAGGCTATTTAGGAAGGATAAAAGACAGTAATTGGAATAGCGTAGGCGTAGCCAGCCGTAGGCATCGCTTTTACTTTCTCCGTGATTTACTTATCAACTAAAGATAGTAAAATATATCTCTTGTCTTACCTCTGCGCTCTCTGCGCCTCTGCGGTTCGTTTAAAAATAACTGAAGTGCGTAGGCGTAGCCAACCGTAGGCATCGCTTTTACTTTCTGAGTGATTGATTAATGAATCTAAAATAAACTAGAAGATAATTGGAAGTAAACTAAAACACCGACTTACTCATCTGATTCTGCAAATAAAGATTCCAAATTTTGATAACCACTGACTACACGGACAATTTCAATTCCACTATTTATAACTCGATAAAGAATAATGTAATTATCCAAAGGAATACCGCGCAAATCAGGTTTAATATTTCCGTAACTGCGTCCCATATTGGGAAAATTAGCTAAATATTTACACTTTTTATCAAACTTCTCAACAAAATCCTCCCCAGCATCAATATTTATCCTGACAAAATAATCAATAATTTCTGATAAATCCTGACTGGCTTTTGGAGAGATAATATGTTGCTTCATCGTTGCAATTCTCTAGCTTTACGTAGTTTTTCTCGCAATTGTTCAACTACAACTTCTCCATCAATACCTTCTCCTCTATCCAGTTGCTCAATAGCAACTTCAACTTTATCGCGTGTTTCTTCAACCCACTGCTGATAACCTTTTTCCCATTCTAATAGTAACTTCAATGCTTTACTAATTACTTCTTCGGGATTCGCATATCTACCTGTAGCAATTTGCGCTTGGATAATTTGCTCTAGCTCAGGTTTAATTTGAATGTTCATGATTTATATGCCATTTTATTGAAAGCTTTAATCTTATTATAACAACATTTAAAATCAGATAATTTCAATAGCGTAGGCGTAGCTAACGGTAGGCATCGCTTTTACTTTCTCTGCAATTTCCTAGTTAACCAAAGATAGTACAATATATCTCTTTCCTTGGAATTCGTTTCAAAATAACTGAAGTGCGATCGCAGTTATCCTAAAGTTAATATACCAGCCTGATAATTCACCACCAACGGCAGAATTTTTAGCCATTCTGAGCCTAACAATACTTCCGTAATTTCATTGCCCACATAAACATTAATTTCATACTCTTGTTCGTTTAATATCACCTTGCCTAAATAAATATCAGATATTGATTCTCCCTTAGCAGTTCGTAGAGATTCCTCACCGATATAAAACCAGTCTAGACCCTCTAAATCTTGTTTTTTAATAGCGAGAAAGCCTGTAAAACCAGTATCCAACATAGCATCTACAGGCAAATCTAATCCATCAGATGTAATCAAATAAATTTCAAAAAATAGTTGCCCATTATCTCCAAAGTCCCCCTGAATCATATTGTGCCAGTTGTTCCCGTTTCATTTAAACAGAATACACAATGTCTACTATTTGAGTATTTTTCAAGGGATTTTTTATGAGCTTGCATTTTATCCACATCAATTAAGTAATCACCACTATTTGGCTCTACTGCAATATACCAGCCGTAGTGTTCCTTAATCAAATCGGGACGTACACGCTCAAAAATTTCCCGACAGCGATGATAAAATGCCTCATCTTCAGCTTTGCGTCTAGCAAGTTCTTCTGGTGGTAAAGTACGCTCTGGAAAAATTCTGCCTCTACGTGCAGGTTGTTTTGCAGTTGATTCAGTCATACTAATTAACCCTATTTGTTAATGCTACCTTAACTTTATTTTACAGGAAGATTAAGGCGATCGCTTTTACTTTCTCTGCGATTTACCCATTAACTAAATATAGTAGAATATATCTCTTTTCTTGCTGTTCGTTTCAAAATAAATGAAGTGCGTAGACGTAGCCAGCCGTAGCCATTGCAATTATCCCAAAGTTAATATACCAGCCTGATAATTTGCCACCAACTGCAAAATTTTTAGCCATTCTGAACCTAACAAAACTTCTATAATTTCATCACCTGCAAAAACTGAAATCTCATACTCCTGTTTATTCAATTGCACCTTACCTAAATACAAATCAAAAATTTTTTCACCCTGTGCCGTTCGTAGTTCTTGACCACGAATAAATTGCCAGTCCAAACCATCTAAATCTTGTTTGTTAATAGCTAAAAAGCCTGTGAACCCAGTATCTAACATAGCATCCACAGGTAGATTTAATCCTTCAGATGTAATCAAATCAATTTCAAAAAATAGCTGCCCATTGCTACCAAAAGACCCCTGTATCATATTGTGCCAGTGGCTCCAGTCTCGTTCAAACAAAACATACAATGTACAGCATTTGGATGCTTAGTGCGTGCCTTCTGGCTAGCTATTTCTATATCTTCATCAATGAAATAATCACCACTATCTGGCTCCACTGCAATATACCAGCCATAGTGTTCCTTAATCAAATCGGGACGCACACGCTCAAAAATTGCCCGACAACGCCGATAAAATAATTCATCTTCAGCTTTGCGTCTAGCAAGTTCTTCTGATGATAAAGTGCGTTCTGGAAAAATTCTGCCTCGACGTGCAGGTTGTTTTGCAGCTGATTCAGTCATAGTAATTAACCCTATTTGTTAATGCTACCTTAACTTTATTTTACAGAAAGATTAAGGCGATCGCTTTTACTTTCTTCGCGATTTACGCATTAACCAAAGATAGCGAAATCTAGTTAAAATACATGAAAACTGCTGTAATTACGAATTACGAATTATACAGTAAAGCATCCTAGACTGAAGATATATCTTCTATCTAGGATGCTTCACAATAAAAAATTGTTGCTGATACAACAATTAATGAACAAAATGTGATGTTTAAACTAGAGCTATCAGCTAGCAGAAACGGTTAAACTGCCGGGTTTCTGAAGATCACCTTGTAAAACCACACCTCGCTGATTGGCATGGATATGACGCAAAATCTTGTAAATTGCCTCAACTTGCTCTGATGCGCCTGCTTTCTCTGCAAGTTCATCAAGAGAAATGGGAGCTTTTTCTTTTTGTAAGACTGCTACAACTCGTGTTTGCAAATCGAGAATAGAGGCGGCTGCTTTTTTGCCAGCTTCTACCCCTGGCTGATGGTAGGCGTTGACGTTAACTAAGCTAGCGTATAAACCAACAGCGCGTTCATACAAAGCAATTAATGCGCCTACAGTTCGGGGGTTAACTTGGGGAATCGTGACTGTAATCGAATCGCGGTGATTTTCATAAAGCGCTTGTCGGGTTCCTTGGAGAAAACCGGAAAGATAATCGCCTGATGTAACTCCCGGATCTATTTCTGTGGATGGCCCCTGACGATCTTCTAAGACTTCGATGAAGGTAGCAAAGAAATTCGCTACACCCTCACGCAACTGCTGGACGTAAGCGTGTTGATCTGTTGAGCCTTTATTACCATAAACAGCGATGCCTTGATGGACAACGTTGCCGTCTAAGTCTTTTTCCTTGCCCAAGGATTCCATCACCAGCTGTTGCAAATAGCGACTGAATAAAAATAAGCTGTCCTTGTAAGGTAGGACAACCATATCTTTTTCGCCCTTTCCGTTACCAGCAAAGTACCAAGACAAAGCGAGCAAGGCTGCTGGGTTATTTTTCACATCTGGGACGCGGGTAGCGTCATCCATTTCTTTTGCGCCATCTAGGATGGCGTGAACATCAATGCCCTGCAATGCGGCTGGTACTAGCCCCACAGCAGACATTTCTGAAGTTCGTCCTCCTACCCAGTCATACATGGGAAATCTAGCCAGCCAGCCTTCATCTTTGGCCAGTTTATCGAGGTTGCTATCAACGCTGGTAATTGCTACCGCATATTGAGCAAATTCTAAATTGTGTCCGGCGTAGGCTTTTTTAACTTCAATCATGCCATTGCGAGGTTCCGGTGTTCCCCCAGATTTGGAGATCACCAATACCAAAGTGCTGGCGAGGCTGTTTCGTAGATGATTGAGAACGCGATCGATACCTGCTGGATCGTTGTTATCGATAAAGTGAAGTTTCAGGGGCGGGAAATCAGGAGCGAGGGCTTCCGCGACGAATTGGGGGCCGAGGGCGGAACCACCAATTCCAATGGAGATAATATCCGTGAAGCGGCTTGCTCGCGGTGGATGAATAGCACCTGTTTGGACTTTTTCTGCAAAGGCTTCGATTTGTTCTAGGGTTTGGACAATTTCTTGTGTAAGTTCTGGAGCTGGTGCTAAATCAGGATTTCGCAGCCAGTAGTGTCCAACCATGCGCCTCTCGTCGGGATTTGCGATCGCACCCTTCTCCAGTTGAGCCATATCCGCAAACGCCTTGTCAAACTTCGGACGCAACGAATCCACAAAGGCATCGTCGAACTGTATCCGACTCACGTCTAAGTACAGTCCCAATCCCTCGTGGAAATATAACCAGTTTTGGTATCTTTGCCAAAGTGCCCTAGCATCCATAGGGAAATCTCAAATAAAGTGTTTTTCAAACACTAGTTTAATGGAAGCTTATGGCAATCCCTGCCTAGCCTTATACTGTTTACAGTTTTAAGTATTGGCGTAACTCCTCTCCTTAGACATCTGGCATAGGGATGACACGCAGAAATTTCACAATTTCACCCCTGATTTCTATACCAATCAGATAATTATCGAGGGTGAAGCGGTGAAAAATGCCTTCACCATCAAGCTGTCGCAGTTCTTTTAAATCAGTTAGCTGCCATTTTTGGGCTAACTCAATAAAGACAAAATCATGCACCCGCTCGTAGGCGGCAGGTTCTAAGTTCTTCAGGTCTAGCAAAAAAGACCTTGCATAGCGCATTTCCAGACTCACTAGGCGTTACCTTAACCAAAACTTCAGGGGCCACTGGCACTAGCTAAAAAGCGCTGCTGAATTAGAAAAACATCAACAGTCTTACCGCTTCTTCATGGGTTAAGATATCCCACGGTTGCTGCGATCGCTTGACTTGTTGTATCGCTTTGAGCATATAAAAGTCATAATGTAAAGCTTCCAAAATGTTCCAAATGTCTTGCAAATCGTCATCGCCTAACTGCTCGATTAAGTGATGCATTCTAAGTCGCAGCAAATTCATACGTTAATTATTCCCTACAACCCAACACCAACAATAAATAGTATTCCCAAAAAATTAGCAACGCTCAAGCTACGCTAAAATTTATTGCCTACTACCAGAGGAGATAGCTAGCAAGTTTTCCAGAACATGGCGATTGCACCCCTAAGCTTAACTCCTCTACAGACGCGATTAATCGCGTCTCTACTTCTAACTCCTAACTCCAAAATATGGTTGACTATCTCATCTTCTTAGCAATTTCTACAGCAATTTTTGCTCTATTCGCACTCGGACTCAATTTGCAGTGGGGTTTTACCGGGTTAATTAACTTTGGTCATATTGCTTTCATGACCCTCGGAGCATATACAACGGTATTGTTAAGCTTAAAGGGCGTTCCCTTACTGATATCGGCAATAGCTGGGGCAATTGTCGCCGCTTTGTTGGGTTTAGTAATTGGTTTTGCAACTCTACGCTTACGGGAAGATTATCTGGCAATTGTCACCATCGGTACGGGCGAACTAATTCGTTTGGTGGTAAATAACCAGGAATTACCTGTGGGTGACACCTGGATTTCTGGGGCATTTGGCGTACAAAGTTATCGCATACCCTTATCTACAGAGCCAAATTTGTTTGTCAAATTTGTGATGATTGGGCTTTTGACGCTGCTAGCTGCTGTAACTTTCTTTACGTTGTGGCGATGGATTCGGATTACCCAGATGTCTCGGACTACTGATTTAGGAAAAAGGATAACTAGCAAGCAAGAATTTGCGTCGCGCTTGGGTGTGGGAATTGTGTTAGCGATTTTGGCAGCAGCGATTTATATTTCTGGGGTAATCGGACTGTATAATTACAACCCAAAAGCAGGTTTAATGCTAGTGTTGCTGCTGATTGTAGCATTTGTATACTGGCGGTTAGAAATTTTGGTGCGATCGCCTTGGGGTAGAATTCTCAAAGCCATCCGCGAAGATGAGGAAATTCCCAAGGCGCTGGGAAAAAATGTCTTTTGGTATAAATTACAATCTCTCATGCTTGGAGGTGCGATCGCGGGTATCGCTGGTGCTTTCTTCGCTTGGCAACTGGGTGCCATTTACCCAGATAATTTTCAACCCCAAATCACCTTTGACACTTGGATCATGGTGATTCTAGGTGGTTCTGCTAATAACGTTGGCACAATCTTAGGTGCAGTAATTTTCTTTGCTTACGATGCGCTGACACGGGAAGTTTTACCCAGAATCGTCCCCCTTGATGAAGCACGTTTGGGTGCATTTCGGATCATGGTAATCGGACTAATTATGATGGTACTGATGATTTGGCGACCTCAAGGTATCTTAGGGAAAAAGGAGGAACTCACTCTTGGTAAATAACCAGTCATCGCCACTTCCTCTTTTGGTAGCCACTGGACTTTCTAAAAGCTTTGGTGGTATCAAAGCAGTTAATGAGGCAAAAATCGAAGTTGCTAAAGGCAGCATCACGGGCTTGATTGGCCCCAATGGTGCTGGTAAAACTACTTTATTTAACTTACTCTCAAACTTCATCCGCCCAGATAAAGGACGAGTAATTTTTGACGGCGAACCGATTCACAACTTACAACCATATCAAATCGCCCAGCAGGGAGTAATCCGCACTTTTCAGGTTGCACGGACTCTCTCGCGGTTGTCGGTGTTAGAAAATATGCTGCTGGCGGCGCAAAAACAAACGGGTGAAAATTTTTGGCAGGTGCAGTTACAACCGCACATCGTAGCTAAGGAAGAAAAGCAACTGCAAGAACGAGCAATGTTTCTATTAGAATCAGTGGGTTTGGCAAAAAAAGCACACGATTATGCTGGTGGCTTGTCTGGTGGACAACGCAAGCTGTTGGAAATGGGACGGGCGTTGATGACTAATCCCAAGTTAATTTTGTTGGATGAACCCGCAGCTGGTGTGAATCCGAGACTGATTGATGATATTTGCGATCGCATTATCACTTGGAACCGTCAAGATGGGATGACTTTTCTGATTATTGAACACAATATGGATGTAATTATGTCATTGTGCGATCGCGTTTGGGTACTTGCCGAAGGGCAGAATTTAGCCGACGGTACACCCGCAGAAATTCAAACTAATCCCAAAGTTTTAGAAGCTTATTTGGGAAAATAATACTGTGGTTTGAAGTTTCGACTGGCCATATATTGGGTAATAGATAAGCTAAAAAACATCTAAGAAAGCATAATCGAATTAAACATAACTCTTGTGGGGTGGGCCGAAAAGCCCGCCCAGCTTATGCAATTTAAATGTGGAACAGCTTATTCCTTTAAATAGGTTTGAGAGAAAGTCGCACACAGCGTCAAATCTTCGGAAATTTGGCTGTTGTTAAAATTGAGTTGTATATCTCAGTGGAAAAAGCTTTTTATGTCAATGATGACAGTCAGAGATTTAGAGCAAGTTCAAACTGCTTTTACTGAAGCAGGTTTAGATTACCAGCTGGAACTCGAAAATGGGAAAATTTCAATTATGGGCCCGTCAGATATCGTATCCAGCGAAATCAGTAGTCGTCTCATCGCCTTTCTCTTTGCTTGGATAAATCCTCGTCGCTGGGGAAGAGTGTTTGATTCTGCTGGCGGTTTCATTATGCCAGATACAAACCTCAAAGCACCCGATGTTTCCTTTGTTCGCGCTTCCCGACTTCTCCAAAGTCCTCGTTACTTTGGAGAACTTGTCCCTGACTTGGTGGTAGAAATTAAATCTCAGAGCGATAAAATTAAACTTATAGTAGCCAAAATTCTGAAATTCATAGAACTAGGAGCGATCGTCGGCATTCTGATTGATCCTGATGAAGAGACAGTTACAATTTATCGCTCTACAGGTGAACCGACAGTTTTAGAAAATGGTGATACTTTAACGATACCAGAACTTTTTCCCGGTTGGGAATTGCCCATTACTGAATTGTGGCCTCCTATCTTTACCGAGGAAGAAACACAAATTTTGTGAAGAACTTTAGTCGCTAGTGAACTGCATTATCACTATTACCAATTAGATTGGCGAATCGACAAACATCATTACGAATTATTTTAATCTTCGTTATTTTCTGTAAAATTTACTTGCTCATAAAGGTCGCGCAATTCAATTTGAAAATCAACTGTTTGCAGTGATAAAATTGCAGATTCATGTTCAAATTCAGTAAATGACCATTGACTTTCCGCAGTTTTTACATATTGCATCACATGATACTGATATTGGTCAATTAAAATATATTCCTTGAATTCGGGAATAGAGCGATAATAAAGAAACTTATCGCCTTGGTCATAATTTTTAGTAGATTTAGATAAAACTTCAGCAATAAACATCGGGTTCATAACCGTTGTTGTGCTGGTTCCTGTATAAATAGGTTGTCCCTCAATCACCATTACATCGGGATATGTATGCTGCCGATAACGGGGTATCCATAAACGCACATCACCAATGTAAACATCATAATTCTTGCCTTTCAAACCAAACTTCAAATAAGCATAAAAGTTACCTGCAATTTTATTATGATTTGTAGTGCCACCTGTCATTGGTACAATTTCTCCATCACGGTATTCGCTTTTATATTCTGCCTTTTCTTCAATTTCTAAATACTCTTCAGGTGTGTAATATAATTTTTGTGTTTCTAACTGCATAAATATACGACCTATGATTGTGCGGTTGCTTATTCATCTTTCATATCTATGTTATACGCCTTGCATAACTAACTTCTAATTAGAAGTATATCTAATTAAAAAGCTAAGATCCCCAACTTCTTTAAGAAGTCGGGGATCTTACTTGTTGTTAAATTTAACTAAACTGTTCCTCTGCATCGAGGTTAAACAGCATTTGCAGAGTTTGCATACAGCGCCGTCTGGCTTCAACATCTTGCTGCGATCGCAACTGTACCATCGGGTCATGTAAAATTTTATTAACAATTCCCCGCGTTAATGCTTCAATCACCTCTTGATGTTTTTCTGCGAATTCCGAACCCAATCTCGACAAAGCTTTTTCTAACTCTTGTTCGCGGATGGTTTCGACTTTATTTCGCAGACAGCTAATAGTAGTCACAGTTTCAAGAGAGCGCCACCAAATATCAAAGGCTTCTACTTCTTCTTCTAAAAGTTTCTCTGCTTCCTGTGCAATCTTCCGACGGGTTTCGTAGTTTTGCGCTACTACTGCCTTCAAATCATCCACATTAAACGCCTGCACATTTTCCAGTTCATTTACATCCACATGAACATTACGCGGCACAGAAATATCAAATAACATTAAAGAGCGCTGAATTTCTAAAACCATTTCCAATTTGGCACGGTCAAGTATTGGCTCTGTTGCAGAAGTACTTGTAAATACCAAATCACTATCGGCAATTACAGCCATCATTTCCGATAATGGATGAATTTGGATCAGTTGCTGAGGGAACTGCTTTACTAATTCTTGGGCGCGATCGCGTGAGCGATTTACAATACTAATTTGCACAGCACCTTTAGAAAGTAGGTGTTGCACCAGCAGCCGCGACATTTTACCAGCGCCTAGAATTACCACTCGGCAAGCTGCTAAATTTGCTACTTTTATCTGCGCTAACTCTACAGCTGCCGAACTAATAGAGACAGCGCCAGTACCAATACTAGTTTCAGTACGAACCCGCTTACCAGCAGTCAGCGCTTGTTTAAATAATCGATTCAAAATGGTTTTTATACCGTTATATTGCTGTCCCAGTTTGTGAGTAGTTTTCACCTGAGCCAGAATTTGACCTTCTCCGAGTACCAGACTATCTAAACCACCTGCTACCCGCATGATATGCATCACTGCATCATCATGTAGCAGCATAAACAAATGCTGTCGCAGAGAAAGCACGGGTAATTTACTGTATTCTGCAAGAAACTGCGTTACTTCCCGAATACCTTGGTCTGCTTCACTGGTAACAATGTAAATTTCCAGGCGGTTACAAGTGCTAAGAATTGCAACTTCGTCAATATGGGGATAGCTCGTCAGTTGAGCGATCGCACTTTCAATTTGTGGTTCTGGAATGCTCAGTTTTTCCCGGACTTCTACTGGGGCTGTTTTATGGCTTAACCCCACCACTGCTATATTCATTTGCTAAATCGTAGTTACTAGTTGGTAGTTGATAATAGGGCATTGAGTGAAAAATAGGGAATGGGGAATTTTTGTTTATTGGTTGATAGTTTTTCCAGCCAATAAACAATAACTAATCACTAAATACTAACTACTAACTAGTGTAACGATGAAGCATTTGGGTGACTATTTTTCTATTTTATAGAAAGATTTATTTCCAAATGCTTTACCCCTACTTTTACCATTCCCCATTCCCTAAAAATTAGTTCAGTTGGAGAGTCTTGGGTTCACCAAACATGTGAATTGTATCAACAAATCGAGCAGTTTTCGACTGGTTGGAAATTACCAAGCTTTGAGTTCTTGCTCCGCCCTTGAAGAAACGCACACCTTGCATCAGATTACCACTGGTAATGCCGCTAGCAGCGAACAGAACAGTTTTCCCAGATGCCAGTTCATGAGCATCATAGACCTTATCGGCGTCATGGATATTCATAGACTTTAAACGATCAAGGTTAGCTTCTCTGCTTTCTCCAATCAGACCTGTTTTAACTACAGCTGGATCGTAGATCAATTGACCTTGGAAGTGTCCACCCAAAGCACGCATTGCTGCTGCCGAGATTACACCTTCTGGAGCCGCACCGATACCCATCAGCGCGTGGATATTAGTTCCAGCAAAACCACAGCTTATTGCTGCACCCACATCACCGTCTGAAATTAGGGCGACTCTCGCTCCAGCCTCACGGATTTCTTTAATTAAATCATTGTGGCGTTCGCGCTTCATTACTACTACAACAAGTTCATCAATACCCCGGTCTAGACACTCAGAGAGAATCTTCAGGTTTTCTGTTGCTGACTTGTTGATGTCTACTTTGCCCTTAGCTGCAGGAGGTGCTGCTAACTTCTTCATGTAAAAGTCAGGAGCAGCAAATAATCCTCCCTTTTCAGAAATTGCCAACACAGCCATCGAACCAGGTTGTCCATAAGCTACCAAGTTCGTACCTTCACAGGGGTCAACGGCGATATCAATTTCGATTAATTCATCAGGGTTACAGACACTTTCAGCATTTGGTTGGGTACAGATACCAACTTCTTCCCCGATGTATAACATAGGCGCATCGTCGCGTTCGCCTTCCCCAATCACAATGCGACCGCGCATGTGGATTTTATTCATCCGCTCCCGCATAGCTTCCACAGCTACCTGGTCAGCGATGTTTTTTTCGCCTTTACCCATCCACTTCGAGGAAGCGATCGCGGCTTGCTCTACTACTTCAATAATCTCTAACCCAAGTGTATTTTCCACAGAGTCTGCCCTCTCAACTGCTTGAATTTCTGCCGCTTTATCTGGCTATTTCAGTCTTCAAGTCTACCAAAGGGCGGATACACCTGGAAGAAAGTTAAGTTTTACTGCTAACTAGTTACAAAAGTGCCAGTTAGCACATCCTTATTTTTAACTCTATAACTACTCCAGTATAAAGCGTGTTCAAAGGTAACTAAGTCAAGAAATCGCACAAATAGGTAGCAGTGCATATCCAAAACATTACTTTTCTTCTGCATCCATCTTTAGGTATAAAATAATAAAGAAAAAAGCTGGAAAATTCACTAAAAACTCAACAATAAGCGAAAAACGACGCGTAGAGTAAATAGCTTGTCAAATTAAGAGGTTAATCGTGTTTATCGACTACATCACACTAATGTTGATCAATATGGTAGCTGGGCTATTTCTACTGGCTGACTATGTGTATCGTGGTCTAGATAGTTCCAATCAAAGACAGTGGATTCCCGGTTTTGGGATTACAGGGGCGATCGCACTCACAACTGGTTTACACATGAGCTTCACCTGGCCAGTAATGGGTAGCTTCAACATTGCCTTTGGTGAGACAAGTGTCTTATTTGGCATCTTGTTTGTGGCGGCTGCGGTTTCTCTTGCTCAAGGTTGGGATTTATTCACAATAGCAATTTACGGCTTCTTTGCTGGTGCAGTTGCGATCGTAGTGGGTATCCGGATCATCAACTTGAATTTGACCAAACAACCACTTTTATCAGGAATCGGCTTTATTTTAACTGGCTTAGGTGGTATTTTTGCAGCCCCAACTCTCTATTGGAAAACTAACCGAACCTGGCGGTTAATTGGCGTAGCAGTGCTGATAGTAGCCGCTCTAATTTGGGCATTGACTGGATATTTGTCTTACTGGAATCATTTAGAGGGTTTCCAAAAATGGGTTCCAGCCCCAATGCGGTAATCAATGCCGCAATGATCTAGGCTAGAGAAATAGTTAAAACCTTGCTTAAGAAAATATGCTGGACTTTCTTAATCCCCTTTTAAATCGCCATCCAGAGCGAGTCAAAGCCAACGTCGAACTTTACACATGGCAAACTTGTCCATACTGCATTCGTGCCAAAATACTGCTGTGGTGGAAAGGTGTAAATTTCACTGAATACAAAATCGACGGCGACGCAGCAGCCAGAGCAAAAATGGCAGAACGCGCCAACGGTCGCCGCACAGTACCACAAATTTTTATCAATAACCAGCACATTGGCGGCTGCGATGACCTATATCAGCTAGACACACAAAGTCAACTCGATCCCCTTTTAGCCCAAGTCGCTATTTAGACACGATAAATCGCCGTCAAGACGAAAGATTATTGTAGAGACGGCGATTCATCGCGTCTCTTGCCTTAACCAAACAGTATTGGTGATTTAGAGAGAGGTCAGAATATTAAGTTGCACATCATGCCTTGATAAGAAGATGCTAACTAAGTATACAGAATATCTTATACATCAACAATGGATGAGTTGTGCCCTAGAATTAGCAAAAGCAGCAGGTGATGCAGGTGAAGTCCCTGTAGGTGCTGTTATCATTGATTCAACAGGCAAATTGCTAGCACAAGGAGAAAACAGAAAAGAGCGCGACAAAGACCCTACCGCTCATGCGGAAATTCTCGCTCTCAAAACAGCTGCAACAACTTTACAAAATTGGCATCTGAATGAATGCACTCTCTATGTAACTCTTGAACCTTGCCCGATGTGTGCAGGTGCTATTCTACAAGCACGTATAAGACTACTTGTCTATGGAGTAGACGATACAAAAACTGGCGCAATTCGTACAGTTATTAACATACCCGATAGCGCTGCTTCTAATCACCGTCTCCAGGTAATCGGAGGCATTTTAGAGTCAGCTTGTCGTCAGCAGCTACAGACCTGGTTTGCCACTAAGCGACGTAGCGTAAACTAACGGACAGAGGTAAAACTGTCCATCTAGTACAACACAAGTCACGCAAGAGAATCTACGGTGTAGTAACTAATCAGGCTTCTCGTGAAATTTTACGCGTAAATCAGCTGCATCCGTCATCATGGAATTTTACTCTTTATCCGATACCTGCCAGCACACACCAGCAAATCCTCAGGAAGATCATACTACCTCAAGGGTTTCTCCTTGGTTAAGCCCTCTGGCATATTTATTAGGGCGTCACTGCCTATTACCATTATTCTTTGGGCAAATTAGAATAACCGGACAAAAAAATATCCCCACAACTGGGCCTGTGATCCTTGCGCCTACCCATCGGGCGCGTTGGGATGCATTGCTCGTACCCTACGCTACTGCTAATTGTCGTAGAGAACATGACTTGCGCTTTATGGTGACTATTGACGAATGCCAAGGTTTGCAAGGCTGGTTTGTCCGACGTTTAGGGGGGTTTCCTGTAAATTCTAAGCATCCGTCAATCCGCACGCTGCGACATGGAGTCGAGCTACTTCAGCAGGAAAAAACCCTGGTCATCTTTCCAGAAGGTAACATTTTTCGTGATGGCCAAGTTCACCAGTTGAAGCCGGGAATTGCTCGTCTTGCTTTGAGTGCTGAATCTAGTCATTCCGGGCTGGGAGTGAAAATCATACCCATAGGCATTAATTACAGCCAACCTTATCCAAATTGGGGTACAGATGTGAGTATTCACATTGGCTCCCCAATCAGAGTAAGGGATTATATGAGTGGCTATATAAAACAAGATGCCAAAAACATCACAGTTGATTTAGCAAAGGCACTGCAACAATTAAGCCATCAAGAAACAAAAATTACTAATCACGCATTTGCAGAAATCACTAATTCTTGATCTCGCCCGTAAGTATCGTTCATCAGGACGATTTAAGCTAGTTACTATACAAGGGTAATGGGAACTCTATTAAACCGATTTTTAGTCTAAATCAGAGATACTTAGGATGTAGCTTTGCTTTGTCGAAGACCAAAACAGAGTTAAGATACCCGAAGTTTCCATAACTTTTTTATAGTTGTCGCACTAATTGATCCCATGAACACTGCTGTCGCTGTTACCTTGATGCACCGTACTGTTTTATCAGTCATAGCAGTCCTTAGCCTGCTATCTCCTGTGAATGCTCAGGTATCACAGTCACCAGGCACTACTAGCCAACCACAACCGATTGACCCCAACGCTCCCAATAACCTTCGCCCCATAACCCAAAGTAACAGCCTTTTGAGCATTGATGGGGGCGATCGCTTAGTAAAAGATGCAGGACAAGCGATTTCGGCTCAAAACTACCCCTTAGCTGTTAAGAAACTGGAAGAAGCACGTCAGGTTTATAATCAGCTATCTAATTTTTATCAAGAGTTAAATTCTAGCTTTTCGGGAATTGACAATAGAGTTTCTGATTCTCAGCGTCAAAAAGCTCTATTAACAGCCCAAAAGCGTGATGAAACCACCTTTCAGCTAGCATTGGTACATCGAGCACAAAATAAGCCAGAATTAGCTGTACCGTTGTTGATTCAAATAATTAAGAGTCAAAACCCGACGCGGGATTTAGGCAAGAAAGCCTATAAACAGTTGTTTGAATTGGGTTTTGTTGATTCTCCTTATCCCAGAGAAGCTGGTAATTCATCTTCCTCATCCGAAAAAAAATAAATTAATTAAATTTTTGTTGCCTGTTTTGCCCCATCTCCCTAATCTTCCTCATCTTTCGACATCCTTCTCTCCCTGAACTGCACCTTGGAACGCCCCAGTGCTAGGATAGGATTATCTGCGGTAGCTTTGACCCAACGTCCTGAAAAATATACCTCAGAGGCGCATTTATCCCAAGCGTTGCTAAAACCTGAAGTTAGCACAGGTATTTGCTCTACATCTGTTAATAATAGAAAAGTAAGTTTTTTCAGGAATAGCGATGATTACTCCGCAGCAGGTTGAGGCAATGATCAAGGCGGAACTGCCAGACGCCCAGGTTCAGGTGCAAGACTTGACTGGTGGCGGTGACCACTATCAGGTGACAGTTGTTTCATCGCAGTTTACAGGTAAGGCACTAGTGCAACAGCACCAGTTAATTTATGGTGCGTTAGGGCAAGCTATGTCAACTGAAGCGATTCATGCCTTGGCAGTAAAAACATATACTCCCGAAGCTTGGCAAGCAACAACAGCTTCGTAAACATAAAGTTAGGAGTTAGGAGTTATTTATGAGTTATGAATTTTTAACTCCTGACTCGTCATCGTTGAATGCAACATAGGAAACACAAATACCATGACGCCAGAACTCAAAGAGAAAATTGATACCTTGCTACAACAGAACAAGATTTTAGTTTTCATGAAGGGAAACAAGTTAATGCCCCAATGTGGTTTCTCCAACAACGTGGTGCAGATTCTCAATACCTTGGGAGTTCCCTTCGAGACAGTTGATGTTCTATCAGACTCTGAAATCCGTCAGGGAATTAAAGAATACTCTAACTGGCCGACAATTCCCCAAGTGTATATTAATGGTGAATTCCTTGGCGGTTCTGATATCTTAATTGAACTGTACCAAAAAGGTGAATTGCAGCAAAAGGTAGAAGTAGCATTAGCTTCTTAATTCTTGACGCAAACTAAAAGGTATGCTGCTAAGTTTGCGCTTCGCAATCAAGGCAATCTGCCATTTTTAATGTCCTTGAAAGGGGAGAGAAACAGTGTCTCCCCTTTCAAGGCTTTTTTAATAGGTTCTGACATAAAATACTTGACCTGCCTTTGAATCGATTTCAGGTTAGGTCAACAATCCCCTCAGTCGGATTGGCAAGACCAATATAGGGCTGAGGGGATGCATTTTCTCAATACAATATTTCCAAAATCTCACACCACGGCAACCCGTTGACCAATACAGATAATATGCTATAATTATCTGCGGTAATTAACGGTTACTATCAATTACCAGGTAAATGGTATTTAGTAGTAATCCGGTTGTGGCTGTGGTTGCGGCACTGCAAAATTTGATCCATCGTATAAGTAGCGGCTGGCTTCCTCTTCTAAGCGATGAATCAGAAAAGGTTCAATAATGTTGCCATGTCGCAGTGCGGCTAGATATCCATCCAAATACATCCGCATATCATCAGTGCGATAACCGCGATTCCATAACTCGGCGAAGGCGTCGGTGAGTCTTTGGTAATAGCGGATGGTTTGTGTGTCTTGGAGCATAACTGCTGTTTAATCTCTTTGGAATCAGAATTGTAAATGATTCACGCTCAAATGTGAAGTCTAATTTCACTTTGGCATCAACTCAAAGTCAACACATCTACTTTGGGTAGTACCCTCCTAGCAGCTACAAGCTACTTTTATCCTATTCCAGAAAACATCGATTCTAGTTATCAGCTAAATTATTTTTATGATTTTCATAGTCAACAGCCCAATTGTATTGGTGTTATATTGCTGGATGTAGAAACTAATTTTTGCGATAAAAATCCCCTTTCAACATCAGGTCGAAAAGCTGTTGTAGTAAGGGTTAGCTGGTTGGGTTATAGAGATTTCCCACATTACACCCATCTAAAAGCAGAATGTTAAGCTCAAAGAACTTTTAATAAGTCTAACAACACTTTTGAGAAATTTAATAAAGATTTAAGAATATTTCTAATCCCCTTTCGGCAAGGCACAAATTAAAGATATTGCAACTCATTTTATGAGGAAATGTAAAGCTAATAGCAATTGAAGTAACAAAGGCTACAAAACCTTAGAGATGGGCTTGTTACTTTGAAAGTCATCGACGCTAAGGGGTCTTGCCACCGTGGGTTCGGTTTGTATAGAAATCATTGAGGGGAATCCCCATCTGAGGTCGTTGCTGGGTTGGCACTTGCAACAACTGGAATACCGTGTGCATCAAGCTGCCAGTATTTATCAAGCAAGGGAAGTATTTTTAAGCCATCAACCAACACTGGTCATTTTGGATGCGGATCTGCCTGATGGTGATGGCATTGAGTTTTGTCGTTGGTTGCATCGTCAGCAGCAGCCTCTAGTCTTAATGCTATCTGCCCGTAATAGTGAAGCTGATATCGTCGCAGGTTTAAAGGCGGGTGCAGATGATTATCTAAGCAAACCTTTTGGGATGCAAGAGTTTTTGGCACGCACAGAGGCACTGATTCGCCGGAAGCGCACACCTACTGCACCAGCTTATTTGGATTATGGCACTTTGCAAATCGATTTAGTGCAGCGCCGTGTCCGCTTCCAGGGGGAGTTTATCGACTTAACGCCCCAAGAATTCAGTTTGCTGTACGTTTTAGCACAAGCTGGGGGAGTACCTCTGAGTAGGTCAGAATTGCTGCGTCGTGCTTGGCCTGACGCTATCGATAATCCTCGTACCATTGATACTCACGTTTTGTCGTTGCGGAAAAAGGTTGAACTTGATCCCCGGCAACCCAACTTGATTCAAACTATCCGCAATGTAGGATACCGTTTTAACATGGAAATTTTGAATACCAGTATTTCACAGTCACAAACAACAAAGTTAGCTAGAGAGAGATTTAGTAATCAACGTTCAACACTTAGTAGTAGTCAAGTGTGAATCGGGCATGGGGCATGGGGCATGGGGCATTGGGGTGAGGGGGAGTAAGAAAACGACTCCTGATTCCTGTCTCCTAACTCATCCAAAATTTAAAATCCAAAATCGTCTTGAGCTTCTGCTTTAATTAAGCTTTCTCGTAATTCAACCCAGTTGATCTCTGGGACTCTTTGATTTGCGAATAAATGACCTTGCTGTAGGTGTAATAGCCGAGTGCAAAACATCTGGGCTAGTTCCAGTTGGTGATTTACCATCAGAATCGTGGTTTGATGAGTTTGACTCAACTGGGTTAAGACTTGCATTAGATGAGAAGCCGTACCAGCATCTAGGGCAGAGGTTGGCTCGTCTAATAATAATATTTTAGGCTGGATGACTAAGGCACGAGCGATCGCTACTAGTTGTCGTTGTCCAGCAGAAAGTTGCACCTCTGTTCGCCCCAACCATTCACTGGGAATGTGCACTTGTTCTGTCCAGTGAGTGATTCGTTCTTGAATTATCTGTTTAGACAAACCCCGCAAAACTAGAGGATAAGCCAAGGCTTGCCCAACTGTCATCCCCAACAGTTTTGATTCTTGCAATACAAGTACAAGCATCTGGCGTAACTGGATGACAGGAATTTGGCGATATTCTTGTTTTTCTAGATAGATTTTGCCACTAGTAGGTTCAATTAGACGGTTGAGAAGGCGTAATAACGACGTTTTACCAGCACCTACTGAGCCTATAATTGCAATGCGATCGCTCTGGAATACCTCGAAGGAAATATCTTGCAATACGGGGTATCCCTGCTGATTACCGGGAAGTTGGGTTTTCAGGCTTGTAAATAGATTAACTTGCTCTAGCCTGAGTGTGACATTATTCAAGGGGAGTGGGGAGTGGGGAGTGGGGAGTGGGGAGATGGGGGAGAAATAACCAATGCCCAATTTTAAGTTAATTGTGCAGTAGTTAAGGCTGTAGCGATCGCCCAGCCATCGACCAACAATAACAGTAGTGTCAATCCCAGTAAAATCAAGTACATCCACGGCTGTGCTAAAGGGCGAACATTTGTGGTATCAATACCTGTCTTTGCTTGCACAATTTGCACGAACCGGGAAAATCCGGCTACACGCATCGGTAGTAAATAAGCTTTCCCATCTTGGCTGACGAAGTAATAAACTAGCCCTCCTTGACCGGTGGTGCGGGGTTTTAACTCTTTCACTTCTGACCAAGGTAATAACCAGCCTTTACGAAAAAAGCGAGGCACCCAGGCGGGGTAAGTAACCTGAATTCCCTGGTCATCTACCATTACTTGTTCAGTCAATACGGCATACAAGGCAACTAAGCCGATGCTAATCCCTATCCACAATAATCCTGGGGGTACGGGTGCAGCTGTTACCTGCGATAAGAAGGGTAATGGGACTGTGAGTGCTATGTATAGACTCAGCAGCGTCATCCGAATCAAAGGAGACAGACGAAAAACAGAAGTTGAGATATTGGCTGAGTTTACTGTCACGGCTCAATTACAATGCTTTTCTTCATTGTAGGGTAGGTCTATGTCTTACCTCGCCTGCCGCATATAAGCTATGCCACTTTAATAATTCGTAATGGGCTACGCCCCGCTTCTCTACGAGACACTTTGTGAACGCTAACGTAATTCGTAATTCGTAATTTTTTAGGGTAAATATTTTTGCACTACAATCCAACCAGTAAGGGATACCCAGGCAAATCCTATAAATAGAATAATATTTACGCCGATGTGTAAGGGTCTAGCCCAAGGTCGTGTGGCACTAATTTGCGTCGCACTGAAAGCAGACAGTAAAACTAATGCTACCACTATCAATCCAGCGATTAGGTGTGACGAGTGACCTAAAGAACCAAAGTGACCGAAAGTGCCAACAATGCCGATCGCTAGCAATAGTAGCACTAAACCTACCATGCTAATGCCCATTGTATAGTGGAGCGATCGCACCTCCCTATTTCCGCCCAGAAATGAGGTAATAAAAGGGAATTGCTGCGAAGTTCTCGCCCGAAACATCCAAACGCCGGTGACTGCTAACATCAGATATGCCAGCAGGGACAACCCCATCGACCAGGCGGCTATTTTCCACAACCAAAGAAATGAAGGCAGATTCATAAGAATGATTGTAGATGAGATCAGGGAGATGAGGAAGATGGGGGAGATGAGGGAGATGAGGGAGATGGGGGAATAACCAATGCCCAATGCCCAATACTTCGACTTCGCTCAGTACAAGTGCCCAATGCCCAATAAATAATAAATAATAAACAAAAAAGGCTGCTGAATTAGCAACCCTTAAATTTAGTAAATTTTTTTTTTAATCAACCGATGCTAAACCAACGATTTGTAAGGGTTTTGTAGTATCTCCGATTTTTGTATTAATTTGCTGCACTATTGCTTGGGTATTAATAGGGTCTTTTGCATCTGATGAGTCGGTATCAAACTCATAAACGCTGGGTTCGTCGAGCATCAGGCGATCGCACGGAATTTTATCGGATAAAATTGCACTTGCCATCATCCCTGTATGAATCTCCAATTGAGCTTTTCGCGGAGCTTCAAACACTAAACGTTGTCCAGGAAAAACAACCCTTTCAAAGTACCAGTTGGGAATATTGGAGATGCGAGCTATCTGTATTTTGCTCGTGGCATTAATGTAGCAGCAGAGAATTTTTCCCGATTGCTCAGGTGGTAGAGGATCTAATATTTGAGCCATAACTGCTGAGGAGCTTTACGCCGCAATTTTACATTACACTAGCCAAGCCTAGCACCCACTGATCCCCAGTTGTTGTAACTGCGAATACCAACTTAACTCTTTCTAGATTTTTTCTACCTAAAGATATATCTGAGGTTATAAAAACTTTGTAAACTTTTATGCTTTTTCTAAAATTTTACCCTATGTCAACATCTTTGAGTTTTTAATCTCTGGCAAAAAACCTTTAACTTCTTGAGGGCAGATAATTACAGAGCGGATATGGTGAAGATCCCCTTAGCTTCAGCCTTGTTCAGGGGTGTATTTTTGTGTTTCATCTATCCCCCGATTAAAAGCCTGGGATCATCGCTTAATGAATAAACTCAATGTTATCGTAAAGCTATATGAAAAATTTCTTCATAAAGCCTCTCTTGATACCCGGCGTTTGGTACGCAAAGCAATTTTATTGATACATCTGTGAACAAAAGTTTCGCTGATATCAATAATCGGCTTCAATGTCAAGCAAGATTGTCAGAGATTAAGAGCAGCCAAAACAAAAACACGCCTTAAAACTGGAATTTATCTCGCTTTCCCCAAAGATTGGCAAGATGGAAGTCAAAACACCCATGATGGAAAATCGAATTCTTTACGTTCGCCTTCCTTGTAACCCTATCTTTCCCATTGGGGTTGTCTACCTGAGCGATCACGTCCACAAACAGTTTCCGAATATCGAACAGCGTATCTTTGATTTGGGAACAGTGCCACCTTTAGATTATGCTACCGCCTTAGATCGCTGTATCGATGAATTTAAACCGACACTGCTAGTATTTTCTTGGCGGGATATTCAAATTTATGCCCCAGTTGGCGGGCGTGGTGGTAATCCACTACAAAACGCCTTTGAATTTTACTACGCGAAGAATCCTCTATTAAAATTACGCGGTGGATTCGGCGGTTTACGAATCTTCATTGCTTACTATGTAGAATTGTGGCAAAACCAGGGCTTAATCAAACGCGGTTTAAAGCGTGCCCAAAAATATAATTCTGATGCTCGTGTAGTTGTAGGTGGTGGTGCAGTTAGTGTATTTTATGAACAGTTGGGTAAAAGCTTACCTCAAGGGGCAATTATTTCTGTGGGTGAAGGCGAAACCCTGCTAGAAAAACTTTTAAGTGGCAGAGATTTTCGAGATGAACGCTGTTACGTTGTCGGAGAAACTCAACCACGGGAACGGCTAATTCACGAACAACCCACCCCACTAGAAAAAACAGCTTGTAACTACGACTATATCGAAAGCATCTGGCCGGAATTTAACTTTTACCTGCAAGAGCAAGACTTTTATATAGGTGTACAAACTAAGCGCGGTTGTCCTCACAATTGTTGTTATTGCGTCTACACTGTTGTCGAAGGTAAACAAGTACGCATCAACCCAGCAGATGAAGTAGTTGCTGAGATGCGCCAATTATACGATCGCGGCATTCGCAACTTCTGGTTTACCGATGCCCAATTCATCCCAGCGAGAAAATTTATCGACGATGCCATAGAACTCTTGCAAAAAATCGTCGATTCTGGTATGACAGACATCCACTGGGCAGCTTACATTAGAGCCGACAATTTGACACCCCAGTTGTGCGACTTGATGGCGAAAACCGGGATGAACTACTTTGAAATTGGGATTACCAGTGGTTCTCAAGAACTCGTGCGGAAAATGCGGATGGGGTATAACCTGCGAAACGTCTTGCAAAACTGCCGCGATTTAAAAGCAGCTGGTTTCAACGACTTAGTTTCCGTTAACTACTCCTTTAACGTCATTGACGAACGTCCCGAAACCATCCGCCAAACCATCGCCTACCACCGCGAACTAGAACGGATTTTTGGTGCTGATAAAGTCGAACCTGCCATTTTCTTTATTGGACTACAACCCCATACTCATCTAGAAGAATACGCTTTTAAAGAAGGCATCCTCAAACCAGGGTATGATCCAATGAGCTTGATGCCGTGGACAGCCAAAAAACTCCTCTGGAATCCCGAACCCCTTGGTTCATTCTTCGGTGAAGTCTGCTTGCAAGCTTGGCAACAAAACCCTAACGATTTCGGACGTGAAGTCATGAAAATCTTAGAAGAAAAGCTAGGTTGTGCCGACTTAGAAGCAGCACTTTCTGCACCAATAGAGACGAAAGAGAAACAGTTAGCAGCTGTTTGATAAAATTCGCTCAATCAGACAAGAGGAAATTTTATCTTTTTGTCTCTCACCTGCGCCCCTGCCCTACTCACTCCCCCTCTGCGGTTATTTTCACCCAATCCCATGTTAGAAGGTTCAATCCTACAACAGCTAGAAATAGCCCATCGCCACACCACCAGGCCAATTCGATTCGGTGTTTACTACAAAAATACCCTAGTTGCCCTGTGCCACGCTCTAGAAGACCATATTTTAACCGACGACGGTAAACCCCTGGTCATCTCAGCCTTCCAACGGGGTAAATGGTATCTACAAGAAGCTCAACGATATGCAGATATCGCCCAGCGCAGCAGCGAAATTGTGATTATGGCTGCTGCTGAATCTGGCTTTGCTGAACATCCCACAAGCCTTTTACCAAATGTAGACTTAGTGGCATTAGATTCAGTCGATCCAGTAGCTCAGGAGTGGCATTTAATTATTTTATCGCCTAAATACACAGCAATGGTAATTTGTCAAGAATTATCAGAAGCTGATTATGGCAGTACTGGAGTACCGACATCAGACTTAGAGCGAAAATTCTATGGCTTGTGGACATTTGAGCCAGAGTTAGTCCAAGAAACGGCAGAAATAGCGATCGCTCACATCAAAAAATACAACCCAGAACTGGCGAAAAAACTCACAGCCGATAAACAGCAAATTGTACCGTCAATGGACAGATCCCAAAATTTGGGTGCAGTTGTCTCCCGTGTAGTAGATTATCTCCAGACTGGGCAAGATAATTTATCCATCCCCACAGCGCTTCAGAAACAAACCCTAGATCGCAACTTGGTTTCTAACGAAATCCAAGCCTTTTTGCGAATGGCGCAACTGATGGATATGGCAGATGTCAACAATCCAATGGCAGCTGCGGAAGTAGTAGTTCTTGCTGAAGCGATCGGCCAGCTTTTGGATCTTCCTGCATGGCAGATTAAAAGGTTGCGGCTAGCGGCTTTGTTGCATCGCATAGATCCATTACAGAAAGCAGAAAGCTTACTCGCTGACGGTATATCGGCACGCTACCAAGAAGATGCCCCCAGTTCTCCCTTAACTTGTCCCTTAGTACCGGGGGCGCAAGTATTGCGAACCATGCCACGACTGCGAGCAGTTGCCCAAATTATTACTCACCAAAGTGAGTGGTGGAATGGTTCAGGGGAACCAGCAGGTTTAGCTGGAGATGAAATTCCCCTAGAATCGAGAATTTTGGCATTATTGGCAGACTTTCAGTGGCGGTTAAATCAGCGAAAGTCGTCAAATCAAAGCCGGGAAAAGATATTTACTCAAGCTTTAGATGAGTGCAAACAGCAACAATCTAGCCGCTTTGACCCTAAACTTGTAGATACCCTAGCTTTGTTAGTTATGGGTTTACAACAGGGACTCGACTTACAGTTGATGACACCCAAAGTCAGCGCCGGCATCTGGATACTTGATTCCCAATGGGATAGCCACAGCAAGATCAGTGAGGAGATTAATAGTTACTTTACATGAATATTGAAGCGATTAGATTAGGAAAACTCAAACAACTTCCAGGGGCAAATTTAGAAGACGAGGAACTCTCCCGACTGGATTTAAGCCGGATTAATCTTGCTGGCGCTACCCTTGTCGGCACTAATTTCGCTGGTTCTAAACTCGAAGGTGGGCATTTTGAGGGGGCAAATTTAATGGGAGCCAACCTCCAAGAAACTGACTTGCGGGCTAACTTGATGGGAGCGAACCTAATGCAAGCAGATTTAACCGGCGCTGACTTGCGGGGTAGCAATTTGCGTGGCGCTAACTTAATGGGAGCAAGACTCAGTGATGTGTCATTGGTGGGTGCTTTCTTGAGTGGTGCCAATTTAATGAATGTGAACTTGCAAGGCGTTGACTTTCGGGGTGCTGACTTGCGCGGTGCAAACCTGACTGGGGCAAATCTCAAAGGTGCAGACTTGAGTCGCGCTGATTTGCAAGGGGCGTTGTTGAGTGAAGCAAATCTTGAAGAAGCTGACTTACGGGGGGCGAATTTGGCGGGAGCGAATTTGACAGGAGCGAATTTACTTTGTGCAGAGTTAGAAGGTGCAAATTTGAGCGGCGTTAATTTGAATAAAGCGTGTGTGGTGGGTACAGTTGTGGAGAGTGCGTTTGATCTGAAATGATGTTGGTATCTAGGAAGTATTGATAGGTCATTGGGCAGGATTAAAGCACAATATCATCAAGTGGCAGTAACCCTTCAGTTAAGTAGGTGAGATCATAACAAATTTGACTATTTTCTTTTATCAACGATAGGATGATTAGTATCAGCTTGTTTTGAAGTATTTATGAACGTTTCCCTAACCCTCGAATTGGAAAAGTGGGTACAGTCCCAAGTTGAAAGCGGGATGTATACTTCCGCGACTGAAGTCATTCGGGAAGGTCTGCGGCTTCTCAAGGAGCAGGATACCCTAAAAGAAATACGGCTTGCACAACTACGACAGGAGATTCAGCAAGGGATTGATAGCGGAGAATCTACGCCTCTAAATATGGATGAAATCATCGCTAAGGCAAAACAACAACGGCAGAAGGTTGAATCCCTTTAATGGCGATTATTCTTAAAAGACCACTGGCTGAAACTGATTTATTGGATATTTGGAATTTCATTGCTAATGATAGCTTTGAAAAAGCAGATCAATTTCTGCTAAACATTGACAGCAAGCTCAAAATACTGGCAGAAAATCCCAGCTTGGGAAGACAGCGTGACTCTTTAATACCAAATATACGGAGTTTTCCAGTAAAGAGTTATCTAATTTTCTACTGCCCTATAAACCAAGGGATTGAAGTTATCCGCGTTCTACATGGAGCAAGAGATATCCAAAACTTATTTCAAGACGTATAACAATATTGGCGTTTTTCATTTTTGAAAAAAGATGGGTTTGATTTTAATGGTTTATCAACTAGTTTCAGGAAAGTTTTATGGGTTGGAAAGTAGTTTTTTTGATTCTGAATCATAGATATAATATTATCTTCTGCAATTTTCTCATATTGTGGTTCATTACCTGGTGAATATATCTCAGCACATCCAGCGACAAGCAAGTTCATTAAAATAATATTAGAAAATAATAAATTATTAAAAAGGAGAAAGCCTTTTAAATTCCATTTGCTCATTTAGAGAATTAAATCCATTAGGGAACTGTGTAAACTCGTTATAAGAGGCTCCACGCCAAATAGTATGAGAATCGTAGATAACCTTCTGTAAATTAAGACTTGTTAGAGAAGCACTGCTGAGGTTAGCTCCACTTAGATTAGTATCAATAAGATAATCGCTCAGTTTAGCTCCTTGCAAATTAGCATTTATCAACTGTGTTTTTTGCAGATTTGCACCTAAAAGTGAACTGTGATCTAAATTGGCATTTGTAAGGTTAGCTTCTTTTAGATTAGCGTAATCTAGCTCTGCTGACTCTAAGGACGCGTTATTTAAATTAGCTTTTTCTAAATTTGCATGATACAAGCTACTCAAACTTAAATTCGCACCCTGTAGATTTGCCTTTTTTAGATTAGCGTAATCTAGCCCTGCTGACTCTAAGGAAGCACTATTTAAATTAGCTTTTTCTAAATTTACTTTATTTAGTTTTGCCCAGTTTAGTTTTGCATTAGTCAAATCAGCATCACTCAGATTAGCTTCGCTTAAATCCAAACTTGATAAGTCAGTTTGAATAAGTTTCGCTCCCCTCAAGTTAACTCCTTTGAATGAAGCCTCATAGGTAACATTACAGTAATCATCACCTATTTCTGATATACCCATTTTCCCTTTGTCGCCAACATCATCTCGCCATCTGAGTTCAGCTTTAGTTAAATCAGCCCCTTGTAGATTGGCTCCGTCTAATTTAGCATTAGTTAGTTCGGCTTCTCTTAAATCTGCTCCAGCTAAATCAGCATTTGTTAAATCAGCACCACCTAAATCACACTTGGGACATTTTTTAGTTGTTAACAACTGCTTCACATGAGCGGGATTTGAAGTTTTTTTAGCCTGACAATCTTTACAACCAGAAACAAAACTGAGTAATAAAACTGATATAATTAATAATCTTTTTATTTTCATATATGAAGCGATCGCTCAGTCCTTCCTCGTATCCACAAAGCTAGTACACTCATTAACAACACCCCCATCACTCCTTGTAGGGGATTATTATTCACACCAGTTACCCAATCAGGAACTTGGCCAGAATATTTCACTAATTCCCCAACATTAATAATGTAGTAGCCCCAAACTAAACCACCATGTAAACCAATTGGTAAACCCAAGCGTCCCCTCCGCCAACGCTTTCCCCATACTTGCGTTAACCCCAGCAGTACTAAAGCTGGAAATTGCGGCAGTGTATGAATAATTGCCTCCAAGGGTTTAATAAAGTGCAATGTAGCAAACGCAGTTGCATCTGTCCACAGTGCCACACGCGGACTGTAATCTCGTTGTAATTCATTTAGCAACCAGCCTCGGAATAACAATTCCTCAGCAAATCCAACACCCAAGCCAACAAGTAAACCCTCTAAAATTATTTTCAGCAAAAAAACTTTCGGTTGTTGCCACACCAACCAACCCAATAAATTTTCTACCCCAAAAAGTATCAGAATATTAATTATCCCCATAGCCAGGCCACGCAATAAATCCACACCATTTTGCCGCGTGAATACTAAGCCATAATGCCGCAGAATTTGGGGCTGCTGGTAGACGTATTTACCCCATAATCTCAGGAGAAAAATAAATGCTGCATATAACAACACCAATGTCAATATACTTTCTAAGTTTGAATCATGCACTAGTAAGTATATTGGTGCAGCCAATGGCAACCATAGCAGCAATAATGTCAAAATAAAACAGCCCAGCCTGATAGGGGCAGGGCGTTCAGCTAAACGGACAAGGTTTTCTTTCATACCAATGTAAGTCACCAGCCAATACTCTAACTTCGACTACGCTCAGTACAAGTGACCAATGACTAATGACTATTCGTCAGGTTCAATAGTGCTACTTAAACCGTGACTTATCAATGTTTCGCAATAAAACTCAGCGTGTTCCAGGGCGCAAGTAATGACTAAAGCTAGCCCGTTAGTATGGGCTTCCATCATAATGCTCACAGCTTGGGGTTGGGTAAGGCTTGGAACAGTCGCTATTAGTGACTGCACAACGTGCTCCATCGAGTTGTAGTCGTCGTTATGGAGCAAAACGCGATACCGAGGCGCGAGCTTGCGGGTTGTGGAAGGCTTTTGAATAGTTTCAACTGACACGGCTCTTTGCTCTTTTCTCGTTACTTCACTACAACAAACTTTCTGTTTTGCGATCGCTTAACAGTTATTTACCTATTCTATAGTATTTCTGTCCAGATACTATGCTACGAAAACTCTTTGTTGCCAAGGATTGGTCGTATTAGTTTTGCGTAGCCAGTTGTAAGGCACATGTCTTAGAGGGTGTTTATAAATAAAAAATAAAGAGCACCATAGTAATTCCCCCAGGACAG